>NZ_JBKAGV010000017.1:25000-940686 GCF_046290545.1 Pikeienuella sp. | reverse complement strand
CCAGGAATGCACGCCCGCAAAACCTCAGGGTCGTTCAGCGCAGACCAAACCGCCAAACGGTCAGCCGCGATCAATCTCGTGCCAGATAGCTGCATGGCGACTTCCTTCCCCGTTAACCCTAGGTGGCGGGCGCCCTGCCCGCCATTCGACCAAATGAGGAGGCGTCACCGCTCCGGCGCGCTCCAGGTGAGTCCGTATTCCGCGAAGATCGCCGCGATCCGCCCGTCCGCCAGCGCCTCCTCGATCGCGTAGTCCGCCGAATAGGCGAGCGGGCGATGGCTGTGATGGACCGCGATCCCGAGCGTCCAGCGCCCGCGGGAGAAGCCGGGCAGCGGCGGCTGATGCACCTTCACGCCCGGCCCGGCGAAATGCTCCAGCTCCGCCCGCGGCCCCATCGCGGCCTTCGTCTCCCCCGCGTTCAGGGCTTCCATCGCCGCCTGCATGGAAGGAAAGCGGCGGACCTGCGCGGCAAGCTGGCCGCCCGCGAGGCCCGTGAGATAGAAGTCGGCGATCGTGTCGTTCTCCACCGCCACCGCATCGAAGCGGAAATAGGCGGGCAGGGGCGGATCGTCCGGATAGGCGTCCTCCCGGTAGGCGATGGCGATCTCCTCGGCATAGGCCTGACCGGTGAAGACGACCTGCTCCACCCGGCAGGCGAAGGCGCTGTCATAGGGTACGTGCAGCATCACGTTGGCGACCCGCCCGCCGACGACCGGTCCCTTCCAGACCCAGTTCCGCAGATCCGCCTCCAGCGTCTCCCCCGCCGCGACGAAGCGGAACCGCGCCTCGACGCCGAGCGACTCCGCGATCAGCCGGCCGATCTCCACATCGACGCCATGGGCGCGCCCGCCCTCCTCCCAGGACCAGGGCGGATAGGCCTCGTAGGCGGCGAATTCGATCCAGCCGCGCTCGGTGATCCGGTCGAGATCGTCCCCGACGTATTCGCGCGCCGTGTTCTGCGGCCTCTCGCCGGGAACGTGATCGGCGCAGCGCGGCGCCTGCGCCGCCGCCGGCAGCGCGAAGGCGACGACCAGCGCGGCGAGGAGGCCGGAGCGCATCGTCAATGCGCCGCCGAGAGACCGATGGTCAGCGCCTCCGCCGCCGCGTGGAAGCCCGCGGCGCCGTCCCGCTGCAAGAAGGCCGCGGCGCGGAAGGCCGCGCTGTCCGCCACCGGGGCGCCGGACGCCGTCTCCACCTCGGCTGCGATGGCCGCGAGTTCCTCGCGGAGCGCCTCCGCATCGGCCTCGCCCGAGGCGAGCGCGTCGCGGATCTCCTTCAGCCGGTCCGCATGCGCGTCGAGCGCGCCGTCGTCCGGCCGCGTCTCGACATAGGTGCGGATGGCCCAGGCCGCCTTCTGGCCGAGAAGCTCGCCGAAGGCGGGCATCTTCGTCGTCCCGTTCTGCGTATAGCCGTCGCGAAAGCGCTCGGCGTACCATTCGTCGCCGTATTCCTCCGCCTCCAGATAACGGAGATCGGGCGCGAGCCCGCCGGAGACGCCGCCGAGCCCGTGGCAGCGCGCGCAATTCTGGTTGTAGCCCGAGTCGCCGATCTCCACCGCCTTCCGCCAGACGTCCTCTCCCGCGTCGCGATAGGGGTTTTCGGTGAGCCATTCCTCGCCCACATCCGGCAGCGCGTCGGTGTTCACCGGCTGCGGGGCGACGTCGCCATGCGGCAGGGCGGGCCCGGCGGCGAGGAGGGCGGCGAAGAGGGCGGCGAGGCTGATGCCGGGTCGATGCGTCATGGCTTTCTCCCTGATCTGTTGATCCGGGGATAGCCGCTCCGCCGCCGCCGCGAAATCCGACCTTTCGGCAGGATCGCGGCGAAACGGATGGCGCCAAAGTCTATGGCGAAGGCGAGTGAAATGCGTTTACACTCTCCCAAAAGACGACCGGAGGAGACATGCCCCTGCCCCGCGCGTTCGCCGCCCTAGTCGCGGCGGCGTCCATCCACTCATCCGTGCTCGCGGCGGAGCTCGACATTCCGGCGGTCTACTTCGAGGTCGGGGTGGAGCGGCCGCCGACCCTCTCCAACCTCGATCCGGTTCCGGAAGACCTCGCGCGCGCCGGCGCGGAGCTGGCGCAGAAGGACAATGCGACGACCGGGCGCTTCCTCGGCCACAAGTATTCGCTCGAATCCGTATATGTCGAGCCGGGGGAGGACCCGCTGCCGGCGGCGCGCGAGGCGCTGGCGCGGGCTCCGTTCCTGATCCTCAACGCGCCGGCGGAGGCGCTGCTCGCCATCGCGGACCTGCCGGAGGCGGCCGGAGCCGTCCTCTTCAACGCCGCCGCGCCGGAGCGGGCGCTCCGCGACGCGGAATGCCGCGCGAACCTCCTCCACACCATCGCCGGCCATGACGAGCGGGCCGACGCGCTGATGCAGTTCCTGACCTGGAAGCGCTGGACCGATCTCGCCCTGATCGTCGGGCCGGAACCGGCGGACATGGCCTTCGGGGAGGCGCTCCGCCGTTCGGCGGCGAAATTCGGCCTCGAGATCGGCGCGGAGGCGGCCTGGAGCTACGACACCGACCTTCGCCGCTCCGCCTCCGGCGAGGTCCCGCTGCTGACGCAGGGCCTCGGGGAGTATGACGTGCTCCTCGTCGCGGACGAGACGGACGGGTTCGGGCAATACATCCTCTACAACACATGGTCCCCGCGGCCCGTCGCCGGCTCCGACGGGCTCGCGCCCGTCACCTGGTCAGGCGCGCTGGAGCAATGGGGGGCGGTCCAGCTCCAGAACCGGTTCGAGGCCGCCTATGCGCGGGATATGCGCTCGGAGGACTACGCCGCCTGGCTCGCCGTCCGCGCCATCGGCGAGGCGGTCACCCGGACCGGGGCCGCGGAGCCCGCCACCCTCCGCGCCTTCCTCCTCTCGGACGAATTCCGGCTCGACGGGTTCAAGGGCCGCGCGCTCGGCTTCCGGGCCTGGAACGGGCAGGCGCGCCAGCCGATCCCGCTCGTCCACCCGCACGCGCTCGTCGCGCTCGCGCCTGTGGAGGGCTTCCTCCACCAGCGGTCCGAGATGGACACGCTCGGCCTCGACGAGCCGGAAAGCGCCTGCGCCGCATTCGCGAACTGAAGGAGACAGAGATGAGACGACCCGCCGGAAGGCTCGCCGCCCTCGCCCTCGCCTGCGCCCTCCCTTCGACCGCATGGGCGGCCGGGGAGATATGGATCTCCAACGAGAAGGACGACACCATTTCCGTCATCGACGCGGAGACGCTGGAGGTGACGCGCACGATTCCCGTGGGAAAGCGCCCGCGCGGCATCATCTTCTCGAAGGATTACACCCGGGTCTACATCTGCGCCTCCGACAGCGACACGGTGCAGGTGATGGACCCCGAGACCGGCGAAATCCTCCATGAGCTGCCCTCGGGGGAGGACCCGGAACAGTTCGCGCTGCATCCCGACAACCGGCATCTCTACATCGCCAACGAAGACGACGCGCTCGCGACCGTGGTGGATGTGGAGACAAGGCAGGTCGTCGCGCAGATCGATGTCGGGATCGAGCCGGAAGGCATGGCCGTCTCCCATGACGGGCGCTACGCCATCGTCACCTCCGAGACGACGAACATGGCGCACTGGATCGACACGGCCGCGCAATCCATCGTCGCCAACACCCTCGTCGATTCCCGCCCCCGCCACGCCGAGTTCACGGCGGACGATTCGCAGCTCTGGGTCTCGTCCGAGATCGGCGGGACGCTCACCATCTTCAACACGACGGACAAGTCGGAGGTCGGCAAGGTCCGGTTCGAGATGCCGGGCGTCCATCCCGACAAGATCCAGCCCGTCGGCTTCAAGTTCTCGCCCGACGGGAAGACGGCCTTCGTCGCCCTCGGCCCTGCGAACCATGTCGCCGCCGTGAACACGGAGACGCTGGAGGTGGAGGACTACATCCTCGTCGGCCGCCGGGTCTGGCACCTCGCCTTCTCCGCGGACGGGACGCAGCTCTTCAGCACCAACGGCGTCTCCGGAGACGTGACGGTGATCGACGTCGCCTCGCGGGAGCCGCTGAAGTCCGTCAAGGTCGGCCGCTTCCCCTGGGGCGCGGCGACCCGTCCCTGACGCAAGAACAATGAAAAGGCCCGGAGGAAAGCCCATGAGACATCTCGCAGCCGCGCTCGCCGCATTCGCCCTCGCCGCCGCTCCCGCTCTGGCGGACGATGATGACGGCTTCGGCCTCGCCGGCATCCTCTCCTCCAAGAACAAGGAGGAGCTGCCGCCGATCATGCTCTCGCCGGGGGAGCCGCTCGCCGCGGCGCCGCTGACGCTGAAATCCGGCGTCTATTACGAGATCGAGATCGAATCGGACGGGGCCGCGGAGCTTGCGCTCGTCGGCCCGGAATTCTTCCGCGCGATCTGGATCGACGAGATCGTGATCGAGGGGATCGAGATCCGCCCGCTCGGCGTCGACAGCTTCGAGTTCGACGAGGCGGGAACGATGGAGCTCGGATTCCTCGCCATCAAGCCCGGATCGTATTATCTCAAGGTGCCGGGATCGAGCGGCGACCTTCAGACGCTCGCGATCACGATCGAATGACGCGCGGCGGCGCGCCGCGTCGCCGGAGGGGAGATGCACGATGCGCCTCATGCTCGCCGCAGGTCTTGTCGCCGCCGCCCTGCCCGCCCTTGCGGAAGAGGATGGCGGGGGGACGCTGAACCCCGAGGAGCTGACGCTCGGCTCCGTTCTCGACCGCGCCGCGCGCGGAGAGACCTCCATGACTACGTGCGCCGCCGGCTATCTCATCACCAAGTCCGGCCGCCACGGGCAGGCGCGGACGGTGTTCGAGGCCTGCGCCGCCGCCGGCTACACCGGGGCCATGACCTGGATGAGCCAGCTTGACGACAACGGCCTCGGCGGGCCGGAGGACCCGGACCGCGCCGCCGAATGGGACCGGCGCGCGGCCGAGGCGGGGGATCCTGTCGGCATGTTCAACTACGGGCTCGACCTCATGCGCGGCCGCGGCGTCGCGCGGGACGATGCAGCCGGCCGCGCGCTGGTGGACCGGGCGGCGGAGGCCGGGCTCGACTCCGCGCTGAGGCTGCGGGGCGCGGGCTATGACCTCGACGAGGTGACGCCCGACGCGGACAACTGGAAGTATGCGCCGGTGATGTAGGGCTCGCCCCCGTTACGACCTATGGCCAATTTCGCCCGCCCCTCCGCCGCGCGATGATGCGACGGTCGGAGAAAGGCCCAGAGGGCCGCAACGGGAGGAAGAACATGGTCAGATTGATGGGAGCGGCGCTCGGCGCGCTCCTCGCCGCAGGCGCGGCGCAGGCTGCGGGTGTGACCGAGGCTGACATCGCCAACGACGCGACGATCACCAACCAGATCGTCACCAACGGCATGGGCCGGCATCTCCAGCGCTACAGCCCGCTCGAGACGCTCAACAAGTCGAACGTCAAGAACCTTTTCCCGGCCTGGGCCTTCTCGCTCGGCGGGGAGAAGCAGCGCGGGCAGGAGACGCAGCCGCTCATCCATGACGGGCTGATGTTCATCACCGGCTCCTATTCGCGGCTCTACGCCATCGACGTGGCGACCGGCAAGGAAGTCTGGCAATACGACGCCCGCCTGCCGGAGGGCATCCTGCCCTGTTGCGACGTGGTGAACCGCGGCGCGGCGCTCTATGGCGACAAGGTCTATTTCGGCACGCTCGACGCGCGCATCGTCGCGCTGAACGCGAAGACCGGAGACGTCGTCTGGCGCAAGCAGATCGCCGACTACAAGGCCGGCTACAGCTACACCGCCGCGCCGATGATCGTCGACGGGCTGGTCGTCACCGGCAATTCCGGCGGCGAGTTCGGCATCGTCGGCGAGGTGCAGGCGCGCGACGCGGAAACGGGCGAGCTGGTCTGGACCCGCCCCGTGATCGAAGGCCATATGGGCACGCTCAACGGCCAGCCCTCGACCATGACGGGCACGCTGAACGCGACCTGGCCCGGAGACATGTGGAAGACGGGCGGCGGCGCGACCTGGCTCGGCGGCTCCTATGACGCGGACACGGACACCATCGTCGTCGGCGCCGGCAATCCCGCGCCCTGGAACAGCTGGCTCCGCAACGCCGGAACGCCGACCGAAGGGAATGCCGGCGACAACCTCTACGCCGCTTCCCGGATCGGGATCGACCCGAAGACCGGGGAGATCAAGTGGCATTTCCAGACCACGCCGCGCGAAGGCTGGGATTATGACGGCGTCAACGAGGTCGTCGCCTATGTCGACCGCGAGGGGAACAAGCGCTACGCGACCGCCGACCGGAACGGGTTCTTCTACGTCCTGAACCGGGAGGACGGGAAGTTCGTCCGCGGCTTCCCCTTCGTGAAGGACATTTCCTGGGCGACGGGGCTCGACGAGAACGGCCGGCCGATCTTCGTCGAGGAGAACCGCCCGGGCGACCCGGCGGCGGCGGCCGACGGGGCGAAGGGCGAGACGATCTTCGCCGCGCCGTCCTTCCTCGGCGGCAAGAACTGGATGCCGATGGCCTTCAGCCAGAAGACCGGCAACTTCTACGTGCCCTCGAACGAATGGGGCATGGACATCTGGAACGAGCCGATCACCTACAAGAAGGGCGCGGCCTATCTCGGCGCCGGCTTCACCATCAAGCCGCTCTACGAGGACCATATCGGCTCCCTGAAGGCGGTCGACCCGGATACCGGCTCCATCGTCTGGGAATACAAGAATGACGCGCCGCTCTGGAGCGGCGTGATGACGACCGCCGGCGGCCTCGTCTTCTTCGGGACGCCGGAAGGCGAGTTCCTGGCGCTCGACGACGAGACGGGCGAGGTGCTCTGGTCCTTCCAGACCGGCTCCGGCATCGTCGGCCAGCCCGTCACCTGGGAGCAGGACGGCGAGCAATACGTCTCCGTCATCTCCGGCTGGGGCGGCGCGGTGCCGCTCTGGGGCGGGGAGGTCGCGAAGAAGGTGAACTATCTCAACCAGGGCGGCACGCTCTGGACCTTCAAGCTGCCGAGGCAGCTCGCCAAGGTCGAATGAGAGACGGGCGGCGCGCCGCGGCGCGCCGCCTCCCCTGCCGGGCCGCGCCATGCGGCTCGCCCAAAGGCGGAGCGCCGGAATGATCGAGAGCCGGGACAGGACTTCACCGAGGCGCCCCGCGACCCTCCGCTCCGCGCTCGTCATCGACGACCACCCGCTCTTCTGCGAGGCGCTGACGATGACCCTCCAGGCGGGCGTCGGCGTCTCCGACATCGTCACGGCGGAGCGGCTCTCGGAGGCGCTCGCCCTTCTCGAAGCCGGGCCCGAGCCCGACGTGATCCTCCTCGATCTCAACCTGCCGGACGTCAACGGCCTCGACGGCCTGATCCGCCTGAAGCGCGCCGCGCCGGGCGCGCCGGTCCTCGTCGTGTCCTCGATGGCGGATGACGGGATCGTGAGCCTCGCGATCCGCGCCGGGGCGGCCGGCTTCGTGCCGAAACACAGCCGGACGGAGCGCTTCCGCGACGCGCTGAACGCGGTCGCGGCGGGCGAGATCTATCTCCCCGAAACCTGCGCCCATCTCGGGAAGGACCAGCCCCGCGCCGATGCGGCGGATGCGGTGGACCGCCTGAGCGCCCTCACGCTGCAACAGGCCCGGATCCTCGAACTCGTCTGCGCCGGAAAGCTCAACAAGCAGATCGCCTACGAGCTCAGCATCGCCGAGACGACGGTGAAGGCGCACATGACGGCGATCCTCCGCAAGCTCGGCGTGCAGAGCCGGACCCAGGCCGTCCTGCTCGCCTCCTGCGCGAACTTCACGGAATTGTTGCGCGGCGGAGGACGCGAGGCGTAATCTTCCCGAAAGAAAACAAGGGGAGGCGCTGATGGACGGGGAGGACGCGCCTTTCGGCGCGACAGCGGCGGCGTTGGTGCGCACGGCCTACGCTCCTGCGGGCGACGCCGCGGCGGCGGCGTCTGCGCTCGACGCGGCGCTCGGGCCCGGCCCTCTCGCGCTCGTCACGCTCTTCGTGTCTCCTGTCGGCGATTTCGACCGCATCGCCGCCGCCATGCGCGTGGCCCGGCCGGAGGCGAAACTGGTCGGCTGCACAACGGCCGGGGAGATCGGGCCGGAGGGCTACATGAGCGGCGCGGTCGTCGCCGTCGGCTTTCCGGCGCGGGATTTCGAGGCGGAGACGATGCTGATCCCCGATCTCGGCGCGCTCGACCGGCAGGATGTCGCCGCCGCCGCCCTGCGCGCGCGCGCCGCGCTCGCCCTCCGCCGGCCGGACTGGACGGAGGAATGCGCCTTCCTTCTGGTGGACGGTCTCTCGATGAAGGAGGAGGCGCTCGCCGCAGGGCTCTCCGCCGCACTCGGCCCGACCCCCTTCTTCGGCGGATCGGCGGGCGACGGGCTCTCCTTCCGCCATACCGCCGTGATGGCGGGGGGCTATGTCCGCAACAACGCCGCCGTTCTCACCCTGATCCGCACGCGCTGCCGGCTCCGCACTTTCCGGCTCGACCACCTGAAGCCGGCGGCGACCCGCATGGTGGTCACCTCCGCTGACCCGGCCCGCCGCGTGGTGCGGGAGATCAACGCGGAGCCCGCGGCCCGCGAATATGCGCGCCTCCTCGGCAAGGATCCGGAGCAGCTTTCCCCCTTCATCTTTGCGGCGCACCCCGTGCTCGTCCGGATCGGCGGGCAGCATCATGTGCGCGCCATCCGCCAGGTCGCCCCCAACGGCGACCTTGTCTTCTTCTCCGCCATCGACGAGGGGCTCGTCCTCACCCTTGCGGAGCCGACCGACATCGCCTCGCATCTCGAACGCGAATTCGCCGCGCTGGCGGAGGAGGGCGAGCCTGCGGCGATCCTCGCTTGCGACTGCATCCTCCGCCGGGTGGAGGCGGAACAGAAGCAGGCTGTCGCCGCCGTCTCCCGCGCGCTGGCGCGGCGGCGCGTCGTCGGCTTCAACACCTATGGCGAGCAGTTCGGCGGCGCCCATGTGAACCAGACGCTGACCGGCCTCGCCATCTACCCTCCCGAAGGCATGAAGGCGTGACCTCCTCCCTGCTCAATCCGGAAGACGGGCCGGCGCGGAACGTCGACAAGCTCCTTGCGATCACCGACGCGCTCATGCGGCGGGTCGAGCAGGCGACCGACGAACAGGGCGCCGGCTACGCGCATTTCCAGCGCGCGATCCTGCTGGAGGAGGAGGTGCGCCAGCGCACGCGGGATCTGGAGAAGACGCTGGAGCTCCTCAACGAATCGAACGCCCGCCTGTCGGAGGCGATGGGTTCGGAGCGGCGGGCGCGGGCGGACCTCTCCAACGCGCTGGAGGCGGTGGAGGAAGGCTTCGCGCTGTTCGGGCCTGACGAACGGCTCGTGATGTTCAACAGCCGGTTCTGCGGCGCCCTGCCCGACGTCTGGGATCGCCTCCATGTCGGCATGACCTTCGACGCCTATATCGAGGCCGTCAGCCGCTCCGAAGGGCTCGATTCCGGGCGGGCGGGCGGCGCCGCCGGCTGGGCGGACCGGCGCCGCCGCCTGCACGAGCGGGAACATGCGATCTTCACCGTGCCGCTCCGTTCCGGCGCATGGCTTCAGGTCTCCGAGCACAGAACGCCCGACGGCGGCGCCGCCGTTCTCCAGACCGACGTGACAGACATGATCCGGATCGAGCGGGCCGAGCGCGCCAAGCTCCTTGAGGATCAGGCGCAGATGGTGCGCGCGACGCTGAACCACATCAATCAGGGCGTCGCCATCTTCGATTCCGGGGCGCGGCTGGTGGGCTGGAACCGGAGGCTCGGGGAGCTTCTCACCCCGCCGATGCGGCTCGTCCACATCGGCGCGCCCTTCAACGCGCTCTGCGACCATATCGAGCGCGGCGCCGCGTTCGATCCGGGCTTCAGCGGCCGGGACGTGCGCGCCTGGGTCGACGCGCCCTCGCCGCGCGCGCCGCTGAGCTTCGATCTCCGCCTCGGGCAAGACCTCATTCTCGCCGTCTTCACCGCGGAGACGCCCGATCGCGGCTTCCTCATGTCCTTCACCGACGCGACGGCGGAACGGCGCGCGGTGAACGCGCTGTCCCGCGCGAACGAGGATCTGGAGCGGGCCGTCCAGGAACGGACGCTGGAGCTCGAAGCGGCGGTCAACGAGGCGGAGCGGGCGAACGAGACCAAGTCGCGCTTCGTCGCCGCGGCCAGCCATGACCTTCTCCAGCCGCTCTCCGCGGCCAAGCTCTTCATCTCCGCGCTCGAAGCCTCCCCGCTGGACCCGCGCGCGGCGAAGGCCGCCTCCCGCGCCGCCAACGCGCTCGACAGCGTCGAGAGCATCCTCGGCGCGCTGCTCGACATCTCGCGCCTCGATTCCGGCAAGGCGGAGCTGAAGCGGGAGCCGACGCCGCTCGGCCCGCTCCTCGCGCGGCTGAAGGACGAGTTCGCCCCTGCAGCGCGCGCGAAGGGGCTCGACCTGCGCATCCTGCCGACCGATGCGGTCGTGAACACCGATCCGACCTACATGCGCCGGATCATCCAGAATCTCCTCGCGAACGCCGTTCGCTACACGCAGGAAGGGGGCGTCCTCGTCGGCGTGAGGCGGCGGGGCGGCGCCGTTCGCGTGGAGGTCCGGGACACGGGGCCCGGCATCCCCGAATCGAGGCGGACCGACATCTTCCGGGAGTTCCACCGGCTCGAAGGGGGCGGCGACGCGGCGCAGGGGCTCGGGCTCGGCCTCACGATCGTGGAGCGGGCCTGCGCCCTGCTCGGCCACCGGCTCGCGCTCCGCTCGGAGGTCGGCCGCGGTTCGTGTTTCTCGGTGGAGGCGCCCCTCGCCTCCTGCGCGCCGGAGCGGGAGGCGCTGCGCGAGCCCGCGATGGCGGCCCCGGGCGGCCTTCTCGTTCTGGTCGTCGAGGACAATGTGGAGCTCTCCGCGGCGCTCGCGCTCCAGCTCGAGTCCTGGGGCGCCTCCGTGTTCGAGGCGCGCAGCGGGTCCGAAGCCCTCGCCCTTCTCGCGGAGACGGGGGTGAGCCCGGATGCGCTTCTTGTGGACTACAGCCTTTCCGGCGGCGAGCGGGGCGTCGAGACGATCGCGGCGATCCGCGCGGAGCATGGCGATGCGCCCGCCGCCATCATCACGGCGAGCCCCTCTCCCGAAGTCCGGGCGGAGTGCTCCCGGAACGGGCTGAAGCTGATCGCGAAGCCGATCGGCCAGCGCTCCCTCGCGGACTTCCTGACCCGCGCGCGCTGAGTCCCGAAGCCGCCGCGAGGGCCGAGCATCGGCAGCGCCGGCGGGACAGTTGCGCGACTGCGCGCCCCGTCGCGGTCGGGCGCGGTCACTCGACTCTCTGCGCGACCACCGCGACGAGCTTTCCGTCGCCGGCCCGGGGCGTCGGCGCCGGAAGGGCGAAGCCGGGACCCCGCACTATCCGGCGGCCCGCCGTCGCCCCCCGCGGCGCAGCAGCTTCAGCGCAGGGAGGAAGATCAGGATCAGCGCAATCACCGTGATCGGCCCCGCGATGGGCCGGGTGAAGAAGATCGAAGGATCGCCCGAGGAAAGAAGGAGAGACTGGCGGAGCGTCGGCTCCGCGATCGGGCCGAGCACGATGGCGAGCACCGCGGGCGCGAGCGGATAGTCGAACCGCCGGAGGAAGAAGGCCCCGATCCCGAAGGCGATCATCAGCCAGAGGTCGAACATGCTCCGCGTCGCGGCGTAGCCCCCGACGATGGAAAGCACGAAGATCATCGGCGCGAGGATCGTGAAGGGCATCCGCAGCATCCAGATGAAGAGCGGAATGAAGGCGAGGTTGATGAGCAGCGCGGCGAGGTTCGAGACATAGAAGGAGCCGATCAGGCCCCAGACGAACTCCGTCTCCTCCGCGAAGAGCCGCGGCCCGGGCACGAGGCCCCAGATCACCATCCCGCCGAGGAGGATCGCGGTCGTCGGCGAGCCGGGGATGCCGAGCGTCAGCATCGGCAGCATCGAGCCGGTGGAGGCCGCGTTGTTCGCCGCCTCGGGCGCGGCGACGCCGTCCGGCGTCCCCCTTCCGTATTCCTCCGGCTTGCGGGAGACCATCTTGGCGACGCCATAGGCCATGAGCGAGCCCGGCGTCGCGCCGGCGGCGGGCAGGACGCCGACGAAGAAGCCGAGGAAGGAGCCGATCAGGCTCCCCTTCCAGCCGCGCTTCGTCGCCTCCTTCGCGTCGGCGGCCATGCCTCTCACCGTCATCTTCGGATTGGTCCTCTCGACCTCGCCGCGCGTCTGCTCGATGGTCCAGAGCATCTCGCCGATGCCGTAGACCCCGATGGCGAGCACGAGAAAGCCGATCCCCTTCAGGAAATCCGACATGTCGAAGAGCACGAGCCGCGGCGCGCCGGAAATCTGGTCGAAGCCGATGGCCCCGATCACGAGCCCGAAGCAGATCGAGAAGATCGTCTTCGGGATGTCGTCTCCGCCGAGGCCGACGAAGGTCGCGAAGGCGAGGAGCATCAGCGCGAAGATCTCCGGCGGCCCGAAGGAGAGCGCGACGCCGGCGAGAAGCGGCGCGAAGAGCGTGAAGAGCACGTTCGCGATCGTCCCGCCCACGAAGGAGGCGAGCGCCGCGGTGACGAGCGCGAGGCTCGCCCGCCCCTGCCGCGCGAGCGGCCGCCCGTCGAAGGTCGTCGCCACGGCGGTCGAGGCGCCGGGTATGCCCAGCGCCACCGAGGAGATCGCGCCGCCATACATCGCCCCGTAATAGATCGCGGCGAGGAAGATGATCGCCCCGGTCGGCGGCACGAGAAAGGTGATCGGCAGGAGGATCGCCACGCCGTTGACCGAGCCGAGCCCCGGCATCGCCCCGATGAAGAGGCCGACCGAGACGCCGATCAGGATCAGGGCGAGGTTGAGCGGCTGGAGCGCCAGCAACATGCCATCCGACAGGAGAAGGAAGACGTCCATCTGGTCTCGTCTTTGCTGCGGGCGCGAGGGCGCGGGTCAGTAGATCAGTTCGTAGAGGACATTGAAGACCGGGTCCGTGAACGGCATCCCCGTCGGCATGCTGATCCGCATCGCCCCCTCGAAGAAGAAGAAGAGAGCCACCGGCGCGATCAGCGCGAGCGAGAGGCTGAGCGCGAGCGAATGCCGCCCGAGAAAGCGCGTGTAGTAGAAAAGGAAGACCGCCAGCGCCCCGTACATCGAGATGACCTCGATGAGCGCGACGAAGCCGATAATGCCGCCGCCCACGAAGAGCAGCATGCGCCAGCCGCTCTGGCTCAGCACCGGCTCCTCGGATCGCGAGGGCGGGCTCGTCCGCCGCCACCAGTTGAAGGCGATGCAGCCGCAGCAGACGAGCATGATCCCGGAAAGCCAGAACGGCCAGGCCCCGCCCCCCGGCCCCGTCCCCGCGATGTAGCCGACGGGCAACTCGGCGCTCTTCCACATGAGGTAGAGCGAGAAGAGCGCGAGCACGCCCGCCGTCACGATTTCGCCGATGCGCATCCCGCTCTTCCCCCTCGGAGGCTTCGTCGCCTTGGGCTCCGGCTCAGCCGCCGAGCGCCGCGAGGAGCTTCCTGTGGGTCTCGACCTGCTTCGTCCAGTAGGTCGCCTGCTCCTCGGCGTTCATCCAGAGCGGCGAGAGGCTCTCGGAGGCGAGATAGCCCTGCCATTCCTCGCTCTCGTAGATCTGGGTGAAGAGATCGCGGTAATAGGCCGCCGCCTCATCCGACATGCCCGGCGCGCCGACCACGGCCCGCTGGTTGTAGTAGGAGAAGTCGTGGCCGAGCTCCTTGATCGTCGGCACGTCGGGATAGGCCGCCATGCGCTCGTCGGAAAAGGCGAGCAGCGGCACGAAATCCCCCGCCTCGTAGAAGCCCTTGGCCTCGGCCGGGTTGTTCACCGTCGCCATGATCTGCTTGCCCGCGAGGTCCTTCGCCACGGCCCCGCCGCCGTCATAGGGGATGTATTTCACGTCGATGCCGAAAGCGTCCGACATGTAGGCGATGACGATGGAATCCTCCTGGCCGGATCCCGTCCCGCCCATCACGTACTCGCCGTTCATCGACTTCGCGGTCTCGACGAACTGGTCGACCGTCGTGATCCCCGAATCCTTGTGCACCCAGAGCACGAACGGGTCGACGCCCATCATCGCGACCGGCGTGAAGGTCATGATGTCGATGCCGAGATTCTCCTGCCGGATCGGCGTGGTGAAGAAGGAGTTGAGCGTCACGAGGATCGTGTGATCGGGGTCGTTGACCGTCGTGAGATGGATCAGCGCCTCGGCGCCGGAGCCGCCGCCCTTGTTGTTCGGAACGAGCGGGCGCCGGGTCAGGCCCTTCTTCTCCGCGACGGACTGGATGAAGCGCGCGATCTGGTCCGCTCCGCCGCCCGCGCCGGCCATGATGACGAAGTCGATGGGCTTGCGCGGCTGCCAGTCGGCCGCGAAGGCGTGGATCGGGGCCGCCGCGAGCGTCGCTGCGCAGGCCAGTGCCAGAAAACCGCGTTTCGAAATCGTCATGGCGCTTCCTCCTCTATCGCACCGCGCCCGCCTCGCCGTTCGCGGCGGGCGGGTCTTGTGCGGAGGCTAACTATATTTCTCAAGCCTCCCTTCAAGGGATATTTTGTTGCGCCGAGAAATTTTCTTTCAATGCGCCATAACGACGGGGATTTCGGCTTTGTCGACCACGTATTGCGTGTTTCCGCCGAAAAGCGTCTCGCGTTCGTGGCTCTGGCCGTAAGCGCCCATCACCAGAAGGCTCGCCCCGGCGGCGACGGTATTCTCAAGCAGCGCCGCCCCCGGATGCCTCACCTCGAAGCGCCGGATCTCGGCGCTCACGCCGCGGAGTCGATAATAGGCGGCGAGTTCCTCGGCCGGCGGCCCGTGGAGCTCGCCCTTCCCCGCCGTCAGGATCGTCACCGCCTCGGCGGCGGCGGCGAGGTCGAGCGTCGCCGCCACGGCCCGCGCCGCCTCGAGCGAGCCGTTCCAGCCGATCGCGATGCGCTTTCCGAGGTTCGGGTCGGCGTCGCCCGCGCGCGCGCACATCAGCACGGGCCGCCCGGTCAGAAAGATCGCCGATTTCAGCGCGTTCGAGCCGACATTCCGGTCCCGGTCCGGCTTCGCGACGACGATGAGGTCGGCGAGCCGCCCGTTATGCTTCACGATATCGCCGATGCTCCCGAACTCGTCGACGAGCTCGATGGAGGCCTCCCGCCCGTCCGGCGCATCCGTCTCCTTCAGGCCGAGGCCGGCGGCCACGCCGTGCAGCTCCTCGCGCAGCGCGCGCTCCTGCTGGTCGGCCAGCTCCGCGGCCTGTTTCCGGAGCGTCTCGCGCGCGAAGGCGGGGAGCGGAACGCTGTAGGGCATCAGCTCCTCGGGCCGCGTCCGGCAATGGACGACGATCACATGCGCCCCGTGGCGGCGCGCGATCGTCGCCGCATGTTCGAGCACGGAGCGCCAGACGCTGTCGCCGCCGACCGGAACGAGAATCCGCCGTATCATCGTTTTGCCTCCCTCCCGCGGGCCGCTCCTTTCGCCCCGGATTCGGGTCGGCGCGGCGGCTCCTTGCCGGGATTGTAGCGCGACGCGACCGGATTGCCGCAATCTCTCGCATGCAGCCGCAGCGTCGGGGAGGCGCGGGCTTCGCTCAGGCCGCGCCGCTGCGGCTTCGCTCCGCGATCCAGGCCCGCCAGCCGCCGAACCGCGTCACATCCTCCGCCCCGGCGCAGCCCGCCGCCTCCGCGAGGAAGCCGAGCACCACGCGCCCGTCCGAAAGCGTCACGCGGCCGAAGCCGAGCGGAGCGGGAATCCGGGCGAGGAAAGGGCCGATCTCCGCCTCCGGCATCGCCCAGACCTCCCCGGCAACCGCGGCGCCGCCAGAGGCGACGCGGAGAAGGCCGGGCCGCGGCGGCTCGCCCGGCAGGGCGTGTAGCCGGTAGGCGGGCGCCGTCGTCACCGGGCCGAGCGGGCGGGCGCCGTGTTCGCGCATCTGGCCCTCCAGCGGCATCCCCGTCATGTGCGCGCCGACGACGAGCAGCGCCGTCTCCCCCAGCCCCGGCTGCGCCGGGGCCTTCGGCGCCGCCGGAGCGCGCGCCGCGGTCGCGCCCAGAGTCGCCCCGCTCGCCTCATGGAGCGCGGCGGCGAGGCTCGCCGTCAACCCGTCCAGCCCCGCGCGGGCGAGGAGCGTGACGGAGCCCGGCCGCCCGTCGGCGCGAAAGCCGGTCGGAACCGCGATCCCACACAGGTCGAGCAGATTCACGAAGTTGGTGTAGGTCCCGAAATCGCTGTTCGGCTTGATCGGGTCCGCCTCGAAGGCCGCCAGATCGTGCCAGGTCGGCGCCGTCGGCACGGCGAGCGCGTCGAGCCCGGCGAGCAAGGGCTCCACCGCCCGGCGCAGTTCCGCGAGGCGATAGAGGCCGCGAAAGGCGTCCACGGCGGAAAGCCGCTCCGCCCCGCCGATGATCGCCTCGGTGACGGGATGGAGCGCGCCGGGATGCGCCGCGCGGAATTCCTGCACGACCGAAAGCCGCTCCGCGACCCATGCGCCCTCATAGAGCAGCGCCGCCACCTCGAAGAAGGGCGTGAAGTCGACCTCCTCGATCTCCGCCCCGAGCCCGCGCAACGCCCCGACCGCGCCGGCGAAGCTCACCGCCTGCGCCGCGTCGCCGGAAAAGCGGATCGTCTCCGGCGACGGAATCCCGATCCGGAGTCCGGGCGGAACCGCGCCGAAGCCGGCGGCGGGCCGGTCCTTCGAGAAGGCGTCCGCCGGATCATGCGCCGCCGCGACCTCGAACGCCGCCCATGCATCCGCGACCGCCAGCGCGAAGATCGATATCGTGTCGAGCGTCCGGCAGGCCGGAACCGTCCCGGTCGCGGAGAGGGCGCCGAGCGAGGGCTTCAGCCCGACGATGTTGTTGAGCCCCGCCGGCACCCGGCCCGAGCCCGCCGTGTCCGAGCCGAGCGAGAAGGTCGCGATCCCCCGCGCCACCGCCACCGCCGAGCCGGAGGAGGAGCCGCCGGGCGGCAGATCGTCATGGAGCGCGTTTCGCGGCGCGGGATAGGGCGTGCGGAGCCCGACGAGCCCGGTCGCGAACTGGTCCAGATTGGCCTTGCCGAGCGGGATCGCCCCCGCCGCGCGGAGCCGGGCGACCACGAAGGCGTCCCGCTCCGGCGTGTAGGCGAAATCCGGGCACGCCGCGGTGGTGGGGCGCCCGGCCACGTCTATATTGTCCTTCACCGCGAAGGGCAGGCCCCAGAGCGGGAAGCGCTCCGGGTCGAAGGGCGGCAGCGCGCGCGCCTCGGCCTCGACATCCGCAAGCGGCGTCAGGTCGATGAACACGCCCGGGTCGGCGGCGTCCTCAAGGCGGCGATGCGCCTCCCGCAGCACGGCGGCCGGGTCGCCCCCCGCCCGGTAGAAGGCGAAAAGGCTCTCCCGGTCGAAACTCACGTCGCGCATGTCCTCGTCTCCGTTTCTTCTTGTTCATTCCGCCGCGCGCGCGGGCGCGGCGATTTCGGGCGGCAGCGGCGCGGCGTCGATCAGCGCGCGGGTATAGGGGTGGGCGGGCCGCTCCATCACCGCCTCCGCCGCGCCCTCCTCCACGATCTCGCCGTCCTTCATCACGATCACCCGGTCGCAGAGCAGCCGCACGACATGCAGGTCATGGCTGACGAAGAGGTATGACATGCCGAACCGCGCCCGCAAATCAGCGAGGAGGTTGAGCACCACCGCCTGGATCGAAACGTCGAGCGCCGCCGTCGGCTCGTCGAGGATCAGGAGCCGCGGCCCGGTCGCCAGCGCCCGGGCGATGCCGACGCGCGCCTTCTGCCCGCCGGAAAGCTGGTGCGGGAACCGGTCGAGCAGCGCCGCAGGGAGCCCGACCTCCGCCGCCAGCGCCTCCACCTTCTCCGCCCGTTCCCGCCGCCCGAGCGGGGTGAGCCGCAGCAGCGGGTCCATGATCGCCCGGCGCGCGGTGAAGCGCGGGTTGAGGCTATCCCCCGCATCCTGGAACACCATCTGGATCGCGCCGCGGAGCGGGTCGCGCGCGAAGCCGGCGGCGGGGCTCTCCGCCAGGTCCCGCCCCTCGAAGAGGATGCGCCCCGCGGTCGGGTCGAGGAGCCGCATGATCATCGAGGACGTGGTGGACTTGCCGCAGCCCGATTCCCCGACCAGCCCGAGGCTCTCCCCCTCCCGCAGCGCGAAACTCACGCCCTTCACCGCGCGAACGCCGCCGGGAAAGGTCTTCTCCAATCCTTCGACGCGGAGGATCGGCGCGCCGAGGGCCGGCCGCGCCGCTTCCGGCGCGGGCTCCGGCAGAAGGTCGCGGAGCCCGACGCCCGGCCGCGCCGTCGCCTTCATCAGCTTCGCCGTATAGGCGTGGCCGGGGCGGGAGAAGACGGCGCCGGCCTCCGCCGTCTCCACCACCTCGCCGTCCTTCATCACCGCCACCCGGTCGCAATAGGCGGCGGCGAGGCCGAGATCGTGCGTGATGAGGATCGCGCTCATCCCCCGCTTCCGCACGAGATCCGCCACAAGGTCCATCACCGCCTTCTGCGTCGTGACGTCGAGCCCCGTCGTCGGCTCGTCCGCGATCAGGAGCCGCGGGTCGCAGGCGAGGGCGAGCGCGATGACGACGCGCTGGCACATGCCCCCCGACAGCTCGAACGGATAGGCGTGGTACCGCCCCTCCGGGTTCCGTATCTCGACAGCCGCCAGCGCGGCGACCGCCTTCGCCTTCGCATCCTGCCGTGTCGCCCGGCCGTGGCGGACCAACACGTCCTCGATCTGCCGCCCGACCTTCCTGATCGGGTTGAGCGCGGCGCGGGGGTTCTGGAAGATCATCCCGATCTCCCGCCCGCGAAGCCCCGCCATCTCCCGGTCCGTCGCCGCGCGGAGATCGACGCCGCCATAGCGGAGCCGCCCCTCCGCGATCCGCCCGCCCCGGTCGAGGATCCGCATCAGCGCATAGGAGGTGACGGACTTGCCCGAACCCGACTCGCCGACGACGCCCAGCACCTCCCCCCGCTTCAGCGAGAAGGAGACGCCCCTCACCGCCTTCACGAGCCCGCGGCGGGTCGCGAACTCCACATGAAGATCGTCGATCTCCAGGAACTCGCTCATGTCCGCCGCCTCGGGTCCACCATGTCGCGGAGCCCGTCCCCGAGCAGGTTGAAGGTGAAGACGGCGAGCATCAGCGCGAGGCCGGGGAAGATCGCCAGCCACCATTCGCCCGAGACGATGAAATTCGCCCCCTCGGCCACCATGATCCCCCATTCCGGCGTCGGCGGGCGCACGCCGAGCCCGATGAAGGAGAGGCCGGCCGCGTTCAGGATCGCCCAGCCCATGTTGAGCGAAAGCTGCACCATCATCGGCGGCAGCGCGTTCGGGAAGATGTGGAAGGCGAGCACCCGGACATCCGAGTTTCCGGCCAGCCGCGCCGCCTGCGCAAAGCCCGCCTCGCGCCGGATCGAGACCTCGGCCCGCGCGACGCGGGCGTAGAAGGGCAGGTTGATGATCGCCGTGGCGTAGATGATGTTCTCGATCGTGTTGCCGAGCGCGGCGACGATGCCCATCGCCAGCACGAAGAGCGGGAAGGCCATGATCGTGTCGATCAGCCGCCCCGTCACCGCATCCGTCCACCCGCCCCAATAGCCCGCCGCCGCCCCCATCGCCGACCCGATGCAGAAGGAGAGCGCGACGGCGGAGACGGAGATCATCAGGTCCAGCCGCGTCGCCACCAGCACACGGCTGAACACGTCCCGCCCCAGATTGTCCGTCCCGAACCAGTGCGCCGCGCTCGGCGGCTGGAGCGCGCGGGCGGCGTTCGTCTCCAGCGGGTCCCACGGCGCGAGCGCCGGGCCGAAGAGCGCCGCGAGGATCAGGAGGAGGAACATCGCGAAGGCGAAGCCCGTCACCGGATTGTCCCGCATGACATAGGCGGCGTGGGAGAGGAATCCGCGGGAGCCGGCCATCACGCGCTCCTCGTCCGGGGGTCGATCAGCGTGTAGATCACGTCGATCAGCAGGTTGAGGAGGACGAAAAGCACCGCCATCGCCAGCACGAAGCCCTGCACGGCGGCATAGTCGGAGACGACCAGCGCCTCCACCGCATAGGAGCCGATCCTCGGCCAGGCGAAGACCTTCTCCACCAGCACGTTCGCGCCGAGCGTGAAGCTGAACACCATGCCGAGCGTCGTCACCACGGGCAGCATCGCGTTCGAGAAGGCGACGCCGAACAGCACCTTGCCCGGCGTCAGCCCCGCCGCGCGCGCCGTCCGCACATAATCCGAGGAAAGCGCCTCCAGCATCGCCGCCCGCGCCATGCGGGCGAGCGGCGCGAGGGTGAAGAGCGCGAGCGTGATGGCGGGGAGGGCGAGCTGCGCCAGCGCCCCCCGCATCGTCTCCCAGTCCCCGGCAAGCGCCGCGTCGATGACGTAGAAGCCCGTCACCGGCTCCGGCGGCAGAAAGAGGAAATCGAGCCGCCCGAGCGGCGAGGGCGCCCAGCCGAGATGGTAGTAGAAGACATAGACGAGCGCGATCCCGGTGAAGAAGGTCGGGAGCGAGACCCCCGCCGTCACCAGCGCCCGGCAGGCATGGTCCACCCATGTCCCCTGCCGCGCCGCGGCGGCGATGCCGAGCGGCACCGCGATCAACGTCGAAAGCGTCAGCGCCGTCAGCGTCAGTTCGAGCGAGGCCGGGAGCCGCCGCGCCAGCTCCTCCGCCACCGGCTGCCCGGTGGAGATGGAGCGCCCGAGATCGAGGCGCATCAGGTCCCCGAGATAGACGAGGAACTGCTCCGGCAGGCTCTTGTCGAGCCCCAGAGCCGCGCGGATCTGGGCGATGGAGGCCTCGTCCGCCGCCGGCCCGGCGAAATAGGCCGCCGGGTCGCCCGGCAGCGCCCGCGTCAGGAGGAAGCTGACGACGATCACGCCGAAAAGCGCCGGCAGCGCCAGCGCCACGCGCTTCAGCACAAGCCGCAGCCGCGGAGGCAGGGCGAAGCCGCGCCCGGCCTGCGCGGCGGGGTCGGGCGCGGCGGCCATCGTCAGGCCCGCTTCCAGCCGCGGATCGTCGGCTGGCGGTGGAACCAGTATTCATAGCCCGTCATGTCGCGATAGGCGGCGTTGACGGCGGGCTGCCAGAGCGCGATGCGCGGAACCTCGTCCCAGGCGATCTCGATCATGCGCTTGCACATCGCGATGTATTCCGGGTCGTCGACCGGGAGGTGAAGCGCCTTCGGCACCATCGCCTCGATCTCCTCGTTCCGGTAGTTCGCCGAATTGAAGAGGTTCCCCTCAATATAGGCCCAGTAGAAGTAGTAGCAGGGATAGTTGAGCCAGCCGCCGAACGTCTCGAGATGCAGCGGCAGCCGCTTCTCGACCAGCGAGGCCGTGCGCCAGTTCGCGCCCGGCACCTTCTCCAGCGGCGCCTTCACGCCGATCTTGGCGAGATTCTCCTGGATCAGCAGCGCGGCGGGCTCCATCCAGTCGGACTGCGAGAGGTCGATGAAGAACGGCACCTCGAACCCGTCCTTGAACCCGGCCTCCTCCAACAGCGCCTTCGCCCGGTCGAGATCGGTCGAATAGGGGAAGGGCTGCGGCCATTCGATGGTCTCGGGCGTGAAGGACTTGCCCCCGTGCATCGGCACGCCGCGGCCATAGGCGGCCGTCTGGAAGATGTCGTCGTAAGGCACGGACCAGGCCACGGCCTGCCGCACCCGCTTGTCCTTGAACGGCTCGAAATTGAGGTTCGTGCCAAGAATATAGATCGCGTTCTCGATGGGCGTCGTGTTGATCGTCAGCCCCTCGGTCCCCTCCAGCTCCTTCGCGTCCTTGTTCGGGATGTCGAAGCTCATCTGCACGTCGCCCCGCTCGATCAGCGCGCGCCGCGTCGCCTGGCTCGGCACCTCGCGGACGATGACGCGCTGGATTTCCGGCAGCGGGCCGGAGGTCCAGCCGTCATTGCGCTCATAGACGAGCTGCTGGCCCGGGTCCCAGCGGGTGACCTTGAACGGGCCGGAGCCGATCGTATTGCGGTGAACGAACTCCAGCGCCCAGGGGTCCTCCGCCGTCGCGTTCGCCAGCGCGACCTTGCTGTTGAGGATGAAGGGCACCGGCACCGCCATGTCCGGCAGGCTGAGCTTGGAAGGCTGGAGCAGCGTGACGCGGAAGGTCAGGTCGTCCACCGCCTCGAACTGCTCGGGCGAGTTGAGCCCGCCCGCCTTCATCTGCGTCGTCGGGAAGCCGCCGACCGTCACCGCCCGGTCGTAGGACCATTTCACGTCCTGCGCCGTGATCGGCGTCCCGTCCTGGAACTTGCCCTCGGGCCGCAGCTTGAACTCGATCACCAGCCCGTCCTCGGAGAAGGACCAGCTCTCGGCGATTTCCGGCACGATGGTCGCGTAGTCATAGCTCAGCGAGCCGTCCGGCAGCGTCTTGACGCCGAAACCCACGAGCCGGTCATAGGCGTTGACGGCGACCTGGTAGGAGGGGCGGTTCGTGCCCGTCCGGTGCAGGTCGAGGCTGTTGATCGTCTGCCCCATCACCATCACGATGCTGTCGCCCGCCGCGGAGGCCGGCAGCGCCCGGAGGAAGGGGAGCATGGAGGAGGAGAGCGTCGCCGCCCCGCCAGCCTTGAGGAAATTCCGTCTGTTCATCGCCTTCTCCTGTCGTTCGCCGGCCTCGGAGCGGGCCGGTCAGTCAAGTATCTCCACGGGTTCGGTCCACTGGATCAGCACCACGCAGCCCTCGTCCGAGCGAACGGAATGGATCGAGCCCGGCGTGTTCACGATCAGCGCGCCCGCCGCATGGCGCCCGCGCTCGTCCTCCTGCGCGCCTTCGAGCACGAGCACGGTCTCAAGCGCGGGATGCCGGTGGCGCGGCACCGCGGCGCCAGGCGCATAGCGGAGGAGCGCGAGCGCCGGCGCCCCCTCGACGAGATGCGCGATCTCCACGCCCTCGCGAAACGGGCCGAAGGCGACGTCGCGCCAGCCGCCGGAGAGGAGCGCCGGGAGGGCGAAGGGCTCAGCCATCGAGCGCCTCCAGAATGTCGGAGACGGGCGCCGTCCACCCCACGATCCCGCCCTGCGCGCGGATCATGGCGAGCGTCGACGCCTTGAATTCGGGGAAGTAGCTTTCCGTCGCCTCCTCCGCGAGGAGGCACTCGAAGCCGCGGTCGTTCGCCTCCCGCATCGTCGTCTGCACGCACACCTCCGTCGTGACGCCGGCGAAGACAAGCTGGCGGATTCCGTGAGTTTCGAGAATTTCGGAAAGTTTGGTCGCGTAGAACGCGCCCTTCCCCGGCTTGTCGATCACCGCCTCGCCCGGCGCGGGCGCGCAGTCCGGCACGATCTCCGCGCCGGGCTCGCCCGCGATCAGGATGCGCCCCATCGGGCCCGGGTCCCCGATCCGGAGCGAGGGCGCGCCGCGGAGGCGCTTCGCGGGCGGGCAGTCCGAAAGGTCGGGGCGATGGCATTCCCGCGTGTGGATCACCGGGCGCCCCGCCGCGCGGAACCCGGCGATCAGCCGCGCCGCGGGCTCCACCGCAGCCTGAAGCCGGGTCACGTCGTTCCCAAGCGCTGCGCCGAAGCCGCCGGGCTCGATGAAGTCCCGCTGCATGTCGATCACGATCAGCGCGACCGCTTCTCGCTTTAGCGGAAAGTCGAAGGGGAGCGCGCGCATCAGTGCTTCCCCGCCATGCGCCGGCCGATCTCCGCCCGGTCCGCAGCCGCCGCCGCGGCCTCGTAGGCGATCCGCCCCTCCGACATCACCAGCACCCGGTCCGCGAGGTCCAGGATCTCGTCGAGATCCTCGCTGATGAGCAGCACCGCCGCCCCCGCATCCCGCGCCGCAGCGATCCGGGCGCGGATTTCCCCGGCGGCGCCGAAATCGAGCCCGAAACACGGGTTGGCGCAGATCAGGAGCCGCACATCCCCCGTCAGCTCCCGCGCCAGCGCCGCGCGCTGCACATTGCCGCCCGAGAGGGTGGAGATCGGCGCGTCGATGCTGGCGCATTTCACGTTGAAGGCCTTCACCAGCGGCTCCGCCGCGCGGCGAAGACGGGAGGGGGAGAGCCAGAACCGCCCGCCCTCGTCGAAGGCGCGGAATGCGACGTTCTCCGCCACCGACATGCCGGGCGCGCAGGCGTTCCGCAGCGGCTCCTCCGGCAGCCAGCGCACGCCATGCGCCGAAGCCTCGCCCCGCGTCGCGCCGAAGGGCGCGCCCATCACGACGACGCGCCCCGCCTCCTTCGGCCGCTGCCCGGCCAGCGCCTCCACGAGCTCCATCTGGCCGTTGCCGGAGATGCCGGCGATCCCCACAATCTCCCCGGCGCAGACCTCCAGCGCGGAAATGTCGATGGATTTCAGCCCCGACCGGTCCCGCGCCCGCACGCCCTCGACGGAAAGCGCCGCCGCGCCCGGCATGCGCCCGGTCCGCGCCGGCGGGCGGGCCGGCGGCGCGCCGATCATCATCTCCGCCATCGCCTCGTGGCTGAGATCGCCCGCGCGCCCGCCGCCCGCATGGCGGCCCCGGCGCAGCACCGTCACCTCGTCGCAGAAGGCGTCCACCTCGCGGAACTTGTGGGTGATCATCAGCACCGTGATCCGCCCCTCTGCCGCCAGCGCGCGGATATAGCCGAGCGCCTCGTCCGCCTCCGCCTGCGTCAGCACGCTGGTCGGCTCGTCGAGGATGAGGAAGCGCCGCCCGAGATAGAGCTGCTTCAGGATTTCGAGCCGCTGCCGCTCCCCCGCCGCCAACCGCCCCACCGGCGTCCCGAGCGGCGCGCGGAAGGGCATCCGGTCCATGAAGGCTTCGAGCGCCTCGCGCTCCTTCCCCCAGTCGATCACCGAGGGCGCGTCCGCCCGCGCGATCACGAGGTTTTCCGCCGCGTTCAGCGAGGGCACCAGCGTGAAATGCTGGTAGACCATGCCGAGCCCGAGCGCATGCGCGTCCCGCGGGCTGCCGATCTCGACCTCGCGCCCGCCGACCATGATCTGCCCCGCGCCCGGCCGCTGCACGCCCATCACGCATTTGACGAGCGTCGATTTCCCCGCTCCGTTTTCCCCGAGCAGCGCATGGACCGTGCCGGGCGCGACGCGGAGCGAGACGTCCTCCAGCGCCGTGAAGGCGCCGAAGCGCATGGTGAGCCCCACCGTCTCCAGCCCCGGCGCGCCGAGTCGGGTGGCGGCGGCGAGCGTCACGAGATCGCCCCGATCAGCGCCGCGCTGGAGGCGACCGCGCCGAAGACGCCGCCCTGCATCGTCACCATCTTCACCGCCGCGTCATGGTTCCCCCGGTCCGTCGCGCCGCAGCAATCCTCCAGAAGAAGGCATTCGAAGCCGCGGTCATTCGCCTCCCGCATCGTCGTGTGGACGCAGACATCGGTGGTGATCCCGGTCAGGATCAGGTTGTCGACGCCCCGCGTGCGGAGCATCAGTTCGAGGTCGGTGGCGCAGAAGCTGCCCTTGCCCGGCTTGTCGATCACCGGCTCGCCCGGAAGGGGGCTCAGCTCCTCGATGATCTCCCATCCCGGCTCCCCGCGCACGAGGATGCGCCCGCAGGGGCCCGCATCCCCGATCCCCGCGCCGATCTGCTGGGAGCGCCAGCGCTTGTTGGCGGGCAGGTCCGCAAGGTCGGGCCGGTGCCCCTCCCGCGTATGGAACACATGCCCGCCCCAGGCGCGCATCGCGGCGAGCACGGCCTTGATCGGCCCGATGGGCGCCCGCGTGAGCGAGAGGTCATAGCCCATCTTGTCCACATAGCCGCCGGGGCCGCAGAAATCGGTCTGCATGTCGATGACGATGAGCGCGGTGTTCCCGGGCCGGAGGTCCCCGTTCCAGGGCCAGAGATAGGGGGTCGCCTTCACTGCGCCTTCGACCATGTCCTTCATGCGATCCTCCTACCGGTTGAAGCCGAGCGCGGCGGGCGCGCCGGCGAGGCTGCGGGCGGGCGAACTGGCGGCGATGAGGAGGCCGAGCGTCAGGAGATAGGGCGCCGCGCCGAAGAGATGCCGCCCCTCCGTGACGCCGACCGATTGCAGCGCCGGTCCGAGCGCGCCCGCGCCGCCGAAGAGCAGGGCCGCCCAGAAGCAGTTGACCGGGCTCCACCGCGCGAAGATCACGAGCGCGACCGCCATGAGCCCCTGGCCTGAGGAAATCCCCTCGTTCCAGCTCCCGGGATAATAGAGCGAGAGATGCGCGCCGCCGACGCCGGAAAGCGCGCCCCCCGCCATCGTCGCCAGCCTCCGCACGCGGAGCGGGTCGACGCCGAGCGCCCGCGCCGGCTCCGCCCCGTCCCCCACCACGCGGACGATGAGGCCGGCGCGCGTCGCCCGGAACATCCAGGCCATGAGCACGGCGAGGATCGCCCCGACAATGAAGAGCGCGTTGACCTCCAGCGCCGCCCGCACCTGCGGGATGTCCGACCAGAAGCCCAAGGGTACCGCCGGCAATTGCGGCGCGACCGGCTGCACATAGGCCTTGCCGAAGAAGAAGGCGAGGCCCATGCCGAGCAGCATCAGCGCGATGCCGACGGCGATGTCGTTGACCCCGCGAAGCCCGCAGATCGCCCCGTGTACGAGCCCGAACCCCGCGCCCGCGAAGGCCGCTGCGCCGACGCCGAGCCAGGGCGAGCCGGTCTCGTAGGCCACCGCATAGGCCGTCATCGCGCCGAAGATCAGCGTCCCCTCAAGCCCGAGATTGATCCGCCCGGACCGCTCCGTCAGGCACTCTCCGAGCGCGACGAAGAGGAAGGGCGTCGAGACGCGGATCGCCCCGGCGAGGATCGCCAGCGGAACGCCCCAGAGGCCGAGCTCCTCCCCGGTCATCGCGCGGCCCCCGGGAGCCGGCCGCGCAAGGTCTCCCCGAGCAGGATGGCGACGAAGACCATCCCCTCCAGCACGAGGATCGTCGCGTCCGGCAGCCCCATCCGCCGCTGCACCAGCCCGCCCGAAGCCTCCAGCCCGCCGACGAGGATCGCTGCGGGGATGATCGCAAGCGGATTGTGCCGCGCGAGGAAGGCGATGAGGATGCCGGACCAGCCATAGCCCGCCAGCAGCGAGGCGTTGGCCGAACCGTGGATCGCCGCCACCTCGAAAAAGCCCACGAGCCCCGCCGCCGCCCCGCCGAGCGCCGCGAAGCCGACGATCAGCGCGCCGACGGGCAGGCCCTGCAGCTGCGCCGCCCGCACGTTCCCGCCGGCGATCCGCGCCGCGAAGCCCCAGCGCGTCCGCTCGATCAGCACCCAGGCGAGAAGGCAGGCGAGAACGCCGGCGGCGAGGCCCCAATGCACCCCGATCCCCGGAATCTCCCCGACGCGAACAGCGTCGGGGATCGGCGCGGTCGAAGGCTTGTTGAGGCTCGCCGGGTCGCGGAGCGGCCCCTCGACGATATGGTTGAAGAGCGCGATGGCGAGATAGGCGAGGAGGAGGGAGGAGATCGTCTCGTTCACCCCGCGCGCATGGCGGAGCCAGCCCGCGAGCCCGATCCAGAGCCCGCCCGCCGCCGCCGCCGCGATGACGGCGGGCGCCGCCATGCCCGTCGCCGTCGCCGCCGCCGCCGCGGCGAGCCCGCCGATGCCGATCGCGCCCTCCCCGCCGATGATGACGAGCCCGAGCCGGGCCGGGAGCGCGACGCAGAGCGCGGCGAGGAGGAGCGGCGCGGCGCGGGAAAGCGTGTTCTCCCAGGAAAACGCCGTCCCGAACCCGCCGCGCCAGACGAGGGAGAAGAACTCCGCCGGCGAATGGCCGAGCGCGAGGAGGAAGAGCGAGAAGGCGGCGAAGCCCGCCAGCAGCGAGCCGAGGGGGATGACGATCCCCTCCGCCCGCCCGAGGAGCGCGCCCGCCGCGCCCCTCGCGGCGGAAAGCCCGGAGCCTTCCGCCGTGATCGTCATCAGGAGGTCGCGCCGATCACGCCCTCGACGAGATAGTCCATGCTTTCGAGCGCGACGTCCGTCTCCTCGAAGCTCTGGCCCTCGGCTGCGATCACGTTGCCCTTGTTGTCCTTCAGCGGCCCGCGGATCGCCGCGAAGCCGCCCTTCTCGATCTCCGCCTTCACGGCGGCGAAATTCGCCCGCGCCGGCTCGCTCACCGCGACGCCGAGGGCGCTCATCTTCACGAAGTTCTGCGCCAGCCCGCCCCGCACGAAGTTGGGGATATGCTCACCCTTCAGCGCGGCCGCCGCCATGGAGGTGTAGACCTCGGCCCAGTTCCATTCCGCACCGGTCAGGTAGAGATCGGGCGCGAGCGCCGACTGGTCGGCATGGTAGCCGCAGACATAGGCGCCGCGGCCCGCCGCCGTCTGGATCACGACCTTCGGGCCGTCCACATGGCAGGTGATGACGTCCGCGCCCTGGTCGACGAGCGCATTGGCCGCCTCCGCCTCCTTCACCGCCATGGACCATTCGCCGGTGAAGATCACCTGGAGCGTGATGGAGGGGTCGACGGAGCGGGCGCCGAGCAGGAAGCTGTTGACGTTCATCAGCACCTGCGGAATGGGCTTGGCGGCGACGAAGCCGAGCTTCTTCGTCTTCGACATGTGCCCGGCGACGACGCCGTTCAGATACTGCCCCATCCCGATATAGCCGAAATAGGAGCCGACATTGGCCGGGTGCACGTCCTCGCGCCACATGCCGCCGGCATGCTGGAAGCGGACATCGGGATATTTCGGCGCCAGCGTCAGGATATGCGGGTCGAAATAGCCGAAGCTTGTGGGGAAGATCATCGAGGCGCCGTCGAAGGAGATCATCGACTCCATCGACTTCTGCACGTCCACCGTCTCGGCGACGTTCTCCTCCTCCACCACGGTCACGCCGTCCATCGCCTTCACGGCGGCGGCGCCCTCGGCATGGGCCTGATTGTAGCCGAAATCGTCCCGCGGGCCGACATAGATGAAGCCGATGGTCACCCCCGCCGCCAGCGCGGGCCGCCCGCCCGCGGCGAGAGCGGCGGCGGAAGCCGCCGTGCCGAGAAATCCGCGCCGTGTCAGGTTCGTCCGCATCTTCGCATCCTCCTTGAGGGGTCGCGCCCAATTCGAGTCGAATGCGAGGATGCGGGATGAAAGTGGAAACGTCGTCTGCTAAGAATTCACCGTACCGGGGCCGAAAACGCACCGCTGGAGAGGATCATGCGCCATCATGCGCTTCTGAGGACGATCGACGCCGTCGCCCGCGCGGGCTCCATCCGCAAGGCGGCGGAGGCGCTGGCGATCACGCATACCGCGCTCAACCGGCGCATCCTCGCCTTCGAGGCGGAGCTCGGCGCGCCCGTCTTCGAGCGGCTGCCGCGCGGCGTGCGCCTCTCCCCCGCCGGGGAGCTGGTGATCCACCATTTCCGCGCCCAGGTCGCGGACATGGCGCGCGTCCGCAGCCAGATCGCGGACCTTTCGGGGGAGCGGCGCGGCCATGTCTCCATCGTCTCCTCGCAAGCGCTCCTCCCCTATTTCCTGCCGCGGGAGATCGCGGCCTACCGCGCGCAGCACCCCGCCGTGACCTTCGAGGTGACGCGGGGGGACCGGGAGGTGGCCGAGGGCGCGCTGGTGGACCTCAGCGCCGATCTCGCCCTCGTGTTCGAACCGGCGCGGCTCGCGGAAGTGCGCACCGCGATCACCGCGCCGCAGGTGGTGATGGCCGTCATGGCCGCCGATCATCCGCTCGCGCGGGAGGCGGGGCCGGTCCGCCTGCGCGACTGCCTCGAATACCCGGTCGCCGCGCCGACGGACGCCTATGGCGTTCGCCGCATCCTCGACGCCGCGCTAGCGCGCTCCAGCGTCAGGCTTGCGCCGGCCGTCACCTCGAACAGCTTCGAGTTCCTGCGCGCCCATGCGCTGGCGGAGCGCGTGGTCACCTTCCAGATTCCCATCGGCCTGCCCGCGGGCGGCGGCGGCGGCTGGGCCCAGCGCCCGCTGGACGAGCGGGACGCGCCGCCGGGGCTCCTCCATCTCTGCCAGCTCCGCCAGCGCGCCCTGCCGGTGGCGGCCGCGCGCTTCGCCGAGCAACTGATGCGCGCGCTCGCGGCGTGAGCCTTCTCCGCCCTCGCGAGGGAATTTCCATTTTCGTCATTAAATCATATACTTGAGCCCCCTGCACATCGTGTGCGGGGGTCACGGCTTGGGCCCGGATTTCGCAAAGCGCCGTGACCGGGGCGTTCAGCCGCCCGCCCCGGCGAGCGTCTTCGCCACGCGCCGCGCCGTCCGTTTCCCGCTGTCCCATGCGCCGTTGACGAGGGCGGGATAATCCGTGGCGCAGGCCTCGCCCGCGAAGAATATCCGGTCCGCCAGAGGCGCGGCGAGCGTCTCGCGAACGCCGGCATGGCCGGGCCGGACGCAGGAATAGGCGCCCCTCACGAGCGGGTCATTGGCCCAGTCCGTCCGCACGCCCTTGACGAAATGCTTGCGCGCGTCCGAACCCACGAGCTTGACGAGTTCCTCCAGCGCGAAGTCGACCGCCGCCTCCGGCTTCTCGCGCGAGAGCTCCCAGCCGAGGGCGCCGCCGATGTTCCCGAACAGGTAATCCGCGCCGCAGGGCCAGGCGATGAAATAGCAGGCCCGCATGGGAAGCTCGTCCGGGATCCAGTAGGTGACCCAGTTGTTCTCGCCGAGCCCGAGCCGCCCCCCGTCGAAGAGCAGCGGAACCTTCATCAGCAGGCCCATGGGAACCGCGTCGATCGCCTCCATCCGATCCGCCGGCAGTCCGGGCGTGAAGCGGACGCCCCCGGCGGCGAGAACGCCGGCGGAGACCGTGACGATGCAGGCGCGGGCCCGCAGCGTCCCCTCCGTGGTCTCGACGCTGACGCTCTGGCCGGACCAGTCGATGCCGGTCACGGCCGCGTTCAGCCGTATCGGCAGCCCCTTCGCCTCGCGCGCGACGACGCTGCCCAGTCCCTCCCGGACGAAGGCCGAGGGCTGGTCCGACCTCCCGTTCCAGTCCTCCAGCGTCGATATCCCGTCGAATTCGACGCCGTAATCCATCGGCCCCAGCCAGGCCTGCACCGCGCCGGCCCAGGGAAGGCCCTCCGGCGTCACGTCGCGCGCCGGAATGTCGATCCCCTTCCGGCCGGCCCGGTTCATCGCCTTCGCGATGGCCTTCGCCGCCCTGCCGTAATCCTCGTGGTCCTGCGCCGTCGCGCGGGCGCCGTCGCGGAAGAGATCTGTCTGCGCATGGGTGTGCGAGACGAGCGAGAAGCCGCGCTTCCGGGCGATCTTGCCGACGCTGTTGCGGTCGAGCCCCGAAAGCCAGGAACAGCCCATGTCCACCGGCGTCCCGAGAGCGTCATGGTCCGTCCAGGCGCGGCCGCCCACGCGCGCCGCGGCCTCGAGCGCGATGACCGAAAGCCCCTCCTTCTTCAGGCGCTTCGTCGCCGCGATCCCGGCGGCGCCGGCGCCGATCACGATCACATCGGGATTCGTCGGAAAGTTCGAGGACAGCTTGGGCGCATTCATGGGAGACCGCCGGCAGGAGGGATCGGACGACGCGATCAGGGATATACCGTCGCGAAGAATTTCCGGATGTAGCGCGGCACATGCCAGCTGCACATCGCGCCCTTCGGCACGAAGAACACGTCGCCGGGCAGAAAGGTCTGCTCGACCCCGCCCGGCTCCCTGATCGTGACCTCGCCATCCGCCATGACGCACAATTCATGGCAGGGGAAGGGAGACATCGCCTCGCCGTCGAAAGCCCGGCAATCCCAGAGGCCGACAGTCATCGTGCCCGCGTCGTTCCGGAAGAAGATCCTCTCCCGCTCCAGCGCGCCGCTTCCCGTGCTCTCGGATTCCGGCAGGATGTCGTCGTCGGAAAGCGCCTCCGCCGGGTCGATGACGATGAAGCCGCCCTCGGCGGTCGCGATCTCCGGCGCCGCGGCGCGGGGGGCGAGGAGCGTGAGGAAGAACTTCCTGAGATAGCCGTCCTGCTTCCAGCTCATCGGCGCGCCGTTGCGGAAGGCCGCCATCTCGCCGGCCTTCGCCTGCAGCGCCCCGCCCGCGCCGTCGACCATGCTGAACGCGCCGTCCAGCACCAGAACGAACTCGTCGCCGGGATAGGGGCCGAACGCCTCCTGCATCCGGGTCGAATCCCATACGCCGACATTGAGCCCGATCTCCGGGTCGCTGAAACAGATCTGAAGGTTCTGCCGCAGCGGCGGCGACTGAAAGTCGACCGGGTCGATTCCGATGGGCTTCAGGCCAGCTCCGTTCGGGGCGAGGCGGACAATCCGGGGCGATCCGGCCATCATGGTCTCCTGTTCCTGTCGTCCGCGGGCGCCGGACGGCGATCGCGCCGCGAATCGCCGCCCGCCATCCGGACGCGACGCATACGACGACTGAACAAGCGTTCAGTCAACAGCGCGATGACATGCGGCTGCGCAGATCTTCAGCACAACGGGTGCGTTCAGGCCAACGCTTCGGCATACCGCCCCCTCGCTGACAAAAAGATTGACAACCCCTTAATCACTGAACGAGCATTCATTCAAAGCGCCGGGCCTCGACGCCCGCCCGGATGCGCCGCGACAAGACGCAAGAGGCGTCCCCGATGCGCCAATGAAGGAGGCAGTCCATGGACGTGCTCGACCAGCTACACGCCGTGCGGAGCGGAACCCTTTCTCGCAGGGCCTTCGCCAGGGGGCTGCTCAGCCTCGGAATCGGAACCGTGGCGATCCAGGCGGCGCCGCGTGCGGCGCTGGCGCAGGGCGGAGATCACGCCGCCGTCTTCACCTGGGGCGGCTTCGACATCGAGGAGCTTTACGGCTCCTATGTCGCGAAGAACGGCGCGCTCCCCGAATTCGTCGTCTTCGGAGGCTCGGAAGATGCGCTGACCCGGATGCGCGGCGGCTTCGTCGTGGACATCGTCCACCCCTGCCTGACGGACACGCCGCGCTGGATCGACACCGGGCTCTTCCAGCCGATAGACCCGTCGAGGCTCGCGAACTGGGGCGACGTGATGCCCGGCCTCTACCAGAGAGAGGGCAACGACGCCGGGGAAGGAAAGGTCTGGATGGCGCCGTTCGACTGGGGCGGCACGTCCGTCACCTACCGGACGGATCTCTACGAGCCGGAGGGCGAGGAAAGCTGGGACATTCTCTGGGACGAGCGCATCGCCGGCAGGATCGGCATGCTCGCCTCGGGCGGGGATTCGTGGTGGTGCGCGGCGATCAAGGCGGGCGTGCCGTTCACGGAGATCCACACGGAAGAGGCGTTCGAGGCGATCTCCGCCGTCCTCCGCGCGCAGCGCCCGCTCGTCCGCGTCTACACCGACGACACGACGACGCTCGAACAGGCGCTCGCCTCGGGCGAGATGGCGGCGGCGATGACATGGAACAGCTCCGCCGTGCTGCTGCAATCCGAGGGCGTGCCGGTCCGCTTCGCGCAGCCCCGCGAAGGGCAGCTGACCTGGATCTGCGGCTTCATGATGCATCGCGACGCCCCGAATCCGGACCGCGCCTATGAGGCGCTCGACGCGCTGCTGAGCGTCGAGTCAGGCCAGTTCATGATCGAGAGCTACGGCTACGGGCATTCCAACGCCCGCGCCTTCGAGACGTTCGACGGGGAGACGCTCGCCTCCCTCGGGTTGAGCAGCAACCCCGAGGAAATCCTTACGGCGGGCCATTTCGGCGTCCCGCAGACCCAGGAATGGGAGAGCCGGATGAACGAGACCTTCGAGCTGATCAAGGCGGGGTTCTGACGTCATGCGGCCCGGCGCCGATCGGGACGACGCCGCAGGGGCGCGTCCGCCGGCATGGCGATGACGGAGACGGCGATCCTTCGGGCGCCGGCCACGGGGCGCCCCGCGCGCCGCGGCTTCGGCCGGACGGCCCGCGGCTTCGCGCTGATGTCGCCCACGCTGCTGTTCCTTCTTGTCGGCGTGGCCGTCCCGTTCTTCGTGCTTCTGCTCATCAGCTTCTGGACGCGGGACGGTTTCGGCTTCGACACCACGCCGACCCTCGCGAACTACCTGAGAGTCTGGAACGAGCCGATCTTCGGCGCCTTCCTGTCCCGTTCGCTCTGGATATCCGGCGTGGTTACGGTCGTTACCGTCCTCCTCTGCTATCCGATGGCGTATTACGTGGCCTTTCACGTGCATCGCCACAAGATGCTGTGGATCATCCTGATGACCCTGCCGTTCTGGACGAGCTATCTCCTCCGGATCTTCGCGTGGAAGGTGATCCTCGGCTACGAGGGGGTCATCAACGCCTCGCTTCTCTCGCTCGGATGGATCGCGGCGCCGCTGGAATTCCTGCTCTACTCGCCGACCGCGGTGATCGTGACGCTCGCCCACGCCTGGGCGGCCTTCGCGATCCTTCCGCTTTACGTGTCGCTGGAGAAGATCGACCGCTCGCTGCTGGAGGCGGCCGCCGATCTCGGTGACGGGCCGGCGCGGCGCTTCTTCAGGATCACCCTCCCCCTCTCGATGCCGGGGGTGCTCTCGGCCTTCTTCCTGATCTTCATCCCGACGACGGGCGACTACATCACCCCGGCGCTTCTCGGCGGGCCGGACGGCGCGATGATCGGCAACCTCATCCAGTTGCAGTTCGGGGCCGTGAACAACTGGCCCATGGGCGCCGCCCTCTCGATCGTGCTGACCCTGTGGATCGCGGCGATCGGGCTGGTGTTCCTCGTCCTCTCCCGCATCCTCGCGGAGCGGGCGGCGTGAGCGGGGGGACCTACATCAACCGGCCGAACCGGGCCCTGACGGCCTATGCGCTCGTCTTCCTGACGGTCCTCTATCTGCCGGTCCTTGCGCTGCCGCTCTTCAGCTTCAACGAGTCGATCTATGTCCGCTTCCCGCTGCAGGGCTTCACCCTGCAATGGTATGCCGGTCTCTGGAGCCGGGATTCCGTCCTCGCGGCGCTCTGGAACAGCGTGCGCGTGGGCGTCTGCGTCTCGCTGCTCGCGACGGCGCTGGGGCTCCTGGCGGCGCGCGCCATCACCCTGCGCCGGCTGCCCGGGCAGAGCGCGATCATCGCCTTCGCCATGCTGCCGCTGGTCATCCCCGGCATCATCTTCGGCGTCGCGCTTCTGATCCTCTTCAGCCGGATCGGCGTGCCCCTGTCGCTCGTCACGGTGGGCTTCGGCCATCTCGTCATCTGCCTGCCCTTCGCGGTCGCGACCCTCCTGCCGCGGTTCGAGGGGTTCGACCGCTCGATCGAGGAGGCCTCCGCCGATCTCGGGGAGAACGGCTGGTGGACCTTCTGGCGCGTCACCTTTCCGATGGTCCTGCCCCGGATTGTCGCGAGCCTTCTCCTGACCTTCACGATCTCCTTCGACGAATTCATAATGACCTTCTTCCTGTCCGGATCCGACGCGACGCTGCCGATCTACATCTGGTCGCAGCTTCGCTTCCCGCGGGAATTCCCGTCGGTGCTGGCGCTCTCGACGCTGATCCTCGCCGTGTCCTTCCTGCTGGTGTTCGCAGCCCTCTGGATCGGCCGGATCGGGCTCGCGCGGCCCGAAGACGCCGAAGCGCGAAAAAAGGGTGCGGCCCGATGACGCCCGGCAATGGCTTCATATCCATCCGCAATGTCGCGAAATCCTATGGCGCGTTCCGCGCCATCGAGAACATCTCGATGGACATCGGCAAGGGCGAGTTCTTCTCGCTCCTCGGCGCGTCGGGCTGCGGAAAGACGACGCTCCTGCGGATGCTCGCCGGCTTCGAGGATGTCTCGGGCGGCGAGATCTGGATCGACGGGCAGGAGATGTCCGCCGTTCCGCCCTTCCGGCGCCCGGTCAACATGGTCTTCCAGAACTACGCGATCTTTCCGCACATGAACGTGGCGGACAATGTGGGCTACGGGCTTCGCAAGCTGAAGCTCCCGCAGGCGCGACGGCGGGAGATGGTCGATGAAATGCTCGACCTGATGCGCCTCGCCGGCTATGGCGGCCGCAAGGCGAACGAGCTTTCCGGCGGCCAGCGGCAGCGCGTCGCGCTGGCGCGCGCGCTCATACTCAAGCCGAAGGTGCTGTTGCTCGACGAGCCGCTCGGCGCGCTCGACAGGCAGCTGCGCGAGCAGATGCAGGTGGAGCTCCGGCGGCTCCAGCGCTCCATCGGCATCACCTTCGTCTTCGTCACCCACGATCAGGAGGAGGCGCTCACCCTATCCGACCGCATCGCGGTGATGGATGGCGGCGACGTCCTGCAGGTCGGGTCGCCCGCCGATCTCTACGAGCGACCGGCGTCGCGCGCGGTTGCGAGCTTCATCGGAAACATGAACTTCCTCCGGGCCCGCGTCACGGACAGGGCGAACGGATGCGCCCATCTCGATGTCGAGGCCCTCGGCCGGCTGGCCCTCCCGGCCGGGGCGACAAGCCTTGCGACCGGGTCGCCGGCCTGGGTCGCGATCCGGCCGGAGCGGTTCATGCTCAGCGAGACGCCGCCCGCAGACGGGTCCCCCGCCGTGGAGGCGTCTCTGGAGTTGACCACCTATCTCGGCGAGAGATGTCGCCATATCGTGCGCCTTGCGGGGCATGAGGCGCGCATCGCGGTTTCGGAGCCCAACGCGCGCAGCTACCGCCCCGACCCGCCGGACCGGGCGAAGCCCCTCTGGCTCACATGGTCGGAGGATGCGGTGATCGTGCTGGAAGGAGACCGGACTTGACCCTGACCACGCATGAATCCGTCGAGCCCGAAACGCCGGAAGAGCGTCGCCCCCGCACCGCCCCGAAAGAGGTGCGCCGGACGCAACTGATCGAGGCCACCATAGACTGCATCGCCGAGCGCGGGATTTCCGGCACGACGATGGCTCAGGTGACCCGGCGCGCGGGGCTGTCGGTCGGCATCGTCAGCCTGCATTTCGAGAGCAAGGACAACCTTCTGACCTCGACCCTCGTGCATCTGTCCGAGCAGGTTCGCGCGACCTGGGCCGAAATCGCCGCCGCCCCCGATCTCCCTCCGGCGGAAAAGCTCCGGCGGATCGCCCTCGCGAGCTTCGACCCCGCGATCTTCAACCCGAAGACCATCGCCGTCTGGTTCGCCTTCTTCGGCGAGGCCGAGTATCGCCGGTTCTACCGGAAGATGGTGGAAAGCTACGATGACGAACGCGGCGATGTGCTCCAGGCGCTTTGCGCCGACCTGACCGGCGGCGCGGCGGGCGACGCGCGCGACCCTTCGGTCGTGACCAACGCCATCGAATGCTTCAGCGACGGCCTCTGGCTCAACGCCATCGTCTATCCGGACGAGTTCACGCGCGATTATTGCGTCGCGCAGTTGGAGGGGTTTCTGGCGACCCAATTTCCCGGCTGCTTCGCTCCGCCGGCGCCGGTCGCGGAAGGCCCCGCCGCATGAGCCGCGCCCGCCTCGACCGCCGCGCCTTTCTGGCGACGGCCGCCGCAAGCGCGGCCCTCCCCCGCATGGCCTGGGCGGCCCCGACGAACCCCGAGGTCGTCGTAATCGGCGCGGGGGCCGCGGGCATCGCGGCGGCGCGGCGGCTGATCGCCGACGGCCGCTCGGTTCTCGTGATCGAGGCGGCGGGCCGGATCGGCGGGCGCGCCTACACGGAGAGCGAGACGTTCGGCTTCCCCTATGATCACGGCGCCGCCTGGCTGCAGGGGCCGAACGGCCTGCCGCTGGTCGAGGCCGCGCGCGCCGGCGGCTTCACGCTGGTGGACCATGACGACGCCGGCGAGGCGTTCTTCGTCGGCGGCCGGCGCGCGACCGATGCGGAATGGGCGCAATACGGCCTCGCCAATGACCGGATCGAGGCGGCGCTCTACGGCGCGCCCGACGTCTCCGCCGCGAGCCGGCTGCCCGCGAATCTGCCGATGTCGGCCACGGCCCAGAGCTGGATGGCGCCGATGGATTTCGGGGTGGACTTCGCGGACCTCTCCCTCGGCGACGTGAACGCCTACGGAAGCTACGCCTACAACTACCTGATCCGGGAGGGCCTCGGCGCCCTCGTCGCCGGTCTCGGCGCCGACCTGCCGATCCTGACGGGCGTCGCCGCCCGCCGGGTGGACTGGAGCGGCCCCGGCGTCCGGGTCGAGACCGACCGGGGCGCGATTTCCGCCGACGCCTGCATCGTAACCGTCTCGACCGGGGTGCTGGCCGCGGGCGGCCTGCGCTTCTTCCCCGATCTTCCGGCGGATCAGGCCGAGGCGATCCACGATGTCCCGATGGGGCTCCTCCTGAAGATCGCCCTGCAGTTCGACGGCGAACGCTTCGGCCTGAAGGAGAACGATTTCCTCACCTACGCCGTGCCGGAAGAGGTTCCCGCAAGCGCCGCCTATTTCCTGACCTGGCCCACGGGCTCCGACCTCGCGGTCGGCTTCGCCGGCGGCGCCTTCGGCTGGGAGCTGAGCCGCGCGGGCGAGGCGGCGGCCGTCGATTTCGCGCTCGGGGAGTTCGCGGGCATGGTCGGCTCCTCCGCGCGGCGGCGCTTCGTGAAGGGCTCCATGTCCGGCTGGGCGGACAATCCGCTGACCCTCGGCGCCTATTCCGCCGCCCGGCCGGGCCGCCATGCGGCGCGCGCGGCGATGGGCCGGCCGCTCGCCGGCCGGGTGTTCTTCGCCGGCGAGGCGCTCTCGGCGCGCTACCCCGCGCTCGTCTCCGGCGCCTGGCTCTCGGGGCGGGAGACGGCCGGCGCCGTCGTCGCCGCCCTCGGCGGGCCGCAGGCCTGCGCGTCCTGCGACGCGCGCGGCGTCTCGCGCGAAAAGCTGCTCGAGGCTCTGAAATGAACAGGCCGGCCCGCCCAGCGGACCTCGGGGCCGTCCGCGATCCGCGCTACGACATCCTGTTCGAGCCGGTGAGGATCGGCCCCGTCACGACGAAGAACCGGTTCTACCAGGTCCCCCATTGCAACGGCATGGGCCATCTCTACCCCTCCTCGATGACCGAGATGCGGGCGGTGAAGGCCGAGGGCGGCTGGGGCGTCGTCTGCACGGAACAGGTGGAGATCCATCACAGCGCCGAACTCGCCCCCGTGATCGAGGGGCGCCTCTGGGATGACGCCGACATTCCCGTCTTCCGCAGGATGACCGACCGGATTCACGAGCACGGCGCCCTCGCCGGGATCGAGCCCTGCTATGACGGCATGACGACCCCCAACCGCTTCAGCCGGGAAATCCCGTTGGGGCCGAGCGACGGCCCGGTCAGCTATCTCGATCCGGTCCAGGCCCGCGCGATGGACAGGGAGGACATCCGCAACCTCCGCCGCTGGTATGTTCAGGCTGCGAAGCGGGCGCGGGAGGCCGGGTTCGACATCGTCTATGTCTACGCCGGGCACGACCTCAGCGCGCTCTCGCACTTCCTGTCGCGCCGCCGGAACCGCAGGAGCGACGAATACGGCGGCAGCCTCGAGAACCGCGCCCGGCTGCTGCGCGAGGTGCTGACCGAGACGAAGGAGGCGGTGGGCGACACCTGCGCGGTCGCGCTCCGTTTCGGCGTCGAGGAACTGCTCGGGGAGGCCGGCCTCAGCGCCGGGGGCGAGGGGCGCGACGTGGTCGAGATGCTGGCCGAAATCCCGGACCTCTGGGACGTGAACCTGAGCGACTGGACCAATGACAGCATGACCTCCCGCTTCGCGCCGAGCGGGTTTCAGGACAGCTACGTCTCCTTCGTGAAGTCGGTGACGTCGAAACCGGTCGTCGGCGTCGGGCGCTACACCTCGCCCGACGCGATGGTCTCGCTCATCCGCTCCGGCGCGCTGGACCTGATCGGCGCGGCCCGGCCGTCGATCGCCGATCCCTTCCTGCCGCGGAAGGTCGAGGAAGGCCGGATCGAGGACATTCGCGAATGCATCGGCTGCAACATCTGCGTCACGGCGGATTTCCTCGCCACGCCGATGCGCTGCACGCAGAACCCGACGATGGGCGAGGAATGGCGCAAGGGCTGGCACCCGGAGCGCATTGCGCCGAGACATGCCGGGGAGACGGTCCTGATCGTCGGCGCCGGGCCTTCCGGGCTGGAGGCCGCGCGCGCCCTCGGCCAGCGCGGCTATGGCGTGACCCTGGCCGAGGCGGGCAAGGCCCTCGGCGGGCGCGTCCTTCGCGAGGCGACGAGCCTGCCCGGCCTGATGGAATGGAAGCGCGTGGCCGATTACCGCGAATACCAGATCGGCAGGATGGCCAATGTCGAAACCTATCTCGAAAGCCGCCTGACCGCGGAACAGGTGCTGGAATTCGGCGCCGATCACGTCGTCGTCGCCACGGGGTCGCTCTGGTGCGACAGCGGCATGGGGCGCGCGCTCCCTGCGCCGATCCCGCGCGATCCCGGCGCCGTCATCCTCACGCCCGACGCGATCATGGGCGGAGCGCGGCCCGAAGGGCCCGTCGTCCTCTTCGATGACGATCACTACTACATGGGCGGCCTCCTGGCGGAGAAGCTGCGCGCCGCGGGCCTCGACGTGACGCTGGTCACCCCCGCCGCCGATGTCTCGCATTTCACCCACAACACCCTCGAACAGGAGCGCATTCAGGCCCGGTTGATGGAGATGGGCGTCCGCATCGCCCCTCACCTGACCGTCGTCCGCGTCGGGGCCGGCTCCGTCGCCGCCGCCTGCACCTTCACCGGGCGCGAGCGGGACTTCCCCTGCGCCGCCTTCGTGCCGGTGACGATGCGGCGCCCGGTCGACGATCTCTTCCAAGACCTGCGCCGCCTGATCGCCGCAGGGGCCGACGCTCCCGCCTCCCTGACCCGGATCGGCGACTGCCTCGCGCCCGGCACCATCGCCGCCGCGGTCTATGCCGGCCACCGCTTCGCCCGCGAGCTTGGCGAGCCGCGAGGCGACTCCGTCCCGTTCAGGCGGGAACTGCCTTCGCTGGTCGCCGGGTGAGCGATTGATGGCGCCTGCGCTCATCCCGCTCGGCCGGCGCAAGGACCAAACCGCGCATCGCGGCGCGCGCGCCTGCCGCCGCCTGCCGCATCGCCTTCCGGGAGCCTGAAGATGCCTGTCGATCCCCGCTACGCCCCGCTCTTCGAGCCCCTGAGGATCGGGCCGGTCACGACGCGGAACCGCTTCTACCAGGTGCCCCATTGCACCGGCATGGGCTATCTGCGCCCCAACACGCTCGCCCATATGCGCCGCATGAAGGCCGAGGGCGGCTGGGGCGTGATCTGCACCGAGTACAACTCGATCCATCCGAGCTCGGACGATCTGCCCCATGTCTCCGCTTCGCTGTGGGATGACAGCGACATCCGCGCGCATTCCGCGATGACCGACATGGTCCACGAATACGGGTCGCTCGCCGGGGCCGAGCTCTGGTATTCCGGCGCCCGCTCCGCCAACCTGATGACGCGGCTGCCCCCGATGGACGTGGCCAGCCTCCCCAACCTCGCCGGCATGCCGTTCCAGACCCGGGCGATGGACAGGACCGACATCGCGAACTTCCGCCGCTGGCACCGGAAGGCGGCGCTCCGCGCGCGGGAGGCGGGGTTCGACATCGTCTATGTCTACGCGACGCACGGCTACCTCGTCGCCAACTTCCTCGACCCGCGCATGAACACGCGGTCCGACGAATACGGCGGCAGCCTCGAAAACCGCGTTCGCCTCGTCCGCGAGCTGATCGCCGACACGAAGGACGCGGTGGGGGACCGCTGCGCCGTCGCCGTCCGCTTCAAGGCCGACGAGACCATAGGGGAGGACGGCGAACCCGTCGAAGGCGAGCGGCGCGAGATGTTCGCGATGCTGGCCGAGCTGCCGGACCTCTGGGACATCAACATCGCAGACTACACGCTCGAAATGGGCGTCAGCCGCTTCACGAAGGAGGCGGCGCTGGAGCCCTACATGCACTGGGTGAGGTCAGTCACGACGAAGCCCGTGGTCACCGTCGGCCGCTTCACCTCGCCCGACACGATGGCGGGGCAGCTCCGCCGCGGCGTGACCGACCTGATCGGGGCCGCGCGGCCCTCCATCGCCGATCCCTTCCTCCCGAAGAAGATCGAGGAGGGGCGCTTCGAGGATATCCGCGAGTGCATCGGCTGCAACATCTGCTATTCGGGCGACAGCACGGGCACGCCGATCCGCTGCACGCAGAACCCGACGATGGGCGAGGAATGGCGCAAGGGCTGGCATCCGGAGCGGGCGAAGCCCGCCTCGTCCGGCGCCTCCGTCCTGATCGTCGGCGCGGGGCCCGCGGGGCTGGAGGCGGCCCGCACCCTCGGCCTCCGCGGCTATTCCGTCCTTCTGGCCGAGGCCGGGCGCGAGCTCGGCGGCCGGGTGGCGCGGGAGGCGAGGCTCCCGGGCATGAGCGAATACATCCGCGTGCGCGATTACCGCGAACAGCAGCTCCTGAAGATGCCGAATGTGGAGGTGTTCCGCGAAAGCCGGATGACCGCCGAAAGCATCCTGGAGGTCGGCGCGGACCATGTGGCCATCGCCACCGGGGCGACCTGGCGGCGCGACGTCTTCGACGGCAAGACCTATGTCGACATCGCCTCCGGCGGCGCGGCCGTCTTCACGCCCGACGACATCATGGAGGGGCGCCTGCCCGAAGGGCCGGCCGTCGTCTTCGACGGGGACAATTACTACATGGCCGGCGTGATCGCCGAGGCGGTGGCGCGAACCGGCGTCCCGGTCACCTATGTGACCGAGGAAGACAGCGTCTCGGCCTGGGCCGGCAAGACCTCCGAACGCTGGCGCATCCGCACCCACCTCCAGTCCCTCGGCGTCGGGATCGTGACGGCGCACAGCTTCACCGGCTTCGACGGCAGGGCGGCGACGCTCGAATGCGTCTATTCCGGGGGCGAGCGCGTGATCGAAGCCGCCGCCGCCGTCCTCGTCACGCAGCGCGCGCCGAACGACGACCTCCACCGCGACCTTCTGGCGACGGTCGGGGGCGACGCCTCCCGCCTCCCCTTCACGCTGACGCGGATCGGCGACGCCGAGGCGCCGGCGATCATTGCGGCGGCGGTCTATGCGGGTCACAGATATGCGCAGGAGCTTGAGGAGATCGTCGACATCGACCAGCCGATGAAGCACGACCGGCCCGATATCGGCGCCAGCCTTCCGGCCCGGACGGGCGGGGCGGAGCCCGCCGGCTATTTCGAAACGCTCACCGCCTATTTCGAGGAGGAGATCAGCGGAGAGGCCTGGTACGCCGCCCTCGCCGGCCTCTTCGAAGGCGAGCGGGCCGCGAAGCTGCGGCTGCTGGCCGAAGTGGAGCGCCACACCGCCGGGATCGTCCGCCCGCTGATGGAGAAACATGGCCTCCCGTGCAGAGATGCCGCCGACTTGCAGGCCGAGGGGCGGGCGGAGGCCGCGCGCTGGGCGAACGACTGGGACGGGCTTCTCGCCTATATGCGCCGCACCTTCCCCGCCTACATTCCGCTCTTCAGGCGGCTCGAAGAGATGGGCCCGCCGGCTGACCGCCCCGCGCTTCGCCGCATGACCGAGCACGAGGAGGCAGCCATCGCCTTTCTGGAGCGTGAGGCCGAAGGCCGGGCCGACAGCGCCGCGCCGCTCGAAGCCTTCCTCGCCGTTCCGGCCGTTCCGAAAGCCGCCTGAGCCATGCCCCCGATCCCGCACGAGCGCGACGCCCTCTCCGCAAGCCTCTGGTCCGACACCGCGAACCCGGCGCCGGCCCGCCCCGCGCTGGCGGAGGCCGTCGAGGCGGATTGCGTGGTGATCGGCGCGGGCTTCACCGGGCTCTCCGCCGCGCTCCACATCGCGGAAGCGGGGCAAAGCGTCGTGCTGCTCGACGCGAGGCAGCCAGGCTGGGGCGCCTCGGGCCGCAATGGCGGGCAGGTCAATCCCGGCCTGAAGGAGGGGCCCGAGGCGCTGGCGCGGAAATTCGGGGCCGATCTCGGCGGCCGCATGGCGCGGCTCTCGGGCGGCGGCGGCGATCTCGTCTTCGACCTGATCGCGAGGCACGACATCGCCTGTAGCGCCGCCCGCCCGGGCTGGGTCCGGGCCGCCCACACCCCGAAGGCGCTCGCCGATCTCAGGGCCGTCGCCGCCGAATGGCGCGCCCTCGCGGCCCCGGTCGACGATCTCGGCGCGGCGGAGGCGGAGCGCCTTCTGGGAACGGGAGATTATCTGGGCGGGATCGTGGACCGGCGGGGCGGCAACCTGCACCCGCTGAACTACGCCCTCGGCCTCGCCGACGCGGCGGAGCGCGCCGGCGCCCGGCTCCACGGAGAGAGCCCGGTGACGGGGATCGAGACGGACGGAGACCGCATCGCGGTGCGGACGCAAGCGGGGCGCGTCACGGCCCGCCGCGCGCTCGTCTGCACCAACGCCTATACCGGAGACCTCGCCGATCCGCTGGGCAGGACGGTCGTGCCCGTCACCTCGGTGCAGGTGGCGACCGCCCCGCTCTCCGGCAATGTCGCCGCGTCGATCCTGCCCGAAGGCCACTCGCCCTCGGACACGCGGCGGCTTCTCCTCTATTTCCGGAAGGACGCCGAGGGGCGCTTCATCATCGGCGGGCGCGGCGCGATGGCGGATCGCGACATCCGCGCGCGCCAGCAGGCGCTGCGCGAGGCCGCGCTCCGGCTCTACCCGCAGCTCGAAGGCGCGGAATGGACCCATGCCTGGGGCGGGAACGTCGCGGTGACGCGCGATCACCTGCCCGGCCTGCATCTCCTCGCGCCGGGGATCATGGCCGGCCTCGGCTACAACGGCCGCGGCGTCGCGATGGCGACGGTGATGGGCAAGGTCCTCGCGCAATGGGCCTGCGGCGCCGACCCCGCGGCGCTGGATTTCCCGGTCACCGCGGCGCGGCCGATCCCCTTTCACCGCTTCCGCCAAGTCGGCGTCGGCGCAACCGTCGCCGCATATCGCCTGCTGGACCGGCTGGGCGTCTAGGGCTCCGCCCCGCAATGCGGCGGCGCGCCCGCGGTCCAGAAGGGCCGGGCGGAGGCGCGCTCTTCCCGGTATCCGCGCCCCGACGGCGCGGGCGAGACGAGCGCCCACCAGCCATGCGCGCATTCGGAGCGCCAGGCCATCTCATCCGCCAGCGTCGCGCCCGCCGTCTCCAGCGCGGCGTCGAGCGCGGAAAGCGCGCCGCGGAGCCGCGCATCCGCCTCCGGCCCCGGAGCGCGCGCGCTTTCGAGGCAGGCGGCGGTGAAAGCCTCCATCTCCGACCGGAGCGCGGGATAACCGGTGAGCGCCCAGGCCTTCATCCATTCCCCGGCGATCGCCGCAACCGCCTCCCCGGCGGGCCCGGTCTGCCGCGCCGCGGTCGTCATCATGTGGCGCAGCAGCTCCGCCCGCGCATGAAGCCGCCGCGCCGCCGCCGCCGCCGCCTTCATCGCTTCGACAGCGGCGCGCGCCTCCGCCGCCATCTCCTCCGCGAGCGTCATCCGCGCCTCCTCATTCCAGCCGGGCGAGCCGCTCCGCGAGGAGCGCGAAGAACCCCGCTCGGTCCATCTCCCCCATCACGAGCGCGTTCGCCGCGCGGCCGAGCCGCCCGTTCCAGTCGATGGTGGTCCGTCCGCGAAGCGCACCGTCCCCCGTCTCGACCTCCACGAAGCAGTCCCGCCCGGAGAAGAGGCCGGGCCTGAGCAGCCAGCCGATCACACACGGGTCGTGGAACGGATGCCGCGCCGCGCCGAGCCCGCCGGGGCGGGGGCGCGTCATCATCGCATGAACCACCGCCCCCGCGCGCCCCGCAGCCGCAAGCGCCGCCAGCTCCTCCGCCTCCGGCACCGCCTTATGCGTCAGGTGCAGCCCGAAAAGCGCGAGCGGAACGCCCGCGCCGAGCACGATGGCGGCCGCATGGGGATCGACCCAGAAATTGAACTCCGCCGCCGGCGTCATGTTGCCGAGGTCGCGCGCGCCGCCCATCACGGCCAGCCGCTCGATCCGTGAAGCGATCTGCGGCGCGAGGCGGAGCGCGAGCGCCAGATTGGTGAGCGGACCGAGCGCGGCGACGGTCAGCGGCCCCGCCTCCGCCGCGCGGATGATGGCCAGCGCCGCCGCCTCCCTCTCCGGCGGGCGCGAGGGCGGCGGCAGGTCCGCCCCGGCGAGCCCGTCCGGCCCGCAGACGAATTCCGCCGTCCCGAGCGGGAAGACCAGCGGCGCCGCCGCCCCCTCATGGACCGGAACATCCGCCCGCCCGGCGAGGTCCAGCACCCGCCGCGCATTCGCCGCCGTCTGCGGCGCCGGCACATTGCCGGCGACCGTCGTCACCGCCACGAGGTCGAATTCGGGCGAGGCGGCGGCGAGGAGGAGCGCCGCGGCGTCATCCTGCCCCGGGTCGCAGTCGATCAGCAGCCGCATCGCCATGTCAGGCCGCCTCCCCGGTGATGATGATCCGGCTCAGATCCTCCGGCGCGAGCCCCGCGACGGGTCGGTCCGCCACCTTCCGCCCCGCGCGGAGGATCGCCACCCGATCCGCGACGGAGACGACATCGGCCATGCTGTGGCTGACGAGGAGGATCGTCCGCCCCTCCGCCTTCAGCGCCCGGATGAGGCCGAGCACCTGCGCCGTCTCCTTCACGCCGAGCGCCGCGGTCGGCTCGTCCATGATGATGAGCCCGGCGTTCCAGAGCAGCGCGCGGGAGATCGCGACCGCCTGCCGCTGCCCGCCCGAAAGCCCCTCGACGGCGCGGCCCATATCCTCGATCCCGACGGAGAGCCGCGCGAGATAGCCCTTCGCCTCCCGCCGCATCCGCGCCTTGTCGAGCAGCGCGAAAGGCCCGATCCGGCGCCGCAGCTCCGCGCCCATGAAGACGTTTTCCCAGATCGAGAGCCGGGGCGCGAGGGCGAGATGCTGGTGGATCGTGGCCACCCCCTTCTCCAGCGCGTCATGCGGGGAGCGGAAGCCGGCGGGGCGCCCGCGGAGCAGGACCTCCCCCGCATCCGGCGTCTCCGCGCCCGAGACGATCCGCACGAGCGTGGACTTGCCCGCGCCATTGTCCCCGCACAGCGCGAGCACCTCGCCGGGGAAAATGTCGAGATCGACTCCGCCGAGCGCCGCGACGCCGCCATAGCGTTTCGCGACGCCGCGAAGGCGGAGGATCGGCTCCCCCGCCCCGCCTTCCGGCGCTCCCGCCGCCCGGACGCTCACTTCGGCAGGAACTCGGCGACGTTGCTCGCGTCCACCAGCACCGAGTCGACGAAGAGATAGGGGCCGGAGGCGATGGCGGAGATCGGCTCGCCCTTCGTCGCGACGCGGTCGATCACCTCCACCGCCATCTCGCCCATCGCCTCGAAGGGGATCATCACGGTGGCGAGGAGCGCGCTCTCCGGGTCCGCGATCCGGCGATAGGTCTCCGGCCCGCCATCGACGGAGACGAGCGGGATCTCGCCCTTCTTCACGCCCTCGGCCATCAGCAGGTCGTCGATGATGTAGGCCTGCCCGTCGAAGGAGGCCCAGATGCCCTCCACCGAACCCTGGTTCTGGAGGAGGAGCGCCTGCATCCCGCTCCGCACGTCGTCCCGCCAGCTCTGCGTCCGCGCCATGGAGAAGGAGCCGGCGACGGTGACGGCCTGGTTCTCGGAGAGGACGGCGTCGAGCACCTTGCCGCGGATGCGGGAGGCGGTGTTCATCTCGAACCGGCTCTGCAGCAGGTTCCCGGAATAGCCCATCTGCCCGAGGAGATAGAGCGCCGCCTGCGCGCCCACCTGGTATTCGTTGCTCTGGATCTCCACCAGCGCATGCGGGCTGGAGCCGGACTGGACGGTGACGACGGGAATGCCCGCCGCCTTCGCCGCCTCGAACTGCGCGTCCGCCTCGATCGGCTTGCCCATGGCGACGACGATCCCGTCCACCCCGCGGGCGATGAGCGCGTCGAACTGCTCCGCATGCTTCGGCAGCGAGCCCTCGGAATTCAGCAGCGTCACGTTCCAGCCCTTCGCCTCCGCGGCGGCGGCGGCGGCGTTGGCGACCCGCGCATGCGTCTCCGCGCTGAACTGGAAGCCGATGACGCCGAGCTCGAAGGCGTTCGCGCCGAGCGTCGTCGAGGCGAGGAAGGCCGCCGCAGCGGCCAGTCTGCGAATGGGTCCGGTCATGTCGTCACTCCCTCCATGGGCCTATACGGTGAAGGCCACTTTCTTCAGAACGGACGCCGAGAAGGCGACCGAGGCGATGATGATGAGGCCGAGGATGATGTCCTGCCAGTAATAGGGCGCGCCCATCAGCACGAGCCCGTTGCCCAGCACCTTCAGCACGAGCGCCGCATAGATCGTCCCGATCACGTTCGGATGGCCGGGCCGGAACATCGTCATGCCGAGGAGGACGGAGGCGATGGCGTAGAGGAAATAATCCCCCGCCATGTTCGGCGCGGCGGAGGAGAGGTTCGCCGCCAGCAGCACCGCCGTCACCCCCGCGAGCCCGCCGGAAAGGACGAGGCCGAGGAACTTCATCCGCGCCGTCGGCACGCCCGCGAGCCGCGCCGCCTCCACCGCCTCGCCCGTCGCGGTCATGTGCGCGCCCGTCCGCGTCCAGCCGACGAGGAGCCAGGCCGCGAAGGCCGCGATCAGCATCCAGAGCAGGAGGAGCGGCAGCCCCATCAGGTCCCCCCGCGCCAGCCCGGTGAACTCCGTCGGCCAGCGCCCGACAAAGGCGACCCCCTGCGTCAGCATGTAGGAAAGCCCCTTCGCCACCGCCGCCGTCCCGAGCGTCATGATGAGGGAGGGGATGCGGAGCCGCGTCACCCCGAACCCGTTGAACGCCCCCGCCGAGAGCCCGATGGCGATCGCGGCGAGCACCGCGAGCGGCGGCGCGACGCCGGAATGCACCAGCGCCCCGCAGGCGACGGCGGAAAGGCTGGCGACTTCCGAGATCGAGAGATCGAGCTCCGAAACGATCAGCGCGAGCGTGAAGCCGAGCCCCAGAATCGCGAGGAAGCTCGTATCCTTCAGCACGTTGAGAAGGTTCGGCGCGCTGGCGAAGCGCGGCGCGAAAAGCACGAAGAAGAGGATGATCGCGGCGCCCGCAAGGGCCGTGCCGTATGTCTCGATGATCCGCTTCATCTCCGCCCGGCCTCCTCAGCCCCGACTAGAAGTCAGAACGCCGCTCCGTTCAAGACGCCTCCCCGGCCAGCGCGGCGCCGAGCGGCGCGAGCGCCCGGTGCGCGGCGAGGAAATGCGGCAGGAGGCGGTCCATCCGCGCCCGCTCCTCCGGCTCCGGCTCGAACCGCGCGCCCTCGCGCACCATCGCCGCCTGCGCCGCCGCGAGAGAGGGATGCCGCCCCAGCGCCGTCATCGCCGCAAGCGCCCCGCCGAGCAGCCCCGGCTCCGGCCCGCCGGCGCGCACGAAGGGCCGGCCGCAGGCGGCGGCCTTGATCCGCGCCCAGTCCGCGCTCGCCGCGCCGCCTCCGCCGAACCGGATCTCGGAGACGCGCGCGCCCGTCGGCGCCTCCGCCCGGTCCAGCACGATCCTGTTGAGAAAGGCGACGCCCTCCAGCGCGGCGCGGAGGAGGTCCCCCGCCCCGTGCGTCCGGTCGAGCCCGACCCAGGCGCCGCGCAGCGAGGCGTCCCACCACGGCGTCCGCTCGCCGCGGAGATAGGGCAGGAAAAGGAGCGGCGCGGCGGCGCGGGGCGCCGCGAGGAGCCGCGCCATCGCCGCCTCCGGCCCCTCCCCCGGCGCGAGAAGGCCCAGCGCCCAGAGCAGCGTGTCCCCGCCCGAAAGGCTCGGCCCCCCCAGCTGCTTCGCCCCCTCGCCCCAATCCACCGAAAGGAGCCCCTCCGCCTCCGCCGGCGCGCCGGAAAAGACGCCGAACACCTCCGTCGTTCCCGTCAGGTTGTAGCCGTATCCCGCCCGCAGCGCGCCGAGCCCGAGCGCCGCCGCCCAGCTGTCATGCGCCATGGCGATCACCGGCCGCCCCGCCAGCCGCGCGAACGCGCCGGGAAGCCCGGGGCGGACGGGGCCGAGCCGGTCAAGCGGGCCGAGCGCCGGCGGCGCGAGGCCGGGGTCGAGGCCGAGCGCGGCGAGGATCGAGCCTCCGCCGCCGGCCGAGGCCGCGAGGAGCCGCGCGCTCGAAATCGCGTCCGTCGCCACCCGGCCCGTGAGCCGCGCGTTGAGAAAATCCTTGGGCTCGACGACGGCCCGCGCCCGCGCCAGCGCCTCCGGCTCCGTCCGCGCCAGGCGAAAGAGCCTGAGCGCCGGGTGGAAGGCGTCGAGCCGCGCGGCCTCCGGCGCGCCGGGCGGCGCGAGCGCGCGCGCCTCCTCCGCCAGCGCCGCCGCCGCCCGGTCGGCGAAGCCGATCGCCGGGCGCACCGGGTTCGCGTCCGCGTCGAGCAGCACCTGCGTGCGCGTGAAGCCGGCGACGGCGACGGCGCCGATCCGCTCGAAATCGCCCTTCAGCGCCGCCGCAAGGGCTTCGGCGATCCGCCGCGCCGCCCGCCACCACCCTTCCGGGTCCGCCTCGGTCTCGGGCGGGGCGGCGCTCGGCTCCGCCGCGAAGGCGAGCGACGCGCCGTCAGGCCCGGTGACGCCCCCGCGCATCGCGCCGGCCCCGAGGTCGAAGGACAGGATCAGGTCCCGAGGCTCCATTCCGTCTTCCTCGCCGCCGCCTGCGGCGCCCGTGCTCGATGGAGTTCGCCCCGGTGAAGGCGTCGGCGCCGGCTGAGGGGCTCGAACCCCCGACCCCCTGATTACAAATCTCCGCGCCCCTCTTTCGAGCATTGTTCCGATACACGCCGGGGAATTCCAGAGCAATCCCTTCCATCGGAGAAAGCATCGAATTTTCTGTTTCCTAGGGATTGTCCCCCAATCAATCAGCGTCTATCTTGTTCCGCAGAGGGCCGGAATGTTCCGGCCGATTTTGTCCCCCGGATGTCCCCCAGAGGCCCCGCTATGAAGATCGAGCTGACCGACGCCTACCTCAAGAGCCTCGCCGCGCCGGAAGTCGGGCGGGTGGAAGTCTCCGATGCAAAGCGGGCGGGCCTGGCCCTTCGCGTCTATCCCGGCGGGCGCAAGGTCTGGATGTTCGAGAAGCGGGTGAAGGGCGGGCCGAAGCGCAAGCATACGCTCGGCGAGTATGGCGAGGAAAAGGACGGGAAGGTGACGCTGGCCAAGGCCCGGCTGATGGCGCAACAGATCGCGGCAGAGGCGGCGCAGGGTATCGACCGGATCGCAGAGGCGGAGAAGGCGCAGCGCGCGGCGGAGGCGGCTGAGAAGGCCCGTCTGGAGGCGGAGGCGGCAAAGGTATCCGTGCGCAGCGTCATCGCGGCCTATGACGCTCTCCACCTCTCTCCGAACCTTCGCACGGCGGAGGAACGCCGCCGCCAGTTGGAACAGGCACTGGAAAGCCATCTCGACAGCCCGATCTGCGACCTTACGCGGAAAGACCTTCAGGCGCGGATTGACGCTAAAGCGGGCGAGGGCCGCGTCATCATGGCCAACCGGCTCAAGGCCGGGCTCTCCGCCTTCACCAAATGGGCATGGCGGCGGGGCTACACGGAAACCGATATCGGCGCGGGGCTTTCGAAGGCCGCGAACGAGAAGCCGCGCGACCTCGTTCTGAGCGTGGAACAGGTGCGGGCGATCTGGAAAGCGACGGGCGATCTGGGCGACCTCTGGGGGCCTCTGTTCCGGCTTCTGGCCATCACGGCGCAGCGCCGGGGGGACATCAGCGGCTTGCGGTGGAGCGAGGTTGAGGAAAACCGCCTCGCCATCAGCGGCGCGCGGACCAAGAACGGGAAACCGCACGTCGTCCACCTGGCGGCCCCTGCGAAGGCGGAGCTGGACGCCATCAGGGCAGCGCAGGAGGCGCGGGCGGAAGCGGACAAGGCGGGGCTCTCGGAGGCGGAGCGCGCGGCCTACGACGCCCGGCGCAAGGCGCATGACCTTGTATTCTCCACGACCGGCGAGACGCCCGTGAGCGGCTTCAGCAAGGCGAAGGCGCGGCTGGACGAGAAGCTAGGCGAGGGCTTCCCAGCGTGGCGTCTCCACGACCTTCGCACAGCCTTCGCAACGGCTATGGCGGAGGCGGGAGAGAGCGAAGCGGTGGTTGACCGCATCCTCAATCACGTCGCCAGCGTCTCGGCGGCTTCGGCTGTGGCGCGGGTCTACAACCGGGCGGAGCAGCTGCCGCAGCGGGCGAAGGCGCTCGACAGGTGGGCGGACATGGTAACGGGCGAGGCGGGCACGAAGGTGGTGCAGCTAGGTCTCAAAAGGAAAATTCATTCCGGAAGCTAGTACTCACTTACTCCATTAATTCGCGCCCATCTAAGCTTGACCGACTCAAACGTTGACGACCCACTGAGCGCGGCCGGATATACGACGTCGGCTATCGGGCATCCTTCCGGAAATACACCCGCCCCTTCAATTATAGAAGCATAACAAATTTGGCTGCAGAACACCATTCTGCCAATTCGATATTTCGAATTCTGTAGATTGAGTGTAACCCTTACAAATTCGAACCCCGCCCCTACTAGAGAATAATACTGCTTGGTTTTCCGGAGTGCAGCAAACGCAATCTCGAATCTTTCTGCCTCTGAAAGATCGGGTATCCGGAGCGCACGGATCGTATACCCCGGAACATATTCGGAGATACTTCGCTCGACTACTCCACCCCTTGGAAGAGCTTCCACAATAACCCCTTTGCTAATGTATATTGCCGCATGGCTCCATCGAGCATGCGTTTCCTCAAAACTCTTCGACTGGATAACTTTAACAGCTCTCCCCCCCTTTGTGGGCTCGACGCCATCAAAGAGGAGAATATCTCCTGGGCTCAACATGCTTAGATCAACAAAGTAACCAAAAGCCTTTACCCGCTCAGGTAACTCACCAAATGTAATCAGATCATCTGTATGATCGCCAACATTTGTTGGCTCTAATATAAACATTACCGATTCTATGCCAGTCACCGTTAGGATTAGCGAAACTTCACTATCGGAAATACATCACGATTGCTGTGACGAAGGTAACCAGCCACACGCCCGCCGACCTTACGTTGCCCGTTTAGTTTGGACAAATTTTGTGTGTCGATTGTGAAAAAGGCCAGACTCTTTCCGTGGATAGAATCAGACAACCGAACGAGGCCGAATCCGGTGGGATCTAACCGCTCGATTACCCCGGAGAACTGGTAGACGTCTGATTTAGCTAGAGTTTCCATTTCCACCAAACTCCCCCAACGAATGTTTCGCTGATAAGATAAGCCTAAAGGGCCTTTCATTCAATAACGCACTTGAAAGATACGCAAACTTATGCAAAAAATCTATGACATTACCTAGAATGTTGAATCTTGGGGAACAATCCATGCCAAGCTGCCGACAATTCGTTTCCGCCATCTGTAGCGCCACGGGCGCCAACGAAGCTACCCTTGAGGCCGCTCTTCGCAGGAATGGCATGGGCCGCAACACGATTCAACGCATCCTCAACGACAACGGCCAGCGAGACCTCCGACCTCAGGCGAGAAGGTCTATAATCAAGACTTTGGCCACGGAGTGGGATATTTCAATAGATGAACAATGGTTTCAAATATCCTCTACAGAGAAACTTACTGAAGCCTTAGTAAGTGGGACAGGAGGCCTCAAATTTCCTTGGATTCAAAGAGGAGAAAGTCCCTTTGGTTTGTACAGAGTTTTTCGATATGCGTTTGAAAATACAGGCCGCATTGCGATAGAAGTTCTTGAAATTGGCATGAAAGACTGTGTTTTGAAGTATCGTAAGGCGGGAGACGGAAAGATTGGCGCAAGCCATGGCAGCATCGCAAGGAATCCAGGTGGCGTAATATGTTTTTTAGCAAATAAATCAAGCATCAATTCTGGCTATTTTCGCCCAAAGATTTATTCTCTCAACTATTCTACTCCCGGTAAGTACGCGAAGTACCACTATGGGTTTTCTATGAGTACTACTCCAACCCACTATTCCCCATGCGTCACTTCATCGGTGTACGAAAAAATAGACAGTAGTGAAGTTGCTGCAACTGAAAGTATTACACAGATCATTGATAGAAGCGAATTTGCAAAGAGCTTTGCAAAATCAGAAGAAATACTAAGTGCAATTGACAATATAAACGACGGAAGCATATTAAAGATGGATCCAGAGAGCCTTAATTCTAAGTTTATATAATTAATAGGCATTTTCTGTATTAAACAGCTCGCGCGTTTTCGGAAGGACAACACTGCGATATAGCCGAAAGAGTTAGGCTTGGGGCCCTCATCGTCGCAGCGCTGGCGGCTTTCCGGGGCGTCGATACCGTGAAGCCTGATTCGCTCAGCTCAGCTTTGAGAGTATCTCCGTCAATGACATTGGCACGTCCAGTCAGGGCGCCGGAGAATGCAATGGACGCTGAAGCGCACAAAGTCGCGATGGCGGCAGCCACAGAGCGACAATCGAATAATGCTTTCAAGACGTTGTAGAATGCACCTCCGACGATGGCGGTTTTCTCGCTCATGCACTTGCCCCGTCCGAATCGCCTAGTATCCTACTAGATGTCGGCGGACAAATGAGGAACCGGCGATGGCCCCTCGCGAGCCTAGGAACTCTGCGAGGGGCCGAGATTGAGGCAAGGAATGGCAACCCCCTGTCTCAGTCTCATCCTCGCAAACAAGTCTCGCCCCTTCAAGGGGGGGGGGCAATGCATAGGAAGAGACGAAACCAATGCAGAAGATTCTCCGCCGACCGGCGGTGGAGGCCGTGACCGGCCTTAGCCGTTCGACGATCTACGCCCTTATGGCAGAAGACCGCTTCCCGAAGCCGCTTCGGCTCGGGCGGCGCGCTGTTGGATGGACTGAGGCCGACATCGCCGCATGGCTCTTGGCCCGGCCTAGAGCGAACGCGGCGTGAGACATGCGCCAGCTTCTCGAAGCGCCGGCGCCAGTTAGGCGAGAACCGGCGGCGAGCGCCCGCGCGACAGCAAGGGCACGAATGCTTCCTGCCGTGCGCCCAGCCTTCTTACGGAGGGCAAGCCGATGGCGGAGCTAGGCGTCTTCGGCCTTCATGCGCCTGAGTATCATGAGGCGGGCCTCGCGGTGATCCCGATGGATACGCGCGCGAAGAAACCGATGGTTGCGAACTGGAACAAGATCGGCATTCCCGCCTCGCGGACAATGTGTGCGCGGTTCGCCGCCGCAGAGGGCGTTGGGCTCGTTATGGGGGCGCGTTCTGGCCTCACCGAGGTGGATGTTGACGCCGTGGGCGAGGCGTATCTCGGCGCTGCGCTCGAACGCTTCGGCGAAAGCCCGGTCATCATTCGCACCGCTTCAGGCAAAGCGAAAATCTGGTATCGGCACAATGGCGAGGCCCGCTGCATCAGGCCCTTGCCGGGCGCTCCAATAGACGTTCTTGGGGCCGGCCTGACCGTGGCGCCGCCTTCGTGGCGGGGCGACCTTGGCGCGGCGTATCGGTTCATCTCCGGCGGGCTGGAGGATATCCGCGATCTTCCAACGTTGCGCCCCGCGGCTTTCTCTTCGGCCCCCGCGTCGGCAGTTAGGACGGGAACGCGAAATGATAGCCTCTACCGGTGGTGCATGATCGAAGCGCGCCACTGCGACGATCTGGAGGCCCTAAAGGACGCCGCAGAGACATGGGCCGCGGCGTTCCCGGACCCGTTGTCACTGGCGGAGATTGCCTGCGTCGCCCGGTCAGCTTGGGGCTATCAGGAACGCGGGCGGAACTTTCTCGGGCTGAAGCGCCCGCAAGCGACTATGGAGGATGTTTTTATGGACCAACTGCTTGATGCGCCTGACGCCTTTTTTCTACTCGCCTACTTCCGGCGCTGGCACTCAAACCGGCCATCCTTCGCTATCGCGCCATCAGCGATGTCAAAGGCGAAATCGCCGCCCTGGCACTACCAACGGATCGCCAACGCCCGCGACGTGCTCTTGGAGCGCGGCTTCATCGTGGAACTCAGGCCCCCGGCAAAAGGGAGGCGACAAGTCGGGCTCTATCGCTTCGCCCCTAAAATCGCGGATTCCGTGAACTATCACTATACACCCTTCCTCCCTTCCTTGCCTTCCTTGGTGGAGGGGGCGGCGCGATGACCAGCGAGGAGCTGAAGCGGTTGCGTCTCGACCGGGGGCTGTCTCAGGCGGAACTTGCGCGGCGAACGGGGCTCCACCGCAATGCAGTGAGATACTGGGAAAGATCGGAGCGCATCGATCTTCGCGGACATGCGCCGCGTCTCTTGCTGAAAGCGCTCGGCGCGAAGGTAGACAATGATGGCACCAATACGCGCGGGCGCGCGGGCGCGTCATGGGGTGAAGCACGAAGTCCGATCACGTTTGGCGAAATCGCAGATCGGCTCGCAATGGACAAATTCTGCACACTACGCGCGCGGGCGCGCGAGCGTCGTGGGGTGAAACCGCAACGCCCTAAGATCACGCCAAGGTCAGCACGCCCTCGCTGCGGCGCGCGGACGCGAACCGGCCTGCCCTGCCGCGCGCCGGTCGTCTCAGGAAAATCGCGCTGTCGGATGCATGGCGGGCTTTCAACAGGGGCCAGGACGGTGGAAGGCAGGGCGCGGATTGCGGAAGCGCAGCGGGCGCGGTGGAGGCGATGGCGCGCGGCGAGGGAAGTCAGCTCCACGAATGCAACAGAGATAAAGAGATGACCCGGATAACGTCATCGGAAAACGGACGGCGGAGATGACCGAAGCGCATGGGATAGCGGCGGAGATCGAAGACGATGGGCGGATTGTCGTCCGCTTTGAGTCGTTCCTCCACACGAACATATCGGCCCGCCGTCGCAGGGCGATCCGTATCCTGTTCAACATCCGCCGCGGCTGGAGATGTCGGGACTGTCGCGAGGATATCCCGACCGAACGGCGGGCCGATGCTGTCTATTGCCGGGAAGCGTGCAGGAAGGCGGCTGCCCGGCGACGACGCGCATTCCGTCACGCCTTCAGCGCACCTCAAAGAGCACGCTGAGGCCAGCCCTTGCCCCGTCGGTCCTAATTCCGTCTTATCCGTGAGAGGTTTTCGGGGCGGATCATGACCATCATCAGCGATTTCGTGGCCAATGTGCAGACCGCCTATCGGAGCGGGCAGGCGACAGAGCATTCCTACCGGCCCGCGTTGCAAACCCTGTTCAACGCCCTTGCCCCGAACGTCGCCGCCCTGAACGAACCCCGCCGGGTGCAATGTGGCGCACCTGATTTCCTGATCCAACGCGGCGATATCGTCATCGGCCATGCCGAGGCGAAAGATGTGGGGCTCGATATCCGCAAGATGCGGGACGCCAACCGAGACCAGCAGCAACGTTATCTGAAGGGCCTGCCGAACCTCATCTACACCAACTGCCTAGATTGGGATTTCTATCGGGAGGGGGAGCGCGTCGCCTCCGTCACCATCGGGGACTACCTGATGGGCATCCAGCCTCGCCCTGATCAATTCGCGGCGCTCGAATCTCTCCTCCGCAACTTCATCGCCCAAACGCCGCAAACCATCACTTCACCCCGCGAGCTGGCGGAGCGGATGGCGGGTAAGGCGGCGCTTATCAAGGATGTGCTCCGCAATGCGCTGAAGGCTGATAGCGACCTCCGCACGGAGCTTGCGGGCCAGTATCAGGCGTTCCGCGAGCATCTTATCCATGACATCAGCGTTGACGATTTCGCGGATATCTACGCGGAGACCATCGCCTACGGCATGTTCGCCGCGCGCCTTCATGACACCACGCTGGAGAGTTTCAGCCGGCATGAGGCGCTTGAACTTCTCCCGAAGTCGAATCCCTTCCTCCGCAGCCTCTTCGGCTACGTCGCGGGCGCGGACCTTGACGACCGTATCCGCTGGATCATCGACGATCTGGCGAAGACGTTTCAGGCCGCGAACGTCGCCGCAATCATGGAAGGCTTCGGGCGACTGACCGGGCGCCATGACCCGTTCCTGCATTTCTATGAAACCTTCCTTGCCGCATATGACCCAAAGAAACGGAAGGCGCGGGGCGTCTGGTATACGCCCGAACCGGTGGTCAACTTCATCGTCCGCGCCATTGATGACGTGCTGAAGTCTGAATTCGGGCTCGCGGACGGACTAGCCGACACGTCGAAAGTCACCATAGACTGGGATACTGGGCAGAAAGACGCGAAGGGAAAGCCTGTCGTCACTCGGAAAGAGGTTCACCGGGTGCAGATACTTGACCCCGCGACGGGAACGGGGACTTTCCTCGCTGAGGTGATCAAGCAAATCGCCCCCCGCATCCACGACATGGCGGAGGGCGCATGGTCCGGCTACGTTGAAAAGGACCTGATCCCGAGGCTGCACGGCTTCGAACTTCTGATGGCCTCCTATGCCATGTGCCACATGAAGCTGGATATGATCCTGACGGAGATGGGCTATCGCCCCACGGGATCGCCGCCGCGCCTCTCCGTCTATCTCACCAATTCTCTGGAGGAGGGGGAGGCGGCGAACCAGACGCTGCCCTTCGCGCGCTGGCTTTCGGATGAAGTGCGGCAGGCCAACGCGATCAAGCGAGACATGCCGATCATGTGCGTGATCGGCAACCCGCCCTATTCCGGGGAAAGCGCCAATAAGGGCGCGTGGATCACGAAGCTGATGGAGGATTACAAGAAGGAGCCGGGCGGACGGGTCAAGCTAAAGGAGCGGAACCCGAAATGGATCAATGACGATTACGTCAAGTTCATCCGGCTGGCGGAGCACCTGATCGAACGAAACGGGGAGGGAGTGCTCGGCTTCATCACTAATCACGGCTGGCTCGACAACCCGACCTTCCGCGGGATGCGCTGGCGGCTGATGAAGGTCTTCGACCGCATCCATGTGATGGACCTGCACGGCAATGCGAAGAAGAAGGAGCGGGCGCCGGACGGTGGCCCCGACCGCAACGTCTTCGACATCCAACAGGGCGTCGCCATTGTCATCGCGGTGAAGCGAAAACCAAAGAAGGGCACTCCAATACCGTCGGACCTAGCAGAGGTTCAACATGCTGACTTGTGGGGCGAGCGAGAGGGAAAGTATCGCGCACTCTGGGATGGCACTCGCGGCGCAAACTGGTGGCAGCCACTGGAGCCAAGAGCACCTCACTACATGCTAGTTCCTCGAAATTATCTGTTGGAGAATTCCTATAACCGCGGCTTCGCACTTCGAGAATTCTTTCGAACAAGTGTTCTTGGTTTTCAAACGCATAGAGATGGGTTTGCCGTTGCGGAAGGATATGATGAACTTGCGAAGCGATTGGCAGACCTTCGAGACGTTCGGATAACGGACTCGGAGATAGCAAGAGTTTATGGTATTGCGGACAATAGAGATTGGAGCGTATCTTCTGCACGAAAAAAGGCCATGGAATTGCTAGATGAGGAATTAATTCAGCGCTGTGCCTACCGGCCCTTTGACGTTCGGCATTGTATACTAAGTGAGGCTGCGATGGATTACCCTCGCTTGGACTTTAACCGAAATTTAGTTGGGAGAAGCAATATTTGCCTTTCGATACCACGACAGCTAGCCTTCACTGGATACCATCACGCTATTGTATCTAACCTCCCATCGGAAAGCTGCTTTATTTCTAATAAGACTCAAGAACAGAACAATAACTTTCTTCTATACACCTTCGACGACATTGATCATTCTCGGCGGATCAACTTCGATCCTAAACTCCACGCCCGCTTGAAAACCCTCGCCACCGATCTCGACCACGGCGAACCCGATGAGATTGCCGTCTTTGACTACATCTACGGCGTCCTCCACTGCCCCGCCTATCGGGAGACCTTCGCTGATTTCCTGAAGAAGGACTTCCCGCGCATCGCCTGGCCCGCCTCCCCGGCGGAGTTTTGGGATATCAGCGCAAAGGGCGCACGCCTCCGTCGCCTTCACCTGATGGAACCCGACGCGATAGGCGAAACGCCCTATCCCTTTCGAGGCGAGGGCGACGCGACGGTGGAGAAGCCGGAATTCCGGGACGGGGCCGTTTGGATCAACAGAACGCAGCATTTCGCCAACGCGCCCGGGATCGCATGGGGCTTCTTCATCGGCGGCTACCAGCCCGCGCAGAAATGGCTGAAGGACAGGAAAGGCCGCGCGCTCGGCTATGACGACATTCGCCACTATCAGCGCATTTTGAAGATTCTGGCGGAGACGGACCGGATCATGAAAACCATCGCCATGACCCTTCCGGGTGCGCCGGCAACCTGAGACGCAAGCGCCTGACCGATCCGGCCGATTTAATGGGTAGCGGCGGCAAAATGTCCCCCAAATGTCCCCCAGATCGTCGATTCTCGAAGACAATCGAAGAGGATACAGGATAACTTGTTGATTTTATTGGCGCCGGCTGAGGGGCTCGAACCCCCGACCCCCTGATTACAAATCAGGTGCTCTACCGGCTGAGCTAAGCCGGCCCGCCGCGCCGCGACATGTATCAGCCGCGCCGCCATTCTGACAAGAACGCGCGGGCCGCTCCGTGTCCCGGCTCACTCCGCCCGCTGCGCCTCTATCGCCGCCTCAAGCTCGTCCCGCTCCTCGCAGCGCTCCGGGCAGAGCGCCTCCAGCCGCCGCAGGTTCGCCGCCGCGCGTTCGGTATTTCCCTGCATGAGAAAGAGCTCGCCCTGGTATTCGAGCGCGCCGAGATGGTCCGGGTCGAGATAGAGCGCGCGCACGTAATGCGCGCCGCTCGTCGTGAGGTCCCCCGTCTTCCGGTGCGCGAAGCCGAGAAGGTTGAAGACGTCCGCATTCGAAGGCAGCGCCTTCGCCAGCTCCGTCAGGATCGGCAGCGCCTCGGCGGCGCGCCCCGCCTCGATCAGCGCCCGGCTCTCCTCGAGCGCCGCCCTTTCGGCCGGGCTCACCTCCCGGCTCCAGTGATCCTCGCCCGGCAGCGCCAGGGCGCATGCCGGCGCGAGGGCGAGAAGGGCGAGAGCCGGGATGATCCTCATCGTTCGAACCTCCTGAATCGGAGGCGCGCCACAGGCCCGCCGGGCGAAGCTTAGCGGAACCGCTCCGTCTTCGTCATCCGTTCCTTGCGCTCCATGAGCCGGAATGCCGCTTCGCCCGCGCCGCAGGAACGCGCCGTCCTGCTTGACCGGTCGGCGGACGAGATATCAGATCGCGCAATGAGGTCGTTTCGCGTCTCCCGGCTCCGGCGGATCGTCGCCCTTCTCCTGACGGTCGTCACGGTCGCGGCGGGGTCGGCGCATGCCGGCCATCCGGAGCCGCCGGGGCCCGATCTCTCCGCCTACGCCCTGCCGGACGGAACCCTTCCCGTCCTTTGCCTCAGCGGCGAGGCGGAGCCCGAACTCTGGCGCTGCGAGCTATGCCTCCAGTTCGTCTCGGTCGCATCGCCGCCCCGCCCCTGGGAGCCGGGCCCGCGGCTGCAGCGCGCCGCGCGGCTCCGCGTCAGCGCCCGGCCGCTCCGCCCGCATGGCCGCCCGTTCGAGCGGGCGCCCCGGCCGAGGGACCCGCCCGCCCGTCGTTCCGCCTGATCGTGGCCGCCCCGCCCTCCGGCGGGGTCTACGCGCGCCTGCGCGCAACTCCATGATGGAACGACCATGCACAAGACAACCGCCTTCGCCGCGGCCGGGCGCGCCGCGGCCTCGGAAGAGGCGCCGCCGGCCCATGACATGAGCGCCTTTCCGACCGAATGGACGAAGCCGGACCGGATCGCGATGCTGGCCTATCACGGCTTCACCGCGCTCGACCTCGCGGGCCCGCAATACATGTTCGCCAACCTGATGGGGGCGACCGTCCATGTCGTCGCAAGAACCCGCGAGCCGGTGCGGAGCGACACCGGGCTCACCATCGTCCCCGACGCGACCTTCGACGAGACGCCGGCCAAGCTCACCGTGCTCTTCGTTCCGGGCTCGGGCAGCGGGCTCTTCGGCGCGCTGGAGGATGCGGAGACGATGCGCTTCCTCGCCGACCGGGGCGCGCGGGCGGACTGGGTGACGTCCGTCTGCACCGGCTCCGTCCTCCTCGCCGCGGCCGGCCTGCTGGACGGCTATCGCGCCACGAGCCACTGGGTGACCGAGGCGGCGCTGGAGCCGCTCGGCGCCGTGCTTGAGCCGGAGCGCGTGGTGATCGACTGGAACCGCATAACCGGCGCCGGCGTCACCGCGGGCGTGGATTTCGGGCTGAAGATGCTGGAGCTGCTGCGGGACCGGGACTATGCGATGGCGATCCAGCTCCTCGCGCAATACGACCCGGCTCCGCCCTTTGACGCCGGCTCGCTGGCCAGCGCGCCGCCGCATGTCTCCGGCATGATGCAGGCGATGTTCCCGGGCTTCGTCCGGCGCGCCGTCGACGCCGGCCGGGCGGCGCGCGCCGCCCTGCCCTGATGCGGCGCGGCGGGCGCCCTCACGGCTTCCTGATCTGGTTCAGGAGCTCGTTGACGACGGCGCCCGCCGGGTCGTTCCGGAGCTGCTCCTGCCGCCGCTCCTCTTCCCGCTTCGCCCGGCGCTCCTCCTGCCGCAGGCGCTTCCGCTCGGCCTGCCGCTCCTCCTTCGAGAGGCCGGAAAGGTCGGGCCTCGGCGCGGGCTCCGCGGCTGGGGCGCCGGTGATCGCGCGGAGCGCCTCGGCCGCGGCGGCGGCGGGGTTCTCCTTCGCCGCCTCCAGCGCCTTGGCCGCGCCGCCCACGGCCGCGCCGCCGAGCGCCGCGCCGACGGCGCCTTCCAGCACGCCGGCCCCGCCGCCTTCTATCAGGCCCTTCGCCGCGTCGAGCACGCCCTCCGGGTCGGTCAGCAGCGCCTCGATCCCGGCCTGAAGGTCGGGCCGGATGGAGAGGTTCGACCAGGGGCCGGAGATGATGAGCGGGAAGGAGAGGCCGGAACGGTCCAGCGCCCCGCCCTGCCCCTTCAGCGTCGCCACCGCCTTCGGCACGAGCCGGAAATTCGCCGTCTGCGCGCCGAGATCGGCCGTCCCCTCCCCGGTGATGCGGATGAGCGGGCCGAGAAACGCGAAGTCCCCGTTCGAGAGCACGCCGTCGCTTATCGTGAATGTTCCTGAAATCTCGGAAAAGTCCGTCTTCTGCTCGCCGCCCCCGCCGGTCAGGTTCCGCACCATCGCCGCAAGGTTGAAGCCGACGAGCGCGCCGTCCGTCAGGCTGATGGCGCCGTTCCCGTCAAGGCTCCGCATGATCGCGTCGAGGCTTTCGCCGGCGCCGGAGACGGCGAAGTTCACCCGCCCCAGCCCTTCGAGATTCGTGACGTCCGCCAGATCCCGCAACATGGGCAGGAGCCGCACGGCGGAGGCCGTCACATCCGCGTCGAGCGCGACGCCGCGCGCCGCGTCGAGCCGGACGACGCCCTGCACCCCGCCCTCGTAGAAGCCGAGTTCCTTCACCGAAAGGTCGAGCCTGCCGCCCGCCAGCTTCGCCGTCACGTCGCTCCGCCCCAGCGCCATGTTCGGCAGGGTGACGGAGGCGGCGCGGAGCGTCACGTCCGCGTCGAGCGCGTTGAGGCCCGAAAGGTCGATCCGCTCCTTGCTCCAGCCGGGGCCCGAGGGGCCGGCCTCGCCGCCGCCGATATAGGGCGTGAGGTCCAGCGCGCCGGCCTCCAGCACGGCGGAGAGGGCGGGCTTGCCGCCATAGGCGAGGCGGATCGGCCCCTTCGCCGCGATGTCGTCGAAATCGAGCCGGCTCGTCGCGATGCGGATCTGGGAGGGGGCGGGCGTCGTCACGTCCCCCGTCACCCGCAGCCGGCGGAAGGCGCCCGGCTGGCCCTCCGGCAGCGCGGCGCCGGCGAAGGCGGCGAGGCCGCGGAGGTCCGGCGCGTCGAGGTCGAGCGCGCCCTCCACGCTCGGCCCCGCGCCGTCCGGCGCCGAGGCGCGCCCGTCGAAGGAAAGGCGCGCGAGCCCGTCGAGCGAGGCGTCGAGCTTCAGCGCGAAGGCCCGCGCCGTCGCCCAGTCCGCCCCGCCCCGCGCCGTCAGGTCCAGCGTCGCGCGCCGCCCGTCGCGGGAGAGGCCGCCCTTCGCCGCGCCCGAGAGCCCGGCGGCGGAAAGGTCGATCCGCCCCGCGAGTTCGAGCGCGGAGAGGCCGGCGAGCTGCGCCGGCGCTTCCCCGAGCGCGAAGGCGGCGGCCTTCGCCGGGTCCGCCGCGGCGAGCGCATAATCGCCCTTCAGCGTCACGGGCGCCGCGCCGGAGCCCGGCCCGGCGAGGCCCTTGTAGCTCAGGCGGGCCAGGCGCCCGATCGTCGCGGAAAGGTCCACATCCGCCGTCAGGCTCTGCGTCCAGCCCGGCGCCGCCTCTGCGGAAAGGGCGATCTCCGCCCGCTCGCCCGCCTTCGTCGCCCCGCCCGTCGCGGCCAGCGACAGCGCCTCGCCCATCGTGACCCGGCCTTCGAGCGCGAGGGCGGAGAGCCCGGCGAGCTGCGCCGGCGCCGCCCCGAGCGCGAAGGCCGCGGCCTTCGCCGGGTCCGCCGCTTCGAGCGAGAATGTCCCGTCAAGCGTAGCCGGCGCGCCGCCCGCGCCCGGCCCCGCGCGGCCCTTCCAGGCGATGCGCGCAAGGCTCCCGATTTCCGCCGTGAGGTCGAGATCGGCGGTCAGGCTCTCCTCCCAGCCCGGCGGCGCCGCGGCGATGAGCGTGAAGACGCCGCGCTCCCCCGCCTTCGCCGCGCCGCCCTTGAGGTCGAGCGAGAGCGCGGGGCCGATATCCACGCGCCCCTCCAGGCTCACCTCGGAAAGTCCGGTGACGGCCGGCGGCGGCGCGATCCCCGCGAGGGCGAGGAGCGCGGCCGGGTCCGCGGCGGAAAGCTTCAGCGCGCCCGCGGCGGCGGGGCCGGAAGGGTCCGCCTCCCCGTCATAGAAGAGGCTCGCGCCCGCGCCTTCGAAATCGAGCCGGAGCGCGATCCGCTCCCCCCGCATCGCCGCGCCGGGCGAGGCGAGTTCGAGGTCGATCCGCGCCGCCTCCCCGCGCCATGTCGCCTCGCCCGCCAGCGTCAGCGCGCCTTCGAGCCCGCCGGGCAGCGCGGCGCGCAGGTCCGCCGCCTCGATGGCGTGAACCTCCCCCGTCCGCGCGTCGGAAAAGCGGAGCGCGCCGCCCTCGATCACCGCCTCGTCGAGCGAGAAGGCGGTGAGCGCCGCGCTCTCCCCGCTCGCGCCTTCCGGCGCGCCGGCCCCCCCGAAATCCCAGTTCGCCGCCCCGTCCGCGCCGATCTCCAGCGCGATGACGGGCTCGACGAGCCGCACCTCGCGCACCCGGATCTCGCCCGAAAGGAGCGGCATGACCTCGACCCCGATCCGCGCGCCGCTGGCCGAGACGAGCGCGGGCGCCGCGCCCCATTCGGCGTTGGCGAGGGAGAAGGCCCCCGTCTCGACGCCGAGAACGGGCCAGAAGCTCGGGCTAAGCCCGCCTTCGAGCGTCAGCGCCCGTCCCGTCGCCGCCTCCACCCGCTCCGCGACAAGCGCGGCGATCCGCTCCGTCGGCAAGAGCGCGACAAGCGCCACCGCGCCCGTCGCGACGAGCAGCAGGAGGGCGGCGAAGATCTTGAGGGCGCGGCGCATGGGTCGGCTCCTTCCGGGCGAATCAGTCTCCGGAATCATAAACGCCCTTGCGGCGAAAATCAGTCGGGCGGCGCCTCGCCCGGCCGCCGCCCCCCGAGCCCGCGGACAAGGATCGCGACCGGCAACAGGCCCACGGCGACGATGGTCAGCGCCGCCGGCGCCGCCTCCGCCAGATGCTCCCGGCCCGCATAGTCGTAGACATAGGTCGCGAGCGTCGAGAAATTGAACGGGCGAAGGATCAGCGTCGCCGGCAATTCCTTCACCGCATCGACGAAGATCAGGATCGCCGCCGTCGCCATCGAGCCGGAGATGATCGGCAGATGCACCCGCCGCAGCGCCCCGCCCGGCCCCGAGCCGAGCGTGCGCGCCGCCATGTCCATCGAGGGCGTGACCCGCCCCAGCGCGCCGTCGAGCGCGCCATAGGCGATGGCGTTGAACCGCACGACATAGGCGAAGATCACCGCCGCCGCCGAGCCGGTCAGCAGCAACCCCGTCCCGAAGCCGAAGAGGTCGAGCATCGTGTAATGGATCGTCCGGTCCAGCGCCGCGAGCGGAATGAGGACGCCGACCGCCAGAACCGCCCCCGGCGCCGCATAGCCGATCATCGTCGCCCGCGCGATGAGAACGGGCGCCCGCCCCTCCGCCCGCCGCGCGCCGAAGGCGAGGAAGAGCCCCGCCGTCACCGCGATCAGCGCCGCCGCCGCGCCGAGCCAGACGGTGCGGACCGCCGCCTCGTGGAAGGCCGGGGCGAGCCAGCCCTCCGGCCGTTCCAGCGCCCGCGCCCCGATCACCAGCATCGGCAGCACGAAGCCGAAGAGCAGCGGCGCCGCGCAGGCTAGGCAGGCAGCCCGCCCGCGCCAGCCCGCGAGCCGCGTCCGCTCGATCGGCCGGTAGCGGCGGGAGAGGGAATGGAACCGCCGCCCGCGCCGCCCCGCGCTCTCGAGCCCGATCAGGAGCAGCACGAAGACGAGGATGACGCAGGAAATCTGCGCCGCCCCGCCCACATTCGACCCTTCGAGCCAGACGGAGAAGACCCCGGCCGTCAGCGTCCTGACCGCGAAGTAATCCACCGCGCCGAAATCGTTCAGCGTCTCCATCATCACGACCGCGACCCCGGCGGCCACCGCCGGCCGGGCGAGCGGCAGCGCGACGCGGAAGAACGTCTCCCACGGCCCGCAGCCGAGCGAGCGGGCGACCTCCAGCGCGCAGACGGATTGCTCGCGGAACGCCGCCCGCGCGAGGAGATAGACGTAAGGATAGAGCGAGAGCGTCAGCACGAACCCGGCGGACCAGATCGTGCGGATCTCCGGGAACCAGTAGTCCCGGCTGTCCCGCCAGCCGAAAAGCTCCCGCAGGCCCACCTGCACCGGCCCCGAATATTCGAGGAAATCGGTCAGCGCATAGGCCCCGATATAGGCCGGCACGGCGAGCGGCGCGAGCATCGCCCAGTCGAAGAACCGCCTTCCGGGGAAGTCGGTCATCACCGTCAGCCAGGCCGCGCCCGTCCCGATCATCGCGGCGCCGAGGCCCGTCATCGCCATGAGGATGACCGAGTTCCAGACATAGCCGGGCAGCACGGTGGCCAGCAGATGCGGCCAGATATTCTCCCGCGGGAAGAAGGCCATCCAGCCCACGGCGAAGATCGGCGTCAGGATCGCCGCGGCGATCAGCAGCGCGCCGAGCGTCCAGAGATCGGGGAGCCGGCTTCTTGCGGCGCGGGCGGCGTCGATGAAGGCCATCGGTTCCTGAGCGTTCCTGTCAGTCATCCCCGCCTAGCGAAGCCCCGCGCCCTTGTCCAGCCGCTTGCCCGCCTGTAGAGGAGGCGCGACAAGAGGAGCGGCCCTATGCAGCAGCAGCCGACAAGCTTTCAGGAGATCATCCTGCGGCTCCAGACCTATTGGGCCGGCAAGGGCTGCGCCGTGCTGCAGCCCTATGACATGGAGGTGGGCGCCGGCACATTCCACCCGGCGACGACGCTGCGCAGCCTCGGCCCGAAGGCCTGGGCCGCCGCCTATGTCCAGCCCTCGCGCCGGCCGACGGACGGGCGGTATGGGGACAACCCCAACCGCCTTCAGCATTATTACCAGTTCCAGGTCATCATCAAGCCGAGCCCGCCGGACCTTCAGGCGCTCTATCTCGGCAGCCTCGAAGCCATCGGCATCGACCTCGCGCTGCATGACGTCCGCTTCGTCGAGGATGACTGGGAAAGCCCCACCCTCGGCGCCGCCGGGCTCGGCTGGGAGGTCTGGTGCGACGGGATGGAGGTGAGCCAGTTCACCTATTTCCAGCAGGTGGCGGGCCATGAATGCCGCCCCGTCTCGGGCGAGCTGACCTACGGCCTCGAACGCCTCGCCATGTATGTGCTCGGCGTCGAACATGTGATGGACATGCCCTTCAACGCGCCCGACGCGCCCATTCCGCTTCACTACGGAGACGTGTTCCGCCAGACGGAGCGGGAATACAGCCGCTGGAATTTCGACCAGGCGGATACGGATGCCCTCCTCCGCCATTTCGAGGATGCGGAGGCCGAATGCCGCCGCACGATCGAAGCCCCGGCGACCGATCCGAAGACGGGGCGGGAGATCGCGATGGCCCATCCCGCCTATGACCAGTGCATCAAGGCGAGCCACATCTTCAACCTGCTGGACGCCCGCGGCGTCATCTCCCCGACCGAGCGGCAGGCCTATATCGCCCGCGTCCGCGCGCTGGCGAAGCTCTGCGCCGACGCGTTCCTGACAACGGAAGCCGGGCGGGCGGCGTGATGATGCAGAGAACGCGCGCCCCGCTCCCCTCCTGGCCCGTGCGACCAGCACGGGCCGCGCCCTCCCTCCCCCCAGGGAGGGCGCATCGCGACGTCGCGAGACGCGCAACCGTCGTAGATGATGGCCCCATAAACCGCTTCGCCCATTCGCTCCAAAGCGCCCTCCCGAGGGAGTGCGCGGCCCTCACCGCATATTCCGAAGGGCGCTGACATGAACGGTCGCTACCTCGCCGGCGGGCTTGTCGCCTTCGCGCTCCTCTTCGGCGCCACGCTCTGGTGGTTCCAGACGCGCGGGCATTACGTGACCGTCGAGGGCGTGCAATCCGTCCTCGTGGCGGGGGAGACCATTCCCGTCGCCCATTACGAGGGGATCGACGCCGCCTCCTCCCCGCTGAAGCTCCGCGGCTGCTTCCGCGCCGAGGGATTGGACGGGCCGGAGGCCGCCGGGGCCGATCCGCTCGTCGCCCCCGGCTGGTTCGATTGCTTCGACGCGGAGCGCATCGCGCAGGATCTCGGCGCCGGCCGCGCCCGCGCGATCCTCGCGGAATTCAACGAGCCCTACGGGTTCGACCGGATCGTCGCCTCCTATCCGGACGGGCGCGCCTATGAATGGCGGCAGATCAACCGATGCGGCAAGGCCGCCTTTGACGGGGACCCGCTCCCCGAAGGCTGCCCACCGAGGACCGAATGACATGGCCGACCTCCTGCTCGAACTCTTTTCCGAGGAAATCCCGGCCCGGATGCAGGCCCGCGCGGCGGAGGATCTGAAGCGCCTCTTCACCGAGGCGATGGTCGCGCGCGGCCTCACCTATGCCGCCGCCGCCGCCTTCGCCACGCCCCGCCGCCTCGCCCTCTCCGTCACCGGCCTGCCGAAGGCGACCATGCCGGTGCGGGAGGAGCGGAAAGGGCCGCGGACGGACGCGCCGGAGGCCGCGCTCGAAGGCTTCCTCCGCTCCACCGGCCTCACCCGCGACAGGCTGGAGAAGCGGGCGGACAAGAAGGGCGAGGTCTGGTTCGCCGTGATCGAGGCGCCGGGCCGCCCCGCCGCGGAAGTCATCGCGGAGATCGCGCCGGAAGTCATCCGCGCCTTCCCCTGGCCGCGCTCCATGCGCTGGGGCAGCGGGGACCTCACCTGGGTGCGCCCGCTCCGCTCGATCCTCTGCATCCTTTCCGACGAGGCGGGGACGGACGTGGTTCCCTTCGGGATCGGCGGCGTCGCCTCCGGCGGGGAGACGGAAGGCCACCGCTTCATGGCCCCCGCCCGCTTCGCCCCGCGCGACTTCGACGATTACGCGAAGCGCCTCCTCGCCGCGAAAGTGGTGCTCGACCCGGAGGAGCGCCGCGCCCGCATCCGGGCGGACATGGCCAACCTCGCCTTCGCCGCCGGCATGGAGGTAGTGGAGGATGAAGGGCTGCTGGCCGAGGTCGCCGGGCTCGTCGAATGGCCGGTCGCGCTGATGGGCGAGATCGAGGAGCGCTTCCTCGGCCTCCCCCCCGAAGTGCTCCGCACCTCGATGAAGGAACACCAGAAGTTCTTCTCCCTCCGCAACCCGAAGACGGGCCGGATCGAGCGCTTCGTGACCGTCGCCAACATCGAGGCGCCGGATGGCGGCGCGACGATCCTGAAGGGCAACCTCCGGGTGCTGGCGGCGCGTCTCTCCGACGCGCTCTTCTTCTGGGAGAACGACCTCCGCACCGTCGAGCGCGGGGGCATGGAGGCGCTCGGCGCGAAGCTGGAGAATGTGACGTTCCACTCAAAGCTCGGCACGCAGGCCGACCGCGTAAAGCGCATCGCCGCCCTGGCGCGGGAAATCGCGCCGATGGTCGGCGCGGACCCGGAGACGGCGGCACAGGCCGCGATGGTCTGCAAGGCGGACCTGACCTCGGAAATGGTCGGCGAGTTCCCCGAATTGCAGGGCGTCATGGGGGAATACTACGCCAAGGCCGCGGGGCTGGCCGGCGACGTGGCCGCAGCGGCGCGGGAACACTACGCGCCGCTCGGGCCTTCGGACGCGGTTCCGACGGCGCCGGTCTCCGTGGCGGTGGCGCTGGCGGACAAGATCGACATGCTCGCCGGGTTCTGGGCGATTGAAGAAAAGCCCACGGGGAGCAAGGATCCGTTTGCGCTGCGGCGGGCGGCTTTGGGGGTGGTGCTAATACTAACGAAGTCGCAGCTCCGGCTTCCGCTGGTCCCTTGCTTCCATCGCGCGCACTTCGATTTTGTTCGAGGCCGCGTGGCAAGACAGCTCATTGAAAAAAACGAAGCGCTTGATCGAGCGGAACAAACATCCGGGGCAAACAGGGAACTTGTCAGAGAGAGCTTGAGCGAAGCAAGGCGAACTGCAGTTGCCGAAGTTAGCGATATGGTCGTGTTCTCGGGAGAGCCAGGTAGGTCGGATGTTGTGACTGCCTATCCTGAGAACATTGACCTCCTCGCCTTCTTCGCCGACCGCCTGAAAGTCCATCTCCGCGGCGAAGGCGTCCGGCATGACGTGATCGACGCCTGTTTCCGCCTCGGCGGGCAGGACGATCTCGTGCTCCTCGTCGCCCGCGTCCGCGCGCTTCAGGCCTTCCTCGCCACCGAGGAGGGCGCGAACCTCCTCGCAGGTTACAAGCGCGCCTCGAACATCGTCGCCGCCGAGGCGAAGAAGGACGGGGCCGCGACGGAGGGCGCGCCCGACCCCGCCCTCGCCCGCGAGCCGGAGGAGCAGGCGCTCTTCACCGCGCTCGACGCGGCGGAGGCCGCCATCGGCCCGGCGCTGGAGCGGGAGGATTTCGCCGCCGCGATGGAGGCGATGGCCGGGCTCCGCGCGCCCATCGACGCCTTCTTCGAAAAGGTGATCGTGAACGCGCCCGAGCCCGAAACCCGCCTCAACCGCCTCCGCCTCCTCGGCCGCATCCGCGAGGTGATGCGCCGCGTGGCGATCTTCTCCGCCATCGAGGGGTAGCGCGCCGCCTCGGGGGCGGGCGGATCGGCCGGGCGCTCCCGAGGACGATTGACGAGCCGAGCGGCCGGAACGCAAGCGGATGCCGCGGACGCCCCCTCACGCCGCCGGCGGCGCCGGCGTCCGCGCCGCGCGCGCCGTCGCCCGCTCCCGCGCGATCACATAGAGCCCGGCCCCCACGGTTATCAGGATGCCGAGCGCCGCGAGCCCGTTCGGCAGGTCGCGGAACACGATCCAGCCGATCAGCGTCGCGAAGGGAATCTCCAGATACTGCATCGGCGCCACCGTCGCCGAGGGCGCGAAGCGCAGGCTCCAGGTCATCAGGAGATGCGCGAAGGTCCCGAGCCCGCCGATGGCGAGCAGCAGCGTCAGCTCCCGCCCCTCCGGCGCCCGGATCGCGATGTCCGGGTGCAGCCCGCCGAAGACCAGCCAGAGCGCGAGGAGCGCCGGCGCCCCCATCAGCCCCGAGAGCAGTTGCAGCGTCACCGGCGCCGCCTCCCGCGCCACCTGCCGCGTCACCAGCATGAAGAAGGAGAAGACGACCGCGACGAGCAGCGGCAGCAGCGCCGGCGCCCCCACCTCCGCGAAGCTCGGCTGCACCACCAGCATCACGCCCAGAAAGCCGACCGCGCAGGCCGAAAGCCGCCGCGGGCCGACCTCCTCGTTCAGGAAATACTTGCCGAGCAGCAGCATGATGAACGGCATGACGAAGGCGATCGCCACCGCATCCGCCAGCGGCAGGAAGCGGAGCGAGGCGAACATCGCCCCGATGCCGACGATGTGGAGCGCCGTCCTCAGCGCCGTCAGCCGCCAGACCCGCGCGGAAAGGCCGCCCAGGTCCCTCACCGCGAAGGGGAGCAGCAGCACGGCCTGCACCGCGAAGCGCCAGAGGAGGAGCATCAGGAGCGGGATCGTCTCCCCCACCAGCTTCGCCATCGCGTCCCCCATCGGCGCGAGGGCGCAGAAGCCGAGCATCAGCATGATCCCGAGGAGGGGGCGGTCCTGTCCCATGCTTCCCGCTTATGCGGCGGGGCGCGCCGCGGCAACCCGGCCCTTGCGGGGCGGCGCGCATGGCGGCTATGCGCTTCGCGGACCCGCCGGAGCGAACCCATGCATCCCCGCTACGCCCCCTTCCTCTTCGGCCTGATCGTCTCGGGCCTCATGTCCTTCCTCGTCTCGGGCGTCGCGACGCTCCGCGCGCTCGGCCCGGTGGAAGGGTTCGGCGGGTTCTGGATGGCGGCCTGGCTCCCGGCCTGGGCGGTCGCCTTCCCGACGATCCTCGTCGTCGCGCCGCTCGTCCGCCGCCTCGTCGCGCGCCTCGTCCGTCAGCCCGCGCCGTCGCGGAGCACCGACCCGGCGAGATAAAGCGAGCCGCAGATCAGCACGCGCCGCGCCCCCGCCGCCAAAGCCGCCTCCAGCGCCGCCTCGACGCTCGCCGCCGCCCCCGCATTCAGCCCCGCCCCTCGCGCCGTCTCCGCCAGCCGCTCCGGCGGCACGCCGGAAGCGGAGCCCGGAATGGCGACGGCGTGGAGCCGCGCGGCGACGCCCGCGAAATGGCGGAAGAAGCCCGCGCTGTCCTTCGTGTCGAGCATCCCGCAGATGAGATGCGTCTCCGCCTCCGGCAGGCCCCGGAAATGCCGCGCGATGACGAACCCGGCGGCGACGTTGTGCCCCCCGTCGAGCCACAATTCCGCGCCTGCGCGCTTCGCCGCCTCTGCGAGCGCGCCGGTCCGGAGCCGCTGCATCCGCGCCGGCCATTCCGCTTCCGCCGGCGCGCGCGAGGCCGCCTCGTCCGCGATCCCGAGCGCGCGGAGCGCGGCGAGCGCGGCCCCCGCATTCTCCGCCTGATGCGCGCCGGGCAGCGCGGGCGGATCGAGGTCCAGCAGCCCCGCCCCGTCGCGATAGACGAGCCGCCCCGCCTCGAACCCGCAAGTCCAGTCCCGCCCCGATATCAGCAGCGGCGCGCCGACCCGCGCCGCCTGGGCCTCGATGACCTCCAGCGCCTCGTCCTCCTGCGGGCCGACGATGCAGGTCACCCCCCGCTTCAGGATGCCCGCCTTCTCGAAGGCGATCTCGGCCAGCGTCTCTCCGAGATATTGCTGGTGGTCATAGGAGACCGGCGTGATGACCGTGAGCCGCGGCCGCGCGACGACATTCGTCGCGTCGAGCCGCCCGCCGAGCCCGACCTCCAGCAGCAGCCAGTCCGCCGGCTGGCGGGCATAGGCGAGGAAGGCCGCCGCCGTCGTGATCTCGAAGAAGGTGATCGGCGCGCCCCCGTTCGCCGCCTCGCATTCCTCCAGCAGCGCCGAAAGCTCCGGCTCCCCGATCAGCGCGCCCGAAAGCCGGATGCGCTCGTGGAACCGCGCGAGATGGGGGGAGGTGTAGGCATGCGCACTCATCCCCGCCGCCTCCACGCCCGCGCGGATCATGGCGAGGGTGGAGCCCTTGCCGTTCGTCCCCGCGATGTGGACGACGGGCGGCAGCGCCCGCTCCGGATGGCCGAGGATGGCGAGCAGCCGCTCCAGCCGGTCCAGCGTCAGGTCGATGATCTTCGGGTGGAGGGTCAGCAGCCGGTCGAGGATCGCGTCGGAGCCGGAAGGCCCGGCGCTCAAGCGCCGCTCCCCTTCAGAGGGGCGGGCGCGGGGGCCGGCGCGGCGGCGGGCTCCGGCGTCGGCGCCGGCAGGTCGCCATGGATGCGCGGCGGCAGGCGGAGGAGGAGGCGGAGGAGCTTCGCCAGCTCGTCCCGCATCTTCCGCCGGTCCACCACCATGTCGAGCATCCCGTGCTCGAGGAGGTATTCCGCCCGCTGGAAGCCTTCGGGCAGCGTCTCCCGGATCGTCTGCTCGATCACGCGGGGCCCCGCGAAGCAGATCAGCGCGCCCGGCTCCGCGATCTGCACGTCGCCGAGCATGGCGTAGCTCGCCGTCACGCCGCCCGTCGTCGGATGGGTGAGCACGGTGATGACGGGCAGGCCCGCCTCCTTCACCATCTCCAGCGCCACGGTCGTCCGCGGCATCTGCATGAGGGAGAGGATGCCCTCCTGCATCCGCGCGCCCCCCGCCGCGCAGAAGACGACGAGCGGCGCGCCCGCCCGCGTCGCCGCCTCCGCCGCCGCGATCAGCGCATTGCCGACGGCCACGCCCATCGAGCCCGCCATGAAGCTGAAATCCTGCGCGGCGACGACGGTCTGAACCCCGCCGACCGCGCCCTGCGCGACCAGCATCGCCTCATGCTCCCCGGTCGTCTTCCGCGCCTCGCGCAGCCGGTCGGGATAGCGCTTCTGGTCGCGGAACTGCAGCGGGTCCGCCGGCGCCTCGGGGACCTTGATCTCGACAAAGACGCCGCCGTCGAACAGCGCCGTCATCCGGTCCCGCGGCCGGATCGCCATGTGATGGTCGCAGGAGGGGCAGACGGACAGGCCCTCCGCCATCTCCCGGTGGAAGATCATCTGCCCGCAACCCTCGCATTTCGCCCAGAGATTCTCCGGCATCTCGCGGCGGGAGAAGAGCGAGTTGATCTTGGGCCGGACGTAGTTGGAAATCCAGTTCATGCGGCTCTCCGGGGGGGCGCGGCGCGCGTCCGCGTCAGATAATCGGCGGGGCGGGGGATTGCAACGCGGGGGGCGGGCGCGGATCGACCCGGCCGGGCTCAGGCGCGCCGCTCCCCGCAAACCCTGGCCCGGGCGACCAGCCCGGGCCGCGCCCTCCCTCCCCCCAGGGAGGGCGCATCGCGACGGCGGAAACGGCGCAAACGTAGGGGTTCATGGCGCCATAAACCGCGAGGATCAGTCGTTTCGAAGCGCCCTCCCGAGGGAGTGCGCGGCCCTCCCCGCGCCGCTCTACCCTCGGGCGGCCTGTCCGGCGCGAAGGCGGTTCCGCCATGACGGCCCCCCTCACCCCCGCTTCTTCAACCCCCGGAAGTCGAACGCCCCCGCCCGCGGGTCCTCCCCCTCGGCGAAGATCCGGTGCTTCACCACCTTCTGCGTCCCCGTCACCGGCAATTCGTCCATGAACCGGATCCAGCCCGGCGCCTTGAAATAGGAGATGCGGCGGAAGGCGTGGTCGAAGAGGCTCCGCGCCGTCGCCTCGCCCGGCTCAGCGCCGGGCTTCAGCACGATGCAGGCCATCACCTCCTCCTCCCGCACCTCGTCCGGCGCCGCGATGCAGGCGACGGCGGAGACGCGCGCATCCTCGAAAAGGCAGTTCTCCACCTCCGCCGCCGCAATGTTCTCGCCCGAGCGGCGGATGATGTTCTTGGAGCGGTCGATGAAATAGATCATCCCGCTCTCGTCCATCGACATCGTATCGCCGGTATGGAACCAGCCGCCGCGCCAGGCCTCCTCCGTCGCCTCCGGCTTGTTGAGATAGCCGGAGAAGAATCCGCGCCGCGGCGTCGCCTCCGAATGGCGGATGACAAGCTCCCCCGGCGCCCCGCGCGGGGCCTCGCGGTCCTCCCGGTCCACGATCCGGCATTCGAGCCCGGGCCGCCCCCGCCCGATCGCGCGGGTGTGGATCAGCCGCGGCTCCTCCGCGATGAAGATCGCGCGGCACATCTCCGTCATGCCCCAGCATTCGACGGCGGGAATCCCGAACCGCTCCTCGAACGGCCCGTGCAGCGCCGGCTCGATCCCGGCGCCGAGCGCGGCGCGGAGCTTGCCCGCATCGCCGCGCCCCGCTTCCTTCTCCGCCATGATGACGGACATGACGACGCCGAGATAATGGAAGAGCGTCGCCTCCGTGTCCCTTATGTCCCGCCACCAGGTCGTCATGGAGAAGCGGGGCGGGATCACATGCGCCGCCCCCGCCTGCATCAGCCCGTGAAAGCAGATCACCCCGGCATTGGCGTGAAAGAGCGGCAGCGGGTTCATCACCCGGTCGCCATGGCGGAGGCGGATCGGGTCCGGCATCATGAGATAGCTCTCGCCATACATGAGTTCGCTCTCATGGCTGAGGATGCAGCCCTTGGGCCGCCCCGTCGTGCCGGAGGTGTAGAGGAGGCTCGCCTCGCTCTCGGGCCCCGGCCCGCCCGGCATGGGCGCGGGGCGCGGCGCCGGGGGCAGACCCGCCTCCATCTCCTCCAGCAGCGCGATGGCGGGCTTCACCTTCGCCTCCGCCACGCCCGCCTCCATCAGCGCCCGCCGCGACGCCTCCGAAATCGCGAGATCGGCGCCCGAATCCTCCAGCAGATAGGCGAGCTCCGCCGGCCGGTAATCCGGGTTGACCGGAACCATGGAGGCGCCGACCCGCGCCAGCGCGAGCTTCAGGAGCAGGAATTCCGGCCGGTTGCCGACCAGCATCGCCACCCGGTGCCCGTGCCCGTATCCCGCCGCCGAGAGGAGCCCGGCCCAGCGGGAGACGATCTCCGCCGCCTCGCCATAGCTCGTCTCGCGCGGGACGCCGCCGCCCTCGGCCGGCGCGATCAGGAAGGCGGTCTCCGGCCAGCGCCCGGCCGAAGCCCTGAACGCCTCGTCGATCGTCTTTCCGCCCTGTTCCATCGCCCGGCCTCCCCGCTTCTTTGCGGCGGAATAAATCCGAAGGCGGGCGCCCCTGTCCAGCAGCGCGGTTCGGGAGCGGAGCGCGCGCAGGGCGTCAACCGTATCTTCATGTCCCGAGGCTATGCTCGCGCATGGCCTGAAATCTGTTCGCTTCCGTGCCTGATCCCCCCGCCGGACCGCGATCCGCGTGAATCTGCAATACGTTTGTAATACGCGTGTAATACGCTTGTAATATCGTGATTCGTGGCGAATAGCCCTTTTGAATCATGGCGCTATGCGGAATTTTCCGCCTCCGCCGCGAAAAACCCCGAAAATTGCGCAACGCGCGCTCCGGGTCGCCCCCGCCCGCACGGCACCCGCCCCTCCCCCGCGACGCAACGTGACGCAACAAGCGGGCTGGCGCGGCGCGGCCGGATTTGCTTAGCTTGTCCGAGACAGGGAGGTCCCCATGCGCCGCTTCCGCATCATCGCTTCCAGCCTCATCGCCGCGGGGCTCCTCGCCGCCGGCGCCGCCCATTCCGGCGCGGACGAGCCGATCCCGCCCGAGGCCTGGCGCGCGCTCACCACGGGCAAGACGCTCTACTACTACAAGGACGGGGAGCTTTTCGGCCGCGAATATTACGTCAACGAGGCCGGCGACGTGATCTTCCGCTTCCCCAACGGCGCCTGCGCCGAGGGGCGCTGGGCCTTCGCTGAGGATCAGTACTGCTTCGCCTTCGCCGGGGAGCTGCATTGCTTCCGCCATGTGAAGCGCGGCGAGTCCATCGTCGTGATCGGCGTGGAGGACGGCGAGGAGCAGACGGTGGAGCGCATCGTGGAGCGTGAGCCCCTCTCCTGCTCCGAGGCCGTGGAAAGCTGATGTGGCCTGACGGGCGGCTGATCGAGCGGCTCGGCCTCCGTCACCCGATCGTGCAGGCGCCGATGGCCGGCGCCTCCTCCCCCGCCATGGCGGCCGCCGCCGCCAACGCCGGCGCCCTCGGCTCCGTCGCCGCCCCGCTCCTGACGCTTCCCCAGATGCGCGCCGAATGGGCGGAGGCGCGGGCGGCGACGAACGGCGCCCTCGCGCTCAACTTCTTCTGCCACCGCCCGCCAGCGCGCGACGCGGCGCGGGAGGCGGCGGCGCGGGAGCGGCTTCGCCCTTTCTACGACGAATTCGCCCTCGGCCCCGTCCCCGAACCCGCGGCGACCCCGCCCTTCGACGCGGAACGCCTCGCCTTCGTGCTGGAGGCGCGGCCCGCGGCCGTCTCCTTCCATTTCGGCCTCCCCGCGCCCGACCTTCTCGCCCCGCTGAAGGCGGCGGGAATCTTCATCCTCTCCTCCGCCACATCCCCCGCCGAGGCCGTCGCGCTGGAGGCGGCGGGGGCGGATGCGGTGATCGCCCAGGGATGGGAGGCCGGCGGCCATCGCGGCGTCCATGACGAGCGGGAGGGATGGGGGGAGATGGGCGCCATCGCCCTCGTCCCCGCCATCGTGGACCGGGTGAGCGTCCCCGTCATCGCCGCGGGCGGGATCGGGGACGGGCGGGGCATCGCCGCCGCGATGATGCTCGGCGCCGCCGGCGCCCAGCTCGGCACCGCCTTCCTCCTCTCCCCCGAAAGCCGCATCGCGGAGCCCCACCGCGCCGCCCTCCGCGCCTCTGACGGGGCGGATACGGCGGTGACGGCCGCCTTTTCGGGGCGCCCCGCCCGCGGCGTCCGCAACCGCTACATGGCCGAAATGGGCGCTCAGCCCCCCGCCGACTTCCCCCTGATGAACCCCCTCACCGCCCCCCTCCGCGCCGCCAGCGCGAAGGCCGGCAGCCCCGACTTAATGTCCCTCTGGTCCGGCCAGGCCCCCTTCCTCGCGCGGGAGGAGGGGACGGGCGAGATCGTGGAGCGGCTGGCGCGGGAGGCGCTGGCGCGGCTGGGGCGAGGCTAGGCCGAAGCCCCCGGCCGGGCGAAAGCGCCGCGCTCCCCGCTCACCCCTCGGCCCGGGCGACCAGCCCGGGCCGCGGCCTCCCTCCCGCCAGGGAGGCCGCATCACACCGTCTCAAGCCGCGCAACCGCCCGAGGCCCTGACGCCATAAACCGCTGAGACCAACCGCCCCGAACCGCCCTCCCGAGCGAAGCCGCGCCCCTCCCCGCCCCGCTCGCGCCGGGGCCCGGCCCGGAAAGGCGCAGCGCCCCGCCCGCGCTTCCCCACGCCCTTCAGGGAGGGGGGAGGGGCGCCATCCGGGAAGAGGCGCCCCGGCCGAAACCCCACTGACCGAACCGAAACGCTTCCGCACCCCCCCGCCCTAGTGCATGGTGGAGGGGTCGCCGGACGGTCCGGGCGCGGAGGGTCGGTCGGTTCCATGAACGAGGCGGAAAAAGCCTATCAGGCCGCGCAGAATAAAATCGCCCGCGTCGCGAAGGCGGGCGGGACGCATCTGTCTCTCGACCTCAGCGATTTCTATGGAAACGAGCCTTTCGGCGTGCTTGAAAGGCTTCTGCCGGAACTGACCGAGCTGAAGGGCCTGCGGAGCCTCCGGCTCGACGGCACACAGGTCAGCGACCTAGCGCCGCTCGCCGCGCTGACGGGCCTGCGGAGCCTACGGCTCGACGACACACAGGTCAGCGACCTAGCGCCGCTCGCCGCGCTGACGGGCCTGCAAGAACTCAATCTCAAAAATACGCGGGTCAGCGATCTCGCGCCGCTCGCCGCGTTGACTGGTCTGCGCGAGCTCATTCTTGAAAATACACGTGTCAGTAGCCTCGCGCCGCTCGGGGGGCTGACCGGCTTGTTGAAACTCGACGTTGACAACACTCAAGTTAGCGACCTGGCTCCGCTTGCCGCATTAACCAGCCTACAGAGCCTTTACTTCAATAGAACACAGGTAATCGACTTGCGCCCTGTCGCACGGCTAACGCATCTAGGCGACGCGGGCGCGACAAATGGCCTTTTCTATCGCTTTACCCGCGCCACTGAGCGCGACGCGCGTCTCTCGGCAATTTCTCGGATCGAAGACCCACCGGAACGCGCTCGCGAAACCCTCGCTTATCTGCGAACCCTCCCGCCCTGGCCGGAGTCCTACACCCCCGAAGCCACGCCGGACGGCAGCCCGCCGCAGCCCATCGGGCGGGCGCCCATCCCGCCGGAGCAGGACCCGGCCCTGCCGCTGGTCTGGTCGGAGCAGGGCTTCACCTTCCGCGCCCGCAGCGTCGCCAGCGACCCGGTGACGGAGGCGGCCCTGGCCGAACTCCGCGACCTGCTGGAGGAGCTGCGCCGCAAGGGCAACCGGCATGACGATCTCTATCGCCTCGCCACGATATTGCTGGAGCGGAGCGCGGGCGAAGTGGCGGACCTCAACATGGTCAGCCTCCACCTCTCCTTCCAAAGGCTCCGCCGGGTCTATGACAACCGGGAGGCAAGGGAGGATCGGTTCGACGCTGAAACCGTGACGACGCTGGAGGCGGTCCTGAACGCCGTCCCCGGCGTAACCTTCGCCGATGAAGGCGTCCGCACGCTGAACGAACGGCAGAAGGCTGACCGCGACGAACGACGCTCTGCCGCAGAGACCGAAGCCGAGACGCGGATGCTGGAGGCGGTTCAGAGACAAGACTCGCCTTTCGCCCTCGTAGTGCAGGAGACGGCCCGCGAAACCCTACGCCCGGGCGTGGATGACAGGCTATCCGGGACTAGGGTCGTTCTCGCGTTAAACGCGATGGTCGTCGTTGTGAGTTCGGTCGCGGTTAAGATTGTCGATGATGCCGTCGGCGGTGTGATCGGCAATTTCGCCTATGAGCACGGCGCCGCGCTCCTCGCCCAAGCCGCAGCCGTCAGTTGGGACGCGTTCGTCTGGGCGCAATCCATCCTCGCGAAATTCCGCGTCGAATACGAAATCGCCATAGGCATCATGCACGAAGCCGCCTCAAACCCTCGGCCCCGCCCTGGATCCCGCCCGAAGGGCGACAACACCCCCTAAACCCCCAACCCCTCCCTCACCTTCCGCGTCAGCTTCGCCGCCGCCAGCCCGTGGCTCGCCCGGATCAGATCCCCCAACTCCCCCGCCCCCATCGCCCCCGGCGCGATCAGGAGCCAGCCGTTCTTCCCCAGATACGGCGCCGGCGAAACCCCCGCCGCCCCCCGCCAGACCTCGCCGAGAAACTCCGAGGGCTTGAGCACAACCCCCTCCCCGCGCTTCCCCCAGTCCGCATGAATGGCGAAGACCTTCCCGCCCACCTTCCAGACGGAGGAGCCGCCCCACTGCACCACATGCGCCGCCCCCTTCATGCCCCCGCAGAAGGCGTCGAACTCCGCCCGGTTCACAGCGCGTCGAGCCAGCGCCCGCCGAGCACGGTCCCCCGCACGAAGAGCCGCTCCCCCGCCGTCACCGTCTCGCCCGTCACGTCCGTCAGCGGGAACGCCCCCGCCTCCAGCGAGAGCACCGCCGCGTCCCCCGCCGCGCCCGGCGCCAGCGTGCCGAGATCGGGCCGCCGGATCGCCCGCGCGGGCTCCGTCGTGGAGCGGCGGACGACCTCGTCGAGCCCCATGCCGATTGCGAGGAATTTCGACATCGTCGTCTGCATGTCGAAGGCTGGCCCGTCGATGCAGAGCGCATGGACGTCGGTCGAGATCACGTCGGGCGGAAACCCGCCCGCCAGCATCGCCCGCGCCGTCTCGAACGCGAACGATCCCTTGCCATGCCCGATGTCGAAGAGCACGCCCCGCGCCCGCGCCGCCACCGCCTCCCGCCGCGGCTTTCCGTCCGGCCCGAGCGGGCTGTTGGGGAAGGGGCGGAAGCAATGCGTCAGCACATCCCCCGGCCGCAGCGCCTCGCAGAGCTCGGCATAGGAGGGCGGCGGCTCGTCGATATGGACCATGAGCGGCATCCCCGCCCGCTCCGCCGCGTCGAGCGCATGGTGGAACGGGTTCATCCCCTGCGCGCCCGAGGCGTGCCGGCCCAGCCGCACCTTGATCCCCACGATCACATCCCGGTTCGCCTCCGCCACCTCCGCGGCCGTCACCGGGTCCATCAGCCTGATGTCCTCGCTCTCGCCCACCATGATCCGGTTCGAGAAGGCGAAGACGCCTGCATGCGACACATGAAGATAGGCGAGGATGCGGGCCTCGGCCCGCTCGATCACATGCGCCCGGAACCCGGCGAAGTTCCCCGGCCCGGCCGAGCCGGCGTCCACCAGCGTCGTCGCCGCGCTCGCCCGGCAATAGGCGTCCGGGTCGATCCCGAGCGAGGCGCCGCGCCAATAGACATGGGTGTGAAGGTCGATGAGGCCGGGCGTGACAAGGAAACCCTCCACGCGCCGCTCCGGCCCGCCGGAAAGCCCGTCGCCGATCTCCGCGACCTTCCCCTCCGCGAAGCCGATATCGGCGACCCTATCGAGCCCCGCGCCCGGGTCGAAAAGCCGCCCGCCCTTCAGGATCAGATCGAAGCCCATCTCGCCCTCATGCGCTGCTGTATCCGCCGTCCACCGGCAAGGTGACGCCGGTGACGAACCCCGCCGCGCCGGAGGCGAGGAAGAGCACGGGCCCCGCCATCTCCTCCGGCTTCCCCCAGCGCCCGAACGGCGTCCGCCCGAGGATCGCCGCGTTCGCCGCCTCGCGTTCCCGGTGCGTCGCCGTCAGCTTCGTCTCGATCCAGCCCGGCGCGACGGCGTTGACCCTTATCCCGTCCCGCGCCCAGGCCGCCGCGAGCGACTTCGTGAGCGAGACAATCGCCGTCTTGGAGGCGCCGTAGCCGGGGATGAGCGGCGCCGCGATGTAGCTCGTCATCGATGCGACATTCACCACCGAACCCTTCCGCGCGGCGAGCGCGGGCTTCAGCCCCGCCGTCAGCCGATAGACCGCGTTGAGGTTGATCTCGATGTTCCGCGCGAAGCCCACCGGCGTCGCCGCCTCGGGCGGGCGCACCGCCGTCCCCGCATTGTTCACCAGCACGTCGAGCGCCGGGAAGGCGGCGGCGACGGCGTCCACGCTCGCCGCGTCGTCCGCGATCATCGGCAGATAGCGGAAGCCGGAAAGGTCCTGCGGATAGTCTTCCGCCCGCGCCTTCGTCCCCGTCACCGTCACCGCCGCCCCGGCCTCCCGGAAGGCGCGGGCGATGGCGAGGCCGATCCCGTCCGACCCGCCGGTGACGAGCGCCTCCGCGCCCGTGAAATCGAACGTCGCACGCATCGCATCCTCCCCGCTCTCCCCGGCAGCTTCCCCCGCCCCGCGCCGATTGCAACCCCGCCCGGCGCGCGATAAACGCCGCGCGTCCAGCCCGGAGGAAGAGATGCCCGCCCCGAACGCCCCGAAGAAAGTCGTCCTCGCCTATTCCGGGGGGCTCGACACCTCGATCATCCTCAAATGGCTGCAGGACGAATACGGCTGCGAGCTTGTCACCTTCACCGCCGATCTCGGCCAGGGGGAGGAGCTGGAGCCGGCGCGGGCGAAGGCGCGTCTTCTCGGCGTGAAGGAGGAGAACATCCACATCGTCGACGTGCGCGAGGAATTCGTGCGGGATTTCGTCTTCCCGATGTTCCGCGCCAACGCCGTCTATGAGGGGCTCTACCTCCTCGGCACCTCCATCGCCCGGCCGCTCATCTCCAAGCACCTCGTGGAGATCGCCCGCGCCTCGGGCGCCGACGCCATCGCCCATGGCGCAACCGGCAAGGGCAACGACCAGGTGCGGTTCGAGCTCTCCGCCTATGCGCTCGAGCCCGACATCAAGGTGATCGCGCCCTGGCGGCTCTGGGACCTCACGAGCCGCACGAAGCTCATCCAATGGGCCGAGGCGCATCAGGTCCCCGTCCCGAAGGACAAGCGCGGCGAGGCGCCCTTCTCGGTGGACGCCAACCTCCTCCACACCTCCTCCGAGGGAAAGGTGCTCGAAGACCCGGCCGAGGAGGCGCCGGATTACGTCTACCAGCGCACCGTCGATCCGGAGAAGGCGCCCGACGAGCCCGAACTCATCGAGATCGGCTATGAGCGCGGCGACCCGGTGAGCCTGAACGGCGAGGCCCTCTCGCCCGCCGCCATGCTCACCCGCCTCAACGAGCTCGGCGGCAGGCACGGCATCGGCCGGCTCGACCTCGTGGAGGGCCGCTATGTCGGCATGAAGTCCCGCGGGATCTACGAGACGCCGGGCGGCACGATCATGCTCGAAGGCCACCGCGCCATCGAATCGATCACGCTGGATCGGGGCGCCGCCCACCTGAAGGACGAGCTGATGCCGCGCTATGCGGAGCTGATCTATTTCGGCTACTGGTTCTCGCCGGAGCGGGAGATGCTCCAGGCGCTGATCGACCACAGCCAGGAACATGTGCAGGGAACGGTCCGCCTCAAGCTCTACAAGGGCCGCGTCTCCTGCGTCGGCCGCTGGTCGGACCGCTCGCTCTATTCCGAGCAGCACGTGACCTTCGAGGAGGATTCCGGCGCCTACGACCAGAAGGACGCGCAGGGCTTCATCAAGATCAACGCGCTCCGGCTCCGGCTCCTCGCGATGCGGGCGAAGCGGTTGAAAGGGTAGAGCGGCGCCCGGCCGCCTTCGATCGGCCGGGCGGAAGCGCGGCGCGGTCCGTTCGCCCCTTGGCACGGTCGACCAGACCGGGCCGCGGCCTCCCTCCCGCCAGGGAGGCCGCATCGCGACGGCGCAAGACGTGCAGGCGTTCGAGGCCCTGACGCCATAAACCGCTGAAACCAAACGCTCCGAGGCGGCCACCCGAGGTAGGCCGCGGCTCTTCGCGCTCCGTTCGCAAGTCGGCCGGCCTCCTCGGAGCGCGCCGCGTTTCCGCCAGATCGGTCATCGCTTCGAGAGCCGCCTCACACCGCCCCCACATACTCCCCGCGCGCCGGATAGTTCTTCTCTATCGCGAAATCGAGCGCCTTCAGCAGTTCCGAGAAATGCGGGCGGACGAAGGGCATCGTCTGCACCGCGCCATAATAGAGCGCCCGGTCCGGCCCCACCATGAAGAGCCCCGGCTCGGAGAAGAGCGCCGGCTCCTCCACGCCGATCGAGGTCACCCCGCGCGAGGTGGAGATGTAGAGCCCCCAGTCCCGCGCCTCCGTCAGCGGCAGCCCGCAGGCGATGCGGAGCGGGGCGGGCAGCTTCGCCGCCATCGCCTCCGCCCTTTCCTCCGTATCGGAGGAAACGCCCACCGTGCCGACCCCGCGCGCCTCGAACTCCGGCGTCAGCTTCGCAAGCTCGCCGAGATAGGTCGCGCAGAGCGGGCAATGCAGGCCGCGGTAGAAGCAGACGACCGTCCCCCGCGGGGATGTCTCTGCCGAAAGCGTGAAGGTCCCCCCGCCGGCCAGGGGCAGCGAAAGGTCGGGCGTCGGCTTGCGTGGGATGAGCATGAAGCGGTTTCCTCTGAGGCCCCTCACCCCTAGCAGCGCGCCGCCGCGCCGTCTCCGTCGTTCCCGCAGACGTGATCCGCGCGACCGGAATTGACTGTCGGGTCAAATCCCGGAATGGTCCCCATATGATCTTCGCGCGCCCATGAGGCCGCAGACAGGGAGACGATGATGAAATTCACGAAATTCGCCGCCGCCGCGCTCGTCGCCGCCGGCGCAGCCGCCGCGGCGCACGCCGCGGAGATCAAGCCCGCCGTGATCTATGACATGGGGGGCAAGTTCGACAAATCCTTCAACGAGGGCGTCTACAACGGCGTCAAGAAGTTCTCGGACGAGACCGGGATCGAGGTGATGGAGTTCGAGGTGACCTCGGAGACGCAGCGCGAGCAGGCGATGCGCCGCATGGCCGAGCGCGGGGCGACCATCGTCCTCGGCGTCGGCTTCGCGCAGGCGGACGCCATCGCCAAGGTCGCCGCCGAGTTCCCCGACACGAAGTTCTCCATCATCGACGTGACCTGGCTCGACCAGCCGAACATCCGGCAATACGGCTTCAAGGAGCATGAGGGCTCCTATCTCGTCGGCGTCGCCGCCGCGCTGAAGTCGGAGACGGGCAAGGTCGGCTTCGTCGGCGGAATGGACATTCCGCTGATCCGCCACTTCGCATGCGGCTATGTGCAGGGCGTGAAGGCGACGAACCCGAACATCGAGGTCTTCCAGAACATGACGGGTTCCACCCCCGCCGCCTGGAACGACCCGGCCAAGGGCGCGGAGCTGGCGCGGAGCCAGATCGACCGCGGGGCGGACATCGTCTATCACGCCGCGGGCGGCACCGGCGTCGGCGTCATCCGCGCGGCGGCGGACGCGGGCAAGCTCGCCATCGGCGTCGACTCGAACCAGAACGGCATGGCCCCCGGCTCCGTCCTCACCTCGATGCTGAAGCGGGTGGACGTCGCCGCCTACGAGACGTTCAAGGACGCGGCTTCCGGGAATTTCGAGACGGGCGTGCGCGTCCTCGGCGCGGCGGAAGGCGGCGTGGACTGGGCGCTGGACGAGAACAACGCCGAGCTCATCACGCCGGAGATCAAGGCCGCCGTCGAGGAGGCGAAGGCCAAGATCATCTCCGGGGAGATCAAGGTCGAGGAATACTACGCGAACAATTCCTGCCCCGTGAGCTGAGCTTGAACGCAAGCGCGCCGGCCTTCGCGCTGGAGGTCCGGGGGATCGACAAGTCCTTCGGGCCCGTCCACGCGAACCGGGACATTCATCTCCAGGTGAAGGCCGGCTCCATCCACGGGATCATCGGGGAGAACGGGGCCGGCAAGTCCACGCTGATGAACATCCTCTACGGGATGTATCAGGCGGACCGGGGGGACATCCTGATCGGCGGGGAGCCGGTCAGGATCACCTCCTCCGCTGTCGCCATCCGGTCCGGGATCGGGATGGTGCATCAGCACTTCATGCTCGTCGCGCCCTTCACCGTGCTCGAGAACGTGATGCTCGGGGCGGAGAAGGATTTCCTGCTGAAAGCCTCCGTCTCCGCCACCCGCGCGCTGATCGAACGGATGGGCAGGGATTACGGCCTCGCCGTCGATCCCGACGCGAAGGTGGAGGATCTGCCCGTCGGCCTCCAGCAGCGGGTGGAGATCGTCAAGGCGCTCCGCGGCGGCGCCCGCATCCTCATCCTCGACGAGCCCACGGGCGTCTTGACCCCGCAGGAGACGGAGGGCTTCTTCCAGATCCTCCGCGCGCTGCGGGACGAGGGGGTGACGATCCTCCTCATCACCCACAAGCTTCAGGAGATCATGGCCCTCACGGATCAGGTCTCCGTCATGCGCCGGGGCGAGATGGTGGCGCACCGCGCGACGGCGGAGACGAGCCGGGAGGAGCTGGCCGAGCTGATGGTCGGCCGCAAGGTCCTCCTGAATGTCGAGCGGCCCGACATCGCCCCCGGCCCCCCCGCGCTCCGCGTCTCCGGCCTCCGCTACCGCGACCGGGAGGGGGTGGAGCGGCTCAAGGGCCTCGATTTCGAGATCAGGGCCGGGGAACTGCTCGCCGTCGCCGGCGTCTCCGGCAACGGGCAATCCGAACTGCTGGACGTCCTCGCCGGCATCGCCGCGCCGAGCGCGGGCAAGATCGAGATCGGCAACGAGATCATCGACGCCGACCATCCGCGGAACCCCGCCGAAATGCGGGCCCTCGGCCTCTCCCATGTGCCGGAGGACCGGCACCACCGCGGCCTCATCCTGCCCTTCGACGGGGAGGAGAACTGCATCCTCGGCTTTCAGGACGGGGCGGCGGCGGGCGCCGGCTTCGCCATCGACAAGGCGCACATCGCCGCCCGGGCCGCCCGCCATGTCGCGGAATTCGACGTGCGCCCGCCCACGGCGAAGCTCCGCGCCGCGCAATATTCCGGCGGCAACCAGCAGAAGCTCGTGCTGGCGCGGGAGATCGACGCCGCGCCGAAAGTGCTCCTCGTCGGCCAGCCGACCCGCGGCGTCGACATCGGCGCCATCGAATTCATCTACCAGCGCCTGATGCGCCTGAAGGCGGCGGGCTGCGCCATCCTCCTCGTCTCGGTCGAGCTTGAAGAGGTCCTGAGCCTCGCGGACCGCATCCTCGTCATGTCGAACGGGGAGCAAACCGGCCTGATCGACCGCAAGGACGCCGACGAGCGCAGCCTCGGCCTGATGATGGCGGGCGTGACGGCGGAGGGGAAAGCCGCGTGAACCATACACCCCTGCCGGCCTGGGCCGATATCGGCCTCCTGCCGCTCCTCAACATCCTCGCCGCGCTCGTCGTCTCCGGTCTCATCATCGCGGCGATCGGGGAAGACCCGTTCCGCGCCATGGCCGTCCTTTTCCAGGGCGCGTTCCTGACGACGAACGGCCTCGGCTACACGCTCTACTACACGACAAACTTCATCTTCACCGGCCTCGCAGTCGCCGTCGCCTTCCACGCCGCGATGTTCAACATCGGCGGGGAGGGGCAGGCCTATCTCGGCGGGCTCGGCGCGGGCGTCGCCGTGCTGATGGCGGACAGCTTCCTGCCGGGCCTCCTCCTCATCCCCTTCGCGGTGATCTTCTCCGCGCTTTTCGGCGCCGCCTGGGCCTTCATTCCCGGCTGGCTTCAGGCGAAGCGGGGGAGCCACATCGTCATCACGACGATCATGTTCAACTTCATCGCCGCCTCGCTGATGGTCTGGCTCCTCGCCGGCCCCCTGATGCGGGACGGGCAGGGCGCGCCGGAGACGCGGCCCTTCGCCGAGGCGGCGCAGATGCCCTACATGCACGAGATGCTGGGCGCGCTCGGGCTCGTCGTGCCGCGCTCCCCGCTCAATCTCTCGCTCCTCATCGCCCTCGCCGTCGCCGCGCTCGTCTGGTTCATCATCTGGCGCACGCGCTTCGGCTATGCGCTCCGGGCGATGGGCGCGAGCCCGGGCGCAGCGGAATACGCCGGCATGAACACGGTGCGCATCACCGTGCTCGCCCTCCTCCTCTCCGGCGGGCTCGCGGGGCTGATGGCCTCCAACGCCGTGCTCGGGGAGCCGCACAAGCTCGTCCTCAATTTCACCGGCGGCTACGGCTTCACGGGGATCGCGGTGGCGCTGATGGGGCGGAACCATCCGGTCGGCATCATCCTCGCCGCGCTCCTCTTCGGCGCGCTGACGCAGGGCGGCACCGAGCTCGACTTCGAATTCCAGACCATCACGCGGGAGACGGTGCAGGTCGTCCAGGGGCTCATAATCCTCTTCTCCGGCGCGCTCGCCTATCTCTTCGCGCCGATGGTCGCCCGGCTCATCGCCCCCTTCGCGGCGAAGAAGGGGGCGCCGGCGTGAGCGACTTTCTCTTCCAGCTGGTGCTGACGCTCGACGCCACGCTGCGCGTCGCGACCCCGCTCATCCTCTGCGGCATGGCGGGCATCCTCTCGGAGCGCTCCGGCGTCATCGACATCGGGCTCGAGGGGAAGATGCTCGCCGGCGCCTTCTCCGCCGCCGCCGTCGCGCATCTGACCGGCTCGCCCTGGGCGGGCCTGATGGCGGCGGTGATGACGGCGGTGCTGCTCGCCGCGCTCCACGGCTTCGCCTGCATCACGGCGCGCGGCAACCAGGTGATCTCCGGCCTCGCCATCAACATCCTCGCCTCCGCGCTCACCGTCACCATCGGCATCGCGCTCTTCCGGCGAGGGGGCGCGACGCCCTCGCTGACGGCGGAGGAGCGGCTCCCCGTCATCGACCTGCCGCTGGCGGAGACGCTTTCGGGCCTGCCCGTGATCGGGGACCTCTATTCCGAAATCCTCTCCGGCCACCGCATCCTCGTCTATGTCGCGCTCCTCGCCGTGCCGCTGACGGCCTTCCTCCTCTACCGAACCCGCTTCGGCCTCCGCCTCCGGGCGGTGGGGGAGAGCCCGGAGGCGGTGGACAGCGCGGGCATCTCCGTCCACCTCATGCGCTACAAGGCGGTGCTGCTCGCGGGCGTCTTCTGCGGCCTCGCCGGCGCCTATCTCTCCATCGCCCATGGCGGCGAGTTCGGGCGGGAAATGTCGGCCGGCAAGGGCTACATCGCCCTCGCCGCGGTGATCTTCGGCAAGTGGCGGCCCGTGCCCACCCTCTTCGCCTGCCTCCTCTTCGGCTTCCTCGGCGCGGCGGCGGACCGGCTTCAGGGGCGGGAGATTCCCTTCATCGGCGCGGCGCCGACCGACCTGATGATCGCGCTCCCCTATATCCTCACCGTCGTCCTCCTCGCCGGCTTCATCGGCAAGGCGACGCCGCCGCGGGATATCGGCGTGCCCTACCCGAAGGGAAAGTAGATTGGGCTCCCTCGTCGGCGTCGATGTGGGCGGCACCTTCACCGATCTCGTCCTGATCGATGCGGAGACGGGCGCGCTCCGCCTCGCCAAGACGCCGACGACGGCGGAGAACCAGTCCGGCGGCGTCCTCGCCGCGCTGGACGAGGCGGGGGCGGCGGGGCCGGAGATCGACCTCATCGTCCACGGCACGACGGCGACGACGAACGCGGTGCTGGAGCGTCGCTTCGCCCGCACCGGCCTCATCACGACGATGGGCTTCCGCGACGTGCTGGAACTCGGCCGCCGCACGCGCCCGAACCCCTACGGCATGACCGGGACGCACCGCCCGATCATCCCCCGCGACCTCCGCCTCGAAGTCCCCGAACGGATGGACGCTTCGGGCCGCGTCGTCACGCCGCTCGACGAGGCGGCGGTCGCGGCCGCGGCGCGGAGGCTGCTCGATGCGGGCTGCGAGGCGGCGGTGATCCACTTCCTCCATTCCTACGCCAACCCCGCGCATGAGAAACGGGCTGCGGAGATCGTCGCCGCGCTCTGGCCCAACCCCTATGTGATCGCCGGGCACGAGCTTCTCTCCGAAAGCCGGGAATACGAGCGCGGCGTGACCGCCGCAGTCAGCGCCGCAGTTCACCCGCTGCTCGAACGCTACCTCGCGGCGCTCCGCGCCGCGCTCGCCGTGCGCGGCTACGCCGGGGACGTGCTGGTGGTGAACGGCAATGGCGGGATGGTCTCCGCCGCCCATGTGGCGCGGGAGGCGGCGAAGACGGTCATGTCCGGCCCCGCCTCCGGCGTCATCGCCGCCGCCGCGATCGGGAAGGCGGCCGGGGCGCCCGACCTCATCACCTGCGACATGGGTGGAACCTCCACCGACGTCGCCCTCATCCGCGGCGCCGCGCCCGCCCTCTCCTCCGAGATCGAGCTCGACTATGCGCTCCCGATCCATGTGCCGATGGTGGACGTGCGGACGGTCGGCGCCGGCGGCGGCTCCGTCGCCCGCGTCAGCGCGGCGGGGTTGCTGGAGATCGGGCCGGAAAGCGCCGGCGCCGTTCCGGGCCCGATCTGCTACGGCCGCGGCGGCGACCGGCCAACGATCTCCGACGCGAACCTGCTCCTCGGCCGGCTCGATCCGGCGGGGCTGAAATCGGTGGAAGGGGGCGTCCCCGTCTCCCGCGTCGCCGCGATCTTCGAGGCCGAGATCGGCGCGCCCCTCGGGCTCGATGCAACCGGCGCCGCGGCGGCGGTGATCCGCGTCGCCAACGCGAAGATGGCCGGCGCGATCCGCATGGTCTCCGTCTCGCTCGGCGCCGATCCCCGCGATTTCGCGCTCTTCGCCTTCGGCGGCGCCGGGCCGCTTCACGCCTCGGCGCTGGCGAAGGAGATGGGCGCCCCGCGCGTCCTCGTCCCCGCCCGCCCCGGCGTGACGAACGCGCTCGGCTGCGCCCTCGCCGACATAAGGCACGACTTCACGGCGACGCTGAACCGCCCGCTCGACGCGCTGGAGATCGCGGAGGCGCACGCCGTCCTCGCCGAGCAGGCGGCGCGGGGCGAGGCGCTCTTGGCGCGGGAGCGGGCGCCGATCCGCGCCCGCCGCCATGTCCACGCGGCGGAGATGCAGTTCGCCGGGCAGTCCCATGTCCTGACCGTCCCGCTCGCGGGGCCGGAGCCGTCGCTCGACGCCCTGCGGGAGGGCTTCGCCGCCGCCTATCTCGCGCGGTTCGGGATCGAGCTGACCGGCGCCCGCGTCAACCTCGTCTCGCTCTCCACCTCGGTGATCGGCCTCCGCCCCCCGCTCGACCTCTCGCGCCTGATCGACCCGGCGGGGCGGCGCAGCTCGCTGAAAGAGGCGGAGACAGGCCGCCGCCCGGTCTTCTTCGACGGGACCTGGCGTGAAACGCCGGTCTATCGCCGCGAATGGCTCCCGGCCGAATTCCGCCTCGAAGGGCCTGCCGTGATCGGCCAGATGGATTCGACCGTGCTGATCGAGCCCGGAGACCGCGCGGCGGGGGACGCTTTGGGAAACATCTTCATCGAGGTCGCGGCATGAGCCTCGATCCCATCACCCTCACCGTCATCCAGGCCGGGCTCCAGCAGATCTGCGACGAGATGGACCTCGCCTTCTCCCGCGCCGCCTTCTCCCCGGTCATCGCGGAGGCGGACGACCGGTCGGACGGGATCTATGACGCTGCGGACGGCGCGCTGATCGCGCAGGGGCTCGGCGGCCTCCCCGTCTTCGTCGGCGTGATGCAGGAATCGACGCGGAGCCTCATCGCGATGATCGAGGCGGGAGAGGTCGCGCCGCCGGAGCCGGGCGACACCTATGCGATGAACGACCCCTATCTCGGCGGCACGCATCTGATGGACGTGCGCTTCGCCCGGCCCTTCTGGCGAAAGGGGGAGATCTTCTGCTGGCTCTCCAATACCGGGCACTGGCCCGATATCGGCGGCGCCGTGCCCGGCGGCTTCTCCGCCTCCGCCACCGCCGTGGAGCAAGAGGGGCTGCGGCTCCCGCCCGTCAAGCTCTTCAAGAAGGGCGTGCTGGACCGGGAAATATACTCCATCATCACCTCCAACATCCGCGTGGCGGACCAGCGGATCGGCGACGTGAAGGCGCAGGAGGCCGCGCTCCGCATCGGGGAGGAACGCCTCGCCGCCCTGCTCGACCGCTACGGGGACGACACCGTCCGCGCCGCCATCGCGGAGCTTCGCGCCCGCGCGGAGGCGGAGATGCGCGCCAGGCTGGCCGAAATACCGGACGGCGAATACCGCTCCGTCGCCTGGATCGACAGCGACGGCGTGGTGGACGAACCCCTCGCCATCCGGCTCCGGATCGTGAAGGCGGAGGGGCGGCTCGTCTTCGACTTCGTGGGGTCGAGCCCGCCCTGCCGCGGGCCGATGAACTCGGTCTGGGCCACCACGCTCTCCTCCGTCCATCTCGCCGTGCGGCACATCTTCCCCGAAGCGCCGCTGAACGCCGGGGCCTTCGCGCCGGTGGAGGTGATCCGGCCAGAGGGGACGTTCCTCGACGCCCGCTATCCCCGCCCCGTCTCCGGCTGTGCGGCGGAGGTCAGCCAGCGCATCGCGGAGGCGGTGTTCCTCGCCCTCGCCGATGCGCTCCCCGCGCGCGTCACGGCGGCGCCCGCCGGCACCTCCGGCAACTTCGCCCTCGGAGGAAGCGACCCGGAAAGGGGCCGCGATTTCGTGATGTACCAGATTTCCGGCGGCGGCTATGGCGGCTCCGCGGTGGGGGACGGGCTCGCCAACGGCTGCTCCACCATCGGCATATCCAAGGCGCCGCCCGTGGAGATCATGGAGCAGAATTTCCCCGTCCTCTACCGCCGCTACGCCCTCCGCGAAGGCTCCGGCGGCGCGGGGGCGCGGCGCGGCGGCTTCGGGCTCGACTACGAGGTGGAGCTCTTGCGCGGGGAGGCGCGCGCGAGCTTCGTGATGGACCATGGCCGCGCCGGCCCGCCCGGCGTGCGGGGCGGGGAAGCCGGCGCGCCTAACGAAGTGCGCGTGACGCGGGGCGGGGAGCCCTTTACGCCCCCCCATCTCTCGAAGGCGCAGGACATTCCCCTCACGCCCGGGGACCGTGTGCGCGTCCGCACGCCCGGCGGCGGGGGGTATGGCGACCCCTTCGCCAGAGACCCGGCGCTTGTGGCCGAGGATGTGCGACTCGGCCGCTACACGTTGGAGGAAGCCGCCCGACTCTTCGGCGTCGCCGCGCCGGGCGGAGAGATCGACGAGGCGGAAACGGCTCGCCTCCGCGCCGGACGCTGAGCCTCAGGCCTCGGGCGTATCCGCGCTGTCGGCGTTAAGGAGATGATACTTCTCCTCGCCCATCTTCGCGATCAGGTCGAGCTGAGTCTCGATGAAGTCGATATGGTGCTCCTCATCCGCCAGCAGTTCCTCGAAGAGCCCCTTGGAGACATAGTCGCCCACCTTCTCGCAATAGGCCCGCGCCTCCTTGTAGAGCGCGTGCGCGTCATGCTCGGCGGCGAGGTCGCATTCCAGCGTCTCCTTCACCGTCTCGCCGATCCGGAGCGGATCGAGCGACTGGAGGTTCGGATGGCCCTCGAGAAAGATGATCCGGTCCATCAGCTTGTCCGCGTGGTGCATCTCCTCCACGCTTTCCTCACGGCTCTTCTTCGCCAGCTTGCCGACGCCCCAATCAGCCTGGAGCCGGTAATGGAGCCAGTACTGGTTGATCGCCGTCAGTTCGGAGCGGAGCGCGCGGTTGAGATATTCAATGACCTTCGGGTCGCCCTTCATGCACTTTCCTTTCATTCCTGCCGTTGCGGAGGCCCCGCAATTCGGTCGGTATGGTCGATTTCAGCTCGTCGCGCATCGTCGTCACGAACAGGCCGATGCAGCCGCCGCAATCGGGCCGCCGCCCGAGCGCGCGATAGACCTTACCGGGAGTAACCACAGTATCCGGGTCGGAGGCGCGCATCCACGCGACGGCGGCGCGCACCTCCCGGTCCGTGATCCCGGTGCAGGAACAGAGGATCATCAGGCCCTCATTTCGTGAGCAGAAGCTTCCCCTGCCGCGTGATGCGGAGGAGATAGGCCTGGTCGCCGAGCCGGATCACGGCCCGCTGCCCGCCTTCGGTCAGCGTCTCGGCGTCATGCACAGGGTCGCCCGGATGCGCGTCGGGGGAGACGGGGGCGTAGCTGCGGGGAAGGGTCATCTGGTTCATCGCGCCTCTCCCGCCGGGCTGTGGGGGCGGAGCAGGTCCATCAGCCGCTCAAGGCCGAAATCCTGCGCAAGCTCGGCTCCCGTTTCGGGGTTGAGAAGTTCGCGCCGGTCGGGCGGCGGCGCCTTCGTCTCGTCTCGGTTCATCGGAGGGTCCTTTCCTCTTTCGATTCGGGCTCCCCCGGGGGGCGGCGGCCTTCGCCGGTCAGGGTGGCTTTGAATACCTTAGTGAAACACTCTGACTTGTCAATCGCCCCGTGGAATCCCGGCGCACTTGCGCCGCGCGCGGGGCGCCCTAGGTTGCGCGCGACCATTCGGGAGACGATCCATGACGCCGCCGCTTCTCTCCGCTCTCTATGCGGGGCTCAACGCGCTCATCCTGCTCTGGCTGACCGTCGCGGTGATCCGCCGGCGCGGGGCGCTCAAGCTGAGCCTCGGCGATGGCGGGAACAGGGACATGGAGCGCGTGATTCGCGGCCACGCCAACGCGGCGGAGACGATGCCGATCGCCCTCATCCTCCTCGCGCTCACGGAGATGACAGGCGCGCCGTCCGTGGCGATCCATGCGGCGGGGCTCGCGCTCACGCTCGGGCGGCTCCTCCACGGCCTGCATTTCGCGGCGGGCGGGCCGGGGCTCTTCCGGCTTGTCGGGATGGCGGCGACGCTGCTCACGATCTCGCTCCTTGCGCTCGGCCTCGTGGCGCACTCCCTGGCGCGCCTGCTGTGACTGGCGCGGAGCTCGCCCGGAGGCTGATCGAGGCCGCGCGCCGCGCCGGGGCGGATGCGGCGGACGCGCTCGCCGTCTCCTCGCGCGACGTCTCCGTCTCGGTGCGCGGCGGCGCGCTGGAGGAGGCGGAAAGCGCGGAGAGTCTCGACTACGGCCTCCGCGCCCTTGTCGGCCGGCGCCAGGCCTGCGTCTCCGCCTCCGATCCCTCGCCTGCGGCGCTGGAGGAGGTCGCCGCCCGCGCCGTCGCCATGGCCCGCGCCGCGCCGGAGGATCCGTATTGCGGCCTGCCGGATGGGGGGCTGGCGGATCTTTCCCGCCTTCCCGACCTCGACATCGAGGACCATGCGGAGCCTCCCCTTCCCGCCACGCTGAAGGCGATGGCGGCGGAGGCGGAGGCGGCGGCGCTCGCCGTCGCCGGCGTCGCGCAGGCGGAGAGCGCGGGCGCGGGCTGGCGCCGGTCCGACATCGCCTTCGCCGCGACCAACGGCTTCTCCGGCGCCTATGCCCGCACCGGCGCCTCGCTCTCCGTCTCCGCCGTGGCGGGCGAGGGCCTTGGGATGGAGACGGATTACGAATACGCCTCCCGCACCCATTTCGCGGACCTGCCGCCCCCTTCCGAGATCGGCGCGACGGCGGGCGCCCGCGCCGCCGCGCGGCTCAAACCGCGTCGGGCGAAGACCGGGGCCTATCCCGTGCTCTTCGACCGGCGCGTCTCCGGCTCGCTCGTCGGCCATGTCCTCGGCGCGATCAACGGCTCCGCCGTCGCCCGCGGCGCGAGCTGGCTGAAGGACAGGATGGGGGAGCGCGTCCTGCCCCCCGGCTTCACCATCACCGACGACCCGCATCGCCGCCGCGCCGCCGGCTCCCGCCCGTTCGACGGGGAGGGGATGGCGCTTTCCGCGCGGCGTCTGGTCGATGACGGCGTGTTGGCGGGCTGGACGCTGGACAGCGCCACCGCGCGCCGGCTCGGCCTCCCCGCGCCGGGCGGCGCGCGGCGCGGCGTCGGCGGCCCGCCCTCGCCGGGGACCTCCACGCTGGAGCTGAGCGAGGGCGAGGAGACGGCGGAGGCGCTGATCCGCGCGATGGGTGAGGGCTTGATCGTCACCTCGATGATCGGATCCTCGATCTCCGCCACCACGGGCGCCTACAGCCGCGGCGCGGCGGGCTACTGGGTGGAGGGCGGGGAGATCGCCTGGCCGGTGAACGAGCTGACCATCGCCGGCTCGCTCCCCGACTTCCTTCTCCGGATGCGCGCCGCGAACGATGCGGACCGGACGCGGGGCGTCATCGCGCCGAGCCTCCTTGTCGAAGGGCTCACCATTGCCTCCGGCTGAGGGCGACCTCCCGCTCCTCCTCGATCACGCCCGCGCGGCGGGGGAGATCGCGCGGCGGCATCACCGCAAGGATGTCCTGACCTGGGAGAAGGAGGGCGGCGCCGGGCCGGTCACCGCCGCCGATCTCGAGATCGACGCCATGCTCCGCTCCCGCCTCCTCGCCGCGCGGCCCGGCTATGGCTGGCTCTCGGAGGAGACGGAGGACAATGCGGCCCGGCTCTCGCATGAGCGGGTGTTCATCGTGGACCCGATCGACGGCACCCGCTCCTTCATGCGGGGGGAGGACACGTTCTGCCACGCCCTCGCCGTGGCGGAGGCGGGGGAGATCGTGGCCGCGGCGGCCTATTTCCCGATCCGGGACGAGATGTTCTGGGCCGTGAAGGGCGGCGGCGCTTTCCGGGACGGGGAGCGGCTGGCAGTCTCCTCCCGCATCGAGATCGACGGCGCCTCCGCGCTCGCCGGGCGGGCGCAGGTCGTCCCCTCCTCATGGCCGGGCGGGGCGCCGCCGGTCAGGCGGGAGTTCCGCAACTCGCTCGTCTACCGCCACTGCCTCGTCGCCTCCGGAAGGTTCGACCTCGCCTTCACGCTCCGCCCCGCCTGGGAATGGGACGTGGCGGCGGGAGAGCTTATCGCAGCGGAGGCGGGCGCGACCGTCTCCACCGCGAAGGGCGGCGCCTGGCGCTACAACGCCGCCGAGCCGCGAATGCCGGGCGTCGTGGTCGGCCCGGCTGCGCTCCATGCCGACATTCTCGCGCGGCTGAAGCCGGCGGCGTGAGGGCCGCACACGGCGTGCAGCACACTCATTGCATTGATATGATTACATGATTGGAAACCGGGCTCACGCCTCCGCATCTCACCGGTGGACCAGCGCCGGCACGCGGCAGCCGTTGATCAGCTCGGCCGTCACGCTCCCGACGACGAGGCTGCGAAGCCGGGAATGGCCGTAGGCGCCCATCACCAGCAGGCCCGCGCCCGTCTCTTCAACCGCCGCGCCGATCACCGTCGCCGGTTCGCCCGGCACGATCCGGCCCTCCGCCTCCAGCCCGCCGGCGCGGAGGAGGGAGAGCGCGCTCTCCAGCATCCGCCGGGCCTCCCCCGTCCGCTCGCCGGCGGTGACCACCGTGAAGGCGACCCCGCGCGCGAGCGGGGAGCGGGAGACGGCGTCGAGCGCCTTCAGCGCGCCCGAACGCCCGTCGAAGGCGATCACGGCGCGCTCTACCGGGCGGAAGCTCTTGGCGGCCACCAGCACGGGCAACGTGCTGGCGCGGATCACCCGTTCGAGATTCGAGCCGAGATGCAGCCTCGCATAGTCTGAGGCTTCGCCCCGCTTGCCGATCACGAGCAGGTCCGCCTCACTTTCGCGCGCCGCGATCTCCTCGAGGAGGTCGCCGGTGCGGAGCGTCGCGTGGACGTTCGGCGCGCCGGCGGCCGCCAACCTCTCGCGCAGCGCGTCGAGCGCGAGCCGCCCGCTCTGCTGCAGCAGCCGGAACCGCTCCTCGTCCAGCGCGGAGAGCCGCTCCAGCAGCTGCGAGCGCCCCTCGAAGCCGACCCGGCCGCTGAAATCGCGCGAGGGCGCGTCGCGCCGGCCGAGGACGTGCAGCAATTCGACATCCGCCGAAAGCCCCTTCGCCGCGTAGGCGGCGCAGTCGGCGACGCTCTCCGCATAGGCGGAGCCGTCGACACAGGCGAGAATGCGGGCCATCGGAAGCCTCCCCTAATGCTCCAGAAGCTTGCCGAGCGCCCCCGGCCTGTCATGGACGCCGAGCCTGTCCACGATGGTGGCGCTCGCCCGGTTCATCCCCTTGAGGTCGACCGTCGCGCCCTCCCGCCTGAACTTCAAGACCGCCATGTCCACTGCGGCGACGCTGGAAATGTCCCAGATATGGGCGTCGCTCATGTCGATCGTCACATGCTCCAGCGCCTCGCGGAAGTCGAACGCGTCGAGGAATTCCTCCGCCGAGGCGTAGAAGAGCTGCCCCTCCACCTTGTAGACCCGGCTCCGCCCGTCCGCGCTCAGGGTCGAGCTCACGCTGAAGATCTGGGCGATCTTCGCGGCGAAGAAGATGCCGGAGAGCAGCACGCCCACCAGCACGCCCCAGGCGAGGTTGTGCGTCGCCACGACGACGACGACCGTGGCGACCATGACGATGGAGGAGCTGGCCGGATGCTCCCGCAGGTTCTTCAGCGAGGTCCAGCTGAACGTGCCGACGGAGACCATGATCATCACCGCGACGAGCGCCGCCATCGGGATCGAGGCGACGAGATCGCCCAGAACGATGATCATGAAGAGCAGCATGACGCCCGCGAAGAAACAGGAAAGCCGCCCCCGCCCGCCGGACTGCACGTTGATGACCGACTGCCCGATCATCGCGCAGCCCGCCATGCCGCCGAGAAAGCCCGAGCCGATATTCGCGAGCCCCTGGCCAACGCATTCGCGGTTCCGGTCGGATTTCGTGTCCGTCAGGTCGTCCACGATATTCGCCGTCATCAGCGATTCGAGGAGGCCGACCACCGCAACCGCGACGGAATAGGGAAGGATGATGAGCAGCGTCTCCAGCGTCAGCGGAATGTCCGGAAGCAGGAACACAGGGAGCGTGGAGGGCAACTCGCCCATGTCCCCCACCGTCCGCACCTCCCAGCCGAAGAGCGCCACCGCCCCGGTGATCGCCACGATGCAGACGAGCGGGGCGGGCACGCTCTTCGTCAGCATCGGCAGGAGATAGAGGATGGCGAGCCCCGCCGCGATCAGCGGATAGGTGATGGCCGGAACGCCGATCATCTCGGGAACCTGCGCAAGGAAGATCAGGATCGCGAGGGCGTTGACGAAGCCCGTCATCACCGAGCGGGAGACGAAGCGCATCAGCCGCCCGAGCCGGAGCGCGCCGGCGAAGATCTGCAGGAGCCCGGCGAGGATCGAGGCGGCGAGGAGATATTGCAGCCCGTGATCCTTGACGAGATCGACGAAGAGCACCGCCGTCGCCGCCGTCGCGGCGGAGATCATGCCCGGCCGCCCGCCCGCGATGGCGGTGACGACCGCGATGGCGAAGGAGGCGTAGAGCCCCACCTTCGGGTCCACCCCCGCGATGATCGAGAAGGCGATGGCCTCCGGAATGAGCGCAAGCGCGACGACAAGGCCGGAGAGAAGCTCCGGCCAGCCGGCGCCCGCCCATTCGTTTCGCAATCGGATCCAGTCGAAATTCATCGCGCCTCTCCCCTCGTCGCGTGAAGGGAGCCGAGCGTAGGGTTTTTGCTGCGATGCACAACCCGGAAGTCCCGCGACGCTTCCCCGAGGGTCGCGGTCGCGCTAGAGAGGCGCGACGCCGCAACAAGGGAGCGCCGCCATGCCCGTCCGCCTTCATCTCGTCTTCGGGGGCGAGCTCAAGGACGCCAGCCGGACCGAATTCGCCAATCCGGACAATCTCGACATCGTCGGGATCTTCCCAAACTACGCCAAGGCCTACGACGCCTGGAAGGCCGCCTCGCATCGGACGGTGGACAGCGCGACGACGCGCTATTTCATCGCCCATCTGCACCGGCTGAGGGATGAGGAGCGCGAGGCGTCCAAGACCGAGGAGATCGGCTGAGGCGCGGCCCCGCCGGGGCGGGGCCGCGAAGGCGTCAGGCCGCCCGGCGCCGCTTCGCGGCGAAGCCGAGCCCGGCGAGGCCGGCGAGGAGGAGCCAGCCCGCCGCTGGGAGCGGAACCTGCGCGACCGGGTCGGGCGTCGCCGTTCCGAAGAAGCTGTAGTGGCTGAGGCCGGTTCCGTTGGCCGCGGCGGCGAAGGTCAGCGTGAGGGAGCCGCCGGTGAGGTTGCGGATGATCGCCGTGGCGAGCTTCGTCTTGTCCGGGGCCTTTGCGCTCTTGTCCTTCTTGCCGGTCGTCGCCGGCGCGGCCGCATCGCCCGTGCCCCCGCCGCCCGTCTTCACCAGAACATAGAGCGCGTTGGTGACGATGGTGGCGACGCCAAGCTCGTCCTTCCCGCCATGCGCGGCCAGAGCCGCGTCGCCGGAGAACAGGTTGGCGTTGACGAAGGCGAGCTCCGTCGCGTCGCCCGAATTGCCGAGATCGAACATCTGGCCGGTCGTCGCGTCGAAAAGGCCAGGCGCGCCCTTGAGCGCGACCGCCTTGCCGGCGCAACTGTCCGCCGCCGCCGCCCCGCAGCCGAGCGTGAAGCGCAGGCCGGAGGGCGCGGTGGCGTCATCGTAGAAGGAAAGCGTCGAGGCGCGCGCGCCGGCGACCCCGAGAGCGAGCGAAAGCGCAACGCCGCACAGCACGACGAACCGCGAGGAGGGCATGATTGTTCTGTCCCACAAGCGGGCCGCAGCGGGCCCGCGCGCGCCACGGAAACATTCAACACGCGGCAATTTGTTTGATACAGGTCGATTGCGGCGGAACTTGGACAGGCCGCGCCGCGCGCGAAAGAGTCGCGACCCGTTGCAACCGGGCCGCCTGCCCGCCCCCGAAACGAAAACAGCCCCGCCGAGGCGGGGCCGCTTCAACATCCGCTCGCCGGGCCTCAGGCCGCCCGCCGCCGCTTCGCGGCGAAGCCGAGCCCTGCGAGGCCGGTGAGGAGGAGCCAGCCAGCCGCCGGGAGGGGGACTGCCGTGGACGTTCCGAACTCGTTGATGTGGCTCAGGCCGTTGCTTCCGGCGAGCTTCGTGAACGTGATGTCGATCTCCCCGCCGGAAATGTTCCGGATCAGCGCGACGGACATGTCCTGGCCGCCGCCGATCTTGAACAGGATATAGGCCGCCATCGAACTGAAGGTCACGCTCTCGACGCCGCCCATGTCCGTCTTGTCCGCGCCGACGAAGGTCTCCAACGGAAGGGTGTTTGCGCTGACGAAGGCCGCCTCGTTCGCGTCGTTCGGCGGCGAGACGGTGAACATCTGCCCCTTGACGGGGTCGTATACGCCGAACTCCGCGATCAAGGCCTCGCATCCTGCGCAATCCAGCGTGAACTGCGCGCCGGTTTCGAGGGCGGCGTCGTCATAGAAGGTGAGCGGAGCCGCCGAGGCCGGCGGCGCGAACGCCCCTGCGGCGAAAAGCGCCGCGGCGAGGCTTGTCGATACTCTGATCATCATGGGGCTCCCACATTGTTGCATGAACTTAACGCACGCACGAACACGTCAGATCCCACCCACTAAAGATATCGCTTAATTTTTACTTAATTTCAATGAGATAGACCCAGGTTGCAAAAAGAGGGCAAAACTCCCGGCAGTTGTTTTCCTCCTTGTTAGGCTTCACTAAATCGCCTTTCCGTTGTCAGGGAGCTCTCCCCCCGGTTGAAGCGATTTCGCCTTTCTTCCGCCACAATCGCGCCCGGCGGGCGCCGCATCGCCCGGGCATGATCTCCACACTGTCCCTCGAAGACCGTTCGACTCGCGCGCGCCCCACGGGGCCGCGCTTTTTTTCGTCAGACCGTCACCGCCATCGGCCGCTGGGCGCCGACGCCGAAGACGCGGCGATAGCGCTCCACCTCCGCGGGCTCGCCCGTCGCCTTCACAGGATTGTCGGAGAGCTTCACCGTCGGCAGACCTTCCGCGCCCACGGCCTTGCAGACGAGCGAGAAAGGGGCGAGCGCATCCCCCGCCAGCCCGCGGAAATCGTTGGTCAGCAGCGTGCCCCAGCCGAAGGAGAGCGTCACGCGATGGGCGAAGGCGGCGTGGAGCCGGCCGATCAGGTCCACGTCGAGCCCGTCAGAGAAGATGATGCGCTTCTCCTTCGGGTTCTGCCCGTGCGCCCGCCACCACTCGATCACCGCCTCCGCCGCGGCGAACGGGTCCCCGCTGTCGATCCGAACGCCCGTCCATCCCGCCAGCCATTCCGGCGCGCGGGCGAAGAAGGCGGCGGAGGAGAAGGTGTCCGGCAGGACGATGAGGAGATTCCCGTCATAATCCTTCCGCCAGTCGTCCAGCACGCGGTAGGGCGCGGCGGCGAGCGCGGCGTCGTCCCCGTCCCTCCCGGCGAGGGCGGCGTAGACCATCGGCAGTTCATGCGCGTTGGTGCCGATCGCCTCCACCTCCCGCCGCATCGCGATCAGGCAGTTGGAGGTGCCAGTGAAGCGGGGGCCGAGCCCTTCCAGCATCGCCTGCACGCACCAGTCCTGCCAAAGGAAGGAATGCCGCCGCCGCGTGCCGAAATCGGCGATGGCGAGGCGTTCGAGCGGGCGCAGCCGCTCGATCTTCTCCCAGAGCCGGGCCATGGCGCGGGCGTAAAGCACCTGAAGCTCGAACTGCCCCATCCCCTTCAGCACCGCGCGGCCGCGCAGCTCCATCAGGACGGCGAGGGCGGGCACCTCCCACATCATCACTTCGGGCCAGGCGCCCTCGAAGGTCAGCTCGTACTGGTCCCCCCGCCGCTCGAGGTGATAGGGTGGCAGGCGCAGGCCCTCGAACCATTCCATGAAGTCCGGCCCGAACATCCAGCGTTTGCCGTAGAAGGTGTTGCCGCGGAGCCATGTGCTCTCCCCCCGGCTGAGGGAGAGGGAGCGGATATGGTCGAGCTGCTCGCGCAGCTCCCCCTCGTCGATCAGCCGCGCCATCGGCACGGCGGGGGAGCGGTTGATGAGGGAGAACTCCACCTTCACGTCGCGGTGCCGGCGGAAGACGGTCTGCGCCATCAGGATCTTGTAGAAATCCGTGTCCAGCAGGGAGCGGACGATGGTGTCGAACTTCCAGTTGTGGTCATAGACCCGCTTGGCGATATCGACCATCAGGAGATCTCCGCCATCGGCTTCAGCCGCACGCCCGCGCCCCGCATCTCCACCCGCGCCGCCTCCGCCGAACCGTTGAGGTCGATCGCGCGGCAGGCGTCCTCCGCCACAGTCACGTCGAAGCCGAGCCGAGCCCCGTCGAGCGCGGAGAACTTCACGCAGAAGTCGAGCGCGAGCCCGCAGAGCACGAGGCGGGAGAGGCCGCGCTCGCGGAGATAGCCGGAAAGCCCGGTTGGCGTCTCCCGGTCGTTCTCGAAGAAGGCGGAATAGCTGTCGATCTCGCGGCGGAAGCCCTTGCGGATGATGAGGTCGGCGTCCTGCCGCAAGCCGTAGTGGAAGGCCGCGCCGTGGCTCCCCTGCACGCAATGGCGGGGCCAGAGCGTCTGCCGCCCGTAGGGCGCCTCGATCTCGGAAAAGGGGATCGCGCCGGGGTGGGCGTCGACGAAGGAGAAATGGTCCGCCGGGTGCCAGTCCTGCGTCAGCACGCGAAGGGGGAAGCGCGCGGCGAGGGCATTGGCGGCGGAAACCGTCTCGTCCCCCTCCCCCACGGCCAGCGCGCCGCCCGGGCAGAAATCGTTCTGCACGTCGATGATGATGAGCGCCGTCTCCGCCATCCGCGCCTCCCTGTTCGCCTGAAAGGTGTGCGACGGTTTGCCGGGCGTGGCAAGGCGGGCGCTCAGAAGATGAAGTCGTCCTCCCCGAGGGCGCCGGCGTTCCGGTTCTCGATGAGGATCGAGCCGCGCCCGTACGTGACGAGCACGTCGTCGCCCTGCTGTTCGATCCGGAGCTCGCTAAAGTCCGAGACGCCGCGCTTGAATTCGACCTGGTCGCGGCCCTGCTGGAAACGCTGGATGACGTCGTCGCCGTCGCCGGGCTTGAAGCGGAAGAGATCAGCCCCGCCGCCGCCCTTCAGCGTATCGTCGCCCTTGTTCCCTTCGATCGTGTCGGCGCCGCCGCCGCCGATGATCCGGTCAGCAGCGCCGCCGCCCTTGAGGAAGTCGCCCGCGCCGCCGCCCTTCAGCGTGTCTTCGCCGCCCTGGCCGAACATCCGGTCCGCCCCGCCGCCGCCCTTGAGGCTGTCGCCTCCGCCGCCGCCGCGGAGCACGTCCTCCCCGCCCTGGCCGAGCAGCGTATCCTCGCCGCCAAGGCCGCGCAGGGTGTCGTCCCCGGCGCGCCCTGCGATCCGGTCCGGCCCCCCGGCCCCGGAGAGCGCGTCGTCGCTCCGGGTCGGGCTGGCGGGCTCGTCGGCCGGCGGCGACGGCTCGTCCGGGGGCGGCTCGTCGTCGGGCGGCCCGACGATTGGCGGGTCTTCCGCGGGCGGCTCATCCGCAGGCGGGTCTTCCGGGGGCGGGTCTTCCGGGGGCGGATCGACAGGCGGCGGCGCGGGGAAGAGCTGGGCGAGGCTCCGCGCACCGTCCGCGAAGAGAAAGCTCTCCACATTCGTGATCGTGTGGCTTTCCCCCGCGCGGGAGATCGTCACCGTCCCGCCGTCCTGCATCAGCGCATAGGCGGACAGCGCGCCGACGAAGACCGCCGTGTCGTCGTCCGCCCCACCGTCGATCACGTTGGCGCCGGGCCCGCCTTCGAGCCGGTCGTCCCCGTCGCCGCCGGTCAGCGTGTCGTTGCCGCCGAGGCCGAAGATCGTGTCGTTCCCGCCGAGGCCGTCGAACTCTTCCGCCAGCAGGGAGCCCGAGATGCGGTTGGCGCCCCCGTCGATGGTCCGGAACCCGAAGACGACGTAGCTGGAGCCGGAACCGCTCCCGTTCGGGTCGGCCCCTCTGGCCCCGACGATGACGTCGTCGATCCCGTCGCCGTTCACGTCGCCCGCCGCCGAGACCGCGCCGCCGCTGTAGTCGAGCGCCGCCGCGCCATCGAGGCGGAACCCGTCCGCCCCGTCCAGCGCGCCGAGGTCCAGGCTGGCGGCGAAGCCCGTGGTCTTGCCGAAGACGACATGGCTGGAGCCGGCGGCGTCAGTGCTGTTCGGGTCGGCGTCTCTCGCCCCGACGATCAGGTCGCCGATCCCGTCGCCGTTCACGTCCCCCGCAGCGGAGACGGAAATGCCGCTCCGGTCGCCCGCCGCCGCGCCGTCGAGGCGGAACCCGTCCGTCCCGTCCAGCGCGGCGAGGTTCAGGCTCGCGGCGAAGCCCGTGGCCTTGCCGAAGACGACATAGCTGGAGCCGGCGGCGTTCGCCCCGCCCGGGTCCGCGTAGAGGGCGCCGACGATGAGGTCGTCGATCCCGTCCCCGTTCACGTCCCCCGCGCCGGAGACGGAGCGCCCGCTCCGATCTTCCGCCGCCGCGCCGTCGAGGCGGAACCCGTCCGTCCCGTCCAGTGCTCCGAGGTCAAGGCTCGCGGCGAAGCCCGTGGTCTTGCCGAAGACGACATGGCTGGAGCCGGAGCCGAGGCCGTTCGGGTCGGCCTGGTTCGCCCCGACGATCAGGTCGGCGATCCCGTCGCCGTTCACGTCGCCCGCCGCCGAGACGGAAAAGCCGCTCCGGTCGCCCGCCGCCGCGCCGTCGAGGCGGAACCCGTCCGTCCCGTCCAGCGCGCCGAGGTTCAGGCTCGCCGCGAAGCCTGTGCTCTTGCCGAAGACGACGTAACTGGCGCCTGAGGCGTAGCCGTTCGGGTCGGCGAGGTAGGCGCCGACGATCAGGTCCCCGATCCCGTCCCCGTTCACGTCGCCCGCCGCCGAGACGGAAACGCCGCTCACGTCCCCCGCAGTCACGCCCGCAAGGCGGAAGCCGTCAGTCCCGTCCAGAACGCCGAGGTTCAGGCTTGCCGCGAAGCCCGTGGCCTTCCCGAAGACGACGTAGCTGGAGCCGGCATTGCCGGCGCCGTTCGGGTCGGCGAGGTCGGCCCCGACGATCAGGTCGCCGATCCCGTCGCCGTTCACGTCGCCGGCCGCGGATACGGAGGAGCCGCTCCGGTCGCCCGCCGCCGCGCCGTCGAGGCGGAATCCGTCCGCCCCGTCCAACGCGGCGAGGTCAAGGCTCGCGGCGAAGCCCGTGGCCGTGCCGAAGACGACATAGCTGGAGCCGGCTGCGCTGGCCCCGCCAGGGTCGGCGTACCTGGCGCCGACGATCAGGTCCCCGATCCCGTCGCCGTTCACGTCCCCCGCCGCGGAGACGGAACCGCCGCTCTGGTCCTGCGCCGCCGCCCCGTCGAGCCGGAAGCCGTCTGTGCCGGTCAGGGCGCCAAGACTGATGGCGGTCATACGAACCTCTCACAACCGGAGGGGCGGAACCTGAAGCATGATGGTTCGCATCGGCTTAACGGACCTGAGCCTGCAGAATCCGCATCCATTCGGCCCATATCCGGCCCTGATCGCGAAAGGAGACGCCGGGGGCGCGGGCAGCGCCCTCAGAAGAGGAAATCGTCCTCCCCGAAGGCGCCGGCGTTCCGGTTCTCGAAAAGGATCGAGCCGCGCTTGTAGGTCACCAGCACATCGTCGCCCTCCTGCTCGATCCGGAGCTCGTCGAAGCCCGAGACGCCGCGCTTGAACTCGACCTGATCCGCGCCCTGCTGGAAACGCTGGATCACGTCCGCCCCGTCTCCCGGCTTGAAGCGGAAAAGGTCCGGCCCGCCGCCGCCCTTCAGCGTGTCGGCGCCCTTGTTCCCCTCGATCGTGTCGGCGCCCCCGCCGCCGATGATCCGGTCAGCAGCGCCGCCGCCCTTCAGGAAGTCGCCGCCGCCGCCGCCCTTCAGCGTATCGTCGCCGCCCTGCCCGAACATCCGGTCGGCCTGGCCGCCGCCCTTCAGGCTGTCGTCGCCCCCGCCGCCGCGGAGCACGTCCTCCCCCCGCTGGCCGAGCAGCGTATCGTCCCCGCCCCGGCCCCTGACCGTATCGTCCCCGGCCAGCGCGGCGATCCGGTCCGGCCCGCCGGTTCCCCTCAGCACGTCGTCTCCCATGGTCGGCCCGGCGGGCGGAGTGGCCGGGGGCGTCACAGGAGGCGTCGCTGGGGGCGTCACGGGCGGTTCGACCGGCGTGGCGGGCGGCGTGACTGGCGGCGTGGCGGGGGGCGCCACAGGCGGTTCGAGGACGGACAGCGCGAAGACTCCCTCCTCTGAAACGGCGCCCGCCGCGTCGGTCGCCGTCACGCTGAACCCCGCCGGGCCGGCGCCGCCGTCATGGCGGAAGGAGACGAGCCCGGCAGCGAGCTGCGCGGCGGTAAAGGCGATCCCCGCCCCCGGCAGGTCCCCGCCCGCCACCGTTACGGCGCCCCCCGTCGCGCCCGAGACGTGGAAGATCGCGTCCGCCGCCGTCGCGCCCAGCATCGCCGCCGTGAGCGTCGTCGCCCCGCCTTCCTCCACCTCCGCCGCGCGCGCGCCGGTGAGCGAGACGGGCGTGACGGACCCGCCGAATAAGACATAGGCGGCGCCCGAGCCCGGCGCATAGGCGTCGTCGCCGGCGGCGCCGAAGATCACGTCGGCGAGCCCGTCCCCGTTCACGTCGCCTGCGCCGGAGATCGAAGAACCGATGGCGCGGTCGTTCGCCGCCGCCCCGATCTCGAACCCGTTGACGCCGTCCAACGCCTCCACGTCGAAGACGGCGCCGAACCCGTCCTCGCGCCCGAAAATCACGTAGAGGCGCCCGTCCGATTCGACGAACGGCGAGGCTCTGCGTGCGATCAGGAGGTCGTCGATCCCGTCGCCGTTCACGTCGCCGGCCGCGGAGACCTTGTCCGCCCCGAACAGGTCCGGGTCGCGGCCGGGGAGGAACCCGGTAACCCGGAACCCGTTCTCTCCGTCGAGATCCGCAAGGCTGAACGTCGCCGCAGGCCGCATAGACGAGCCGAAGACGATGAAGATGTCGCCCCCGCCCGCGTTGCCGTAGCCTTCCTGCCCGAAGCCGATATCGTCGAACCCGTCGCCGTTGATGTCGCCCACGAAGGCCACGTCCCGGCCGAATTCCTGCCCCGTCGTGACCGGCGTGAAGCGCGTTGCGCGCAGTTCCGGCGCGCCCGCTTCATCGACGCCGTTGAGCTCCGCCGTCGTCGTCTCGTTCAACTCCACGAAGGGTTGGGGAGACTCGTCGAAAAAGAACGTCGCTTCACCGAAGACCAAGTGGACTTCGCCGGCCTGCCCCCCTCGCGAGCGGGCCCCCGCCAGAATGTCGTCGAAGCCGTCGCCGTCGAAATCGCCGCCCGAGGCGAGCCCGTAGCCAAAGAATTCGAAGCTCTCCGACCCGGCGACGCCAGCCTGGGCCGGGAGCGAGCCGGTGGTCGCGTTCGGGTTGGTGACGGACTGGACGTTGCCGGAATGATCGTCGACGCCCTCGATCACGACGACCCGCCCCGCGCTTTCGAGGCTGAGGTCGGTGCGCGGCTCGTCGAAAGGGCTCCCGAGCAGGAGGTCCTGCAGGCCGTCGCCGTTCACGTCGCCCGACGCCATCGTGCGGCCGGTCGCCGCGAAGATCTCGGCCGTGTTGAATTTGACGCCGTCGACCGCGTCGGCCTCGATGTCGGAAGGTCCGACAGCGGCGGCGACGGGGTCCGGCGATCCGTAGAGCATGAAGGACCGCCCGGTCCCGATCAGGCTGCCGCTTTCCGCCGTCTGCGCGTAGTTCGGCGCGCCAAAGGCGACGTCGTCGAACCCGTCGCCGTTGAAATCGCCGACGCCGGCGACGGCGAAGCCGAGCCGCTCGCCGTCCTGGTCGCCATCGAACCGGAACCCGTCCGTCCCGTCGAGCGCGGCGAGGTCCACCGCCGCGCCGAACCCGTCAGCCTTGCCGAAAACAACGAAGGCGCGGCCGCCTTCGCCCGCCGCCGCCGGGATGCGCTCATCCAGCGGCGCGCCGATCACGACGTCGCCGAACCCGTCGCCGTTGAAGTCGCCCGCGGCGGCGACAGAATAGCCGATGTTGTCGGGGAACGCCTCTCCCGGAAACGCGCCTGTGAAATCGCCCGAGAGGCGAAACCCCTCCGTCCCGTCCAGCGCCGCGATGTCGAGGAAGGCCGAGGTCTCCCGCACCTCGGCGACGCGCACGGTCCGGGCGGCTTCGCCGGGCGCGCCCGGCGCCGTCGCCTCCACGTCGAAACGCCCGCCCCGCGTCGTCCCGTCATCTACGAAGCGGATGCTGCGGGAGAGAAGGTCGGCCTCGGTGAAGCTCAGGACAGGCACGCCCGGCGCATCCGCCCGTTCCAGGAACCCGCCCGAGAGGTTCGTCACGCGGTAGACGATCTCGCCCGCCGGGGCCCCCGCGAAGCCCGAGGAAACATCCTCCGTCGTGAGCGCCGCACGCCCGCCCTTGAGAAGCTGCAGGGAGAGGTCCCCCATCGCGCGGCCCTCCGAGTCAGCCCGAAACGCGAAGAAGGTTAACAGCCGGGGAGCCCCCGGTCCATCCGCGGCCCCACGCAGCGTGCATCCCTGCACTTCCCGAAACCCGCCGCGCGCCCGATAGAGTTCGTTCCCGCGTCGTCTCCGCGAGGACGAAACCCATGCCGGCGCCCACAGCGCTCCATCTCGCCGCCGCGCCGCTCTTCGTGCTTCTGTGGAGCACGGGGTTCGTCGGCGCAAAATACGGGCTCCCGCATGCGGAGCCGATGATCTTTCTCACGCTCCGCTTCGCGCTGGCGGCGTCGGCGCTCGGCCTCTGGGCCTGGGCGGCGGGGGAATTCCGGCGCGGCGACGGGCCGGCGCATGACTACGGCGGGGCGGTCTTCGTCGGGCTGCTGATGCACGCCGTCTATCTCGGCGGCGTCTTCACCGCGATCTCCCTCGGCGCCGGCGCGGCGCTCACCGCGCTGATCGTCGGGCTCCAGCCGGTGGCGACGATGATCCTCGCCCGCATGATCGGCGGGGAGCGGCCGACGCGGACCCGGGCGCTCGGCATGGCGATCGGCCTTGCCGGCGTCGCGCTCGTCGTGGCGCGGAAACTGACGGACGGCGTGATCGGGCCCTGGCAGGTGGCGCTCTGCCTCCTCGCGCTCCTCTCGATCTCGCTCGCCTCCATCGTGCAGGCCCGGCGCGGAATCCGCTCCCGCCTCGCCGCCGACGCCGCGGTGCAATACGCCGCGGCGGGCGGGCTGACGCTCGTCGCCTCGCTCCTCTACGAGGATCAGCGCGTGGACTGGTCCGCCGAATTCGTCGGCGCGTTGGCCTGGATGGTGATCGGCCTCTCCATCGGCGCCGTCTCGCTCTATTACATCCTCCTCCGCCGCGGCGCGGCGACGCGGACGGCGAGCCTCTTCTTCCTCGTCCCCGGCGTCACCGCCGCCATGGCGGCCGCGATGTTCGGGGAGCTGTTCGGGCTGGTGGAGCTCGCCGGCCTCGCCGCGGCGATGCTCGGCGTCCGGCTCGCGACGGCCGATCAGGCCCCCGCTCAGGCCCCGGCGGCGCGGAGATAGCAGGCGGCCGTCTCCGCCATATCCTCCGGCGGCACGCCATGGCGGAAGACGGTGAGCAGCCGGTCCTCCGCCGCCATCAGGTAGATGAAGGCGCTGTGGTCGACGAGGTAATAGGGGTCGTCCTCGGCCTGCCCCGGCGCCTTCTGCGCATAGACGCGATAGGCCGATTTCGCCGCGTCGATCTCCGCCTCGCTCCCCGTCAGGCCGATCATCTCCGGGTGGAGATTGGCCGCGAAGTCCCGCACCACCGCCTCATTGTCCCGCGCCGGGTCCACCGTGATGAAGGCCGTCTTCACGTCGAGCCCCCGCTCCTTGAGGAGGTCCGCCGTCTGCGCCATCGCCGCCGCGTCCACCGGGCAGACGTCGGGGCAGAAGGTGTAGCCGAAATAGAGGAGCGCCGGCCGGTCGATCACCTCCGCAGAGGTCACGCGCTCGCCCGCGCCGGAGACGAGCGTGAAGGGCCCGCCGATCGCCGCCGCGCCCGTCGCCATCCCGCCGCCGCATTCGGCGAAGGGGTTGTCGTTCATCGCGAAGAAGGCCGCGCCCCCGCCCAGCCCCGCGGCGAGGAGAAGCGCGGCGGCGCCGTAGATCCTGCTGCTCTTCATGGCGGGGCTCCTTCATCCAGCGCGGCGTCGCCGCTCAGATACGCGCTCCCCGGCCGCCGCGCCACCCGCGCGAGGCGGGGGCGCGGCGATTTGCGCCGGTCTTCGCGCCGGTCTTTGCCCGCCCTCGCGGCGATGTTACTGACGCGCATGGCGGCGCGCTTTCTCCAGGAGCTGATGCGGGGCGAGGCCTCGGGCCGCTGGGTGCGGCTCGAGACGCTGACGACGCTGCGCTGGCTCGCGGTGATCGGGCAGGCGACCGCGGTCATCCTCGCGGACCTCGTGTTCGGGCTCGACCTCCCGAGGGTGCTGGCGGCGCTCGTGATCTCCGTCTCCGTCGTCTTCAACGTCATCTCGATGCAGCTCTTCCCGCCCACGATGCGGCTAAGCCACCGGGCGGCGGCCCTGTCGATGCTCTTCGACCTGATGCAAGTCTCCGCCCTCCTCGCGCTCACCGGCGGGCTCTCCAATCCCTTCGCGATGCTCCTCCTCGCGCCGGTCACGATCTCGGCCTCCGCGCTCACGCTCCGCTCCACGATCATCGTCTCGGCCGCGGCGCTCGGCCTCGTCTCGGCGCTCTCGCAGGTGAGCCTGCCCTTGCGCTTCGCGGACGGGACGATCCTGACGGCGCCGCCGATCTACGTCTTCGGCGTCTGGGTCGCGCTGACCATCTCCGTCCTCTTCATGACCTTCTACGCCCGCCGCGTCTCGGTGGAGACATACCGGATGTCCCGCGCGCTGGCGGAGGCGGAGGCGGCGCTGGCGCGGGAGCAGCGGCTGACCGCGATCGGCGGGCTCGCCGCCGCCGCGGCGCACGAGCTCGGCACGCCGCTGGCCACGATCAAGCTCGTCTCGGGCGAGCTTGCGCGGGAGCTTTCCGCCCAGCCCGAGCTGAAGGAGGATGCGGAGCTGATCCGCGCGCAGGCGGATCGCTGCCGCGTCATCCTCGCCGATCTCGCGCAGGGCGGGCGGGCGGACGAGCAGGTGCGCCGCGCCCCCGTCTCCGCCTTGATCGCGGAGGCGGCGGAGCCCCATGCGGGCCGCGGCCGGCGCGTCGTGATCCGGATCGAGGGGAGGCCGGCGGCGGAGGCGGGCCCCGAACAGCCCATCGTCCGGCGAAGCCCGGAGCTGATCCACGGGCTCCGCAACCTCGTGCAGAACGCGGTCGACTTCGCCGCCGAGACGATCTGGATCGACGTGGCGAGCACGGGCGCAGGGGGCGGGCACGGTCTCCGCATCACGGTCGGGGATGACGGGCCGGGCTTTCCGGAGGACCTGCTCCAGCGGCTTGGCGACCCCTACGTCACCTCCCGCCCCCGCGCCGCCTCGCGCCCCGACGGGGGGAGGACGGGCGGGGAGGCGGCGGGGATGGGCCTCGGCCTCTTCATCGCGAAGACCCTGCTGGAGCGGACGGGCGCCCGCGTCTCCTTCGCCAACGCCGAGCGCCCGGCGAAGCGGCGCGGCCGCGGCGCGGAGGAGCCGCCGTTGGAGCTGCGCCGGCCCACGGGCGCCGTGGTCGCCGCCGTCTGGCCGGAGGGGGCGATCATCGCGGGAAGGGAGGAGGCGCGCGGGCGGCTCGGCCCGAACGAGCGGTTCACGCTGGATAATGTGTGAGGCGCGGCGGCTAAGCGGACGATCCACCCTGCCATCAGGATAAGGCCCACGCGCGCCGCAAGCGCCCGGCCGATTTGACCCGCGTCAAATCGGCCCGCGGTCGTCGCCCCCCCGGCGACCGCGTTCCGCGCTCGCCGCGACGACCCCGGCCCGATTTCCAACCGACGCGGCGGCTTGGCGCCCCTCGGGCTCCGGCTTGCGCCTCCACCCGAACGGCCCCTGCGGCTTTCCCCCGGAAAGCCGCTGATCGGGGCCGTCCGCTCCACGCCCGCGCGGGGGCGTTTGAGGGCCGATTCGGCGGATTCCATGGAAATCGGCCTCAGGACTGATTTCATGGAGAAAAAGTCGTGATCGAATTGTTTCAGCGGGGTGGCTGAGGCGGCGGGGCCCCGCCACGCCCCCTCCCGCCTCCCCCTCCTGCCGGGAGGGAAGCGCGCGTGCCGGGGTGGGGCGCAGGGAGAAGCATGATTTTCATGGAACGCTTGTGGCGCGCGGCGCCGCGCCGCCGCGGCTCTCCCCCTCGAAGGAGGGCGGACGCCTGCGGGGCGGCTGGCGTTTCGTCGTTCGGTCGAGCCGGGTCGGCGGGAAACGCCGCCGCCGGGTTCGCGCCTCCCCCCTCTCGCCGGGAGGGGGGCGCGGGCGGCGCGGTTGCGGCTCCCCTCTCCCTCGGGAGAGGGGAGGGGGGAGAGGGGCGGGGCGATCCGCAGCGCGAATGGGGCCGCGGTGTTTCGGCGCGCCTGCATCCCCACCGCAATTGCGCGCCGAAAGCGCCCGGCCGATTTGACCCGCGTCAAATCGGCCCGCGGTCGTCGCCCCCCCGGCGACCGCGTTCCGCGCTCGCCGCGACGACCACGGCCCGATCTTCGAGGTTCGGGCAAGCTCGGCGCCCCCCGCCCTCCGGCTTGCGCCTCCGGGCGAGCCGCCCCTGCGGGTCTCCCCCGGAGACCCGCTTGTCGTGGCCGTGGCCGCTCAACGTCTCACGCGAACCCCGCCACCCACCGCGCGAACCCCTCCGCCTGATCGAGCGACCACGTCCGCAGCCCCACCCGCTCGCTCCAGACGAGCGAGGCCGCGGTCACGAGCGCCGCGGTCGGCGCGCCCCAGGCGAAGGTAAGGAGCGCGACGAGCCGCAACCGCCCCTCCGCCCCGCGCTGCCCGTCACCCCTCATTCCGTCTTCGAGCCGCGCGGCGAGCCCCTCGCGCCATTCCGGCAGATAGAAGATCGCCACTGAATAGGCCGCCGCGACCATGTGGATGAACGAAGGGAGAAGCGTGGTGAAGACCATGAAGCCGAGCCACCAGTAATTCGCGGGCCGCGCCCGGACATCCGCGATCAGCGCGAGGACGTCGATCAACGGCTCGCCGCTTGCGGGCCGGACAAGCACGATGATCGCGATGAAGGCGCCGCTCAGCAGCGCGAGGGTGAAGAGCGCGAAGGCGAGGTCGAACAGCCAGAGCGCGGGCCGCGCCCACCGCGCCGCTGTGTTCTCGGCGCGGCGAAGAAGCAGGCGCGTCATGCCGATAGAGAGGAAATCGGTGACGCCGTTGAGGAGTGGGAGCAGGCCGAGAAAGACGATCAGACTGATGGCTTCCTGACCGATGCTCTGCGCCGAGTCGATGGCAAGAAGGGTTGCGGCGGTGCCGAACAGTACCCAAAGTGAGAGCAAGAGCGTCGGCTTGTGGAGCTGTGCCCCAAGCCAAACCACTATCGTCGCAGCCGCGCCAAGCAAAAAAAGATAGTATATTTTGATAGCTTCGTGCGTAGAGCTAAATGAAAACGCCAGAAAAACGGCGATAATTCCGGAGTACCTATTCGCAATAGATACTGAGCCAATTAAGAATATCGTAAATACGTACAATATCGCCCTAATTTTCCAATCAAAATAACCTATAAATACATCAAATATTATAAAAGATACGCCGGTAACGCAAATTAAAAAGAAAACTAATAATATTCGTGGCCGGGAATTAGAATTTAAGGTCGCTCTTGCTTCATCAATAGATGCTCGAATAAATCCCAGGAACAATATTGATAATCCTGCGATTACGGCGGGCCGTTCCCACCACGCCTCCGCAGGCGGGATGACTTCCACCCCGCCAACGCTTTGCGTCGCCCCCGTCGCCAGCCAGTGCAGCAGCAGTCCAAAAACCGGATAAGCCAACGCGAAGGCGAGCGTGAAATTCAGCAATCCATGGCTGAACGCGGCCCGCGGCGAATGGGCCGCGAAGGGCGGCGGATCGGCCTGAAGCTCTTTCGTCCATAGCCCATCCAGCCGGTCGAGCCAGGCGGCGATGAGTTCCGCATAGGTTCGCCGCCAGCGCTCCTCCCGCAGCATGTAGATCGCCCGCCGCGTCTCCACATTGTCTGCGGCGCCGACGGTGCTGTGGGTGACCAGGAAATAGAGAAAGAATCCAACGAGGATCACGCCCCAGAGGACGCCCTCCCCCAGAAAATAGATCACGAGATCCATCAGGCCCCCAAAACGCCATCATAAACAGAAACCGCCCGCATGGCCCGCGTCAACGCCTCCGGCGCCGCTGCCTTGAATTGAACGTCCATCGCCCCGCCCCCTCCCTCTCCCGCCTGCTGAAGAGGGCCGGCGTGAGGGCTGAAACTCTGACTGTCACAAAAGTGTCGTAAATCAGAATATCACACGATTACAAATACATGACCCCCCTGCGCACTGTGAGCACACAGGCTCACCCCACCGCCGCCGGCTCCCGCCTCCATTGGCAGGAGGCATGGGGGCAGATGCGGCATTCGGGGCCGACCGGCTCCGGCTCCGCATCCGAGGCGGCGGCGTAGGCCGTGCCCGCCGCGCTCTCGACGGTCATCGCCAGCATGTCCCCCGCCATCCGCCCCTCCCGCGCCAGCCCGAGCGCGAGGAGGCGCGACCCGTCCGCGAGGCGGAGCGGGAGGGCCAGCGGAGCGGGGCCGGGCGCCGCCCGGTGGACGGGCCAGACCGGGCAGTCGAGCGCCCGCGCCCGCGGCAGGAGGTCGAGCGCGCCGCGCCGCGCCAGCACCCGCCCGCTGGCGTCCGCCTCCAGATGCGCCGCCCGCGGCGCGCCCCCCATCCCTCCGAGGCAGGCGATGCGGCGCATCACCAGCGCCCCGTCCCCGTCGAAGGCGCGGGACAGCGCCCCGATCTCCCAGCCGAGCCGCGCGCCGAGGGCGAGAAAGGCGGCGGCCGGGGCGAGGATCGCATCCGCCAGCCGCTGCGCCAGCTCCGCCTCGATCAGGGCCAGGAGGTCATCCGCGCCCGCCTCCGGCGAGAGGGGCTCCGCAAGGTCGAAGAGCGCGCGGCGATGCGCCTGCCGGGCATGGGCGAGGGCCAGCGCGGCGAGCCGCGCGGCGCGCCCCGCCTCCGGCGGCGCCTCCGGCGGCCGCGGCGTCGCGCGGCGGAGCGCCGCTTCGAGGTCGCCTGAGGCGTCCAGCGTCGCCCGCGCCGCCTCCGCCATCGCCTCGATCCTCGGGCCGATCTCCGGCGCATCCGCCAGCGCCTCCTCCGCCTGCCCCTTCGGCGCGGGGCGAAGCCGGTTCTCCGCCGCCTCGTCGAAATAGGCGGCGAGCCCGGCGACGGAGCCGGCGAGGCGGGAGGATTGCTCGAACATGATCGTCTCGAACCGCCTGCGCTGCGGAACCGAAATCTCCCGCCCCTCCGCCAGGATCTCCGCGGTGGAGCGCAGCGCGGCGATCTCCGTCCGCATGGCGTGGACGGAGGCGGCGAGCGCGGGGTCATGCGCCAGCCGGTCCGCCATCGCCTCCGCCTCCGCCGCCGCCTCCCGCCAGCGGCGATGGGCGAAGGCGGCGGCGCGCGCCCAGCCCGGATGCCGGGCGATGAACTCGTCCGCCGGCCCCGGCCGCGCCTCCCCCTCCCCCGCGGCCACGCCCGGCTCCGCCGCCAGCTCCTCCAGCGCCTCCCGCAACCGCCGCTCGGCCGAGCCGTCCAGCTCCTCCATCCGCAGGTTCAGCTCCCGCCCGATCCGGGCGAGGAGCGCGCCGGCGACGGCCCGGCGATTCCGCTCGATCAGGTTGAGATAGGAGGCGGAGACGCCGACCCGCGCGGCGAGATCGATCTGCTTGATCCCCATCTCCCGCCGCCGCTCCCGAATCCTGAGCCCTGTGATCGTCCGTTGCATTGCGGGAACCCCTTGCGGTTGCGCAACAATCTTGCGAGAGGGTTAAAAAATTGACAGACTCGCCATTTCTCACCTGTCGAGATTTACAAGAATATTGTTACGCTTCAATCCCTTGTTGAGAATTTATCGAACTTGGGCGATCTTCCCCAAGGTAAGCAACGGCCCCGCCTCCCCAGGGAGACTCAAGCGGGGCGCAACGGGAGGGGACGCATGTCTCAGTTCAATTTCACCCGCCGCGGGCTTCTGCGTGGCGGCGCCGCGCTCGGCGCCGGGCTCGCGATGCCGACGATCTTCACCAGCCAGGCGCGCGCCAGCTATCTCAACGAGCCGACCGGATCGACCGTGACGCTCGGCTTCAACGTGCCCCAGTCCGGCCCCTATGCCGACGAGGGGGCCGACCAGCTCCGCGCCTATCAGCTCGCCGTCGAGCATCTGAACGGCGAAGGCGACGGCGGCATGATGAACACCTTCACGTCGAAGGCGCTCAAGGGCAACGGCATCCTCGGCAAGAAGGTCCAGTACGTCTCCGGCGACACGCAGACCAAGTCCGACGCCGCCCGCGCCTCCGCCAAGTCGATGATCGAGAAGGACGGCGCGATCATGATCACCGGCGGCTCGTCCTCCGGCGTCGCGGTCGCCGTGCAGGCGCTCTGCCAGGAGGCGGGCGTCATCTACATGGCCGGCCTCACCCATGCGAACGACACGACGGGCAAGGACCGGAAGGCGAACGGCTTCCGCCACTTCTTCAACTCCTACATGTCCGGCGCCGCGCTCGCGCCCGTGCTCGCGAAGCAGTACGGGACGGACCGCAAGGCCTATTACCTGACCGCCGACTACAACTGGGGCTACACGACCGAGCAGGCCGTGCTCGAATCCACCGAGGCCATGGGCTGGGAGACGGTCAACAAGGTCCTCACCCCGCTCGCGGCGACGGACTTCTCCTCCTACATTACGCCGGTCGTTCAGTCGGACGCGGACATCCTCGTCCTCGTCCATTACGGCGGCAACATGGTGAACTCGCTGACCAACGCGGTGCAGTTCGGCCTGCGCGACCGCATGGTCAACGGCAAGCAGTTCGAGATCGTCGTGCCGCTCTATTCCGAGCTCATGGCCCGCGGCGCCGGCCAGAACATCAAGGGCATCTTCGGCTCCCAGAACTGGGACTGGAAGCTCGAGAACCAGCTCGGCTCGCGGTATTTCGGCACGAACGCCTTCGTGCAGTCCTTCGGCACGAAATACGGCTTCCCGCCGAGCCAGGCGGCGCATACCGGCTATGTCCAGGCGCTCCTCTACGCCGATGCGGTGGAACGTGCGGGTTCGTTCAACCCCTGTGCGGTCGTCGAGGCGCTCGAGGACTTCGAGTTCGACGGCCTCGGCAACGGCCCGACGCTCTATCGCGCCGAGGACCACCAGTGCTTCAAGGACGTCGTGGTCGTGAAGGGCAAGGAGAACCCGGAGAACGAGTTCGACCTCGTCGAGATCGTCGAGGTGACGCCGACCGAGCAGGTCACCTACCCGCATGACCATCCGCAGTTCGCGGGCGGCGCGCTCGGGACCTGCAACCCCGGCGCCTGATCCGCACCGACTTATCGCGGGGCGGCGCGCCGCCCCGCGACTTCATGCTTGCGCTTCCCGCCGCTGCGGCCGGGAGCGATGTCTGCGTCCTGCAACATGGGAGGGGAGCGATGGAAGCGATCGTCCTTCAGATTCTGAACGGGCTCGACAAGGGCTCCGCCTATGCGCTGATCGCGCTCGGCCTGACGCTGATCTTCGGCACGCTCGGCGTGGTGAACTTCGCGCATGGAGCGCTGTTCATGCTCGGCGCCTTCTGCGCGGTCACCCTGAGCCGGCTCCTCAACCTCGCCCATGTCACCGTGGATCCGACGCGGAAGGATTTTCTCGGCCAGCCGCTCAAGGTCGAGACTCCCTATGTGCACGAATGGTTCGGGCCCGAAACGGGGGCGGCGATCATCGAATGGTCGGTGCCTCTCTCGATCTTCTTCGCGATCCCGATCATGATCGTTGTCGGCCTCGCGATGGAGCGCGGGCTCATCAAACACTTCTACAAGCGGCCGCACGCGGACCAGATCCTCGTCACCTTCGGCCTTGCGATCGTCCTCCAGGAGATCGTGAAGTTCTACTACGGAGCCAACCCGATCCCGACTCCGGCGCCCTCCGCCTTCGCCGGCAGCTTCGACTTCGGCGCGGCGATCGGGCTCGATCCGGGCTCGATCATCTATCCCTACTGGCGCCTGATCTATTTCGCCTTCGCCGCCGTGATGATCGCCGCAGTCTTCGCCTTCCTGCAGTTCACCACATTCGGCATGGTTGTCCGCGCCGGGATGGCGGACCGGGAGACCGTCGGCCTCCTCGGGATCAACATCGACAAGCGCTTCACGATCATGTTCGCGATTGCGGCCTGCGTCGCAGGGCTTGCGGGCGTGATGTACACGCCGATCAATTCGCCGAATTACCACATGGGGATGGACTTCCTCGTGCTCTCCTTTGTCGTCGTGGTCGTCGGGGGGATGGGTTCGCTCGGCGGAGCGGTTCTCGCCGGGTTCCTGCTCGGCGTGCTCGAGAGTTTCGCCTCCATGACCGAGGTGCTGGAGCTTGTGCCCGGCATCAACCAGATCATCATCTACCTCGTCGCCATCGTCGTGCTCCTTACCCGCCCGCGCGGGCTGATGGGCCGCAAGGGCGTGATGGAGCAGTAAGCCATGCTGAACCTCGACAAATCCGACTTTCGACTCCTTCTGCTCGTCGGCGCTTTGCTCGTCCTCGCGCCCTTCATCCTCAATCCCTTCCCTGAAGGGTCGAACCTGGCGCAGTTCAACGCCGGCTATCCGGACCTCATGCAGCGGCTCGTGATCTTCGGGATCTTCGCGATCGGCTTCAACATCCTCTTCGGGCTGACCGGTTATCTCAGCTTCGGCCATGCCGCCTTTCTCGGGGTCGGTTCCTACGCCGCGATCTGGATGATGAAGCTGCTGACGATGAACGTCATCCCGGCCATCGTCGTCTCGATTATCGTCGCAGGCGTCTTCGCCGCGCTCGTCGGGTTCATCTCTTTGCGCAGGTCGGGCATCTACTTCTCGATCCTGACGCTCGCCTTCGCGCAGATGTCCTATTCGCTCGCCTATTCGGTGCTGACGCCGATCACGGGCGGCGAGACGGGTCTGCAGCCGAAGATCAACGACCCGCGCATCCTCGACGCGCCGCTCCTCGACGGGGCGACGCCGACAGCGGGCCTTTTCGGCATGGACATGCGCACGAGCTGGCAGCTCTCGGTCGGCGACTGGCTCTTCACCTTCAACTTCGGCTACTATTTCGCGGCCGTGGTGATGCTGATCGCCTTCTATGTCTCCATGCGCATCTTCCGCTCGCCCTTCGGCATGATGCTGCGTGCGGTCAAGACGAACCAGAACCGGCTCAACTACACCGGCGTCAACACGCGACCCTACACTCTGACCGCCTTCATCATCTCCGGCATGTACGCCGGCCTGGCCGGCGGCCTGCTCGTTGCGATGGACACCCAGGTGGGCGCTGACCGCATGTTCTGGACCGCGAGCGGCGAGGTGGTGCTGATGACCATTCTCGGCGGCGCCGGCACTCTGATCGGGCCGGTGCTCGGCGCGGGCTTCATCAAGTACATGGAGAACGTCGTCTCCAAGATCAACGAAACGGTGCTGCACCAGTGGTTCTACTGGTTGCCGGACGGTCTCGAAGACTTCGTGGTGTCGATCGTCTACCCGTTCGTCGGCAAGGGCTGGCATCTGACGCTTGGCCTCATGTTCATGGCCGTCGTCATCTTCCTTCCCGGCGGCCTGATGGAGGGCCTGCGGCGACTGACGCAGGGCCGGAAGAAAAAGGCCGACGAGAAGACGAGCGGCGCCGTCGCGACCCCGGCCGAGTGAGGAGAGGAAAAATGGGCATTCTCGAAGTCCAGAACGTCAACAAGCGCTTTGGCGGACTCCAGGCGCTCCGCGACGTCAATCTCAGCATCGCCCAGGGGTCGCTCCACGCCATCATCGGGCCGAACGGGGCCGGAAAGTCGACGCTGCTCAACTGCTTCGTCGGCAGGCTGATCCCGGACACCGGCTCCGTCACCTTCGACGGCGTGTCGCTGATCGGCCTAAAGCCGCACGAGATCAACCAGGCGGGCGTCACCCGCGTCTTCCAGACGCCGGAGATATTCGGCGATCTCTCGTTGCTTGAGAACGTGATGATCCCGGCCTTCGCGAAGCGCGACGGCGCCTACAAGCCCTCGATGTGGTCCCCGCTCCAGGGCGAGCGCGAGATCCGGGAGCAGGCGGAGGAGGCGCTGGCCAGCGTCAACCTCGCCGACAAGCGGCACCAGACGGCGAATTCCCAGTCCCGCGGCAACAAGCGGCGGCTGGAACTGGCGATGGGGCTGGTGCAGAAGCCGAAGCTCCTGCTGCTGGACGAGCCGACGGCGGGCATGGCGCGGGCGGACACGAACGCCACCATCGACCTGCTGAAGGAGATCAGCGCCACGGGCATCACCATGGTGGTGATCGAGCATGACATGCACGTTGTCTTCAGCCTTGCGCAGAAGATCACCGTCCTCGCGCAGGGCTCGCCCATCGTCGAGGACCTGCCGGAGAACATCAAGGGCAACCTGAAGGTGCAGGAAGCCTATCTCGGCGGCGCGCATCTCTGACGCGAGACTGATCCGGATCAAGGGAGGGGCGAAATGAGCCCGCTAGACATAAGAAGCCAGGCGCAGTTGGGGGAGCATGTGATGAAATCGAAGAATGTCGGCTCGGCCCCGGCCTATTTCTCCGCCCACGACATCCACGCCTATTACGGCGAGAGCTATATCGTTCAGGGCGTGAGCTTCAACATCCACGAGGGGGAGATCGTGGCGCTGCTCGGCCGGAACGGCGCGGGCAAAACCTCGACGCTCCGCGCCATTGCGCGGGTCGACGCGCCGCAGGTGCAGAAGGGCGAGATCTGGCTCGACCACAAGCCCTTGCATGACATGAAGTCCCACCAGGCCGCGGCGGCCGGCGTCGGCCTCGTGCCGGAGGACCGGCGGATCATCCAGGGCCTGACGGTGGAGGAGAACCTCCAGCTCGCGCAGATCGCCCCGCCGAAGGGCTGGTCCATCGAGCGGATCTACGAGCTCTTTCCCCGGCTCGGCGAGCGGCGGAAGCAGGAGGGCACGACGCTTTCGGGCGGCGAGCAGCAGATGCTCGCCATCGGCCGCACCCTCGCGCGCGACGTGAAGCTCCTGCTCCTCGACGAGCCCTATGAGGGCCTCGCGCCCGTGATCGTGCAGGAAATCGAGCGGACGCTTGAGCACATCAAGACGCTCGGCATGACGACGATCATCGTCGAGCAGAACGCCATCGCCGCGCTCCACCTCGCCGACCGGGCGATCATCCTCGACATGGGGCAGGTCGTTTTCGACGGGACGGCGCAGGAGGTGCTCGACAATGCGGAGCTTCGCCAGGAATATCTGGCGCTCTGAGCGGGCCCCGATCCGAGTGGCGGCCCCGAAAAGAAGACGGACGACAAGGAAGGAACGGCCATGACTGGCGGCATTCACGCGCCTGCGGCGGAGACCGTGGCGCGCGCCCATGTGGACGCGGCGCGATACGAGGAGATGTATCGCCGCTCCGTTGAGGACCCGGAGGGCTTCTGGGGCGAGGAGGCGAAGAAGCGCATCGACTGGATCGAGCCCTTCACCAAGGTCAAGAACACGAGCTTCGCGCATCCCGGCGTCTCTATCCGCTGGTTCGAGGACGGGAAGCTGAACGTCTCCGCCAATTGCGTGGACCGGCACCTGGCGAAGCGGGGCGACCAGGTGGCGATCATCTGGGAATCGGACGACCCGGCCAGGGACGCGAAGATCACCTATCGCGAGCTTCACGAGCAGGTCTGCCGGATGGCGAACGTCCTGAAGGACCAGGGCGTGAAGAAGGGCGACCGGGTGGTGCTTTACCTCCCCATGATCCCCGAGGCGGCCTATGCGATGCTCGCCTGCGCGCGGATTGGCGCGGTCCATTCCATCGTCTTCGCGGGGTTCAGCCCGGATGCGCTGGCGAACCGGGTCAACGATTCCGGGGCGAACGTCGTCATCACGGCGGACCATGCGCCGCGCGGCGGGCGGGCGACGCCGCTGAAGTCCAACGCGGACGCGGCGCTGCTGCATTGTTCCGACCGGGTGAAATGCCTCGTCGTGAAGCATACCGGCGGGCAGACGACCTGGACGGAAGGGCGGGACGTGGACCTCAACGCCGAGATGGCCGCCGCCTCCCTCGAATGCGCGCCGGAGCCGATGGGGGCGGAGGACCCGCTCTTCATCCTCTACACCTCCGGCTCCACCGGAAAGCCGAAGGGCGTCGTCCACACCACGGGCGGCTATCTCACCTATGCGGCGATCACGCATGAGCTGACCTTCGACTATCACGAGGGGGACATCTTCTGGTGCACCGCCGATGTCGGCTGGGTGACGGGGCACAGCTACATCGTATACGGCCCCCTCGCGAACGGCGCGACGACGCTGATGTTCGAAGGCGTGCCGACCTGGCCGGACGCATCGCGGTTCTGGAAGGTGTGCGAGAAGCACAAGGTCAACCAGTTCTACACGGCGCCCACCGCGATCCGCGCGCTGATGGGGCAAGGGGAGACATGGGTGGAGGGGTGCGACCTCTCCTCCCTCCGCCTCCTCGGCACGGTCGGCGAGCCGATCAACCCCGAAGCCTGGGAATGGTACAACCGGGTCGTCGGCAAGGGGAAATGCCCGATCGTCGACACCTGGTGGCAGACGGAGACGGGCGGGCATCTCATCACGCCGCTGCCCGGCGCGACGCCGACCAAGCCCGGCTCCGCGACGAAGCCCTTCTTCGGCGTGCAGCCCGTGATCCTCGACCCGGTGACGGGCAAGGAGATCACGGAGACGAAGGCGGAGGGCGTACTCTGCATCAAGGACAGCTGGCCGGGCCAGATGCGCACCGTCTGGGGCGACCATGAGCGGTTCGTGCAGACCTATTTCTCCGACTTCAAGGGCTACTACTTCACCGGGGACGGGTGCCGGCGGGACGAGGACGGGTATTACTGGATCACCGGGCGGGTGGACGACGTGCTGAACGTCTCCGGCCACCGGATGGGGACGGCGGAGGTGGAGAGCGCGCTCGTCGCGCATCCGAAGGTCTCGGAAAGCGCGGTGGTCGGCTATCCGCACGACGTGAAGGGGCAGGGCATCTACGCCTATGTCACCCTGATGAGCGGGGAGGAGCCGACGGAGGCGCTCAGGAAGGAGCTTTCGGACTGGGTGCGGAAGGAGATCGGGCCCATCGCGAAGCCGGACCTCATCCAGTGGGCGCCGGGCCTGCCGAAGACCCGCTCCGGCAAGATCATGCGCCGCATCCTCCGGAAGATCGCCGAGAACGATTTCGGCGCGCTGGGGGACACCTCCACGCTCGCCGACCCTTCGGTGGTGGACGACCTGATCGCCAACCGGATGAACCGCTGAGGGGGACTTGCGCCCGGCCGAAGGCGGCCGCGTTTCCTCGCTCCGCCGCGGCGATCACGGGCAGATCTTCGAACGCCGCGGCGGCCTGGTCCGACGCCCAGCGGCCTGCGCCTGCGGGCGACGGGCTCGGCATCGCCATACCGGAGATATGCTGCTTGAGTCAGGGCGGCGGGTCAGGATGGCGATCGCGCGCCTGAGGCTCATATGCCCTCCGCCTCAAGGATGATCTCGGCGGCGCGGGCCGCGCCGTCGAGCCGGGCGAGGCCGGGGGGCGGGCCGCCGGCCGCGATGGCCGCCTCCACCGCGCAGGCGAGCGCCTCCGGCGTCTCCTCGTCCAGCACTCGGAAGCCGGGGAGGCGGGCGAAGGCTTCGGCGCGGATGAGCTGCTCCCGCTCCCCGCCTTCGCGCATGGGCGAGATCACGGCGGGGGTTCCGGCGGCGAGGAGGTCGGTCGCCGTGTTGTAGCCCAGGAGCGAGACGGAGCAGGCGGCGGCGGCGAGGCGGGCGCGATGGTCCGCCGCGGCGGGCTCCGCGACGAGGGGCGCGCCGGGGGCGAGGGCGCGGAGGCGCGCCGCCGCCTCCGCCGCGTCCGCCCCGCCGACGCGGAGGCGCCAGCGCCGCGGCGAGCCGCGCGAGGCCAGCGCGGCGGCCTCCAGCAATCCGCGCCCGATGGCGCCGCCGCCGACGGAGACGAGCACCTCGCCCCGCGCCGCTTCCAGCGGCCCGGTTTCAAGAGGGGGCGGCGGCGGCGCGGCGACATAGCCTGTATGACGGATCATCCCGCCCATCTCCGCCGCCTTCGGCCATGTGCGCGCGAGGGGGATCAGGCGTTCGTCGCCGTGGACGAGGACGCCGTGATAGAAGCTGCGGAGCGTTTCCGCCGTCTCCTCCTCCCGCCCCTTCTTCCGCTTCGGCTCCAGCACGTCGCGGACCGAGGCCCAGATGCGGGCGCGCCCAGCGGCGCGGGCGAGAAGGGCCCGGAATTCATGGCGGAGGGCGCGGCGGCCGAAGGGGAAGAGCTCGGTGACGAGAGCTTCGGGCGCGAATTCATCGAAGAGGGCGAGGAGGCGGGCGGCGCGGGCCTCCATCCACGCCTCGTCCGCCTCGCCTTCCGGCGTCAGGAGGCGGGAATAGTCCACACCATCGGACCATACGGGGGGCAGCGCCTCGACCGGGATTGCGGCGGAGAGATGCCCGATCTCCCGCCCGCCGGAGACGACGAGCGCCCGGCCGCCCACCGCCTGCACCGCCTCCGCCAGCAGGAGCGTGCGGGCGAGGTGGCCCGCGCCCATCAGGCTCGTGACGACGAACATGACCTTCATCGCGGGCGCATCCGCGCCTCCGGCAGCGGCTCCACGGGGGTTCCGGCGGCGTCGAGCCGGACGGGGTAGATGCGCTCGCGCTTGATGCGGAAGGGCTCCTTACGGTCGAAATTCCAGCCCCAGGCCTTGGCGAGGATCACCCGGATCACGCCGCGATGGACGACGAGGAGCGCGGGGCGGCCCTCCGCCGCGATGCGGGCGAGGGCGGGGGCGATGCGCGCCCAGGCGTCGCCGGGGCTCTCTCCGCCGGGCGGGCGCCTGTCCCATCCCCAGTCCTCGACATGGGCGTAGCCGGAGGCGGGATCGGCGATCAGCTCCTCGCCGCGCCGGCCCTCCCATGCGCCCCATGAGAGCTCGATCAGCGCAGGTTCGATCTCCGGCGCGCGGCGCGCGAGGCGGCGCGCCGTCTCCTCCGCGCGGGAGAGGGGCGTGGCGAGGAGGCGCGCCTCCGCCCATTCCCCCGGCAGGGCGAGCGCGTCCGCCCGCGCGCGGGCGGCCTCGGTCAGCGGACGGTCGGTGCGGCCCTGAAGCCTTCCTTCCGCGTTCCAGTCCGTCTCGAAATGGCGGGCGAGGCCGATCAGAACGCTCAAGCCAGCGACCCGAGGGCGACGTCGAGACGGGCGGCGGCGGCGTTGACGCCGTGATGGGCCTTCATCCATTCGCGCGCCGCCTGCCCCGCTGCGCCGAGCGCGGCGCGGTCGGCGGCGAGTTCGGAGATCGCGGCGGCGAAGGCGGCCGGGTCCTCCGGCGGGGCGAGGCGGCCCATCGGGGCGACGACCTCGCGCACCCCGTCCCTGTCTTCCGCCACGGCGACGGTGCCGGCCGCCTGCGCCTCCAGATAGACCATGCCGAAGGCCTCGTTGACGCCGGGCCAGACGAAGATCTCTGCGGCTTCGTAGGCGGCGCGGAGCGCGTCCCGGTCGTCGATCCGGCCGAGGAGGCGGACGCGGTCGCCGAAGGGCGCGAAGGCGGCCTCCACCTCCGCGCGTGACTCGCCGTCCCCGACCACATCGAGCCGCCAGTCGCCCTCCATCAGGGAGAGCGCGGCGGCGAGGGCGCGGAAGGAAGCCGTCTTGTCCCCCTTCCGCATCATCGCGACGGTGAGGAGCCGAAGCGGCCCCTCCGGGACCGGCTTCGGCGCCGGTTCGTCGCCAAGGGCGGTGAAGGGCGGGAGATAGACGATCTGCTGCCCTGCGGTCCGATCCCTCACCAGCGCGTCAAGGCCGCGATGCGTGAGGTGGAAGATGATCCGCGCCTCGTCCAGCGCCCGCTCCGCAGCATTGGAGAAGCGCGCATAGGGGCCGGCGAGCCGTTTCTTCGCGCGGTATCCCTCCGCCACGACATAAGGAATCGAGAGCGCGCTGGCGACGGCGGGGCCGATCAGGTCCGGCGCCTTGTAGTAGCAATGATAGGTGAACCAGAGCTTCGGGACGCCTTCAGCGCGGAAACGGCGGATCAACCCGTCAGCGATCCGCTCCGCCTCCTGAAAGAGCATGTCCTGCGCCGCCGGGTTCCCGTCCCGCTGATGGGCGCGGAAGCGGGAGGCGAGGCGGGGGGTCCATCCGGCGCGCTCCAGCGCGCGCATCATCAGGCGGGCGATGCGCCGGTCCCCCGACGGGTTCGGATGGTCCGGCGCCTTCATCGGCGCATAGAACGCGACGAGGCCGCGTTCCGGCGGCGGCTCCCCGCTCATGCGCGCCCGCCCAGCGCGGCTTCGAGCCTTTGCTGCAAGATGTCGAGCCCCCCCTCCATGCCGAATTTGGCGACGAGTCTATCACGCGCGGCGGCGGCGAGGCATGTGCGTTTTGCAACATCTGCAATCATTTCGGCCATCGCCGCGGCCAGCGCCTCCGGCGCGCCGGGCGGGACGAGGCGGCCTTGGACGCCGTCCTCCACGAATTCCGGGATGGCGGAGACGGCGGTGGAGATTATGGCGAGGCGCTGGCTCGCCGCCTCCATCAGGACGTTCGGCAGGCCGTCCCTGTCTCCGTCCCCGGCGATCTTGGAGGGGAGGACGAAGAGGTCGGCCTCGCGGAGCGCCTCGATCACCTCGTTCTGGTCGCGCTTGCCGCGCCATTCGATCCGGTCCGCGAAGCCGCGCCGCGCCGCCTCCTCCTTCAGCTCCGGGCCAAGCGGGCCGCCGCCGATATGGACGAGGCGCCAGGCGAGCCCTACGGGCAGGAGCGAGAGGGCGGCGAGGAGGTCGTCATAGCCCTTCTTCGCCACGAGCCGCCCCACCGAGAGGATGAGCGCCGGCTCGCCCCGCCCGTCCCGCGCCGGGCGGGTCTCGGGCGGGGGCGGAAAGCGCGTGAGGTCCAGCCCGTGATAGACGAGGGAGACGCGGGCGGAATCGGGCGCGAGGGCCGCGAGATGCGCGGCGCCGGTTCCGGTGCAGGTGACGAGAAAGGCGCAGTCCGCCAGCTTCTCCCGCTTCTCCCAGTCCGGAATGGTCCAGATGTCCTTCGCATGGGCGGAGACGGCCCAGCGCGCGCTGCGGATCATCGCGGCGTAGCGGGCGACGGAGCCGGGCGTGTGGAGGAAATGCGCGTAGTGGAGCCGGACCTCCGCCGGCGCCTCCGCCGCCATGACCAGCGCCTGACCCCAGCGGCGGCCGCGATTGGGCGTCCTGTCCCGCCAGAGGTCGCGCAGCCATGCCCGCCGCGCGGCGCGGTAGCCGGGCATCCGGCGGGCCCGGAGCCAGCCGCGGAGGACGCGCAAGGGCTCCTGCCAGAGATATTCCGGCAGGTAGCGGACCTTCGCCTTCACCTGCCCGTGGATCGGATGCGTCCGGTCGTCATAGGGGAAGCGGAGCGACCAGATCTCGAAGCGGAAGCCGCGATCCTCCAGCGCCTTCAGCTCCTGCGCGATGAAGGTCTCCGAGAGGCGCGGCCAGCCCTTCAGGACGACCGCGAGGGGCGGCGCAGGGTCTTCCGTCACTCGGCGGCCTGGCGCGCCCAGTTCGCGGCGCGGGCGGTGATCGTCTCCAGCCCGTCCATGAGGCCCGGAATGCGGATCGAGGAGGGCGGGCGCTGCCCGGTCAGCCCGCGGATCGCCGCGGCCATGACCTCGGGCCCCTCCCCGTCCCTCGCCCGGTCGAGCATCTTCACGAGGCCGAGCCGCTCCGCCGCCTCGGTGCGGATGTATTGCTCCAGCCGCGGCTTCACCCGCGGGGCGATGACCGCCGGCTTGTCGAGGCTCAGGATCTCGCAGAACGTGTTGTAGCCGCCCATCGCCACAACTCCCGCCGCCTCGGAGAGAAGGCGCTCCAGCCGCGGGTCGAAGCTGAAGGCGGTCACCCGCCCGTCGAGCGCGGCTGCGCGACGGTCAAACTCTGCGCGGCGCTCGGTGTCGAGGAAGGGGCCATAGACGAGGACGCCGTGGAGCGGAATGCCCGGGTCGGACTCATAGGCCGAAAGCGCCCAGTCGATCAGCGCCGCGCCGTCGCCGCCGCCGCCGGTCGTCACGAGGACATAGGGTTCGTCGGGCGGCGCGAGGCCGACTTCGGGCCAGGGCGGCGTCGCCCGGCGGAGATAGCCGGTGTAGAGCATGGAGCGGCGCACCCGGTCGGATAGCGGGATGCCGGCCAGCGGCTCGCAGATTTCCGGCAGGCCGTAGATCCAGAGCTCGTCGTAATAGGTCTCGACGGCGCGGGCGGCGTCCTTCCGTTCCCATTCGCGGCGGAGCGTCTCCGCCTCGTCCAGCACGTCGCGCACGCCGAGGACGATGCGCGCGCCGCGGCTCTTCGCCGTCTCCAGCGTCTGGGTCAGCTCGTCACGGAAGCCCCAGGGCTCCTTGTCCACGATGATCAGGTCGGGATCGAAGCTCTCCTCCACCGCGGAGATGATCGCGGCGCGGAGCGCAACCGTCTCCTCGATCTCGAGTCCGAGATTGTGGGAGGCGTAGGTTCCGTCCGGCAGCTTCACGACGCCGGGGAGGCGGACATGGTCCACCCGGTCGGTGAAGTCGAACCGCCCGGCGATGGGCGAGCCGGTGACGATGACGGCGCTCAGATGCGGGTCCGCCGCCGTCAGCGCCTGCGCGATCGTTCGCGAGCGGCGCAGATGGCCGAGCCCGAATGTGTCGTGAGAATAGAGAAGCACCCGCCGCCCGGACGCGCGCCCTCCCCCCCGTTTTCGGCCCGCGCCGCGCCCGGCGAAATCATCCATCCCTCTGCTCTCCCTGCGTCGGGACATGGCGGCGAGGCCGCCTTTCGCGGAATCCTTAACCCCGAAGGCGGCGAAAGGCCAGCGCTCTCATCGGACGAGAGAGGGGGGTGAATCGCGCCGCGGATCGGGTAGACTGACGGATCGAATTGTCCTGACCGGAGGCCGCCTTGCCGAGGCTTCGCCTGCTCCTCGCGCTTCTCGTCGTCGCCGCGCTGACGGCGTGGCCGGCGATCTTCTCTCCCGCTTTCGCGCAAACGGCCGCGGATTACGGCGCGCTCGCGGGCGCGGCGGCCGGGGGCGCGGGCGACCCGGAGACGCCGCCGGAGGAGGGCGAGCCGGAGGGGGACGGGCCCGGCCTCGCCGATTATGGCGCGGTGGCGGAGACCTATCGTGCGGACTCCGCCATCGCGGCGACGCAGCAGCAGGTCGGCGTCTTCCAGCAGAAGGCGCGGCGGATCTTCGGCGCCGCGGGCGATTACGGGACACGGCTCGACAACGCGCTCTCGCGTGTGAGCCCGACCGGGGAGAGCGTATATTTTCTGGGCGTCGCGCTCTTCACCGCGGTCCTGCTAGCCATCGGGCGGGCGGGCGCGATGATCTTCGCGCTCTACATCGCGCTTCCGATCATGCGGCGGGTCCAGAAGCCGAACCCGGCGGGCATGGTGGACAAGCTTCCGGTGCTGGCGACGCGCGTCGCGCTGCAGATCGCCGGGCTTATCATAATGCTCGTGATCGCCCTCGCGGTCGGCTCCGGTTTCTACGTGGAGGAAGAGAACACGATCAAGACGGTCATCGCCGTCGCCGCCGCCTTCGTGCTCGTGCAGATGGTGGACGTGCTCTGGCGCATGGTCATCTCGCCCTATCTGCCGGCCTACCGCATCCCGGCCTTTTCGGATGCTGAGGCGCGCCGGCTCTATCGCTGGCTGACGGCGGGGGCGACGGTGGGCGTCGGCTTCATGGTCTTCGTCGCCTGGCTCGTCTCGCTGGAGGTCGACGATGAGGTGGTCGCGCTCACCTCGATGGCGGGGAGCGCGCTTTCGCTCCTTATCGTTCTGGGGCTCGTGCGCGGCTCGCGCCGGGCGATCAGCTCCGCGCTGCTCGGCGGCGCGCCGCGGGCGGAGGCGACATGGATCGCCGCGGCCGCCTCGATCGTCTGGGCGCCGGTCTTCCTCACATACATGATCTTCGCCTTCTTCGAGTCGAGCTACCGGCTGATCATGGGGCTGGAGCTCGGAATGCCGCTTCTGGCCGGGGCGTTCATCGTGCTGCTCGCCGCGCTGGTCGTTTATGCGGTCACTATCTATGCGATCGAGCGGATGTTCCGGCGCGCCCGCGCGGCCCGTGCGGCGAACGAGGCGGCTGCGCGGGCGGAGGCGGCGGAGCGGGAAGCGGCGGAGACGGGCGCGATCCGCGACCAGCTGCGCGACGTGGACGATGGCGGGGAGGATGAGGGGGGCGGCGCCGTCGTCGTCGCGGCGCCGTTCAGGGCGCCCCGGCGGGGGATGCGGACCTTCGAGGATCTGGCGCGCCGCGTCGCCAGCCTCTTCGCGCTCGGAGCCGGAATCTACGCGCTGATCCGCGTCTGGGCCGGACCGGCGGCCTTCGCGCCCGGCTCGCCCTTGGACCTTGCGCAGGACCTCATCGACGTCCTCTTCCTCGGCTATATCGCCTATCATGCCGCGCGGATCTGGATGGACCAGAAGATCGAGGAGGAGGGCGGAAACGACGATTTCGCGGGCGAGCCGGGGGACGAGGGCGGGGCGAAGGCCGCGGCCTCCCGCATCGCGACGATCCTGCCGCTCTTCCGCTCCTTCGTCCTCCTCGTGATCGGGGTGACGGTCGCGCTTCTCGCGCTCACCAAGCTCGGGGTGAACATCGCGCCGCTCCTCGGCGGCGCCGGCGTCGTCGGCCTCGCCATCGGCTTCGGCGCGCAGTCGCTTGTGCGGGACATCCTCTCGGGCGTGTTCTTCCTTTCGGACGACGCCTTCCGGAAGGGGGAATACATCGACATCGGCGGGGTGAAGGGGACGGTGGAGAAGATCTCCCTCCGCTCCTTCCAGCTCCGGCATCATCTCGGCGCGCTCAATACCGTGCCGTTCGGGGAGATCAAGCACCTCACCAATTACAGCCGGGACTGGGTGATGATGAAGTTGCCGCTGCGGCTCACCTACGACACGGACGTGGACAAGGTGAGAAAGCTCGTCAAGAAACTCGGCGAGAAGCTGCTGGAGCATCCGCTCGAAGGGCACAAGTTCGTCCAGCCGCTGAAATCCCAGGGCGTCTACATGATGGAGGACAGCGCGATGATCATCCGGGTCAAGTTCATGACCCGGCCGGGGGACCAGTGGACGACGCGGAAGCTCGTCTATCAGGAGATCCGCAACCTCTTCGAGAAGGAAGGAATCCATTTCGCGCACAAGGAAGTCACCGTCCGCATCCCCGGGCTCGACGACCCGGCGCGGGAGGGGCAGATCAGCGCGCAGGAGCAGAAGGCGATTGGCGCCGCCGCGCGGCGGGCCGTGGAGGAGGCGGAGCCGGCGCCGGCGATGGCGGACGACCGGTAGGCCTGCTCACACGTGTGCAGGGGGTTATACCTCTGAGATCATTAGAAGATCGGAAAACCAGCTTGTGCGCGGCTGGTCTCTCCATCGAGAGGGCGCTGCCTCCCTCCCGTCGGAAGGGAGGAAGCGCCTCCCGCAATGTCCCCCCTGCCCTTTCCCGGCGGAAAGAGGGGAGAGGGCGCTACGGGGCCTCGGGGACCAAGGCGCTCGCCGGCGAGGCCCCGGCTCAAGGCCGGAGGCGGGCGCTGGGGGGGGAACCGCGCGCATCGCCGCCCTTACCGCAGGCGGCTCTCGGCCACCTTTGCATCGACCCGGGGAAGGTCACGGCCGAAAGGCCGGTCCCATGAAAGATCATGGGCCGGAGGCGCGGCGCGGAGGCCGCGCTATTTCGGGCTGCGCTTCGCCAATATCCGCTGGAGCGTGCGGCGATGCATGTTGAGGCGGCGGGCGGTTTCGGAGACGTTGCGGTCGCAAAGCTCGAAGACGCGCTGGATATGCTCCCAGCGCACGCGGTCCGCCGACATCGGGTTCTCAGGCGGGGGCGGCTTCTGGTCCTGCTGGTTCAGGAGCGCGGCTGTCACGTCGTCCGCATCCGCCGGCTTGGAGAGATAGTCGGTCGCGCCGATCTTCACGGCGGCGACGGCGGTGGCGATGGCGCCGTAGCCGGTGAGGACGACGATCCGCGCCTCCTCCCGCGCCGCGCGCAGCGCCTCCACCACGTCGAGCCCGTTCCCGTCCTCCAGCCGGAGGTCCACCACGGCGTAGGCGGGCGGCGCGGCGCGGACATGGGATAGGCCCTCGGCCACGCTTTCGGCCATCACGGGCTCGAAGCCCCGCTTCTCCATCGCGCGGGCGAGCCGGCGGCGGAAGGCCTCGTCATCGTCGAGGATCAGGAGCGAATTGTCCGGGCCGATCCCTTCGGCGAGTGCGGCTTGTCCTTCGTCCGGCGCGTCTGCCATGCAGCTTGATCCTCGTCTGTGAAGCGAATGTGAGAAAGCACATAGCGAGGAGGGCGCCGATTGGCAAATATCGCGGGGCGCTGACGAAGACTGAAGCGCCCTGAAGTAAAACCCTCTCCGGCGAGGGGGATGGGCCGGAGAGGGAAGATCGGGCGCGCGTGGGGCGAACGCGCCTCGTGTGAATTACGGACGAATACGCCGCCCGCTGTGTGGTCCGACCGGAACGCCTGGTCGGTTGGGGTGACGGCGCGTTGAGTGTGGCCACGCCGCTTCAACTGAAGATAGTCGCACGCGCGCCGCTGTCACCCAAAGAATTGTTACCGGATGAAAGGATTCTGGCTCTGCCTTCTTTTCGCCAGAATCCGGCCCGCCTTCATTCGGCTTTCGGAAATCGCGGCCAAAACAAGATTTACCGCCGATTCACGATTCCGCCGGGTTTTCCGCAATTTCTGGCGAATCTGTTGCAGAATCACTCGTCCATGCCGCGAGGAGCCCCTCAAGCATGGCCTTCAGAGCGCGATCGGCCGAGGGCTCCTCCACCAGCGTTTCGCGTTCGAGGATCTTGCGGAGCCGCCGCGCGCGCCGCCCTTCGACGACGCGGCCGAGAAGCTCGGGAAAGAGCCCGGATGCGGAGCCGGCGCGGAGGAAGCCGCCGGTCATCTCCGCCTCTGTCAGCGCGCTGTCGCGGCACCAGGCCCGCTCGAACAGCATCATGATGTAGTCGAGCACCGCATCCTCCGGGTGCCGCCGGTCATGCTTCATGCAGCCGGCGAAAAGGTCCGTCACCAGCTCGTAGGAGGGCCAGTAATGGAGCGCGCCCTCCGGCCCGAGCTCGCGCACGATCTCGTCTATGGCGACGCGGAGCACGGATTTGGAGACGGCGTTGGAGGTGATGCAGGAATTCGGCCGGAAGGTCGCCTGGAGCGGGATGGGCGAGAGGGTGAAGACGATCTTCGCCTCCGGCCGGTGCTTCCGGATGAGCTGATGGATGCGGCGGAGATTGGCCTTGTTCTCCTCCACGGTGGAGACGCGGAACTTGTGGCGAGAAGGGTCGTAGACATCCTTCGGGATGGTGCGCCAGAAGACGGCGCCGGTCGGCTCGTCATACCAGATTTCCGAGAGGCCGAAGGTGAGGATGAAGACATCCGTCGTGTCGAACATCCGTCTCGTCCCGGCCTGCACCTCCGGGTCGTAGCCGTAGGTCGCGGCGTCATAGCCGTGCCAGAGCGGCTGCTCCCAGGTCTTCCCTTCCCAGGCCCATTCGAATTGCTGGAGGATGACGAACGAGTTCACCATCCCCTCGCCGCAGGCGACCACATAGGACTTGCCGGCGTCTTCCGCCTTGTTCAGCACGGTGTAATTGCGGCGGGCGAGCCAGTTGGAGATGTTCGCCGCGAAGCATGAGCCGAAAGCGGTGACCTGCGTGCGCGCGTCGATCACCGGGCTTTCGGGGGTCCAGCCCTGAAGGACGTATCGCTCCGGCCCGCCGGCGCGGAAGAGATGACGGTCATGCGGGAGGGCGTTCACGTGCTCGCCCCGGAACCAGGTGCGGAATTCCGGACCGGAGCGCGAGGTCGTCTGAAACTGGAGCTTCTCGGCTTTCCGGGCCATGCGCGCGTTCCTTCTGGGGCCTGTCATCGATCATCGCATTGCGGCGCGGCGTTGTTAAGGCGCGGTTGACGCGGCTCAGCGGCGGGGGGCGCCGAAGAGCCCGCGCTCGATCTCGTCGAGCCGCGCCGCCGCCTCCATCGCCGCGGCGCGAGGCTCGACATGGTCGAGAAGGCCGCGAAGCTCCGCGCAGAGGGCGGCGATGCGAGGTTCGGGGCGGGGTTCGGGGCGGGGTTCGGGCTCCTTCGCCGCGCGTTTCGGGGTGAACGGGGCGCGATGGTCCCCGGCCTCGACCAGCGCCAGCAGCTCCGCCCGGAGCGCGGCGATGTCGGGCCGGGCGCGGAGCTCCTCGATCTTCTCCCGGTGCCAGGAGACGGCCTCCCCGTGGAGACGGGCAAGTTCCGGATCTTCCTTCAGCCGGGCGATTTCGGCCTTCAGCGCGGGAAGGCGGCGGAGGATCGTCCTGTCCTCCGACCCGCCGCGGCACATGCGGCGCCAGTATTCGACGCCGAGATCGTGGTTCACATGATTGGCGCGCCCGCGATCCTTCTTCACCAGGTAGCCGTCGAGCGAGCGGACGGCGTAATGGTTCACCTGCGCCGCCTCGTAGGCGAAGCGGCGGGCCGGGCGGGTCAGGTTGTCCCCCTTGCCGAGGCGGCGGCCGTCCGGCTGCATCCAGACGAAGCGCGCCTCCCCCGCCTCCCGCGGGCCGTGGACGCCGAGCCGGGCGAGGGAAGGGAGGCGGCGGTAGAGGCATTTGGCGAAGCGGTCGGGGAAGCCGCCCTCCTCCAGCGGCCGCTCCGCCTCGATCATCGTCTCCGTCACGGGCGCGTCGCGAAACTCGATCTCCCCGCCATGGGAGAAGAGCCGCCAGGTGACGGGGATGCAATCCGCGCCCGGCGCGGAGGCGATGAGGGCCTGAACGGTTCCGTCGCCTACATGGATGTTGAGGAATTCGTCGGCGTCGGTGACGTAGAGCCACTCCGCCGCCCCGGTCAGCTCGTGGGCGAGGGCGTGCTTCAGCGCGCTTTTCTGCGGGCCCCGCTTCAGCACCTTGTTGCGCTCGTGCCGGGCGAGGCCGAGCTGCGTGAGCCGGTCCAGCATCGCGTCCGTCCCGTCCTCGCAATCGTTGGTGTAGACGAGGAGGGCGTCGAAGCCGATGAGGCGATGCCAGGCGACCCATTCGAGGAGATAGGGGGCCTCGTTCTTCATGGTGGAGATGAGGAGGGGGCGGGTCATGCGGGGATTTCCGCAGGGACGGCGAGGCCGCGCGGCGGCGTCGCGCCCCGCCGGGGCGTGATCCGGTCATTCGCATTCGGTCTTGGCTTGGCCATGGCGCGGAGCCCTCCCGGCGGAACGGTAGGGGAATATCGCACTGCGCTAAAGGCCGGCTTTTCCCTCTCAGGCCGTGCCGCCGGCAGGGTTCTGCGCCCGGCCTCTATCAGCGGGCTTCCGGGGGAAGCCCGCCGAGGCCGTCGCCCGGAGGCGAAGGCCGGAGGGCGATGGGCGCCGAGCCGCCGCGTACGTCGAAGATCTGCCGGCGGTCGCCGCGGTGGCCGCGGACTCGCGGCCGCCGGAGGGGCGGCGGCCGCGGGCAGATCAGCCGCGTGTCTGATCTGCCGGGCGCTCTTGACTCCGTCTCGCGAACAAACGGACGCATCGGCCGTTCGAAGGCCAATCCGCGGCGCTTCCCCCTCCCCCCGCCCCGCGCTAGGACAGGCGAAACCGCGAAAGGCCCGGCGATGCCCGATCTTCCCCCCGTCTCCGCGCTCTGGGTGGGCGGCGCGCTTTCCTGGCTTGAGCGGCTCTGCCTCACGTCCTTCGCGGAGATCGGCCATCCGGTGCGGCTCTACGCCTACGAACCGGTTTCGGGCGTGCCCGAAGGCGTGGAGGTTCGGGACGGGCGGGCGGTCGCGGGAACGGAGCTTTTCGTGCGGCATGAGCGTTCAGGCTCGCTCGCGCTCTTTTCCGATCTCTTCCGCTTCCGCCTGATGCTGCATGAGCCGGGGGCGATCTGGGTCGATACGGATGTTTATTGCCTCCGCCCGCTCGCCGGGCTTGGGCCCCACGTGTTCGGCTACGAGCAGCCGGGGCGGCTCAACGGGGCGGTGCTGGCGCTGCCGCCGGAGAGCGAGGCGCTGCGGCTGATGCTGGACCTTGTGGCGGACCCCTACGCCATTCCGGAATTCTACCCCGCCCCCGCGCGGGCGGAGATGGCGCGGCGGAAGGCGGAAGGGAACCCGATGCACGCCTCGGAAATGCCCTGGGGCGTCTGGGGCCCGCAGGGGCTCACCTGGTCGCTGCACAAGACCGGGGAGGCGCGGTTCGCGCGGGCGGAGGCGGTGTTCTACCCTTCCCCCTTCCCGGCGCGGGCGGAGTTCTTCAAGCGGCCGACGCTGACCCTGCGGCGGATCGGGGAGGAGACGCTTACCGTCCATCTCTGGGGCCGGATCAAGCGGATCGCGGGCAAGCGGCACGAGGGGCTCGCGCCTCCCGGTTCGTATCTCGGGACGCTGCTCGCGAAGCACGGGATCGACCCGGCGGAGTTTCCGGTGCGGGAGCACGGGCGGTTCAGCTTCGGGGACGACGAGGAGGGTTAGGCTGCGCCTAACTCCCGATGCGGAAAGCCATGCTTTCCCGAAGCCGATTTCGCGTTCATCCTTCCTTCATCCGACGACAGGGAGGCGACGATGATCCGCACGGGAGCCCAGTACCGCGACTCGATCCGCGACGGCCGCGAGGTCCATATCAACGGAGAGCGGGTGCGGGACGTGACCACGCACCCCGCCTTCAGGCCGCTGGTCGATATCCGCGCCCGCATCTACGACATGGCGCACGAGGCGGAGACGCAGGCCGTGATGACGGTGCGGGACGGCGAGGAGCTGAACGCCGTCGGCAACGCACTCCCGCGCACGCAAGCCGACTGGTGGGCGAAGCGCCGGGCGACGGACGCGGTGATGGAGGATGTCGGCGGAATCGTCACCCGCGTCGGCGACGAGACGGTCGGCGAGATGTGGTCCCTCTATGACGGGCAGGACGTGCTCAACGAGGTCGACCCGCAATTCTCGAAGAACATCGAGCGGCATATCCTGAAGGTGCTGCGGGAGGACCCGTTCCACGTCTCCGCCAACACCGACCCGAAGGGGGACCGTTCCAAGGCCCCGCAGGATCAGGACCCGGACATGCTGCTGCATGTCGTGAAGGAGACGGACGCGGGCATCGTCGTTCGCGGCGCGAAATACGAAACCGCCGCCGCCTACGCCAACCAGGCCTTCACCAAGCCGACCATCGCCAACTGGGGCAACGCCGCGCTCTCCGACTATGCGGTGGGGTTCATCTGCGATCTCGGGAGCCCGGGGCTCAAGTTCATCTGCCGGTCCGGCTTCGCCGGGGCGCGGGGCGGCTGCGTGCGGGCGGATATCCGCGACTATCCGCTCGCCAACCGGTTCGACGAGGTGGACACCATCGTCATCTTCGACAACGTGCTGATCCCGTGGGAGAATGTGCTCTTCTACCGGCACACCAAGGCCGCGACCTTCATCCGCGCCACGCTCCACCGCTATTCCGCCTTCGCCTTCGTGCAGCGGACGCTGAAGCAGGCGGACATGATGATCGGCGCCGCGCTCTTCAACGCGCGGCAGACGGGATTGGAGAAACAGCAGGCGGTGCAGGAGAAACTCTCCACCCTCGCCGTCTGGCGCGAGGGGATCAACGCGCATCTGACCGCCGCCATCGCGCTCGCGGAGCCTTCGCCGGCGGGGCTGCTGATGCCGAACCAGTCCCTGCTCTATACGGGCCGCGTCCACGCGATCTCGAAGCTGCACGAGATGATGCACATCGCGCGGGAGCTTTGCGGCGGGCAGATCTGCGTCACGCCCAACGTCGCCGACTTCGAGTCGGAGGAGACGCGGCCCTGGCTGGAGAAATACTACACCGTCAACGAGGACTGGGTGGCGGAGGACCGGCGGAAGCTCCTCGCCTTCGCGCGCGATCTTCTCAACTCGGATTATGCGGGGCACCGGCTGACCTTCCAGCTCTTCGCCCAGTCCCCGCCCTTCGCCCATCTCGCGGCGGTTTACCGGAACTTCGACTGGGAGGGGCCGCTCGATTTCGTGAAGAATTCCGCCGGGCTCTCGGATAACGTCATCAATCTTGACGGGCGGGCGAAGGGGGATGGCGCGGTGACGAAATGGTTCAGCGAGAACATGCCGAAGGCGGCTGAGTGACGGGAACTTCGCTCGGGCGCCTTCAGCGCGTCGAACTTCGTGAGATTTGGGCGAGCGAACCGGCAGACTTCACGCCCTGGCTCGCACGCGAGGAGAATCTCTCGGTTCTCGCCGAGGCCGTAGGTTTGGAATTGGAGCTTGAAGCACAAGAAAGAGCAGTAGGTCCGTTCAGGGCTGACATATTGTGCAAGGATATTGGAACCGGAGACTGGGTCCTTGTTGAGAACCAATTGGAGAGAACAGACCATACGCATCTTGGGCAATTGCTTACATACGCGTCCGGTCTGGAAGCTGTTACGATTGTTTGGGTAGCTGGTAGATTTACCGAAGAACACAGATCGACCTTGGATTGGCTGAACAAAATAACAGACGAGAGATTCCGTTTTTTCGGTCTCGAAGTTGAGCTTTGGCGGATAGGAGCGTCGCCAGCTGCGCCGAAATTCAACGTGGTGTCCAAGCCTAACAACTGGTCTCGCGCTGTGGCCGAGGCCGCACGAAACATTGACGATGTTGGACTTTCTGAAGTTAGAGCTTCGCAGCTCGCCTACTTTCAGGCCTTGAACACAGTTTTAGAAGGCAAACAAGGGCCAGTAAGAGGAAACAGAAAACCTTTACCCCAAGCTTGGATAGAATATCCTATTGGTCGGACGAACTTTAAGGTGGCCGCAGCCATGCTAAGGCCATCTCGCTGTATACGCGCCGAATTATATATCGCCGGAGTCGACGCAAAAGGTTTTTTCGCAAGATTGATTAACGATCGAAGAAGTCTGGAGTCTGAGCTTGGCTTCCCGCTCGAGTGGGAGGAGCTGCCTGAACGGCGCGATTGTCGTATTTGCGTTTATCTGCGTGACCTTGATCCGCTGGATCGGGGGGACTGGCCGCGCCAGCACGAATGGCTGGCGGAGCACCTGAATTCATTACATCGTGTGTTCAGAGAGCGGGTCCGGTCTCTAACCCCAGACTTCACGCGAACAGGCGTGAGAGACGCGCTTGGATACCCAGTCAATGAGGAAGGAGTAGGTGATGACACGGCATGACCCCCTCGACGCCGCCGCCGAGCTGAAGGCGAACGTCTCCGTCCCCTTCGAGCGGGCGCGGGCCATGCCGCGCTCGGTCTACACTTCCGAGGCGTTTCTCAAGCGGGAGATGGAGGAGATTTTCGCCCGCGAATGGTATTGCGTCGGGCGGTCCGACCAGTTCGCGAAGCCTGGAGATTACATCGCCACCGAGCTGGCGGGCCAGCCGATCATGGTGCTCAGGGACAGGGACGGCGCGCTCCGCGCGCAGTCGAATGTCTGCCGGCACCGGATGTCCACGCTGCTGGAAGGCTCCGGCAATGTGGGCTCCATCGTCTGCCCCTATCACGCCTGGACCTACAATCTCGACGGCACGCTTCGCGGCGCGCCGGGGATGACGAAGAACGAGGCCTTCGACAAGAAAGACATATGCCTGCCGCAGATCCGCTGCGCCGAATGGCTCGGCTGGGTGCTGGTGACGCTGAACCCCGAGGCGGCGGACCCGGCGGAGCAGTTGCGCGGGGTCTCCGACCTCGTGGGCGATTTCGGGATGGAGGAGTATGCCCAGACCTTCCAGGAGGAGCATCGCTGGAACACCAACTGGAAGGTTCTGGCCGAGAACTTCATGGAGAGCTACCACCTCCCAGTCTGCCACGGCGGCACCATCGGGAGCTTCGTGAAGCTTGAGGAGATGGAATGCCCGCCGGGGCTGCCGGCCTTCAACTATCACTGGATATTGAAGGACCCGTCCTTCTTCCTCTCCGTCGCGCATCCGAACTCGACGCGGCTTCAGGGGGAGCGGCGGCGTATGACTTATCTGATCTCGATCTATCCGAGCCTGATGATCACGCTGACGCCCGGATATTTCTGGTATCTTTCGCTGCACCCGGATGGCGTGGACCATGTCCGAATTCTCTACGGCGGCGGGCTTTCCCCCGACTTTGCGGCGGACCCGGAGGCGGAGGCGCATTTCACTGCGACGAAGAAGCTCCTCGACGAGGTGAACGACGAAGACAAGGGCTGCACCGAGAAGGTGTTCCGCGGGCTCTGCTCCGCGATGGCGGAGCCGGGGCCGCTCTCGCATCTCGAACGGCCCAACTACGATTTCGCGAGCTGGATCGCGGGCAAGCTGGAATGAGCGCGGCGGCGCCCATCCGCGCCGCCTGCGCCCGCAGAGACGCGATGCAGGGTAAGAATGGAGCGCCCGGCCGATACGCCCCGCGTATCGGCCCGCGGCCGCCCGCCCCCAGGCGGCCGCGAGTCCGCGGCCACCACGGGCGGCCGCGCGCCGATGCAGCCGTTCGGGAAGGCTTGGCGCCCCTCGCCCTGCGGCTTGCGCCTCCGGGCGAACAGCCTCGGCGACCTTCCACTGGAAGGTCGCTTGTCGAGGCTGCGGCGCGCCACCTCGAAGCAACCGCCCCATGACCGCCCCGCCCATCCGCGCCGCCTTCCTCGAAGGGATGAGCCGCGCCGCCGCCACGGTGAACGTGGTGACGACGGACGGGCCGGCGGGGCGCGCGGGCGTCACCGTCTCCGCCATGTCCTCCGTCTCGGCGGATGGCGAGGCGCCGACGATGCTCGTCTGCGTCCATCATCGTTCGCCTGCGGCGGAGACGATCATCGCCAACGGCTGCTTCTGCGCCAATGTGCTGCGGGACGACCAGTCCGACATTTCCGACGCCTTCGCGGGAAGGATCGCGCAGCCCGGCGGGGACAAGTTCGCCTGCGCCCAGTGGCGCGCGATGGCGACGGGCGCGCCGCGGGTGGTGGACCCGCTGACGGCCTTCGATTGCCGCGTCGTCTCCGCGGAGCGGGTGGGGACGCATCATGTCTTCATCGGGGAGGTGCGGGAGGTGTTCCTCGCGGAAACCGGCTCCCCGCTCATCTTCGCGAACCGCGCCTATGGCGCCGCGGTGCGGCTCGGGCCCGGCCCGGGCGGACGGGCGGCCGCGGGGAAGCTTTCGGTCGGCGCGCTCCACACGATCGGGCCCTATGTGCTGCCGGGCGTCCTTCGCGCGCTGGCGGAGGAGACCGGCGCGCTCGACATCGAGATCCACGAGGGGGACCAGGCGCATCTGGCGCGGAAGCTGCGGGCGGGGGAGATCGACCTCGCCTTTCTCTATGACATCAGGCTCGGGCGCGGGCTCTCCACCATCCCGATCACGGACCTGCAGCCTTACGTGCTGATGGCCGAGGGCTCCGCCATGGCGGCGCGGGACCGCTGGCGGCTCGCGGATCTTGCGGCGGAGCCGATGGTGCTTCTGAACTCGCCGCCCTCCCGCGATTATTTCCTCGGGCTTTTCGAGGGGATCGCGGAGCCGCGGGTCGCCTATACGGCGCAAAGCTTCGAGATGGTGCGGGGACTGGTGGCGCACGGGCTCGGCTATACGATCCTCGCCACCAAGCCCGCCTCCCCGATGAGCTATGACGGCAAGGCGCTGACAATCCGGCCTCTGGCCGACGAGGTGAAACCTTCCCGCCTCGTGCTGGCGCAGCGCGAGGGCGCGGCGCGGAGCCCGCTCGCCGAGACCTTCATCCTCCACTGCATCGAGATATTCGGACTGGACCTCGCATGACCACGCATGAGCGCATCCGCCCCTTCAACACGAAGGAGACATACCCCGAGCAGAAGCTCGACAACGACCTCGCGCAGGCGGTCGTTGCCGAGGGGCGGATGGTGTTCCTGCGCGGGCAATGCCCGCAGGAGCTGGACGGGGGCGCGAATGTCGGCGTCGGGGACCCTGTGGCGCAAGCCCACAAGGTCATGCAGAACATCATGCAATTGCTGGGCGAATGCGGCGCGGAGCCGGCGCATCTCGTGAAGCTCGTCGTCTACCTGACGGACGTGCGGCACCGCGAGGCGGTCTATCGGGTGATGGGCGAGTACATCCACGGGGTTCATCCTGTCTGCACGGGGCTGGTGGTGGTGGCGCTGGCGCGGCCGGAATGGCTGGTGGAGATCGACGCCACCGCGGTCATTCCGCGATGACCTTCGCCATCGTCGCCCGCTGCGCCGCGACCGGCGCCTTCGGCGTCGCCGTCGCCTCCTCCTCCCCCGCCGTCGCCGCGCGCTGCGCCTATGCGGAGGCGGGGGTGGGCGCGGCGACGAGCCAGAACGTGACCGACCCGCGGCTCGGCCCCCGCGCGCTCCGGCTGATGCGGGACGGGGCGGGGGCGGCGGAGGCGGCCGCGATCATCGCGCGGACGGCGGAGCATGGCGCATACCGGCAGGTTCTGGCGGTGGATGCGACGGGGGGAACGGGCATCTTCTCCGGCGCGAAGTCGCTCGGGATACATGCCGAGGCGCGGGGGGAGAACGTCGCCTGCGCGGGGAACCTGCTGGCGAACGAGGGCGTGCCGGGGGCGATGGTCGCGGCCTTTCTCAGCGCCGGGGGCGCGCTGGGGGACAGGATCGTCGCCGCGATGCGCGCTGCGCTCGCAGCCGGCGGGGAGGCCGGGCCGGTGCGCTCCGCGGGCATGAAGATCGTGACGGACGTTCCCTGGCCGGTCGCCGACCTCCGCGTGGACTGGACGGAGGGCTGCCCGGTGACGGAGCTGGCCGCGCTCTGGGAGCGGTGGAAGCCGGAGATGGAGGCCTACCGCACGCGGGCGCTGAACCCCGGCGAGGCGCCGAGCTACGGCGTGCCGGGGGACGAATGACCGCTTTACCGTAGCACCCGGAGCGATATGGGCCGCTCCGCCTCCATAAGGTCAAGCAAGCGCCGCCTGCGGGCCCCGTTCCCGACATGATCGTGAAAAACACTACGGTTGATAGCGGAGCATGGACGAAGCGCGTATTTCTGGTCCGGTCGCCCGCCGCATTTCGATCTGGGGGGCGAAGGAATGATTGAAACGGAAACGAACGAGATCGCCGAGGCCTATACCGCGCTCGTGGAGATACTCTACCTCAACGCGGACGCCCGACTGATGGACGGCGGCTTAGACAGGGTCGATGCGGCGATCGCCAGAACGTCGTCGATCCTGCTGGAGCGATGGGCGGCCCGGCTCGAGACGGCCCTGCGCGCCATGGCGCGGGACGGGGCGGAGCCCGCGAGGCCGGACAACGCGAGCGAGCCGGAGGCGTTCGACGCGCCGGAACGAGCGGACGAGCGCCTGGAGCGCGTCTCGGCTCTCCTGCGCCGCGTGCTCCGCGTGGTCGAGACGGAGCGGTTCCGCGCGGCGGATCAGTCAGACTGCGCCGAAACCACCCGTAAGACGCTCCGCGCCATCGAGACGCTGCGCGCATTGTGGTCGGATCGGCTGCCGTCGGACGCCGCGCGCCTCAATCCGCCGGTTGCGCGCCCGGCGGCGCCGGAGGTCGGCGCCGCGCCCAGTTCAGAGTGTTCGCCGCGACTGCACTAAGGGCTACCGCGCCGCCGAGGAGCGTGTTCACGCTCGCCTGCTCGGCAAGCAGGAGGAAGACCCAGACGTGGGCGAGCAGCGCCTCGATCATCGTGATGAGCGTCGGCTCCGCCACCGGCGCGGCGCGGCTGCCGATGGTGCGGAACGTCATCCCCGCGCCGGGAAGGACGGCGTCCGTTGCGAGGGCGGCGGCGACCAGCAGATTCGCCGCGCTCCGGGAGCGGTGGCGGCCGGAGGTGGGGGCCTGCCGCATGCGGGCGCCAAACCCGGCGGCGACGCCGGGTTATGGCGCGCCGGTCGACGAGTCGCGAAGCCCGGCGAGCGCGCCGATCCCGGCCATAACGGCCTCCACGCAGTCCGCCGCTCCGCTCCCGTCGAACACCGCGGCGCGGAGGGCGTCGGTGTAGATCGCGAAGATCGCCCGCGTCGCCGCCTTCGTGTCGAGATCGGGGGCGAAGACGCCGGAGGCCGCGCCCTCCCGCAGGATCGCCTCGACCGGCGCGAGCGCGCGTTCAAGCTGCTCCTTGTTGTCCGCCTCCGTCTCCTCCGGCCATTCCCATGACCAGGCCTGCATGACCGCGAGAAGCTCTGCGTCGCGCGCATCCGCCTCGGCATAGACCATGAGAGCGGCCCGGAGGCGCGCCCATGGATCGCCGGGCGCCGCTGCGGCGCGGTGGGCGAGCGCCGTCTGCTCCGCGTTGCTCTCGCTGATGAGGGCGTAGAGCAGGCCCGCCTTTGCGGTGAAATGCGCATGGATCATGCCGTGCGTCACGCCCGCTTCGCGGGCGATCTCCGTCACCGAGACATTGCGATAGCCGTGCTCGGCGAAAAGCCGCCGCGCGGCGGCCAGCAGCCGGGCGCGGGTCTCCTCGCTCTGGCGGTCTTTGGCGGTCGGGGTACGGGGGCGGGCGCGGAAGGATCTGCTCATGCCGTGACCTTAACTTTGACGCAAACAATGTCAAGATTTACCGCCATGTGGCCATTGTTCTGTCATTATCATTGTCAATATCAATAGATGACCGGGGCCTTCGAGTTCGGCCACGGAGTATCCGCTTGCGAGGAGAGGCGCCGTGCAGACATGTCGACAAAGGGCGGAGATCGCCGAAGCAAGGACCATGCTTGTCCGAATGCGTTATCTGGTCGCCGACGCCCGCGCGGGCGGAAGCAAAGGGGATGCGTTTTCGGTCGCCGTGCTCCGCGCCGCCGAACCCTGGCTCCACCGATGGGCCTACTGCTTCGAGAGCACGCTGCGCGCCGCCGAAAGGTGCGCCATGCGCAAGGGCGGCACGCCCGGCGCGCGCCGCCCGGAGGCGACCGAACAGGCGCCCGGCGCGCCGGCTGACGCCGCCGCCTATCTGCGCGTTCTCGCCGCCATTCTGCGCCGCGCGCTTCTCATCGCGGACACGCAGTGGTTTTGCGAGTTCGACAACTTCGGCTGCGCTCGGATGACCGAAAACCTTCTGATCTTCCTGGAATCCGTGGATGCGGGGCCGGAAGAGCCTTCGGCGCCGAAAGGCTGACCCGTCAAACCGCCTGATTGGCCGCCGGCCTCCGCCGGGCGCCGGAGAGCGCGTTGGCCGCGACGGCGGCGAGTATGACGGCGCCGCCGAGGAGCGTGCTCGGCGTCGCCTGCTCGCCGAGGAGGAGGAAGACCCAGACCGGGGCGAGGAGAACCTCGATCATGGTGATGAGCGTCAGCTCAGCCGCGGGCACGGCGCGGCTGCCGATGGTGTAGAGCGTCATCCCCGCGCCGAGAAGGACGGCGCCCATGGCGAGGGCGACGCCCATCTCCTCAGCCGGGATCAGGATCGTCTTCCCGCCCGCCAGCGTGACGGCGAGGGCGACGAGGGCGGCAAGGGCGGCGCCGATCAGCACTGCGGGCAGCATGTCCCCCACCCTGCCCCACCGCAGCGCGATGGTGAATACGGCGAAGCCGGCGGCGGAGAGGAGGGCGGCGAGGCTGCCCGCGCCCATCCCCTCCCCGAGCGCGAGCCCCTGCCGGACCATGAGGCCGACGCCGAAGGCGGCGAGCAGCATGGCGCCCCAGGTCGCCGGGCGCACCGGCTCCCGCAGGATCGGCCAGGCGAGGAGCGCGGTGATGAAGGGCGATGCGGCGAAGAGGAAGACGGCGTTGGCCACGCTCGTCGCCTGGATGGCGTAGATCGCGCCGGCGAAGGCGACGACGAGGCCCGACCCGCCGATCAGGCCGGGCAGGCCCACCGACCGGATCGCGGCGAAGGGCCGGCCGCCCGAGCGCCAGGCGACGAGGAGAAAGAGCGCGGGCAGGAGGCCGACCGAGCGCCAGAACAGGATCTGCCAGGCGTCCGCCGTCTCGATCATCCGGATGGCGAGGCCCATGAGGGACCAGAGGATTGCGGCGAGGGCGACGAGCAGCGCCCCGGCGCGATAGCTGAGTTCGGGCATGGATCCTCCACCCCCGGCCTTAACCGCCCGTCGCGGCCCGATCTGTTCCGCCCGCGACGCGGACGGGCGTCGTTTTCAGACCCTGACGAAGGTGAGGTAATGGGGCGGCCGCCCCTCCGCGAGCGCCTTCGCCTCGTAGCGGGTGCCCGGCCAGTCCGCCCAGGGGCGGCGCCAGTCTTCCGGCCCTTCCGCGGTCCAGCGGAAGGCGGGCGCGGCGCGCATCGCCTCCAGCACGTGGCGGACATAGTCGGGGATGTCCGTCGCCACATGGAGGCGGGCGCCCGGCGCGGCGATGCGGGCGAGATGGGGAAGCGTCTCCGGCCCGATGAAGCGGCGGCGGTGGTGGCGCTTCTTCGGCCAGGGATCGGGGTAGTTCACGAAGATGCGGGAGAAGGCGGCGTCCGGCGCAACATCGAACACTTCCCGCGCGTCGCCCTCGTGCAGGCGGACATTCGGGAGCGGCGCGGCCTCAAGCCCGGAGAGGCACATGGCGACGCCGTTGCGGAAGGGCTCGCAGCCGAGGAGGAGCGTGGAGGGGTTCCCGCGCGCCATGGCGAGGAGATGCTCGCCGCCGCCGAAGCCGACTTCGAGCCACGCCTCCCGGCAACCGGGTTCGAGCGCGCGGAAGTCGATGGGCCGGCGCTCCGGATTCTCCGCCCAGGCGAGGCCCGGGACGGAGAGATCCTCAAGACGTTCCTCCAGAAGGGATTTCTGCCCCTTGCGCAGGGTCTTGCCCCGGCGGCGGCCGTAGAAGTTCCGCCAGGGCGCGCCGTCCTCGCGCGGGGTCAGCTTCCCCATCGCGTCAGAGCGCCGCCTTCAGCGCCTCCGCAAGGTCCGTCCGCTCCCAGGAGAAGCCGCCGTCCGCCTCCGGCGCGCGGCCGAAATGGCCATAGGCCGAGGTGCGGGCGTAGATCGGGCGGTTGAGGCCGAGATGGGTGCGGATGCCGCGGGGCGTCAGGTCCATCGCCTTCGCCACCGCGCGCTCGATCGCCGCCTCTTCGGTCTCGCCCGTCCCGTGCGTGTCCACATAGATGGAGAGCGGGCGGGCGACGCCGATGGCGTAGGAAAGCTGGAGCGTGCAGCGCTGCGCGAGGCCGGCGGCGACGACGTTCTTCGCGAGGTAACGGGCGGCGTAGGCGGCGGACCGGTCAACCTTCGTCGGGTCCTTGCCGGAGAAGGCGCCGCCGCCATGCGGCGCGGCCCCGCCATAGGTGTCCACGATGATCTTGCGGCCCGTCAGCCCGGCGTCCCCGTCAGGCCCGCCGATGACGAACTTGCCGGTCGGGTTCACGTGCCAGACCGTCTCCGCCGAAATCCAGCCCTCCGGCAGCGTCTCCCGGATGTAGGGCTCGACGACGGCGCGCACGTCGTCCGACGTCATGCTCTCGTCGAGATGCTGGGTGGAAAGCACGATCTGCGTGACGCCGACGGGCTTTCCGCCCTCGTAATGCACGGAGATCTGGCTCTTCGCGTCCGGCCCGAGCTTCGGCTCGGCGCCGGATTTCCGCACCTCGGCGAGGCGGCGGAGGATGGCGTGAGCGTAGAGGATCGGCGCGGGCATGAGCTCCGGCGTCTCGTCCGTCGCGTAGCCGAACATGATGCCCTGGTCGCCCGCGCCCTCATCCTTGTTCTCGGAGGCGTTGACGCCCTGGGCGATGTGGGCGGACTGCTCGTGAAGAAGATTCGTCACCTCCACCGTGGCGTGGTGGAACTTCTCCTGCTCGTAGCCGATGTCCTTCACCGCCGCGCGGGCGATATCCTCGATCCGGCCCATATAGTCCTTCAGCTTGGCCTGGTCGGATAGCCCGACCTCCCCGCCGATGACGATGCGGTTGGTGGTGGCGAAGGTTTCGCAGGCGACGCGGGCCTCGGGCTCCTCGCTCAGGAAGGCGTCGAGCACGGCGTCCGAAATCCGGTCGCACACCTTGTCGGGATGGCCTTCGGAGACGGATTCCGAAGTGAAGACGTAGTCGCTGCGCGCCATGAAGGCCACCCTCCGATAACTGGCCGGGGCGCGGCTCGCCCCGGAAAACCCGCGCGGGTTTAAGCGCGCGAGCCCGTCCGGTCAACCGGCGGGCGCTGGCCGCTCAGCCCTCGCCGGCGACAGAGCGCACCAGCTCGGCCAACCGCCGCCGGGTCGCCTGATCGGTGATCCGCTGGAAGGAGCGGTTCAGCTCGAGCCCCTCGGCGCTCGATACGAAGTCCGAGATGCGGATGGTGCCGCCCGCTTCGCCTGCCTCGGCCGCGGCTTCCGCGGCGCAGGGAAGGCCGGCGACGGCGGAATCCGGCATGTCCTCGAAGAAGAACTGCACCGGCGCATCAAGCACGCGGGCGATGGCGTAGAGACGGCTCGCGCCGATCCGGTTCACGCCCTTCTCGTATTTCTGCACCTGCTGGAAGGTCAGGCCCAGATGGCGGCCCAGACGCTCCTGACTCATCCCTAGCGACATCCGACGCAGGCGGACTCGCGATCCGACGTGAACGTCGATCGGGTTTGGCCCCTTCATTCCTGTCTCTCCCCCATCGACCGTAGCACGACGCCCCGACGCCCGGAACGTTCCGGGCCGCCGCCAAACACGGGCTGTCGTGAAGTCAGGTCCCACCCCTCTTCACCCATGCAGGTAACCGCCCGGAATCCTCATTTCCAACCGGTTTTTCGCGAATTCACCCTAATCGCCGCGCCGGCGCCGACCTTGGGTTGAAAGAATGCACAGGAGGAGGAGGGCGAGGGTTGTATATGTCTCGCCCGTCCGGGCGTAGGGCGGAGGCGGAAGCGAATCAGGCAGGCGGGCGTCGAGCGCCCGCTCCCCGGCGGCGGCCTCCTCCGCGCGACCCCAGGGGTCGATCATCGCGGAGATCCCGCGGTTGGCGGCGCGGGCGACGGGCAGGCCCGTCTCCACCGCGCGCATGCGCGCCATCTCGAAGTGCTGGCGCGGCCCGGCCCAGCCGCCGAACCAGCCGTCATTGGTGACAAGCACGAGCCAGCCGGCGCCGGCGGCGGCGCGCGCCGTCTCCCGCGGAAAGATCATCTCGTAGCATATGAGTGGCGCGAAAGGCGGCAGGCCCGGCGCCTGCATGAGCGCCGGCGCCGCCCCCGGGACGATGCCGGCGCCGAGCCCGGCGAGGCTCTTGAGCCCGATCGCCGCCATCGCAGCGTCGAACGGCAGGTATTCGCCGAAGGGCACGAGATGGACCTTGTCATAGGGCGCGGAGAGGCCCTGCCCGTCCAGCAGGAAGAAGGAATTGCGCCAGAGCGCGCCGACCTCGATCCGGCCCTCCGGCCCGGCGTCGAGCCGGAGCGAGCCAAGGCCAAGCGCGGCGGGGCCGAGCGCGCGGGCGATCATCGCCTGCGCTTCCGGCGCCATGTCTATGGGGAAGGATATGGCCGCCTCGGGCCACAGGACGATCGCGGGCGGCTCCGCGCCGCCCTCCGAGAGGGCGAGGAGACGCTCGAAGAAGAGACGCGCGTTCTCGGGCGCCCATTTCTCGTTCTGGTCAATTTCGGTGCGGAGGATGCGGACGAGCGGGCGGGATGGGTCCGCCTCGACCCCTTCCGGAATGCGGGCGGCGCCCCACAGCCAGAGGCCGGCGAGCGCGGGAAGGCAGAGCAGCGCGGGAAGAGCCCGCCGCTTCGGCTCCAGCAGCGCGCCGGGGGCGAGGAGGGCGCCGAGAGTCAGGAGGCTGAGGCCATAGGGGCCGATCAGAGCGGCGGACTGGAGGAGCGGCGTCTCCATCCAGGCATAGGCGGGCAGCGCCCAGGGAAAGCCGGTGAGGATGTAGCTCCGCGCGAATTCCAGGAGCGCCCACGCGGCGGCGAGGAGGAAGGGCCCTCCGCCGAAGCGGCGGAGTGCGGCGGCGAGGGCGAAGCCGGCGCCCCAGAAGAGGGCGAGGCCCCCCGCCATGAGGAGGAGGGCGAAGGGCGCCATCCAGCCGTGCCGCGCCGCGTCCACCAGGAAGGGCTCCACGATCCAGTGCAGCGTCAGGCCGAAGAAGGCTGCGCCGGCGGCCCAGCCCGTGAGGAAGGCGGCGCGGGCTGTCTCCGCCCGCGCCCAGAAAAGATAGAGGAACGGCCCGGAGGCGAAGAGTGCGGGCCAGAGGCCGAGCGGCGGCTGCGCCAGCGCCATGGCCGCGCCCGCAAGGGCGGCGCCGGCGAGCCGGAGGCCCGGGGGGCGCAACCCGGCCATGCGCCGCTCAGGCCTCGCCCGGCGCCCGCTCGGCATCCACAAGGCGGATGCGCAGCCGCTTGATGCGACGCGGATCGGCCTCGATCACCTCGAATTCATGGCCGTCGGGATGGCGGATGACCTCGCCGCGCTCCGGCACCCGGTTCGAAAGCCTGAAGACGAGCCCGCCGAGCGTGTCCACCTCCTCGTCAAGATCGTCGGCAAGAAGGTCTACCCCCGCCTCCTCCTCGAAGGCGGAAAGCTCGGCGCGGGCGTTGGCGACCCATACGCCCGGCGCCTCCCGCCGCCAGAAGGCCTCGTCCGCCTCGTCATGCTCGTCGTCGATGTCGCCGACGATCTGCTCCACGAGGTCCTCGATCGTCACCAATCCGTCCACCCCGCCGTATTCGTCGATCACGAGCGCCATGTGGACGCGGCGCTGCTGCATCCGCTGCATCAGCCGGGCGGTGAGCATGGAGGGCGGGACGACGAGCATCGGCCGGATGAAATCCTCGATCAGGAAGGGCGTCGCCGAGACGGGGGCGGAGCCCGCCTCCGGCGCGAAGCCGCGGGAGAGGGCTACGTCCTTCACGTGGATGAAGCCGATCGGGTCGTCCAGCGTCTCCCGATAGACGGGAAGGCGGGAATGGGACCCCTCGCGGAACGCCTCCGTCAGTTCCTCCAGCGTCGCCGCCGCGTCCACTGCGACGATGTCCGCCCGCGGGATCATGATGTCATCCACCCGCTGCCCGCGCATGGTGCGGATGTTGGTGAGGAGCGCGCGTTCCGACGCCGTCTCCCCCGCATCCGCGCGCGGCTCGCCCTCTCCGTTGCCTATGCCGAGGAGGCGGGCGAGGAAGCCTCGCTGTCGGCTTTCCTCTTCCTTCGGTTCCGCCTCCAGCCGAGGCTCCGGTTCTTCGTTCATGCGCTCCGATCCCGCCGCGCCGCGCGCAGCCTCAGCCGACCTCCGCCGCATAGGGATCAGGGATCCCCATCGCGGCGAGGGCCCGACGCTCCGCAGCCTCCATCAGCGCGGCGTCCTCGTCGGTTTCGTGGTCATAACCTAACAGATGGAGAACGCCATGCGCGAAAAGATGCGCGAAGTGACGCTCCGTCGAGATCGCCCGCTCCCGCGCCTCCGCCTCCACGGTCTCCCTCGCCATTGCGATGTCCCCCAGGAAGCCTGGCGGCGCGGGCGGCGGCGGCGCGCCGGGCGCGACCGGGCGGAGCGACAAGGCGGGCCAGGAGAGCACGTTGGTGGGCGTCGGCTTGCCGCGGAACTCCGCATTCAGCGCGGCGATGCGGTCGTCGGAGCAGAGGAGCACGCTGATCTCACGGTCGAGCGGCGGCGCGCCGATTGCGGCGAAGACCTGCTCGGCCGCGCGGAGCGCAAGCTCGCGATACCAGGGCGCGGCTTCGGCCCAGTCCTCATCCTCTAGCGCGAAATCGAGCACGAGTGTCATCCCGCCGGGGCCGCCCCCCGCTGCCGGTCCGCGTCATAGGCCTGGACGATCTTGGCGACGAGCGGATGGCGGATCACGTCCACCGCGGAGAAGCGGACGAATTCGATTCCCTTTACCCCGGCCAGCACCCGCTCCGCCTCCACAAGGCCGGAGCCGACGCCGCGCGGCAGGTCGATCTGGCTCGGATCGCCGGTGATCGCCATGCGCCCTCCCTCCCCGAGCCGGGTAAGGAACATCTTCATCTGCATTTCGGTCGTGTTCTGCGCCTCGTCCAGCACCACGAAGGCGTCGGAAAGGGTGCGGCCGCGCATGAAGGCGAGGGGGGCGATCTCGATCACCTTTTCCTCGATGTATTTCTCCACCTGTTTCGGCGGCAGGAGATCCTTCAGCGCGTCATAGAGCGGCTGCATGTAGGGGTCGATCTTGTCCTTCATGTCGCCGGGGAGGAAACCGAGACGCTCCCCCGCTTCGACCGCTGGGCGGGAGAGGACGATGCGGTCCACCTTCCCTTCCATGAACATGGAGACGGCGGCGGCGACCGCGAGATAGGTCTTGCCCGTGCCGGCCGGGCCGACGCCGAAGACAAGCTCGGAGCGGAAGAGCGACTGGACATAGGCGCGCTGCGTCGCGGTGCGGGGCTCCACGACCTTGCGGCGCGTCCGAATCTCGACCTTGCCGCCGCGGAAAAGCTCGAGCTGGCCGGGATCGGGCGGAGGCGGCGCGCCGCGCATCCGGATCGCGGCGTCGACGTCGCCCTTTTCCACGGTGCGCCCGGCCTCCAGCCGCTCATAGAGGGAGGAAAGCGCCGTCGCCGCCCCCTCCACCCCGTCCGCCGGGCCATGCAGAGAGAGGTGATTCCCGCGCCGGGCGATGACGATGTCGAATCCTTCCTCCATTGCGGCGAGGTTTCTGTCGAAACCGCCGCAAAGCTCGGCGAGAAGTCGGTTGTCCGGAAATTCGATCTGGCGTTCGGCCGGCCTGGCCTCCGCCTTCGCGGGGTCGAATGTCGCGCTCGCCAAGGGCTCTCCCTTTGTCCCGTGCCTCGGGCCCGTCTCTGGCCGAGAGTGACGGAGCGGGCGCCGGGCGGCAAGCGCTTTCGCCCGCCGGAACCGTGATATTCGGATGACGCGCGCCGCCGCCGCCGCTATGAACCCGCGCGGCAAGAGGGAGCGCGCGCATGTCCGGCCACGGAGAGAGACGAAAGATGACCGCCCGGAAGGGCGGGCCGCTCCGCGGCGAGGCCGAGATTCCGGGGGACAAGTCGGTCTCCCACCGCTCCCTCATCCTCGGCGCGCTCGCGGTGGGCGAGACGCGGATCGAGGGCCTGCTCGAAGGGCAGGACGTGCTCGACACGGCGAAGGCGATGCGCGCCTTCGGCGCGGAGGTCGAGCGGCTCGGCCCCGGCTCCTGGCGGGTGCGGGGCGTCGGCGTCGGCGGCTTTGCGGAGCCTTCCGACGTGATCGATTGCGGGAATTCGGGGACGGGCGTGCGGCTCATCATGGGCGCGATGGCGACGAGCCCGGTGACGGCGACCTTCACCGGCGACGCCTCGCTCCGCTCCCGCCCGATGGGGCGGGTGACGGAGCCGCTGGCGCTCTTCGGCGCGCGGGCGGTGGGGCGCGCGGGCGGGCGGCTGCCGCTCACGCTTGTCGGGGCGCGCGACCCGCTGCCGGTGGAGTATCGCTCCCCGGTGCCTTCGGCGCAGGTGAAGTCCGCCGTGCTCCTCGCCGGGCTGAACGCGCCGGGGATCACGACGCTGATCGAGGCGGAGCCGACGCGGGACCATACGGAGCGGATGCTGCGCGGCTTCGGCGCGGAGGTCGAGACGGAGGTCACGGCGGCAGGGCGGTTCATCCGCCTCGTGGGGCAGCCGGAACTGCGGCCGCTCTCGATCTCGGTGCCGCGGGACCCTTCCTCCGCCGCCTTCCCGGTTTGCGCGGCGCTTATGGCGGAGGGCTCGGACGTGCTCGTGCCCGGAATCGGGCTCAACCCGACGCGGGCCGGGCTCTATTTCACGCTCCGCGAGATGGGCGCGGACCTCGCCTTCGAGAACGAGCGGGAGGAGGGGGGCGAGCCGATGGCGGACCTCCGCGCCCGCTTTTCGCCCGCCATGAAGGGAATCGAGACGCCGCCGGAGCGGGCGGCGAGCATGATCGACGAATTCCCGATCCTCGCCGCGCTCGCCGCGACGGCGGAGGGCAGGACGGTGATGCGCGGGGTGAAGGAGCTGCGCGTGAAGGAATCGGACCGGATCGACGCGATGGCGCGGGGGCTGGAGGCGATGGGCGTCCGCGTCGAGGAGACGGAGGACAGCCTGACGGTTCACGGCATGGGGCCGGGCGGCGTTCCGGGCGGGGGGACGGCGGCGGCGCGGCTCGACCACCGGATCGCGATGTCCTTCCTCTGCCTCGGCCTCGCGTCGAATGCGCCGGTGAGCGTGGACGACGCGAGCCCGATCGACACGAGCTTCCCGAACTTCGTGCCGCTGATGCGGGCGCTCGGGGCGGCGCTCGAAGGGTGAGGTTCACGGTCGCCATCGACGGGCCCGCCGCCTCCGGCAAGGGCACCATAGCGCGGGCGCTGGCCGCGCGGTTCGGCTTCGCGCATCTGGATACGGGGCTCCTCTATCGCGCTGCGGGGATGAAGGCGGCCGAGAGCGGGATGGAGCCGGCGGAGGCCGCCGCCTCGCTGGGCGAGGCCGATCTCGCGCGGCCCGACCTCCGGAGCGGCGCGGCTGGCGAGGCGGCCTCCCGCGTCGCCGCGCTCCCCGCCGTGCGCGCCGCGCTCCTCGCCTTCCAGCGGGACTTCGCGCGGCGGGAGGGCGGCGCGGTGCTCGACGGGCGGGACATCGGGACGGTGATCTGCCCCGACGCGGAGGTGAAGCTCTTCGTCGTCGCGGCGCCGGAGGAGCGGGCGCGGCGGCGCCATGCGGAGCTTTCCGCCGGGGGCGATCCGCGCTCGCTGGAGGCGGTGGCGGAAGACCTCCGCATCCGCGACGCGCGGGACGCGGCGCGCGCCGACGCGCCGCTGAAGGCGGCGCCCGACGCGCTCTTGCTCGATACGACCGAAATGACTATAGAGGCGGCCGTCGCCGAGGCGGCGCGCTGGATCAACGAGCAACTCCGAAAGGCCTGAGGAACCCCCGGGCCTTTCATCGTTTTTCCCGGAACGCCCCGAAGCCCCAACGCAGACCGCCGGAGACAACCGGCCGGCCAGAGACACGAAACCGGAGATTTTGCGCATGGCGAAAGCCACAATGGAAGAATTCGAAGCGATGCTCAACGAGAGCTTCGAACTGGAGACGCCCGAGGAAGGGTCCGTCGTCCGCGGCACGGTCCTCGCCATCGAGGCGGGGCAGGCCATCATCGACATCGGCTACAAGATGGAAGGCCGCGTCGATCTCAAGGAATTCGCCAAGCCCGGCCATGACGCCGAGATCAATATCGGCGACACCGTCGAAGTGTTCCTCGACCGGGTCGAGAACACCAAGGGCGAGGCCGTCCTCTCCCGCGACAAGGCGCGCCGCGAGGAGGCCTGGGACCGGCTCGAGAAGGCCAACGACAAGGGCGAGCGCGTCGAGGGCGCGATCTTCAGCCGCGTCAAGGGCGGCTTCACGGTCGATCTCGGCGGCGCCGTCGCGTTCCTTCCGGGCTCCCAGGTGGACGTGCGCCCGGTGCGCGATGTCGGCCCGCTGATGGGCCAGCCGCAGCCGTTCCAGATCCTCAAGATGGACCGCCGCCGCGGCAACATCGTCGTCTCCCGCCGCGCCGTTCTCGAAGAGAGCCGCGCCGAGCAGCGGGCCGAAATCGTCGGCAAGCTGAAGGAAGGCGACATCATCGACGGCGTCGTGAAGAACGTGACCGATTACGGCGCGTTCGTGGACCTTGGCGGGGTGGACGGGCTGCTGCACGTCACCGATATGGCGTGGCGGCGCGTCAACCATCCGTCCGAGATCGTGAATATCGGCGAGACGGTGAAGGTGCAGGTCGTCAAGGTCAACAACGACACGCAGCGCATCAGCCTCGGCATGAAGCAGCTGATGTCCGACCCGTGGGACGGCGTTGAGGCGAAGTATCCGCTCGGCTCCAAATGGTCCGGCCGGGTCACGAACATCACCGATTACGGCGCGTTCGTGGAGCTGGAGGCCGGGGTCGAGGGCCTCGTCCACGTCTCCGAAATGTCCTGGACGAAGAAGAACGTCCATCCGGGCAAGATCGTCTCCACCTCCCAGGAGGTCGAGGTCATCGTGCTCGACGTCGACAGCTCGAAGCGCCGCGTCAGCCTCGGGCTGAAGCAGACGCAGGGCAATCCGTGGGAGGTCTTCGCAGAGAAGCACCCGAACGGAACCCGCGTCGAGGGCGAGGTGAAGAACATCACCGAGTTCGGCCTCTTCATCGGGCTGGAGGGCGACATCGACGGCATGGTCCACCTCTCCGATCTCGACTGGTCCCGGCCGGGCGAGCAGGCGATGCAGGACTACAAGAAGGGCGACATGGTCGAGGCCGTGGTGCTCGACGTGGACGTGGAGAAGGAGCGCATCTCCCTCGGCGTCAAGCAGCTTGAGGGCGACGCCTTCGCCGATGCGGCGCAGGGCGTGCGGCGCGGCTCGGTCGTCACCGTCACCGTGACGGCGATCGAGGATGGCGGGATCGAGGTGGAGCACGAGGGCATGAAGGCCTTCATCCGCCGCTCCGACCTCAGCCGCGACCGCTCCGACCAGCGGCCGGAGCGGTTCGCAGTCGGCGACAAGACCGATGCGCGCGTTACCTCCGTCGATACGAAGGCCCGCCGGCTCGGCCTTTCGATCAAGGCGCTGCAGATCGCCGAGGAGCGCGAGGCGGTGGAGCAGTTCGGCTCCTCCGATTCCGGCGCCTCTCTGGGCGATATCCTCGGCGCCGCGCTGAAGGAGCGGAACGAAGGCTGAATCGGCTCTCGTTCGGCGTGAACAGGGGGGCGGCGCTACGGCGCCGCCCTTCTTTTTTTTCGCCTGCCGACCTGCGCCGCTAGCCGCGCATTAACCTCAGATCCGCTAGGGTCCGCCCCTTGCTTTCGGCGCGGGGATAGAATGCTGATCGACATTCTGGGCGCTCCGCATTCACTCCTCCCGGTGCTCGCCGCCGCGGCGATCTGCCTTCTCTCCTCCCTCTTCGTATTCGGCGAGCTGGCCGAACTCCGCTATCCGGACCGCGCGCGGCCCTGGCGGTTCCTGCTCGTGGTCGCGGCTTCGGGCGTCGGCGTCTGGACGACGCATTTCGTCGCGATGCTCGGATACCGGCCGGACGCGCCGCTACTCTTCGCGACGCGGGAAACGCTCGGCTCCGCGGCGCTCGCGGTCGGCGCGATCGGGCTCTCGCTCGTGGTCGCGGCGCTGGCGCGGCGGCGGGCGGCGCGGCTCGCCGCGGGGGCGGCGGCGGGCCTCTCCGTCTCCGCCATGCATCATGTGGGGATGCTCGGCCTCGCGGGCTGCGTCGTCGGCTTCGACGCCACGGCGGTCGCGGCCTCGACGCTCGCCGCCGCGGGGCTTTCGGCGGCGGCGGCGGCGACGCTGCACCGGGCCGGGACCGCGAGCCCCATGATCGCCGCCGGCCTCTTCTCGCTCGGCGTCGTCGCGCTGCATTTCGGCTCCGTCTCCGGCACGACGGCGACCGCGGTCTTCGGCCCTACCGGCCTCACGCTCTCCCCCGAGGCGCTGGAGCGCGTCCTGTGGGTCGCCGCGCTCCTGCTCGCGGCGCCTGCGGCGGAGCTGGCGCGCCGGCAGATCCGCACAGCCCGCGCCGCGGCGCGGGCGGGGCGCGCGTCGCTAGCTCTCGGGGAGGAAGTGATCGCCGCCGGCCCGGATGGCGGCCTCCGCTGGTCCAACAGCGCCTTCGTGCGCGCAACCGGACTCGACTGGCCGCGGCGGCGGCTCCTGACGCTGGCGGACATCCTCGAACCGGACCTGAAGGATGCGGAAACCTTCCGCGCGGCGGCCTCGGGCGCGGGCGAGGCGCTCCTGCCCGTCCGCCTGAAAGGCGACGGCGAGGGCGCCCGCTGGCGCGAGGCGCGGTTCGTGCCGCTCAGGCGGCGCGACGGCGCGACGGAGGAAATCATCGTCGCGCTCCGCGACATCACGGCGGAGCGCGCGGCGGAGGCGAGGCTGACGGAAAGCCGCGCGCTCGCGCGCCGCCTCGCCATCGTCGCCCGGGAGACGGACGACGCCGTCGTCATCGCCGACGAGGCGGGCCGTGCGCTCTGGGTCAATCCCGCCTTCGAGCGGCTGACCGGACATGCGGGCGAGACGATGCTTGGCCGGAAGCCGGGGGCGATCCTGCAGGGGCCGGACACCGACCCCGAGACGCGGGCCGCCATCGGCCGCGCGCTTGCGGAGCGCCGCCCGATCCGCACGGAGATCCTGAACTATTCGAAGAGCGGCGAGGCCTACTGGATCGAGATCGAGATCGAACCGGCGGAGGAGGAAGCGGAAGACGGGAGAGCCCGGCCGATCTTCGTCGCCGTCTCGCGCGAGATCACCGAGAGGCTGCGGCGGGAGCGGGAGCTCGAACGGGCGCGAAACGAAGCGGAGGCCGCGGACGCCGCGAAGTCCGAATTCCTCGCCCGGATCAGCCACGAGCTGCGGACGCCGCTCAACGGCGTTACGGGCACGATCGCGCTCCTCGGGCTCGGGTCGCTGAGCGCGGAGCAGCGCGAGCTTCTGTCCCATCTCGAGCGTTCGGCGGCCCGTCTCTCCGGCGTGATCGAACGGATTCTCGAGTTCAGCGCCGCGGAGGCGGGCGGGGAGGCGACGCCCGCGGGCGAACTCTCCTTCGAGCGGCTCGTGGAGCGGGCGCTGGGCTCCGTCTCCGAGGCGGCCGGGGCGAAGGGGCTCGCGCTTTTCGGATGGATCGACCCGGCGCTCCCCGAGGCGGTCTTCGCGGATGAGGCGCGCGCGCTGCGCATCCTTTCGATCTTCGCGGAGAACGCGGTGAAGTTTTCGGACCGGGGCGCGGTGGGGCTTTGCGCGCGGCTCGTCGGCGGTTCGGCCGGGCGCGGCGGGCGCGCGACCGTCCGCCTCGCGATCGAGGACGAGGGGCCCGGAATCCCGCCGGACCGGCGCGAGGCGATCTTCGAACGGTTCGAACAGGCGGACGGCTCCGCGCGCCGGGCGCAGGAAGGCATGGGGCTCGGCCTCGCCATCGCACGCCGGCTCGCGGACGCGACGGGGGCGCGGATCGGCTGCGAGCAGCGAGCGGAGGGCGGCTCCGTCTTCTGGGTCGAATTCGAGGCCGATGTGGCGGCGCCGTCGATCGACCCGCGCTGCCCGCGCGTCGCCGGGCGCGCGGCGCTGCTGATCGACCCCTCCGACACGCGCAGGCGCATGACGGCTGAGACGGCGCGGGCGGCGGGGCTCGTCGTGACCGAGGCGCGGGACATCGCCATGGCCGCGAGCGCGGGCGGAGATTTCGGCCTCGCCCTCGTCGAGACCGCCGCCTTCCCCGACGAGGCGGGGCGCGCGCTCCTTATGGCCGCGCTCCGCCTCACCGCGCCGCGCGCGGCGCTTGTCGCCATCGGGCCGGCGGGCGCGACGGGTGATTCCTTTCCGGGCGCCGCGGCGGCCCTGCCCTCGCCGGCCTTGCGCAGCGCCCTCGCCGCTTCCTGCGCCGCCGCCCTCGGAGCCGGCGCTGCGCAGGAGACGCTGGCCGCCGCGCGTTGACCGGCGGGCGCCCGCCGTGCAATGTTCTCTTCACGGGATGCAATCCGTAGCGGGGACCTGCATGATCAAGTCCGAACTGATCCAGAAACTGGCCGACGAAAACCCCCATCTCTTCCAGCGGGATGTGGAACGCATCGTCGCCGCCGTCTTCGACGAGATCACCGATGCGCTCGCCCACGGAGACCGCGTGGAGCTGAGGGGCTTCGGCGCCTTCTCGGTGAAGCAGCGGGACGCGCGGGTCGGCCGCAACCCGCGCACGGGGGAATCCGTGGACGTGCCGGAGAAACGCGCGCCCTTCTTCAAGACGGGCAAGGACCTCCGGGACCGGATGAACGGCTGACGGGCGCCGCCCGTCGCATCGATGCTGAAGGAGGGCGCGGTGCGCCGGCTGAAATTCCTCTTCGTCTTTCTCTTCGCCCTCGTGATCGGCGTTCTTTCCGTGGCGAACAGCGGGCCGGTGACGGTGACGGCCTGGCCCGACCTTTCCGATTACGGCGTCGCCGCGGCGCCGGAGGCGACGCTGCCGCTCTTCATCTTCGGGCTGTTCTGCGGGCTCGTCGGCTTCTTGCTGGGCGCGGCGCGCGAATGGGCCCGCGAGGGGCGCATCCGCCGCACGGCGCGGCAGGCGCGGAAGGAGGCTGCGGCGCTCCGCGCCAAGGTCGACGCGCTTTCGGACGAGAAGGGCGAGGACCTGCCGGCGCTGTCCTCGCGCTGACCGCGATGCATCGCGCCGCGGCGGTGAAGATCTGCGGCCTTCGCACGCGCGAAGGCGTGGAGGCTGCGGCCTCTGCCGGCGCGCGCTATCTCGGCTTCGTCTTCTTCCCGAAATCCCCCCGCAACGTGAGCCCGGATGAGGCGGCCGCACTCGCAGCGCTGGCGCCGCCAGGGGTGATGAAGGTCGTGCTCGTGGTGGATGCGGACGATGCGCTGGTGGACCGGATCGCCGCGCTCCCCATCGACATGATCCAGCTCCACGGGCGCGAGACGCCGGACCGCGCGCGGGCCGTCCGCGCCCGCGCGGGGCTGCCGGTGATGAAGGCGCTCGGCCTCGCGGGGCCGGGTGACCTTGCGAAGATCGACGAATGGGAAGCGGCGGAGGGCGCGGCGGACCAGCTCCTGATCGACGCGAAGCCGCCGGAGGGCGGCGCGCTGCCGGGCGGCAACGGCCTCGCCTTCGACTGGCGGCTCGTGGCGGGGCGGGTGTGGCGGAAGCCCTGGATGCTGGCGGGCGGGCTCACGCCCTTCACCGTGGCGGAGGCGATGCGGCTGACCGGCGCGGCCCAGGTGGACGTATCCTCCGGCGTCGAGCGCGCGCCGGGCGAGAAGGACCCGGACCTGATCCGCGCGTTCATCCGCGCGGCGGCGGGCGGGACGGCCGAGGCGCCTCCCGCCTGACGCGGCGGAGGCGCAGGGCGGCCTAGGCCGGCTCGGGGAACCGCTCCCCCGCCTTCGGGGCCATCCCCGGCAGCCACGTCTCGTGGACATGGAGCCATTCGACCCCGCCGGGCGCTCCGGGGGGCGCGCGGAAGAGAACTGTCGAAAGGCGGGCCGAAGTCTCGTCTCGCCGCCGATGCCATTCCTCGTAGAGCGCGAGGGCGAGGTCGCCTTCGGCTCTCAGAATGCGGAAGTTCTCGACCCAGATGCGAAATGCGCCCCGATCGGCGGCGACGGCGCCGTGGATCGACTCGAATTCCGCGAGGATCGCCTCCCGCGCGGAGACAGATCCGTTCGGGCTGACGACGATAAGCCCGGCGCCGAGCGCATCCGCGAAGGCGGCGAAGGCTTCCGGCTTTCGCGGCAGGTCGCCGGTCAGCCAGTCCTGCAGGAAATCGTGGAGGCGGATCGCCTCCGCCTTGCATCTCTCTTCCAGCATCACGGCCTCCGCTTGCACCTTGAAGGCTCGGCCCGCCCTGTCTTCCCTGTCAAGCCTGAAGCCCGCTCGACTCCGGATCGGGCTTCGGGCAGCCTTCGGGAAAACCGGGAGGAGCCGCGATGAAATCGCTCGACGCCATACTTGAATCCGCCGTTTCCGAGGCCCGCACGCCGGGCGTCGTCGTCTCCGTCGCGACGCGCGGCGGCGTGGTCTACGAGAACGCTGCGGGCGTCCGCGCGCTCGGCCAGCCCGCGCCGATGACGACCGACTCGGTTTTCCGCGCCTTCTCGATGACCAAGGCGGTCGGCGCCGTCGCCGCCGCGAAAGCGGTGGAGATGGGGCTCCTCACGCTCGACACGCCCGTGGAGGAGGTGCTGCCGGAATGGAAGGAGGTGAAGCTCCTCGAAGGCTTCGACTCGGCGGGCAAGCCGATCCTCCGCGCGCCGAAGGTGAAGGCGACGATCCGGCACCTCGCGACGCATACGTCCGGCCTCGTCTACGAGTTCTGGAACGCGGACATGCCGAAATACATGGAGGCGACGGGGGCGCCGACGATCCTTTCCGGGCTCAAGGCCTCGCTCCTCTCCTATCCGCTCCAGTTCGAGCCGGGGACGAAATGGGATTACGGGATCGGGATCGACTGGCTGGGGCAGGCGGTCGAGGCCGTATCGGGCATGCGGATCGACGCCTTCTGCAAGGCGCATGTGTTCGACCCGCTCGGCATGGGCGACACGCGCTTCGAGGTGGAGCCGCACATGGCGCCGCGGCTCGTCGGCGCGCACATGCATACGGCGGAGGGCTGGGGGCCCTATGACATCGCGCCGCCGCCGAACCCGGAAGTCTATGGCATGGGCCATGCGCTCTATACGACAGGGCCGGATTACCTGCGCTTCATCCGGATGCTGATGCAGAACGGCTCGCTGGACGGGGAGATCGTGCTGAAGCCGGAGATTGCGGCGATGGTGACGGCGAACCAGATCGGCGACCTTTCCGTCGGCAAGATGACCACCGTCGCGCCGCCGCTTTCCGCCGATGTGGATTTCTTTCCCGAGCAGGAGAACAAGTTCTCCCTCGCCTGCCTGATGAACACGAAGGACATTCCGGGCAAGCGGCGCGCCGGCTCGCAGAGCTGGGCGGGGGTGCTCAACACGCATTACTGGTTCGACCCGGCGGCGGGCGTTTCCTGCGTGATCATGCTCCAGCACCTGCCGTTCGTGGACCCGAACTGCCTGGCGATCTACGACGCTGTGGAGCGGGCGGTTTATGAGGAGTTGGGGTGACGGAGCGGTCGCATTCGGCGCCCGCTTTCCATTCTTCTCCCGGCCTCGAAAAGCGACCTTCCGGTGGAAGGTCGCCGAGGCCGTCGGCCAGAGGCGCAAGCCGGAGGCCGAGGGGCGCCAAGCCGTCGCGACGGTAGCAGATCGGTCCGTGATCGCCGCGGTGGGTGCGGACTCGCGCCCGGCCCGTTTGAACGTTGGGGGGCGGCGGGCGCGGGCCGATCTGACGCGGGTCAGATCGGCCGGGCGCTTGTGGGACCTGTGCACGCAAGATCGTCCCGATCTCCCGTGCTGAGCGCCACATGCGACCAGCCTCACCGGCCCATCGCCCTATCGACGCCGCCGGAACAAGGCGCTAAAGAGCGCCCTTCCCGGGAACTCTGGAAGGGGGAGGCGCAGATGGCGTCTGACAGGTTGAATTCCTATCGCGCCGGCCCGGACGAGCGGGGCCGGTTCGGCCAGTTCGGCGGGCGTTTCGTCTCCGAAACGCTGATGCCGCTCATTCTCGACCTTGAACAGGAATACGAGAACGCGAAGACCGACCCGACCTTCTGGGCGGAGATGGACGACCTCTGGACGCATTATGTCGGCCGCCCCTCCCCGCTCTATTTCGCGCCGCGGCTGACGGAGCGGTTCGGCGGGGCTAAGATCTACCTGAAGCGGGATGAGCTGAACCATACCGGGGCGCACAAGATCAACAACGTGCTCGGCCAGATCCTACTGGCCCGGCGCATGGGCAAGACGCGGATCATCGCGGAGACGGGGGCGGGGCAACACGGCGTCGCCACGGCGACCGTATGCGCCCGGTTCGGGCTGAAGTGCATCGTCTTCATGGGCGCGACGGACGTGGCGCGGCAGCGGCCCAACGTCTTCCGCATGAAACTGCTCGGCGCCGAGGTCGTGCCGGTCACCTCCGGCCGCGCCACGCTGAAGGACGCGATGAACGAGGCGCTGCGCGACTGGGTGACGAATGTGCGCGACACGTTCTATTGCATCGGCACGGTCGCCGGCCCGCACCCCTATCCGGCGATGGTGAGGGACTTCCAGTCCATCATCGGGAAGGAGACGAAGGCGCAGATGCAGGCGCAGGAGGGGCGGCTCCCTGACACGCTCGTCGCCTGCATCGGTGGCGGGTCGAACGCGATGGGGCTCTTCCATCCGTTCCTCGACGACGCCTCCGTGCGGATCATCGGGGTGGAGGCCGGCGGGCATGGCGTGGACGACCGGATGGAGCACGCCGCCTCGCTGACCGGCGGGCGGCCGGGCGTGCTGCACGGCAACCGCACCTACCTGCTGCAGGACGCAGACGGGCAGATCCTCGAAGGGCATTCGATCTCCGCCGGGCTCGACTATCCGGGGATCGGGCCGGAACATTCCTGGCTGCATGACATGGGCCGGGTCGAATATGTCTCCGTCACGGACGAGGAGGCGCTCGCCGCCTTCCGGCTCTCCTGTGAGACGGAAGGCATCATCCCGGCGCTGGAGCCGGCCCATGCGCTCGCCCATGTGGCGAAGATCGCGCCGGGGCTTCCCGCCGACCACCTCCTCGTCATGAACATGTGCGGGCGGGGCGACAAGGACATCTTCACCGTGGCCGAGGCGCTCGGCCAGGAACTTTGAAAGGGCCTGCAATGGCTTATGAAATGGGCGACCTCGTCGTCCTCGTCTCGGGCTCGATGCGCATGGCGGTCGAGGGCGTGGACGGCGAGAACATCGCCGTCGTCTGGTGCAACGAGGGCGAGATTGGGCGGGACGTGTTCAACGTCCGGCTCCTGAAGAAATGGGAAGTGCGGGAGGATCACGGCGACCGCCCGGCCCGCCCGCGCCCGCCCCGGCGCGACGACGAGGCCGGCGACCGGCCGAAGCGCCCCTACAAGCCGCGCGAGGACGGCGACGCGCCCGCGAAGCCCCGCGGCAAGACGGGGTGGGACGGGAAGCCGCGCGAGAAGAAGTTCTTCCGCAAGGACGATTGAGAGAGCGGGCGACTGAACGCCCCATCTGAGCCCGCCGGGGGACGCCGAGATGAGCCGACTGACAGATCGTTTCGCCGCGCTGAAGGCGGAGGGCCGGCCGGCCTTCGTCGCCTATGTGATGGCGGGGGACCCGAACCCGGAGACGGCGTTCGAGATCATGCGAGGCCTGCCCGCCGCGGGGGTGGACGTCATCGAACTCGGGCTCCCCTTCACCGACCCGATGGCGGACGGCCCCGCGATCCAGAAGGCGGCGCTCCGCGCGCTCGACGCGGGCGAGACGCTGAAGGGCGTGCTCGCCATGGCCGCGCGCTTCCGCGAGGCGGACCAGACGACGCCCATCGTGTTGATGGGCTACTACAACCCGATCTACAGCCACGGCGTGCCCGCCTTCCTCGCCGGCGCGAAGGCGGCGGGGGTGGACGGGCTGATCGTCGTGGACCTGCCGCCCGAGGAGGACGAGGAGCTCTGCCTCCCCGCCGCGGAAGCGGGGCTCCACTTCATCCGCCTCGCGACGCCGACGACGGACGATGAGCGGCTGCCGATGGTGGCGCGGAACACGTCGGGCTTCGTCTATTACGTCTCGATCACCGGGATCACCGGCGCGGCGGAGGCGAACGCCGCGGCGGTCGCGCCCGAGGTCGCGCGCATCAGGGCGGCGACGGGCCTGCCCGTCTGCGTCGGCTTCGGGGTCAGGACGCCGGAGCGGGCGCGGGAGATCGGGCGGGTGGCGGACGGCGTCGTGGTCGGCTCCGCCATCGTCGAGAAGATCGGAGCGGGGGAGAGCCCGGAGGCGGTGCTCGCCTTCGTCAGGTCGCTCTCGGACGGCGCAAAGGGCGCAGGCTGAGCCTGCGCCTCAATACTTGAAACGCTCGATCACCCGGCCGACCTTGCGCTTCGCCCAGTAGCCGAGCGTGCTGCGGTCAGCCACCGTGTTGGCGCGGGGGAAGGGCCCATCGGGGATCGGCATGTCTATGAAGGCGCAGAGCTTTTCCCATCCGTCGCCATGGGCGAGGTTCATTTCCAGGAGGTCGCCCGGCCGGTCCCTGAACCAGTCCCGCACGGCGGCGTTGTGGGCCTCGTAGACCTCGCAGTAATGCGCCTCGTGCCCGACGGGCGCGGGATGATCCTCGCCATAGGTGAGCTGCTGGATCGGATCCGGATTGTCGCCGAAATGGTCGCAGATGCTCTTCAGCCAGCGATCCGTCTCCCGCCAGGTGAGGATGAAGCGCGCGCCGGGATAGGCCTGGTCGATCTCCCGGAAGATGAGGGGCCAGGGCATGTCCTCCACCGCGTCGTAGGAGCGGAGAAGGTCGAGCCCGCGGCGGACGTAGTTGGCGCGGAGTCGCGGCAGCTTCATGTGCCGGCCGTAGACGCTGCAGACGCGGAGGCCGAGCTGGCTGAAGGCCGCGTTCATGGAGGTCGTGCCGGTCTTCTGGAACCCGACGCAGATGATCTTGGGTCTTTCGTCGCGTTTCATGCGCGGCGCGCCTCCGGTTCGGCCCATCGGGCCGGAAAAATGCCCGCGCTGCGCCGCTCTGTCGAGCCGAAAACGCGGCGCTTTCTAGGGGTTCGCCGGGCTCAGCCGCCCGCCTGCTCGATGGCGGGGCGGATGCGGCGGTCCAGATCGTCGTTCTGGATCGGGCCGACATGCTTGTAGACGATCCGCCCCTCGCCGTTGATGACGAAGGTTTCGGGCACGCCGTAGACGCCCCATTCGATCCCGGCGCGCCCCGAGGAATCGGCGCCGATAGCGGTGTAGGGGTCGCCGAGCTCGGAGAGGAAGGCCTTCGCCTGGCCCGGCTGGTCCTTATAGTTGAAGCCGCGGATGTCCACCCCCTCCTCCGCCAGCTGCATGAGGAAGGGATGCTCGACCCGGCAGGGGCCGCACCAACTGGCCCAGATGTTGACGAGCTTCACCTTGCCGTCCGCCAGATCGGCGGAGACGAGGCCGGGCCTGTCCTCGTAGAGGGGCGGCAGGTCCGTCGCCGGGGCGGGGCGGTCGATGAAGGTGGAGGGCAGGATCTCCGCATCTTCCCGCCCGAGGCCGAACCAGAAAGCCCCGGCCACGGCGAGAAAGCCGAGAACCGGCAGGAATCTCAGCAGGCCGGGCCGCGTTTTCGCCTCTTCCGTCATTGCCTGCGCTCCCGCCGCTTCTCCCGCTTCTCGAGTTCGGCCCGCGCGCGCCCTGCCGTCACCCAGGCCCAGAGCGCCAGCCCCGCGAAAATGGCGAGGAAGGCGGCGTAGGCCGGCCAGATGAACCGCGCATGCGCGCCCATGTCGAACACGAACTCCATCTAGTCGCGCGCGGCCTGAAGCGCGAGGGCCCGGGCGCGGCGCAGGCGGATTTCCGTGCGCGTGCGGGAGAGCATGACCGCGAAGAAGAAGAGGTAGAAGCCCGCGATGGAGACGAGGAGGGGCTTGTAATAGACGTTGGCCACGTTCTCCTCCGCGTCCAGCGAAAGGGAGGCGGGCTGGTGCAGCGTCCGCCCGTCGAAGATCTCCACCGCGTAGCGCGACATCACGGCGAAGACGACGCCGACGAGACAGAGCACGGCGGTGAGGTCCGCCGCCTTTTCAGGGTCCTCGATCGCGTTCCAGAGCGCGATGTAGCCGAGGTAGAAGAAGAACATGATGAGGACCGAGGTCAGCTTCGGGTCCCAGACCCACCATGTCCCCCAGGTCGGCGCGCCCCAGAGCGCGCCGGTGACGAGCGCCAGCGCAGTCATCCCCGCGCCGACGGGCGCCGCCGCCTTCGCCGCGAGGAAGGAGACATGGTGCCGACGCACGAGGCCGATGATCGAGGCGAAGGCCATCAGGAAATAGGTGTTGATGGCGAGCATCGAGGCCGGGACGTGGATGTATATGATCCGCGCGCTTTCCCCCTGCTCGTAGTGGAGCGGGGTGAGGAAGAGACCCCAGCCGAGGCCGATTACGAGGGCGACGACCGCGCCCCAGACGCAATAGGGCAGCGCCGCGCCGGAAATGCGCATGAATTCGGCCGGGTTTGCGTAGCGCCAGATCGACATGCGCGAAGTCCTAGCCCGAAGGCGGGGGTTCGGCAATGCGGCGGGATGGGCCGCGCCGACATGTCCCCTCCTCGATTTCCAGGCGCGACAACGCCCGTAGAGCGCCCGGCCGATCCGCCCCAAGGCGGCCGCGAGACGCGGCCACCCGGGCGGCCGCGGGCCGATGCAGCCGTTCAGGAAGGCTTGGCGCCCCTCGGGCTCCGGCTTGCGCCTCCGCCCGAACGATCTCGGCATCTCTCCCCCGGAGAGATGCTTTTCGAGGTCGTGTCGCGAAGGCGTCGAACGGCGCAGATGGGGACGACCATCCTGCGCCGCGCCCCTTCAGGCCCGCTTCGCCGCCGCCTCCTCCAGCGGATGGGCGAGGCGGGCGAGCATCTCCTTCGGGCAGATCTGCCAGAAGCGCGGCAGGTGCTCGTCCCAGTCGCGGAGGATCGAATGGGCGCGGGGGCTGCCCGTCTCCGCCGCGTGGTCGATCACCAGCTCGCGCAGCACATGCTCCCAGTGGCGGGAGGCGATGCGGCGCCAGACGATGCTCTCCGGGTTCGCGCGGCTCTCGAAGGCGCCGTCCTCGTCCAGCACGAAGGCCATGCCGCCGGTCATGCCGGCGCCGAAATTCGCGCCGACCGGGCCGAGGATCACCGCCGTCCCGCCCGTCATGTATTCGCAGCCGTTCGAGCCGCAGCCCTCCACCACCACGGTCGCGCCGGAATTGCGGACGCAGAAGCGCTCCCCCGCCCTTCCGTTGGCGAAGAGCCGCCCCGCCGTCGCCCCGTAGAGCACGGTGTTGCCGATGATCGTGTTTTCATGCGGCGTCAACGGGCTTTCGAGCGGCGGGCGCACGGTGATGACGCCGCCGGAGAGGCCCTTGCCGACATAGTCGTTGGCGTCGCCATGCACCTCGAGCTTCAGACCCGGCGCGGCGAAGGCGCCGAGGCTCTGCCCGCAGGAGCCGTTGAGCCGGACGGTCAGGTGGTTCGGCTGCAGTTCGTTCCGCATCCCGAAGCGGCGGACGATATGGGAGGAGACGCGGGTTCCGATCGTCCGGTGCGTGTTCCGCACGGTGTAGGAGAGCTGCATCTTCTCCCCGTCGCGGAAGAAGGGCTGCGCATCCGCCACGATCTGCGCGTCGAGCGTGTCCGGCACCGGGTTGCGGGGCTTGCCCATCGGGTAGGAGAGGGCGGCGCCCTCGTCCACCCGCACCAGCATCGGGTTGAGGTCGAGATCGTCGAGATGCGGGGCGCCGCGGCTCACCTGCGTAAGGAGGTCGGCGCGGCCGATGATCTCCTCGAGGCTGCGGGCGCCGATCTCGGCCAGGATCTCCCGGATTTCGGTGGCGATGAAGGTGAAGAGGTTCACCACCTTGTCAGCCGTGCCGGTGAACTTCTCCCGCAGGCGCGGATCCTGCACGCAGACGCCGACGGGGCAGGTGTTGGACTGGCACTGCCGGACCATGATGCAGCCCATCGCGACGAGCGCGGCGGTGCCGACGCCGTATTCCTCCGCCCCCATCATGGCGGCGATCACGATGTCCCGCCCGGTGCGGAGGCCGCCGTCGGTGCGGAGCGTGATCCGGCCCCTCAGCTTGTTGAGGGCGAGGACCTGATGCGCCTCGGTGAGGCCCATTTCCCACGGCAGGCCGGCATACTTGATCGACGTCTGGGGGCTCGCGCCCGTGCCGCCATTGTGACCCGAGATCAGGATCACGTCCGCCTTCGCCTTGGCGACGCCGGCGGCGATGGTGCCGACGCCGGAGGAGGCGACGAGCTTCACGCAGACCTTCGCTTCCGGGTTGATCTGCTTCAGGTCGTAGATGAGCTGCGCAAGGTCCTCGATCGAATAGATGTCATGGTGCGGCGGCGGCGAGATGAGGGTGACGCCCGGCGTCGAATGCCGGAGCTTCGCGATCATCTCCGTCACCTTGAAGCCGGGGAGCTGCCCGCCCTCGCCGGGCTTCGCGCCCTGCGCCACCTTGATCTCCAGCTCGGTGCAGTTGTTGAGATATTCCGCGGTGACGCCGAAGCGGCCCGAGGCGACCTGCTTGATCCGGGCGGAGGGATTGTCCCCGTTCGGTTCGGGGTGGAAATGCTTCGGGTCCTCCCCGCCCTCGCCCGAATCCGACTTCGCGCCGATCCGGTTCATGGCGACGTTCAGCGTCTTGTGCGCCTCGGGCGAGAGGGCGCCGAGGGACATGCCGGGGGTGACGAAGCGCTTGCGGATCGAGGTGATGCTCTCGACCTCGTGGATCGGCGCGGGCTCGCCGAGGGGCTTGAAGTCGATGAGGTCGCGGAGATGGATCGGCGGCTGGGCGAGCATCGCCTCCGAATAGGCCTTGAACCGTTCGTAGGAGCCGGAATCGACCGCCGCCTGCAGGAGGTGGAGGTTGTTCGCGCCCCAGGCGTGCGCCTCCCCCTTCCGGCGGAACTTGTAGAGGCCGCCGATGGGCAGCGCCTCTGACCCCGAACGGAAGGCGAGGGCGTGGACCGCCGCCGTCTTCTTCTGGATGCCGGAGACGCCGATGCCGGAGATGCGCGAATGCATGCCGGGGAAGTATTCCGCCACCATCGCGCGGGAGAGGCCCACCGCCTCGAAATTCAGGCCGCCGCGATAGGAGGAGACGACAGAGATGCCCATCTTCGACATGATCTTGAGGAGGCCCTGATCGACCGCCTCGCGGAAGCGGGCGACAGCCTCCTCCACGCTCATGTCGAGAAGGCCCTTCGCGACGCGCTGGGCGAGCGAATCCTGCGCGAGATAGGCGTTCACCGTGGTCGCTCCCGCGCCGATCAGGACGGCGAAGTAATGCGGGTCGATGCATTCCGCCGCGCGCACGTTGATCGAGCAGAAGGTGCGGAGCCCCTGCCGCACCAGCCAGGTGTGGACTGCGGAAGTGGCGAGGATCATCGGCATGCCGACAGTCTCCGCGTCCAGCCGCTCATCGGTCAGGATGATGTGGCCGGCCCCGGCGCGCACCGCCTGCTCCGCCTCGTAGCGGATGCGCTCCAGCTCCTGCCGGAGCGCGTCATCCTCGCCGCCTTCCGGCCCGGGCGCGGGGAAGAGGCAGTCGATCTCCACCGCGTTCTCGCCGAAATGCGCCTTCATCGCCGCGAACTGGCCGTTGGAGACGACCGGGCTTTCGAGCGTCAGGATCTCGGTCTGGGCCGAGGACTGGTCGAGCACGTTCTTGAGGTTGCCGAACCGGGTCTTGAGGCTCATCACCCGATGCTCGCGCAGGGAGTCGATGGGCGGGTTCGTCACCTGGCTGAAATTCTGCCGGAAGAAATGCGCGAGCGGGCGATACTTGTCGGAAAGAACGGCGACGGGCGTGTCGTCCCCCATCGAACCCACGGCCTCCTTCGCATCCTCCGCCATCGGGTGGAGGATCGTCTCCAGCTCCTCGATCGTGTAGCCCGCGGCGATCTGCCGGCGGCGAAGCTCCGCGCCCTCGAACATGCGGGGCTCGGGCTGGCCGGCGAGGGTCTCCTCAAGGTCGGTGATCTTGCCGATCCAGTCAGCAAAGGGCTCGGCGGCGGCGAGCCGGTCCTTCAGCTCGACATCGTGGAAGAGGCGGCCCTCCGCCATGTCGACCGCGATCATCTGGCCGGGGCCAAGGGCGCCCTTCTCCCGCACCTGGGACTCGTCGACCGGGACCATCCCGGCCTCCGAGCCCGCGATGAGGAGGCCATCGCCGGTAACGACATAGCGGATCGGGCGGAGGCCGTTCCGGTCCGCCCCCGCCATGACCCAGCGGCCATCCGTGGCGGAGAGGGCGGCCGGACCGTCCCACGGCTCCATCACGGAGTTGGAATAGGCGTACATCGCGCGCCACGCATCCGGCATGTCCGTCGCCGCCTTGGACCATGCCTCGGGGACGAGCATCGTCTTGGCCATCGGCGCGTTGCGCCCGGCGCGGACCATGACCTCGAACACGGCGTCGAGCGCCGCGCTGTCGGAGGCGCCGGCGGGGATGATCGGCTTGATCTCCTCCGCCGCCTCGCCGAAGGCGTTGGAGGCCATGCGGATCTCGTGGCTCCGCATCCAGTTGCGGTTGCCCTTCAGCGTGTTGATCTCCCCGTTATGGGCGAGCATCCGGAAGGGCTGGGCCAGCCACCATTGCGGGAACGTGTTGGTCGAATAGCGCTGATGGTAGATCGCGAAGGCGCTTTCGAAGCGCTTGTCCATCAGGTCCGGATAGAAGACGGCGACCTGCTCGGCCAGCATCATCCCCTTGTAGATGACGGAGCGGCAGGAGAGCGAGCAGATGTAGAAACCGTTGACCGCCGCCGCCGCCTTCTCCGCCCGGCGGCGGATGACGTAGAGCTCCCGCTCGAACGCCTCCTCGTCCAATCCCTTGCGGTTGGCGACGATGATCTGCTCGATCTCGGGCCGGGTCGCGTTCGCCTTCTCGCCGAGGCAGGAGACGTCCACCGGCACTTGCCGCCAGCCGTAGATGTAGTGCCCCATGCGGAGCACCTCCGTCTCCATCACGGCGCGACAGAATTCCTGCGCGCCGAAATCGGTGCGGGGAAGGAAGATCATGCCGACGGCGATCGTCTCCCCCTCCGCCGGCTCGTGCCCGGTGCGGCGGATCTGGTCGTCGAAGAAGCGCTTCGGGATCTGGACATGGATGCCCGCGCCGTCCCCCGTCTTGCCGTCCGCGTCCACCGCGCCGCGATGCCAGACCGCCTTCAGCGCGGCGATGCCGGATTCGACGACCTGCCGGCGCGGCGCGCCGTCGATGGCGACGACGAGCCCGACTCCGCAGGAGGAATGCTCGTCCTCCTCGCGGTAGAGACCCTTCGCGGCAAGGTCGGCGCGCTCGGCTTCGTGGGCGCGGGCCCAGGCTTCGTCATGGCGGGGCGCTTCGGTCATGGTCCGGCTCCGGATCGACTTGCGTTGCGCCGCCGGAACGCCCGGCGGCGGTTGAATTCAGGCGGCGGCGCGGCCTTTCACCCCGCCATGCCGATGGAGGCGAGGAACTCCGCCTCCGTCATGCGCTCGTGGTCGCCCGCAAGCGCGTAGAGGGCGGGCTTCGCGTCGATGTAGATCTCGCCGATGAAGCGCGCGCCATCCCAGCTTTCCAGCGAACCGGCGGCGACATGCATCGCCCCGTCCGCCTTCGACCGGTAGAAGAGCGAGGAGCCGCAGCGGCGGCAGAAGGCGCGCTCCGCCCAGTCGGAGGAGGCGTAGGTCTCGATCATCTCCTCGCCCGTGAAGGCGATCTCCTCCGGCTTCGCCTCGAAGCTGAGGTTGATCCCGCCGGTCCAGGCGCGGCACATCCCGCAATGGCAGGAGCCGACTTCCACGGCGTCCTTCCTCACCTCGTAGCGGACGGCGCCGCAGAGGCACTTTCCCTTGAAGCTCACGTCATGTCTCCTTCGATCCGCGCCCGATCGGCGCGAGGGGGAGCATGCCGCCCGAAGCTGACAGGGGATGGCGCCAGCATGGTCATTGCGCGGCGATGGCGGCGGCGGCGTCGAACTCGGCCAGCATCGCGTCCGCCGCCTCCCGCCCGTCCCGGATCGCCCAGACGACGAGGGAGGCGCCGCGCACGATGTCGCCCACGGCCCAGACGCCGGGGAGCGCGGTGCGGTGGGTGCGGAAATCCGCCTTCACCGTGCCCCAGCGGGTGACTTCGAGGCCGGGCTCGCCCCAGAGCCGAGGCAGCTCCTCCGGCTCGAAGCCGAGCGCCTTGATGACGAGATCCGCCTTCACCGTCTCTTCGGAGCCCGGAATCTCCTCCGGCGTCTGCCGCCCGGTCTGGTCCGGCGCGCCGAGGCGGATGCGGATCATGCGCACGCCCGTCACCGCGCCCTCGCCGAGGAAACCCTTCGGCGCGGATTGCCAGACGAACTCGACGCCCTCCTCCTCCGCGTTCTGCACCTCGCGCTGGGAGCCGGGCATGTTCGCCCGGTCGCGCCGGTAGAGGCATTTCACGGAGGTCGCGCCCTGCCGCACGGCCGTGCGCACGCAGTCCATCGCCGTGTCGCCGCCGCCGATCACCACGACGTCCTTGCCTTCGGCGTTCAGCATGCCCGAATCGAATTCGGGGACATCATCGCCGAAGCTCTTGCGGTTGGAGGCGGTGAGATAGTCGAGCGCCTGCACGATGCCGCCGAGGCCGGAGCCGGGCCCGCCCACGTCCCGCGCCCTGTAGACGCCGGTGGCGACGAGCACGGCGTCATGGCGGGCGCGAAGCTCGCCGAAGCCGATGTCCCGCCCGATCTCGCAGTTGAGGACGAATTCGACCCCGGCCTCCTCGAACTGGGCGTTCCGCTGCATGACGACCGGCTTTTCCAGCTTGAAGCCCGGGATGCCGTAGGTCATCAGCCCGCCCGCCCGGTCATGCCGGTCATAGACGGTCACCTGCACGCCCGCGCGGCGCAGACGGTCCGCCGCCGCGAGGCCGCCGGGGCCGGCGCCGATGATTCCGACGCTTTCGGGCCGCTCCGCCGCCGGGCGGATCGGGGCGACCCAGCCTTCCTCGAAGGCGGTGTCGGTCAGGTATTTCTCGATGGCGCCGATCGTCACCGTGCCGTGGCCGGATTGCTCGATGACGCAATTGCCCTCGCAGAGACGGTCCTGCGGGCAGATGCGGCCGCAGATCTCGGGGAAGGTGTTCGTCTCCTGGCTCAGCTCGTAGGCCTCGCGGAGGCGGCCCTCGGCGGTAAGCTTCAACCAGTCAGGAATGTTGTTGTGGAGCGGGCAATGCGACTGGCAGAAGGGCACGCCGCATTGCGAGCAGCGTGCGGCCTGCTCCGCCGCCTTGTCCCGCGCGTACTGGCGATAGATCTCGTGGAAATCCTCGCGCCGGGCCTCCGCCGCGCGCTTCTCGGGCGTCTCCCGCTCGACATCCACGAATTTGAGCATGCGCTGCGCCATGGCCGCCTCCCGCTACGATCTCCGTCGCTGGGGCTCCTTATCGCCCCTTCGCGCGCAATAAAAGTAATATCTTCTGACCTATATGAGATGGAAAACGCCGATGTGTGCGATTCTCCATCGTGGCGCATGATTTTTATGTCAGCAATAATGACCTATCATCGATTCTTCCCCGAAAGCGCCGCCCGGCCTAGGCTGCGTACGCGGTCGCGAATCAGCGCCGCGCCGCCTTGTGGACCCGCCGATGCCCTTCCTCCACCTCGTGATCCTCGCGCTGATCCAGGGGGTGACGGAGTTCCTGCCGATCTCCTCCTCCGGCCATCTCGCACTCTATCCGCTGCTGACCGGGGCGCAGGACCAGGGGCTGAAGCTGGACGTGGCGACGCATATCGGCTCGCTTGCGGCGGTGATGCTCTATTTCCGCGCGGATGTCGCTATGGCGGCGCGGGGGGCGCTGCGGGTGCTGCGCTGGGACCTGATGAACCGGGAGGCGCATCTGGCGCTCCTCCTCCTCGTCGCCACCGTTCCGGCGGTGCTCGCTGGCGGCGTCATCGCCGCGCTCGGCTGGGCGGAGGCGCTGCGCTCGCTCGCCGTGATCGGCTGGGCGACGTTGATCGGCGGCCTCCTCCTCTTCCTCGCGGACCGCTACGGCCGGATGGAGAAGAGGGAGGCGGGGTGGACGCTGAAGGATGCGGCGCTCATCGGCCTCGCGCAGGCGGCGGCGCTGGTGCCAGGGGTCAGCCGCTCCGGGATCACCATCACGGCGGCGCGGGCGCTCGGCTATGCGCGGGTGGACGCCGCGCGCGTCTCCTTCCTCATGTCGATCCCCGTCACGCTCGCCGCCGCTCTCCTCGTCCTTGTCGAGGTGGCGGAGAGCGGGAACACGGCCCTGCAGGCGGATGTCGCGGTCGCCGCGGTCCTTTCCTTCGTCGCGGCCTATGCCGCCATCGCGCTGTTCCTGAAAATGTTGCGCACGTGGTCGATGAACGTCTTCGTCGTCTACCGGCTCATCCTCGGGGCCGGGCTGCTCTACCTCGCCTATGCGTGACGCCGGGTTTTCGTTGATCCGTCGCGCGCGGGGGCTAAGGTCTCGCCAAAGACCAACAGGAAGGAACGCCCCATGTTTCGCGCCCCGGCCCTTGCGGCCGCGATGATGCTCGCCGCCCTGCCCGCCCTTGGCGAGAACCGGATCGACGGCCAGCGGCCGGACGCTCCGGCCCTCGCCGCCTATGGCGCGCTCCCCGTCGGGGTGCGCACCATCGAGATCGTGGACGAGGGGCGGGTGAACATCGTCGCCATCGACCCCGCCGCCCCGAAGCCCGATCCGCTGCCGACCTATGACCGGGCGCTGACCGTCGAGGTCTGGTATCCGGCCGCCGAGGGCGCGACGGGGGAAACGAGCTTTCCCGCTCTCATCCGCGACGGCAAGACGACGGTGACGCTGCATGGCCGCGCGATGCGGGACGCGGCGCCGGGAACGGGGCGCTGGCCGCTCGTCATTGTCTCGCACGGCTATCCGGGCAACCGCTATCTCCTCTCCCATCTCGCGGAGAACATCGCCTCCAAGGGCTATGTCGTCGCCTCGATCGACCATCGCGACTCGACCTACGAGGACAGGACGGCCTTCGGCTCGACGCTCTACAACCGGCCCTTCGACCAGCTTTTCACGCTGAACGAGATGGAGCGGCTGGGGGGCGACCCGGCGAGCTTTCTCAACGGGATCGTCGACCCCTCCAACACCGGTCTCGTCGGCTATTCCATGGGCGGCTATGGCGCCGTCATCACCGCCGGGGGCGGGGTGACGCAGACCTCGGTGGACTACGCCTGGGGCACGCCGCACGGGACGCTCGCCGTCCATCTTTCGGGCTCGGAGAGCCATGCGACGATGCCCGACCCGCGGTTCAGGACCGTGATCGCCTTCGCGCCATGGGGGCTTACGCGCGCCTTCTGGGATGCGGAGACGCTGAAGGGCGTGAAGCTGCCGATCCTCTATGTCGCCGGCTCGGTGGACGACGTTTCGGGCTATTCGCCCGGCGTGCGGACGATGTGGGAGGCCTCGACGGGCGTGGACCGGGCGCTCCTCACCTTCGACAACGCCAACCACAACGCCGCCGCGCCCTACCCCGCGCCGGCGGAAGGCCGGGAGGTGGACCCAGATCTCGGCTTCGCGCCCTTCGACCATTATGCGGACCCGGTCTGGGATACGGTGCGGATGAACAACATCGCGCAGCATTTCGCCACCGCATGGCTCGACGCGCATCTGAAGGGGGACGCGGAGGCGACGACCTATCTGGAGCTCGTTCCCAACGCCAACGAAGGCGTCTGGGCGATGAACGAAGACGGGACGCCGAAGCCGGAGCACACGCACTGGAAGGGCTTCCAGAACCGCACGGCGAAGGGCCTCCGCTACGAGACGCTGAAGGCCCGGGAGTAGGAACGGAAACGGCGCGCCCGGACCGGGCGCGCCGCTTTCTCCACTCGGGGAGGCGAACCGATCAGGAGGCCTTCTTGCGGCCCAGCCCGATCTTCTTCGCCAATTCCTGGCGCTTGCGCGCATAGGCGGGCGCGACCATCGGATAATCCGAGGCGAGGCCCCATTTCGCGCGATATTCCTCCGGCGTCATGTCGTAGGACGTCTTCAGATGCCGCTTGAGCATCTTCAGCTTCTTCCCGTCCTCAAGGCAGACGATGTGATCGTCGAACACCGACTTCTTCACCGGGACGGCGGGGATGAGTTCCTCGGCCGGCTCCTCCTTGGGGTGGGCAAGACCGGCGAGCGTGGCGAAGACCGATTCGATCATCGTCGTCAGGTCCGCCTGATTCACCGCGTTGTTCGAAACGTGCGAGGATACGATCTCCGAGGTGAGCGCCAGTATCTCCGACCGGTCCAGTTGATCTTCGGCCAATTTCAGTCTCCTGCTGCGAGAGATGACAAGGTATTCCCTGCCCTGTTTACGCGCTACTTCCATGCTCCCCGTTCTACTCGACGGCGTTGACATGCGCTTTCACGCAAAGCGTAGCGAACTCTCTTCTAATGCCATACGTGGCGATTGCAAGCCCCTGTTACTTTGCAAAGATCGCCTATTCCTCGGAGTCGTCGCCGTAGCGACAGGCGCGGTATTTTCATTTTGCGACTCTGTTGATAGCGCGCTACGGCGCGGCTATCTGATCGATATGTTCTCGGGGGGACGACATGCGCTTCGCATCGGCCGATGAGGCGCTCCGCGCCGCGCTGGCGGCGGGAGGCGCGGGGCCGATCGCGATCCTCCTCTGCGAGGACGGGCTCCTTGCCGCGGACAGCGCGGCGCATCTTCTCGGGCTCGGCGCGGCCGCGATCCTCACCCTGGGCCCCGAGGCTCCGGCGGAGGGACCCAGCCTCTTCGCCGCGCCGGCCACGCTCCATGACGCCGCGGCGCGCGCCGCGCTCCTGACGCGGATCATCAGGGCCGCGGCGGGACGGTGGCTGCTGATCGCATTCAACGGGGAGTTCCCCTATCACCCCTTCGCGGAGACTCGGCCGCTGCCGGCGCTTATCGAGTTCCTCGGGACGGAGCGGCGCCGCGCGGCGATGGGCTGCGCCATCGACCTCTATGACGACGGAATGATCGGCGGCGGCGCGCCGAACCTCGCCGCCGCCTGTTTCGACGCGGACGGATGGTACGGGTTCGAGCGCGAGGGCCGGCTCGCGGACGTGCGCGGCGGGCTCGGCTGGCGGTTCGAGGACCATGCGCCGCCCGCGCTCGCGCGCGTCAACCGGCCCGTGCTCTTCCGCGCGGAGGAGGGATTGGAGATCGGGCCCGACCTCTGGCTTTCGGACCCGGAGATGAACGCCGCCTCCTGCCCCTGGCACCTGAGCCCGACGCTCGCCGTGATGTCCTACCGCCGCACGCGGCGGCTCCTCGCCCATCCGGCGATGCGCGGGCTGGCGACGCTGACCTGGCCGAAGACCGCGCGGTTCGAATGGCGGGCGGGGCAGCTGGTGCGGCTTGGCATGATCGAGGAGGGACAGTGGTTCTGACAGCCCCTCAGGCTTCCGACCAGCGCCGGACCTCGCCCTCCACTCCGTCAAAGGCGCCGGGCTCCAATGCGCGGGCGAGAAGGCGGTCCGGGTTCGTGGGCGGCGGGAAGGAAAGGGCGCGCGCCGTCTCCCTCCCGAACCCGAAGCGGCGGTAATAGGGCTCGTCCCCGACGAGGACGACGCGGCTCCATCCGGCCTCCCGCGCCCGGCCCAGCGTCTCGTGCAGGAGGAGCGCGCCGAGCCCCTCACCCTGACGCGTGGGGTGGACAGCGACCGGGCCGAGGAGAAGCGCGGGCGCGCGCCCCTCCCCGATCCGGACCGGCCAATAGCGGATTGCGCCGCCGACGGCGCCGAATTCGTCTCTCGCCAGAAGGCAGAGCGGCGCTATGGGGGCCACACCGTCCCGCAGCCGGTAGGAAGAGAGCGCGCGGCGGCCTGGCGCGAAGCAGAGATCGTAGAGGAACTCAACTTCGTCGGAATCGGCGGGGCCCTCCTCGCTCAGGGTGAACATCGCGCGCCGCTCCCCGCCTGCCGCGGGGTTCTGCGCCCCGCTTCGCCCCCCGGCTCTTGCGCCGGACCGGGGGGGCGGTAGCATGGCCCGCGGCGCGCCGTCCAGCGCGCGCCGGCCAGCGCCCTCGGGGCGCCGCGAGAGAAGGGAAGACCATGTTCTACAGACCGGGGCAGGACGAACACGGCCTGCCACGCAATCCGTTCAATGCGCTCATCACGCCGCGGCCCATCGCCTGGGTCTCCACCCGCGCGGCGGACGGGACGACAAATCTCGCGCCCTTCAGCTTCTTCAACGGCGCGGCCTATGAGCCGCCGATCGTCTCCATCGCCTTCACCGGCGCGAAGCTCGGCGCACACAAGGGGGAGCGGAAGGATACGCTCGCCAACATCCGGGAGACGAAGGATTTCGCCGTCAACATCGTGCCCTCCGCGCTCAAGGACGCGATGAACGCGTCGGCCGGGCATTTCGGGATCGGAGAGAGCGAATTCGCCGCCGCCGGCGTCACGGAGGCGCCCTGCGAGACGATCACCGCGCCGCGCGTCGCCGAGAGCCCGGCCTGTTTCGAATGCCGGCTCGTCCGCCTTGTCGAATTGCCGAACGAGGGGCCGGGGGAGAACGTCACGGTCTTCGGCCGCGTGCTCGGCGTTCACATTTCCGAAAGCATCCTGACCGACGGTTTCGTGGACCCGACGAAGTTCCACCCGCTCGCGCGCATGGGCTATCTCGACTACGCGACGATCACCGAAGTCTTCGCCATGAGCCGGCCGGACTGAACCCGCCGACGGAGCCCTGAGGCCGGACAACCCAGATGCCGCAAGACAGGCGCAGCCTTCCGAGGGGCCTTCCCGGAGCCATCGCGCGGATCGCGGAGCGGGTGTCGAACCGCTGCGAGAAGCGGGACCTTCCGTTCCACGAGGCGGCGAAGGGCCTCTTCCTCGCCGATCTCCATGCGGACACGCTGCTCTGGGGGATCGAGCCGCTCGCGCCGCGCTCGGGCGGGCATGTGGACGGGCCGCGGCTCGCCGCCTCCGGCCTCGGCCTCCAGGTCTTCGCCGCGCCGACATGGACGCCCCTGCCCTTCCGCAAGGAGGACGCGCGGATCGTGGTGAACGCGCGGGGCTTCGACCAGTCCCACGCCCTGTTCCCGACGGAGATGTTCACTGCCGGCCGGCCGCACGGATTGAAGCGGCGGCGCGCGCTCCGCATCGCGCGGCGCTTCCATGAGATGATCGAGGCGAGCGAGGACCGGCTCGCCCCGTTCCGCGCCGTGCCGGTGCTGGAGCCGGGGGATATCGACCGGCTCGGCCTCCCGGCGCCCGGGCGGCGGGAAGTCGGGGTGATGCTGGCGCTCGAGGGCCTCCACTGGGTGCGGGCGGAGGCGGAGCGGGAGAAGGTGGAGCGGGCGGTGACGGAGCTGCACGCCGCCGGCTACCGCATGATTGCGCCGACGCATCGCTTCTCCAACGGGCTCGGCGGCTCGAACGAGGATTCGGACGGGCGGGTGGGGCTTTCCCGCGCCGGGCGGCGCTTCGTGAAGACCTGCCTCAAGATGCGCATCGTGCTCGACCTCGCGCACGCCTCCCCGGCGCTGATCCGCGAGGCCTGCGGCATCGCGCTGAGCCGGGAGGACGGGGCGCGGCCCGTGATCGTCAGCCATTGCGGGCTCCGCGCGGTGCATCCTTCCTCCCGCAACCTTTCGGTCGGGGATGTGCGCGCCGTCGCGGCGACGGGGGGAATGATCGGGATCGGCTTCTGGGACGAGGCGATGGGCTGGGCGCCAAAGGCCCCGTTTCCGGAGAAGATGGCCCGGATCGTGGAGAGCTTCCGCGCCGCGCTCGGCATCCTTTCGGCGGAGGAGTTCGCGGAGGAGATGGAGGGCCGCTATGGCCGCTATGACCCCTACGAGCATCTCGGCTTCGGATCGGATTTCGACGGGGCGGTGACGACCGCCTTCGACGTGACGGGGGTCAGCCACGTCGTCGCCGCGCTCGCCGCGGCGGAGGACGGTGCGGGCGCGCCCCTCTTCCCGCCGGAGAAGCTCACCCTTGTCGCCGGGGGCAATGCGCGCCGCGTGCTGAAGGCGGCGATGAGCTGACGGGGGAGAGGCCGATGCTTGAACTGCGCCGGACCTGCCCCGGCTCCTGGGTCGATTTCAACGGCCATATGCGGGACGCCTATTACGTCCTCCTCGTCTCCTTCGCCAATGACCGGCAGATGGACGAGCTCGGCATGGGGCCGACCTATCTGGCCTCGACGGGGCGCACGCTCTTCAACCTCGACAACCGCATCCGCTATCTCCGCGAGGCGAAGGCGGGGGACAGGCTGGCGGCGCGGCAGCGGCTGATCGACCACGATGCGAAGCGCATCCATCTCCATACGCTGATCGTGAACCTCTCGACGGAGGCGGTTCTCGCCGTCAACGAGGCGGTGCTCTTGCATGTGGACCGGGACGGCGGGCCGCGGGCGGAGCCCTTCCCGCCGGAGGTCGCCGCGCTCGTCTCTGCGCGGGCGGCGCGGGATGCGGGGCCGGAGCCAAGGGAGCGGACCGGGGGCGTGGGGCTCATGCGCCGGGGCGCGTGACCTTTCGCAACCTCCGGTAGGCGGCCGAATTGCGGCGCCCGGCCGGGCTCGCCACGTGAAGAACGTGACGAAAACCGGAAGGAGAGCCCGATGCCCGACTACCGCGTCTACGACATCGAGTGGGCCCCGCCGCCGCCCGAAACGCCCGCAGACAGCTTCGATTTCGCATCCGGGAGCGGGGAGTCGGAGGCCGCCGTTCCGTTCCCCCGGATCATCGACAACACGATGTACGGAAGCAGGACGCCGACGACGGCGGACGTCGACGAACCGCCCGCGCCGTCGACCGGCCAGGACGTGCTCATCGGCGGAACCGGGAACGACACGCTGTTCCTGGAGGATGGCGCGGCGGAGCCACCCGTCGTCGTGAGGATCGTGGGCGATTCCGGCGCGGACGGGATGCTCACGGACGGAGCCACGTTCGACACGGCGCTCGCGCTCTTCTGAGCCCCCGCCCTTGCCCCGCCCGCCGGGGCGCGCTACCGAACCCGCGGCTTGAACGGTGGGAGAGCGCGATGGCGGGGCGGGCGATCTGGACGTATTTCGAGGGGGAATGGCGCGAGGGGGCGACCATGATCCTCGGCGCCGCCGACCACGGCACATGGCTTGGCTCGCTCGTCTTCGACGGTGCGCGGGCCTGGGACGGGATGGCCCCCGACCTCGACCTCCACTGCGCCCGCGTGATCGAGAGCGCGCGCCGCATGGGCCTCCATCCCCGGCAGAATCCGGAGGAGGTGACGGCGCTGGCGCGGGAGGGGATCGCGAAGTTCCCGAAGGGCGCGCATCTCTATATCCGCCCGATGATCTGGGCGAAGGACGGCGGCGCCTTCATGGTCGCCCCGGACCCGGAAAGCGCCACCTTCGCGCTCTGTATCGAGGAGCGGCCGATGGCGGCGCCGGCGGGAATCTCGATGGGCGAGACGCGCTTCCGCCGCCCGACGCCGGACTGCATGCCGACGGACGCGAAGGCCGCCTGCCTTTATCCGAACAACGCGCGGATGCTGGCCGAGGTCGCGGCGCGCGGCTTCCAGAACGCCATCGTTCGCGACGCGCTCGGCAATGTGGCGGAGACGGCGACCTCCAACATCTTCCTCGCACGCGACGGCGTGGCGATGACGCCTATCCCGACCGGGTGCTTCCTCGACGGGATCACGCGCCAGAGGGTGATCGGGCTCCTCCGCGCGGACGGCGTGGAAGTGGTGGAGCGGACGCTGACGATGCGGGACTTCCTGGCGGCGGACGAGGTTTTCACCACCGGGAACGCGATGAAGGTCATGCATGTGACGAAGCTGGAAGACCGGGACTTCCAGCACGGGCCGGTCGCGCGGCGGGCGCGGGAGCTTTACTGGGACTATGCGGCGGGGGCTGTGTGATGGAGACGCGGGCGCTGATCGAGAGATACTATGCGGCCTTCAATGCGGGGGATATGGGCGGGATGCTCGCCTGCCTGGCGGACGATGTGCGGCATGACGTGAACCAGGGCGCAAGCCGCTACGGCAAGACGGCCTTCGCCGAGTTTTGCGCGCACATGACCCGCTGCTATCGGGAGCGGCTGGATCACATCGTCATCATGGTCTCGCCAAACGGCGACCGGGCGGCGGCGGAGTTCATGGTCCATGGCGAATACCTCGCGACCGACGAAGGGCTGCCGGAGGCGAAGGGGCAGCGCTATCTCCTGCCGGGCGGAACCTTCTTCGAAGTGTCAGGCGGGCTGATCCGCCGCGTCACCACCTATTACAATCTCCCGGACTGGGAGCGGCAGGTGATCGGGTGAGCCTGCGCGTCGCGCCGATCCCGGCGGAGGCGGTTTCCGCCGCGCTGGAGGATGTGGCGCGGCTCCGCATCGCCGTCTTTCGCGACTGGCCCTATCTCTACGAGGGCGACCTCGACTATGAGCGCCGGTATCTGGAACCCTATGCGAACAGCCCCGGCGCGGTGATCGTCGGCGCCTGGGACGAGGCGCGGCTTGTCGGGGCCGCGACCGGCGCGCCGCTCGAGGACCATGCGGCGGAATTCGCTGCGCCCTTCGCGGCGAGCGGGCGGCGCGTGGAGGATTATTTCTACTGCGCCGAATCCGTGCTCCTGCCGGACTATAGAGGCCTTGGAGCCGGCAAGGCGTTCTTCATCCACCGGGAGGCGCAGGCCCGCGCGCTCGGGCGCCGCAAGGTCGCCTTTTGCGCCGTGATCCGCCCGGCGGACCACACGGCGCGGCCCGCGGGTTATTCCCCGCTCGACGGGTTCTGGCAGGCGATCGGCTATCGCAGCGCCGAGGGGCTCCGCGCCCGGTTCTCGTGGCGGGACATCGGCGATGCGGCGGAGACGGAGAAGGAGATGCAGTTCTGGGAAAGGACGCTGGAATGACGAAGGTCGCCGCCGCCGCCTATCCGCTCTCCCCGCTCGCGGACTGGGCGGAATACGAGGCCAAGCTCTCCCGCTGGGTCGGCGAGGCGGCGGGGGTGGGTGCGCGGCTCCTGCTCTTCCCGGAATATGGCGGGGCGGAGATCGCCACGCTCGGCGGACGGCGGTGGGGGACCGATCATTTCGGGATGATCGACGCGATTACGGAGGGGCTGGACGAGGCCAACCGCATCCTCACGCGCCTCGCCGGAGAGCATGGCGTTCATATCCTGACGGGCTCCGCCCCGATTCGCGAGGGCGGGCGGATCCTGAACCGGGCCTTCCTGATCGGCCCAGAGGGCGGGCTCGCGCCGGTGGACAAGCTGATGCCGACCCGCTGGGAAAGGGAGGCGCTGGGGATGCGGGGCGGCGGCGCGACGCAGGTCTTCGAGACGGCGCTCGGGCCCGTCGGCTGCGCGATCTGCTATGACAGCGAGTTCCCGCTTGTCTCGCGGGCGCAGGCGGAGGCGGGGGCGCGGCTCCTCCTTGTCCCCTCCTGCACCGAGACGGAGGCGGGATATTGGCGGGTGCGGATCGGCGCGATGGCGCGGGCGCTCGAAAGCCAGTTCTGGGTCGTCCATTCGCCGCTGATCGGAAACAATGACTGGGCGGAGATGGTGGAGACGAATGTGGGCGCCGCGGGCGTCTACGGCCCGCCCGATATGGGCTTTCCGGCGACGGGCGTCGCCGCGCTCGGCGGTCGGGAAGAGCCGGGCTGGGTGATCCATGACTGCCCGGACGGGCCGGTGGAGCGGGTACGGCGCGAGGGCGGTGTGCTGAACCATCTGCACTGGGCGGAGCAGGATGCGCGGCTTGCAACTCCGGGGCGGATCGCCCTGCGCTGAGCGCATGGCCGTTTTGCACTGCAACAAAACGATTAGGGTTTCGGGCGCGGCGCCCCCATATTCGAAGCATCGTCATCTGTCGAAAGGATGAACCCATGCATTCCGCACCGCTTCGGCGCGCCGCGAACCGCCTTGAACTCCGCGCGCTCCTCGCGCCAGTCCTCGCCTCGATCTGGGAGAACAAGGACCGGAAGCGCTACGCCGGCATGACCGACGCCGAACTCGCCATGCACGATCTCGACCGCCAGGCGGTCGAGGATCGGCTGCGCCGGCGCTACCGCAAGGGCTGAAGCCCCGGCCCGGGCGGCGTCACTCCGCCGCCGCCCGCGCCCAGGCGACGATCGCCGCCCGCTCCTCCGGCTCCATCCAGGTGAGATTGCCGGGGGGCATGGCGCGGCTGAGGCCGGATTGCAGCAGCACCGCCTCCGCATGGCGGGCGAGATCCGCCTCACTCTCCAGCACCACGCCTTTCGGCGCGGCGGCGAGCCCCTCCCAGGCCGGCTCCGCGGCGTGGCACATCGAGCAGCGCGTCAGCACGATCTCGTGCGCCTCGGCGAAGCCGGGCGCGGCGGCGTAGCGCTGCGCGGCGGGGCCGAGCGCCGCCTCCCCCTCCCGCTCCGGCGCGCCGAGGGAGGAGAGCCAGACGATGAGGAGGAAGAGCGCCGCCGTCGCCCCCCAGGTCCACCACACCATACCCTTCCGCGCATGCATCGTGTTGAAGAAGTGCCGGATCGTCACGCCCATCAGGAACACCAGCGCCGCGATCAGCCAGTTCCACTCGGAGGCGAAGGCGAGCGGGTAGTGGTTCGAGAGCATCAGGAAGATGACGGGGAGCGTCAGGTAATTATTGTGGGTGGAGCGCAGCTTCGCGATCTTCCCGTATTTCGGGTCGGGCTTACGCCCCGCCTTCAGGTCCGCCACCACGACGCGCTGGTTCGGCATGATGACGAGGAAGACATTCGCCGTCATGATCGTCGCCGTGAAGGCCCCGAGATGGAGGAGCGCCGCGCGGCCCGTGAAGACCTGCGCATAGCCCCATGACATGACGAGGAGCAGGAGGAAGAGGAGGAGCATCAGCGCCGTCGGCGTCTCCCCCAGCTTCGAGCGGCAGAGCGCGTCATAGGCGAGCCAGCCGATGGCGAGCGAGCCCGCCGAGATCAGGATGGCGACGCCCTGCGAAAGCGGCATCCGCTCCGCGTCGATGAGATAAAGCTCCGCCCCGGCCCAGTAGACGAGGGCGAGGAGAGCGAAGCCGGAGAGCCAGGTCGAATAGCTCTCCCATTTGAACCAGGTCAGATGCTCCGGCATCGCGGCGGGGGCGACCATGTATTTCTGAACGTGATAGAATCCGCCGCCGTGGACCTGCCATTCCTCCCCCGTCACCCCTTCCGGCATGCCCGCCCGCTTCACGAGGCCGAGGTCGAGCGCGATGAAGTAGAAGGAGGAGCCGATCCAGGCGATGGCGGTGATCACATGCACCCAGCGGACGGCGAATTCGGCCCATGAGAGCAGGAACGGGTCCACTCAGCTCCCCCGATAGGTCGAATAGCCATAGGGCGAGACGAGGAGCGGCACATGGTAGTGCGTCGGCTCCGTCATCATGAAGCGGATCGGCAGGAGGTCGAAGAACGTGTCTCCGTTCCTCGCCCAGTCCCCGACATGGAAGGACAGCTCGTAGAGGCCGGGTTCGAATTCGGCTTCCGGGAGGATGGGCCGGTCCGTCCGCCCGTCCGCATTCGTGGTCAGCATCCGGATGTGCCGTCGCGTCTCCCCCTCGATCCGCCAGAGATCGACCTTCATGCCCGCGGCCGGCCTGCCGCGCGCGGTGTCGAGCACATGGGTCGTCAACCAGCCGGCCATCGCCGCCTCCTTCTTGTCGCAAAGGGAGAATGCGACGGCGCGGGGCGGGAGGAAAGCCCTTGCGCCGCGGCGCGTCATGGTGACGGATCGGGGGGAAAGGAGCCTCCGATGAGCCTCAACCGCTATCCGCGCGACATGCGCGGCCACGGCCCGAACCCGCCCGATCCGCGCTGGCCCGGCGGAGCCCGCATCGCCGTCCAGATCGTCCTCAACTACGAGGAAGGGGGCGAGAATGCGGTGATCCACGGGGATGCGGCCTCGGAGGCGTTCCTTTCGGAGATCGTCGGCGCGCAGCCCTGGCCGGGAATGCGGCACGCCAACATGGAGTCGATCTACGAATACGGCGCGCGCGCCGGGTTCTGGCGGCTCCGGCGGCTCTTCGACGAGTATCGTATCCCCCTCACCGTTTATGGCGTCGCGACCGCGCTCGCCCGCTCGCCGGAGCAGGTGGCGGCGATGGCGGAGTCGGGGTGGGAGATCGCGAGCCACGGGCTCAAGTGGATCGACTATCGGGATCATGCGCCGGAGGCGGAGGGGGCGGACATGGCGGAGGCGATCCGGCTCCATGCCGAGGTCACCGGCGCGCCGCCGCTTGGCTGGTATACGGGCCGCTCCTCTATCGAGACGATACGGCTCGCGGCGGAGACGGGGGCCTTCGCTTACATCGCGGATTCTTATGCGGACGATCTGCCCTACTGGCTGCGCTTCGGGGAGCGGGACCAGCTCATTGTTCCCTATACGCTCGACGCGAACGACATGCGCTTCGCGACGCCGCAGGGGTTCAATGCGGGGGACCAGTTCTTCGCCTATCTCCGGGACAGTTTCGACGCGCTCTATGCCGAGGGGGCGGCGGGCGCTCCGAAAATGCTCTCCGTCGGGCTCCATTGCCGGCTCGTCGGGCGGCCCGGGCGGGTGATGGCGCTCCGGCGCTTCCTCGATCATGCGCTGGCGCATGAGGGGGTGTGGTTCGCGCGGCGGATCGACATTGCGGAGCATTGGGCGCAGGCGCATCCGCCGGCGCCGCGCGAGCGGCCCTCCGAGATGGACCGCGCCGGGTTCGTCGCCCGGTTCGGCGGGATTTTCGAGCATTCGCCCTGGATCGCGGAACGCGCCCATGCGCTGGAGCTCGGCCCGGCGCATGATTGCGCGGCGGGGGTCCACAATGCGCTGGCGCGGATGTTCCGGAGCGCGACCGGGGAGGAGCGGCTCGGCGTCCTCCGCGCGCATCCCGACCTTGCAGGCAAGCTCGCCGCGGCGAAGCGGCTCACGGCGGAGTCGACCGCGGAGCAGGCCTCCGCCGGGCTCGACGCGCTGACCGATCAGGAGCGGGCGCGCTTCACCGCGCTCAACGAGGCCTATGTGGCGAAGCACGGCTTCCCCTTCATCATCGCGGTCAGGGACCATGACAAGGCCGGCATCCTCGCCGCCTTCGAGCGGCGGATCGGGAACGACGGGGAGACGGAATTCGGCGAGGCCTGCCGGCAGGTGGAGCGGATCGCCCTCCTGCGCCTCAAGGCCTTTTTCGGAGAGACATGATGCGCCGCTACGCCACGCCGCCCGCCGGCCTGCCCCCGCAGACCGGGCTGATGACCGACCGGGCGATTTTCACCGACGCCTACGCCGTGATCCCGAAGGGTGTGCAGACGGATATCGTCACGAGCCTCTTCCCCGGCTGGCGCGGGGCGCGGGGCTGGATCCTCGCCCGGCCGATGACCGGCTTCGCGGAGACATTCAGCCAGACGATCATGGAGCTGGAGCCGGGCGGCGGCTCGGACGCTCCGGAGCCGGACAGGGAGGCCGGAACCGCGCTCTTCGTCGTGGAGGGGGCGCTCACGGTGACGCTCGACGGCGCGGCGCAGGGGCTCGGGCCCGGGGGCTTCGCCTATCTGCCGCCGGGGGCGGACTGGCGGATCGTCAATCCGGGCGGAGCGAAGGCGGTGTTCCACTGGATCCGGAAGGCCTGGGAGCCGGCGCCCGGCCTCGGCAAGCCGGACCCGATCTTCACCGCGGACGCATCGGTCGTCCCTTCGCCGATGCCGGATACGGAGGGAGCCTGGGCGACGACGCGGTTCATGGACCCGGCCGACCTCCGGCACGATTTCCACATCACCGTCGTCACCTTCCAGCCGGGCGGGCTCATCCCCTTCGCGGAGACGCATGTGATGGAGCACGGGCTCTATGTGCTCGAAGGCCACGCCGTCTATCGGCTGAACGGGGACTGGGTGGAGGTGGAGGCGGGGGATTTCATGTGGCTCCGCGCCTTCTGCCCGCAGGGCTGCTATGCGGGCGGGCCGGGGCCGTTCCGCTATCTCCTCTACAAGGATGTGAACCGGCATCCGAAGCTGAGGCTGCCGTGAGCCGTCGCATTGTTGCGGAGCGGTTGACGCCGGAGGCCTTCGCGCCGTTCGGGGACGTGATCCGGCTCCGGGCGGCGCCGGACCGGATCATCAACGGGGGGCTCTGCGGGCGGCATCACGACCTCGCGCGGCTCGACATACTTGAGGGCCGCGCCGGGATCAGCCTCTTCGACGCGGCGCCGCGCGCCCTGCCCTATCGGCTCGACCTGATGGAGCGGCACCCGCTAGGAAGCCAGGCCTTCCTGCCGATGAGCCTCACCTCCTTTCTCGTCACCGTGGCGGAGGACGAAGGCGGGGCGCCGGGGCGCCCGCGCGCCTTCCTCACCGCGCCCGGCGAGGGCGTGAACATAGGGCGGGGCGTGTGGCACGGCGTGCTGACGCCGCTCGAAGCGCCCGGCCTCTTCGCGGTGGTGGACCGGATCGGGGAGGGCGCCAATCTCATGGAGGCGCGGATCGACCCGGCATGGGAGATCGTGGGGGGCTAGGCTGAGATCAGAGCCTGCGAAATCCCTGCGCCGAACGTCGGTCTCGCAAGGCCCGAGTGGCGCGCGAAGGGCCGCGGCCTCCCTCGGGTGGCCGCCTTGGAGCGAATGGTTTCAGCGGTTTATGGCGTCACGAACTTTGACAGTTGTGATGATTGCGCCGTTGCGATGCGGCCTCCCTGGCGGGAGGGCGGCCGCGGCCCGGGCTGGTCGCCCGAGCCAAGAGGCGAGCGAAGCGGAGCGCTCCTTGCCCGGCCGGGCTGAGATCTTGGCGGCTCGGGCTAGGCCGCCTTCTTCCGCGCCTCCGCCGCGCGCTGCTGCGCCCGCACCCGCTCCCGCCAGAAGGCGAAGACGCCGGCGCCGATGACGATGGCGCCGCCCGCGATCGTCCAGGGCGAGATGATCTCCCCGAAGACGAAGACGCCCATCATCGAGGCGAAGACGTTCTGGAAATAGGCGAAGGGCTGGATCGCGGAGGCCTCCGCCGCCTCGAAGGCCTTGATGAGAAGGTAGTGCCCGAACATGCCGGTGCAGCAGAGCGTCGCCATCATCAGGATTTCGACCGGCGCCATCTCGGACCAGAACCACGGGCCAATCAGCGTCATCACGGCCGCGCCGCAAATGCCGGTGTAGTAGAAGCTCGTCATCGCATTGTCCGTCCGCGCCACGGCGCGCGTCGCGATGCCGTAGAAGGCGAACATCACCATGCCGACGATGCCGACGATCATGCCATAGCTCAGCGGCTCCGAGCCCGGCCGGATGATGAGCAGCATCCCCGCGAAGCCGACGCCGATGGCCGCCCAGCGGCGCCAGCCGACCTGCTCCCCGAGTAGCGGCCCCGAAAGCGCCACGACCATCAGCGGCCCGAAGGCGAAGATCGCGTGGGTATTGGCGAGGCCGAGGAGCTTGAACGCGAGGATGGCGACGCAGATCTCCAGCGCGAGGTTCACCCCGCGGAAGACCTGGAGCCAGGGCTGCCCGCTCTTCATCGAGACGCGGAAGCCGCCCGCCCGCCAGATCAGGAGAAGGCAGACGCCGCCGAAGGCCCAGTAGCGCCACATCGTCACGAAGACCGGCGAATGGTTCTCCGCCAACGCCTTCGAGAGCCCGTCCTGCAGGGCGAAGATCACGGTCGTCGCCAGCATGAAGAGGACGCCACGGAGGTTGTTCGCATCGGATACGGGCATGATCCGCCTCTTGCTACGGCGGCCGGGCGGGGGACAACCCCCGTTTTTCGCAACCCGGCCCCGCGCCCGACGCGCGACTATTTCAGCTCGTCGAAGCCGAAATAGAAGCGGTTCCAGGTCGGCGCAATCAGCACCTCCGCAAAGCAGACGCGCGGCGGCGCCTCGGCGATGAAGCGGACGGTCGCGCCGAGATCCTCCGCCTGCAGCATCTTGGCCAGATCTTCCGCCGAGGGCGGCTTCGGCCGGGAGGAGAGGATCGGGGTGACCACCTCGCCCGGCATGAGCGCTGTGCAGCGGATGCCGTGCGCGCCCTCCTCCGCATTGATCGATTGCGCGAGCGCGACCACGCCATGCTTCGAAGCGGAATAGGCCGGCCCCACCAGCTTCGAGACATGCCGCCCCGCCCAGGAGGAGGTGAGGATCAGCGTGCCGCCCCCGGCCTTCCGCATGTGCGGCAGCGCGGCGATGACGCCGTACATCACGCCGTTGAGGTTCACGTCCACCACGCGGGCGAAATCCTCGGGCGAGACGACCGAGGTGGAGCGCTTCGGGATGTTGATCCCGGCGTTCGCCACATGGATGTCGAGCGAGCCGCGCGCGGCCGCGATCGCGTCCGCCGCCGCCTTCATCGCCGCGGGGTCCGCCACGTCGAGCGCGCGGGCCTCCGCGGCGCCGCCGGCGGCCGCGATCTCAGCCACGACCCGGTCGAGCTCCTCCTGCCGGCGCCCCGAAACCACGACATGGGCGCCCGCGGCGGCCAGCGCCTTCGCCGCCGCCTCCCCGATGCCGCCGCCGCCGCCGGTGATCCAGGCCGTCTTGCCGCTCAGCGTTCCCATCTCCGTTTCCTCCGTTTCTTGTGACGCGCCGATTCATGCCCTGTTAGCCACGCCGGCGCCATAGTTCGCGCGACCTCCGCAGAAGCCGGGGACCGATGCTCACGCAGAAGGCCGGAACCGCCGCACTTGTCCTCGCTCTCCTCGCCTCGGGGGCGCTGGCGGAGGAATGCGGGCCGCCGCCCGTCGTCCCGCGCGTCGAGGCCGCGCTCTCCGCCGCGCTCTCGGCGCCGGCGGGGGCCGCGCGGGAGGCGGCGTTGGCCGAGGCGACGAAGCTGATTGCCGAGGGTGGCGACGGCTCGCCCGAGATCGACGCCTATCTCCGCAACCGCGCCGCGGCGCGCGCGTTCATCGCCGCCGGCGCGCTCTCAGCCGCGAAGGAGCGCCTCGCCGCCTTCGACTTCCGGCCGCTGGCGCGCAAGGTGGCGGAGGCGGCCGCGGAGGCGGATTGCCCGCCGGGCGAGACCGAGACTGCGCTCCCCGGCGCGGGCGACGGGCTCGGCGAGCCGGCGACGGCTCCGGATCGCTTCGATATGGCGGGCGCGGCTCCGCTCGCGGCGCTCGGCCCGGCGAAGACGCCAGAGGCCGCGTCAGGCCTCGCGAACAAGGCGAGGGCGCTGAAGATCGGGGCGGACAGGCTCGGCGGACTCCTCCTCGCGTTCCTCGTCGCCGCGCCGGCGGCGGCTTTCGTCGCGCATCGTGTGAAGGTCTACCGGCGGCGGCGGGAGGGGCGCTATCTCTGCTACATTCCGGCCGCGCTAGCCGGGCAGTATCGCGACGAGACGGCGATTGTGGTTGATTTCAGCCGAAGCGGGGCGCGGCTCGCGCTCGACGCGCACATCGTCGAAATCGGCGAAGAGGTCGAGATCGACTATGCCGGACTTCAGCGCGCCGCGCACGTCCGCTGGGTGCGGCGGCGGAGCGTCGGCATTCAGCTCGATGAGCCGTTGAGCGACGAGGCGTTCGACAAGGTGATGGACGCCGCGCGCGCCGGGGCGGGGGTGGACCGAGCGTGACCCCATCCTTTCGAGCGTACGCCCCCTCCGGATGCACCAGGCTCCCTTCATCTTCGCTTAGCCATGCGGGCGCAGCGTGATGCTGTCGTGAAGGGAGACCGCTATGAGAGCCTCGCATCCCGTCTTCGCCGCCGTCCTCGCGCTTCTCTGCCTAACGACGACGGCTTCGCCGGCCGCCGCCGCCTGCCGGCTCACGCCGCTCGTGGACGCGCTCGAAGCGGCCCTCGACGCGGCCGCCACGGCCCTGACGGCCGAGGAGCGGGAGGCGGCGCGGGCGGAGGCCGCGCGCCGGATCGAATCGGGCGGAGACGGGACGGTCGATACCGAACTCTATCTAATGAGCCGGCGGGAGGCGCTCGCCGCGCTCGCCGGGGCGCAGCCGCTGGAGGCGGCGGAGCGGCTCGCGCGGTTCGACCTCGCCCGGCTCGCCCCCCGGCTCGACGCGGAAGCCGCGACGGGGGGTTGCGCGCCCGAGGCGGAGCGCGAGAGCGCGGCGAAGGACGCGGGCGCCGCGAAGGAGGGGCTTGGGCAGAGGATCGAGGCGCCCGCGGCCGGGCGCGGCGAGGGCGGGCGCGCCGAGGCGCCTTCGTTGGCGGAGACGCTCGCGGCGATTCCTGCCGACCTGATGCGGCGCGCTTCGGATGCGCCGCCACTGGCACTCCTAGCCGGTGTGGCCGGCCTGCTCCTGGCCCCGGTCGCCGTTCGCCGGTTCCTGCGGCGGAGGCGGCTCGAAGGGCGGTATATCTGCCATCTTCCCGCGCAGGTGAAGCCCGGGGCGATCTGGCATTCCGTCACGATCGCCGACTTCAGCCGTAATGGCGTGAAGGTCTCGGCCCCTCACCTGAATGCGGCCGAGGGCGATAGGATGGAGATTGAGTATCTGGGCGTTGAGCGCATGGCTATGGTGCGCTGGAGCCGCAACGGAAACACCGGCCTGAGGCTCGATTCGCCGCTGACGGACGAGGAATTCGAACAGGTGCTTTCCGCGGCGCAGGAAGGCGCGGGCGCCTTCAGGACCGTTAGTTCAGGCGCCCGCGCCAAGCGGCGCGAGCGCTTTGTTTCACCGGGGCCGGATCACTCCGCCGCCGGCTCCTTCTCCAGCTCCTTGCCGGTCGCCTGATCGACGACCTTCATCGAGAGGCGGACCTTGCCGCGATCGTCGAAGCCCATGAGCTTGACCCAGACTTCCTGGCCTTCCTTCACGAGATCCTTCGGGTTTGAGCCCCGCTCGTAGGACATCTGCGAGACGTGGACGAGGCCGTCCTTCTTCCCGAAGAAGTTCACGAAGGCGCCGAAATCCATGATCTTCACGACCTTGCCCTTGTAGATCCGGCCCTCTTCCGGCTCGGCCACGATGGAATGGATCAGCTCCCGCGCCCGCTCGATCTTCGCGGCGTCGGAGGAGGCGATCTTGATGATCCCCTCGTCGTTGATGTCCACCTTCGCGCCGGATTCCTCGACGATGCCGCGGATGACCTTGCCCCCGGTGCCGATCACTTCGCGGATCTTGTCGGTCGGGATCTGCATCGTCTCGATCCGCGGCGCATGGGCGGAGAATTCCTGCCGCCCCGCGGCGATGGCCTTCGCCATCTCGCCGAGGATGTGGACGCGGGCCTCCTGCGCCTGGCCGAGGGCGACCTTCATGATCTCCTCGGTGATGCCGGCGACCTTGATGTCCATCTGGAGCGAGGTGACGCCGGCGGCGGTGCCCGCCACCTTGAAGTCCATATCGCCGAGATGGTCCTCGTCCCCGAGGATGTCGGTCAGAACGGCGAACTGGCCGTCATCCTGCAGGATGAGCCCCATCGCGACGCCGGCGACGGGCGCCTTCAGCGGCACGCCGGCGTCCATCATCGAGAGGGATGCGCCGCAGACGGTGGCCATCGAGGAAGAGCCGTTCGACTCCGTGATCTCGGAGACGATGCGGATCGTGTAGGGGAAGTCCGTCGGCGCGGGGAGCACGGCCTGGAGCGCGCGCCAGGCGAGCTTGCCATGGCCGATCTCGCGCCGGCCCGGGCCCATCTGCCGCGACGTCTCGCCGACCGAATAGCCGGGGAAGTTGTAGTGCAGCATGAAGTTGGCGCGATACATGCCCTCGAGCGCGTCGATCATCTGCTCGTCGTCGCCGGTGCCGAGCGTGGTGACGACCAGCGCCTGCGTCTCGCCGCGGGTGAAGAGCGCGGAGCCGTGGGTGCGGTTCAGCACCCCGACCTCGGAGACGATCGGGCGGACGGTGACGAGATCGCGCCCGTCGATGCGGCGGCCGGTCTTGACGATGTCGCCGCGCACGACCTCGGCCTCGAGCTCCTTGAAAAGCCCCTTCTTGCCGACCGTCTCGGCCTCCTCCTCCGTCAGCCCCGCGATGATCGTCTCACGCGCGGCGGAGACGGCGGCGTGCCGCTCCATCTTGTCGCTGATGCGGAAGGCATCGCGCATCGCGGCCTCGCCGAGGGCCTTCACCTTGCCGTAGAGCGCGGAATTGTCCTCCGGCTGGAAGTCGAACGGCTCCTTCGCGCAGTCCTCGGCCATGTCGATGATCATGTCGATCACCGGCTGCATCGCCTTGTGGCCGAAGGTCACGGCGCCGAGCATCTCCGCCTCGGAAAGCTCATGCGCCTCGGACTCGACCATCATCACGGCGCCGCGCGTGCCGGCGAGCACCATGTTGAGGCGGCTCTCCTTCACCTCGTCCTGCTTCGGGTTGAGGAGGTAGTTCCCCGCCCCGTCGAAGCCGACGCGCACCGCGCCGATCGGGCCGCGGAACGGGGCGCCGGAGATCGTCAGCGCCGCGGAGGCGGCGACCATCGCGACGATGTCGGGATCGTTCTCGAGATCGTGGCTCAGCACGGTGCAGATCACCTGCGTCTCATGCTTGAAGCCGGGGACGAAGAGCGGGCGGACGGGGCGGTCGATCAGGCGGGAGACGAGCGTCTCCTTCTCCGTCGGGCGCGCCTCGCGCTTGAAGAAGCCGCCCGGAATCTTGCCGGCGGCGTAGTATTTTTCCTGATAATGGACGGTCAGCGGAAAGAAATCGAGGCCGGGCTTCGGCTTCTTCTCGTAGACGACGGCGGCGAGCACCGAGGTCTCGCCGAGCGTGGCGATGACGGCGCCGTCCGCCTGGCGGGCGATCTTGCCCGTCTCCAGCGTCAGCGTCTCGCCGCCCCATTCGATGGACTTGCGGGTGATATTGAACATTCAGTTCCCTTTCGGACGGTCGGCGCCCCCCTGGGTGCGTTCCGCGTTGAGGCCTTTTCCGGGCCGGAGCTCCCTCGGATGACGCCGCGCCGCCCGGAGCCGGGGGCGGAACGGTCCCTGCAGCGGGCCGCGCAACAGGCGGCCCCTCAAAACGAAAGCGCGCCGCACAGGGCGGCGCGCCTTTTGCCTCTCCGCCTCAGCGGCGGATGCCGAGGCGCTTGATGAGGTCCTGATAGCGGGCCTCGTCCTTCGCCTTCGTGTAGTCCAGCAGTTTGCGGCGGAGGCTGACCATCTTCAGCAGGCCGCGGCGGCTGTGATTGTCCTTCTTGTTGGTCTTGAAGTGCTCGGTCAGGTTGGTGATCCGTTCGGTCAGGATCGCGACCTGCACTTCGGGCGAGCCGGTGTCGCCCTCTTTCACGGCGTATTCCTTGATGAGCGCGGACTTGCGCTCGGCAGTGATCGACATCGGATGTCTCCTTGGCGAGAGTGAAGGGCCTGGGCCCGTTTCGCCCGTTCCTCCGGCCGGAACCGGGATGTCGTCCAGTTCGGTCAGGGGAGGGGCGTCCGCTTTCGCGGCGAGCGCCTATTGACAGAGATCGCCGGAGAATTCCAGCGGAAAACGCCCCTCTAGCCCTCGGCCGCCTCGCCCGCGCGCCGGAGGCGGCGGCGATGGCGCAGAATGTGGAGCGCGAAGGGCAGCGACGGAAAGATGAACCACGGCGTCGCGATGCCGGAAAAGAAGAGATTGACCGAGAAGAAGAAGAGGATGAGGGCGGCGGAGCGCTGTACGCTGCGCGGCTGGGCGAGAATCCAGGCGCGGATCTCGTCGAGCCGCCGCCCGGTCTTCGAGAAGGCGTCCGCATCGCGGATCCGGATCGGCTCGGCCGGACGCGCCTCCGGCGCGTTCCGCCGGTCGATCCGCACGGCGTAGCTCCGCACCGGCCCGGCGAGGTGCTTCATCTCCACCTCTCCGAGCGGCTCGAAGGCGAAGGCGAGCTGCCGATGGGCGAATTCGTGGACGGCGGCCGATACGACGACGCCGCCCGGCGGGGCGAGTTCCTGAAGCCGCGCCGCGACGTTGACGCCGTCTCCGTAGAGATCGTCGCCGTCGGTCATCACGTCGCCGAGATTGACGCCGATGCGGAACCGGAGGCGGTCCGCCTCCGGAAGGCCCAGATTCTCCGTCTCCACCCGCTCCTGGATCGCGACGGCGCATCGCACCGCCTCCACCACGCTCGCGAATTCGGCGATGACGGCGTCGCCCCAGGTGTTGATGCGGCGCCCCTCATGCGCGGCGAAGAGATCCTCCATCACCGCGCGGCACTGGCGCAGCCGCTCCAGCGCGCCGTCCTCGTCCGCCGCCATATGGGCCGAGTAGCGCACGCCGTCGGCGCAGAGAATGGTCGTTAAACGGCGCTTCACGGGCCCGCTCCCGGATGTGAACGTTCTTTACATATAGGGCGCGGCACAGGCGCGGGGCAAGGGCGCGGCGGACAGGTTTACGGCACCCTAACGCCGCGCGCGCAGGGCTCAGCAGCCATTCACCATCCTGCGCTAGTTTCGCCCCGTTCGGAGAAAGGAAAAGGACGTGCCGATGAAACAGACCCGCAGCAGCCACCCCGCGCTCCGCGCCATCCTCAGAGAGGCCGCGGCCTCGGCCCGGCTCATCGGCGGGCTCGCCGAATCGCCCGTGGCGCTGTTCCCCGCCGAGCGGGAGGAGATGCGCCGGTTCCGCGACGGGCTCGCGAGCCTCGCGGCGGAGACGCGCCGCGCCCCGCGGACCGGGCCCTCTGTCAGCCGTGGCGAAAGACGCGCCTGATGCGGACCGCGCCGCCGGCTGTTTCAAGCACGGCGACCGGCGCGCCCTCATGCGCCGCCCAGAAGACGGTCGCCGGCCCCGGCGGGGCCGCCGCCGCCTCCCCCATGCGTATACGCGAGGCCGCGAGCGCGGAGACTTCGAGGTGGGGCAGGCCCGAAAGGCCGGCGGCGACGGGCAGCAGCCGCGTCTCCGATAGGCCCGGCTCCAGCTCCGCCAAGGCCGTCGCCCCTTCGAGCGTGAAGCCGCCGGACGCGACGCGCCGCAGGGCCGTCACATGCGCGCAGGTTCCGAGGCGCTCGCCGAGGTCGCGCGCCATGGCGCGGACATAGCCGCCCTTGCCGCAGACCATCTCGAACTCCGCATGGTCCTCGTCCGGCATGGCGCGGAGAGTCAGGCGGATGACGTCGATCGGCCGCGCGGCGAGCTCGGGCGCCTCGCCGCCGCGGGCGAGGTCATAGGCGCGCGCCCCCTCCACCTTGATGGCGGAAAAGGCGGGCGGGCGCTGCATGATGCGCCCGGTGAAGGCGGGCAGCGCCGCCTCGATCTCCTCGCGGGAGGGACGGCGCGGCGAAGTGGCGGAGACCGGCCCCTCCCGGTCGTCCGTCGTCGTCGCCTCGCCCCAGCGGGCGGTGAAGCGATAGGTCTTCTCGCCCTCCTGGGCATAGGGGACCGTCTTCGTCGCCTCGCCGAAGGCGATGGCGAGAAGGCCGGTCGCCAGCGGGTCAAGCGTCCCGGCATGGCCCGCCTTCTCCGCGTCGAAGGCGCGGCGGGCGCGGCCTACGACGCCGGTCGAGCCGATCCCCTCGGGCTTGTCAACGATCAGCCAGCCGTCGACGGGGCGGCCCCTGCGGCGCGCCATCAGGCGCCGTTCCGCCCCGGCTCGCCCTCATCCTCCGGCGCGATGTCTCCGGCCACCCGCGGGTCGCTGAGAAGCCGGCGCGTCTCGTCGAACTGGTCGAAGACAGAATCGAGACGGAAGCGAAGATCGGGCGCGAATTTCAGCTGGGTCTGGCGGCCGATGATCCGCCTGAGCTCCCCCTTCGCGCGGGCAAGCGCCTTCACCGTCTCCTGCCCGTTCGCACCGCCGAGCGGCATGACATAGGCGGTCGCGATCTTTAGATCGGGGGAGAGCCGGACCTCGCTCACGGTGATCGAGGCGCCGTCGAGCGCGGGTTCATGCGTCTCCCCGCGCAGGAGCGCATCGGCCAGCGCCCGGCGGATGACCTCGCCGACGCGAAGCTGGCGCTGGCTCGGCCCGCTTTCGCCCCCGCCTTCGCGTTTCGGCATCGAATCCTCCCTGACGCGAAGGCGCGGGCCTTGCCCGCGCCCTACGGCCCCGAGCGGCGACGATCAGAGCGTGCGCTCGATCGTCTCCGTCTCGAAGATCTCGATCACGTCGCCTTCGCGGATATCCTCGTAATTTTCGAAGGCCATGCCGCATTCCTGGCTCACCTGCACCTCGCGCACCTCGTCCTTGAAGCGCTTGAGGGTCTTCAGCTTGCCGGTGTGGATCACGACGTTGTCGCGCAGCAGCCGCACGCCGGCGGAGCGGCGGGCGACGCCCTCGGTGACCATGCAGCCCGCGACCTTGCCGACGCCGGTGACCTTGAAGACCTGGAGGATCTTCGCGTAGCCGATGAAGGTCTCCCGCACCTCGTCCGAGAGGAGACCGGAGGCCGCGGCCTTTATGTCGTCCACGAGGTTGTAGATGATCGAGTAGTAGCGGATCTCCACGCCCTTCTGCTGCGCTGAGGCGCGGGCCGGGGCGTTGGCGCGGACGTTGAAGCCGATGATCGGCGCGCCCGAAGCCTCCGCCAGCGTCACGTCGCTTTCCGTGATCGCCCCGACGCCGGCATGAAGGACCCTGACCTTCACCTCGTCGTTGCCGAGCTTCTCCATCGCCTGCACGATGGCCTCGGCCGAACCCTGCACATCCGCTTTCACAAGGATCGGCAGTTCCGCCACAGATTCGCTGGCCTTGGCCTGAGCCATAAGCTGGTCGAGCGTGACGCCGGAGCCGATATTGCCCGTCGCCTCCTTCGCCTTGCGCTGGCGATATGCCGCAATCTCTCTCGCTTCCGTCTCGTCCTTCACGACGTTGAGCACATCGCCCGCCTGCGGCGTCCCGGTCAGGCCGAGCACCTCGACGGGGACGGAGGGGCCCGCCTCCTTCACGCGTTCGCCCTTGTCGTCCACCAGCGCGCGGACCTTGCCCCATTGTTCGCCGACCACGAACACATCCCCGGTGCGGAGCGTGCCCTTCTGGACGAGGACGGTGGCGACCGGGCCGCGCCCGACATCGAGCTGCGCCTCGATCACCGCGCCCTCGGCCGGGCGGTCGGGGTTCGCCTTCAGGTCAAGCAGTTCGGCCTGAAGCGTGATGGCGTCCAGCAGCTTGTCGAGACCCATTCCCTTCAGCGCGGAGACCTCCACGTCCAGAACCTCGCCGGACATGGCCTCCACCACGACATTGTGCTGAAGAAGATCGGTTCGCACCTTTTGCGGGTTCGCCGCGGGGAGATCGATCTTGTTGATCGCGACGATCATGGGAACGTTGGCGGCCTTGGCGTGATTGATCGCCTCGACCGTCTGCGGCATCACCGCATCGTCCGCCGCCACGACCAGCACCACGATGTCCGTCACCTGCGCGCCGCGGGCGCGCATTGAAGTGAAGGCGGCGTGGCCCGGCGTGTCGAGGAAGGTGATCCGCTGGCCGCTGTCCGTCTCGATCTGGTAAGCGCCGATATGCTGCGTGATGCCGCCCGCCTCGCCGGAGACGACACTGGTCTTCCTAAGGGCGTCAAGCACCGACGTCTTGCCGTGATCGACATGCCCCATGACCGTGACGACCGGCGCGCGGGGCTGCTTGTTCTCGTCATCGTCGTCATCGGTGGCGATCACCGTCTCAACGTCGGATTCCGAGACGCGAATCGACTTGTGGCCGAATTCCTCGACGATGAGTTCCGCCGTGTCGGCGTCGATCGCCTGGTTCTGCGTGGCCATCACGCCCATCTGCATGAGCGACTTGATGACGGCAGCGACGCGCTCGGCCATGCGGTTGGCGAGTTCCTGAACGGTGATGATGTCCGGGATTCTGACATCCCGCACCACCTTCTCGCGCTCGCCCATATGGCCGCCGCCCTTGCGCTTGTCGCGCTCCTGGCGGCGCCGCATCGCTGCGAGGCTGCGCTGGCGGCCCTGTTCGCTGTCTCCGGTCGCCTGACTGATGGTCAGCTTGCCGGACCGGCGGCGGTCCCCGCCGTCGCGCGGGGTGCGGGCGGGTGCCGCGCGCTTCTCGTCTGCAACGCCGAGGGCGCCGCGGCGCTTTGTGACGCGTTCGGCGCCGCCTTCCGGGGGCGGGCCCGTCGGATCGGGGGCCGGGCCGGCCTCGGCGGCCTTCGCCCGCTGCGCCTGCAGCCGGGCGCGAGCCGCAGCCTCCGCCTTTTCGCGCTCGGCTTTCTCGGCCTCTTCCCGCTCGCGGCGGATGGTCTCCTCCTCCTCGCGGCGGCGGGCCTCCTCCAGCTCGGCGCGGCGCGCCTCGCGCTCCTCCTCGCGGCGGCGGGTCTCCTCGGCCTCGCGCTCGCGGCGCGCGCCCTCGTCGGCCTTCGCCGCCTGGAGGGCCTTGAGGCGGCGCTCATACTCCTCTTTCGAAAGGGACTTGAGCATCGCGGGTTTCTCGCCGCGGCCGCGCGCGGCCGCGCCGGCGCGGCGCGGCTCTTGCCCGCGCGACGGAGCGGCGGGAGCGGGCGCAGCGGGACGCGGGGCGGCGGCGGCCTGCGGCCGCGGGGCGGCGGGCTGGCTCGGGGCCGGCGCGGGGCGAGCGGGCTCGGGTTCGGGTTCGGTGGAGGGCGCCTCGGCGCGCGGCGCGGGGGCCTCTGGCGCGGGCGCCGCCTCGGGCGCGGGCTCGACGCGATCCGCCGGCGGCTCTTGCGCCGCCGCAGGGGCCGGTTCTGCCTTCGCCTCGACCTCGGCCTTCGCCTCGGCGACCTTGCTGGCGGCGTCCCGCTCGGCGGCGGCCTTCGCCTCGGCATCAGCGGCGCGGCGCGCGGCTGCCTCACGGAGCGCGGCCTGCTGGCGCGCGAGCTGCTCGGGCGGGGTTCCCGCCGGAGCGGCGGGAGGCGTCGGGGGCTTCGGCACGATGGGCTTCACCGCCACGGTCGCCGCCGGGGCGACGATCCGCTTGCGCTTCTTCTCAACGACCACCGAATTCGTCCGGCCGTGGCTGAAGCTCTGCCGGACGCGGCTCGTCTCCGTGCCGCCGCCGCGCAGGCTGATCGTCCTGCCGCCCTTGCCGTTGTCGTCGTCGTTATCGTGCATCAGACATCCATATCGTTGGGCGGGGCCTTCCCCGCCCGATTCATTCCGTTTCCGTCGAACCCGCGCGCCTCTGCCGGGACGCTCCTTAACGCGGCTGGCGTAGTCCGTCCAGCCGACGCGCCTCCCGGACCACGCGCTCGGCGGCCCCACCCTCGTCGAGAACGGCATGTACCACCGAATCGCGGCCGAAGGCCAAGCCCAACTCTGCGGCGGACAGCGCGTCCACCATCGGCGGCGAGGGCCGCCGCGCCGCTTCCGCGGCCGCTGCGGCGACGCCGGCGAGCTTGCCCCGGCCGTCCTCCGCACCATCCGACGCCGCGACAAGCGCGCCGACCGGACCCTTCTTCAGCCGCGCCCGCGCCTTCTCGAACCCCGAGACTGCGAGCCCCGCCTTCCGCGCGAGCCCGAGCGCCTCGACAACCCGCGCAAGCGCAAGCGCCTCCAGCCGGTCCGTCAGATCCTCCGGCGCCTCCACCGGCTGGCGGAAGGCGCGGGAAAACAGGCGCTTCTTCACCGCGCGGTCCACGAGCGGGCGGTCTGCCGTCAGCCAGACGCCGCGGCCCGGAAGCCGGCCGGCGAGATCCGGCGTCAGCCTTCCCTCGGGATCGAGGACGAAGCGGATCATCCGCTCTGTCCCGCCGCTCTCGCCCGTCGCGATGCAGCGCCGCTCCGGCCCGTCCCGGTCCTTCGCCGCGCCGCCCCGCGTCATGCGCCGCTCAGTTGCGCGCGAAGAGCGCGTCCGCCGCAGAGACCGGCTTCGCCGGCGCCGCGGGCTCCGGCTCCGCCTCGGGAGCGGCATCATAGACCACATCCTCGGCGTTGACGATGCCGAGCGCAACGCGCGCATTCATCACCAGATACTGCGCCTCTTCGAGGCTGACGTCGAAGGCTTCGAGCAGCCCCTCGTCCTTCACCCGCTTGCCGTCGATGGTGGACCATCCGCCGGCCAGCTCCCAGTCCGCGCATTTCGCGAACTCGTCGAGCGAGGTGATTCCCTCCTTGGCGAGGGCGAGCACCATCGGCGGGGAAAGCCCCTCGAACTCGATGAGCGCATCCTCGGCGCCGAGCGCGCGGGCCTCCTCCAGCGCCTTTGCGTTCTGCTCCTCGAGGCTTTCCCGCGCGCGGGCCTGAAGCTCCTCCGCGGTGGCCTCGTCGAAGCCGTCGATCGAGGCGAGCTCTTCGAGCTCGACAAAGGCGACCTCTTCCAGCGTCGCGAAGCCCTCGGAGACGAGGAGCTGGGCGACCATCTCGTCCACGTTCATCGCTTCCTGGAACATCGTCGTCCGCTCCGCGAACTCGGCCTGCCGGCGCTCGGATTCCTCCTGCTCCGTCATGATGTCGATGTCCCAGCCCGTGAGCTGCGAGGCAAGGCGCACGTTCTGGCCGCGGCGGCCGATGGCGAGGCTGAGCTGCTCGTCCGGCACCACGACCTCGACGCGCCCGGCGTCCTCGTCCATCACGACCTTGGAGACCTGCGCGGGCTGGAGGGCGTTGACCAGGAAGGTCGCGGCGTCCTCCGTCCATGGGATGATGTCGATCTTCTCGCCATTGAGCTCGCTCACCACCGCCTGAACGCGGGAGCCGCGCATGCCGACGCAGGCGCCGACCGGGTCAATTCCCGAATCGTAGGAGATGACGCCGATCTTGGCGCGGGAGCCCGGATCGCGCGCAACGGCCTTGATCTCGATGACGCCGTCATAGATCTCCGGCACCTCCATCTTGAAGAGCGCGGCCATGAACTCCGGCGCGGTGCGGGAGAGCATGATCTGCGGCCCGCGCGCATCCTCCTTCACCTCGCGGATGAAGGAGCGAACGCGGTCCCCCACGCGGAAGGCTTCCCGCGCGATGAGCTGGTCGCGGCGGATGATGCCCTCGCCGCGGCCGAGATCGACGATGACGTTGCCGTATTCGATCCGGCGGACGACGCCGTTGATGATCTCGCCCACCCGGTCCTTGAACTCGTTGTAGGTGCGCTCACGCTCCGCATCCCGCACCTTCTGGACAATGACCTGCTTCGCCGTCATCGCGGCGACGCGACCGAAGTCCATCGCCGGCAGCGGGTCGGTGATGATCGAGCCGACCTCGGCCTCCGGGTTCTTGGCCTGCGCATCCTCGAGGCTGATCTCGATCGCTGGATTCTCGACTTCCTCGACGACCTCTCGCGCGCGGAACATCGTCATCTCGCCGGTCTTGCGGTCGATATGCGCGCGGATGTCGAGTTCGGCGCCGTAACGGGAACGGGCGGCCTTGCCGAGGCTGTCCTCCATCGCCTCGATGACGAGGTCGGGGTCGATCAGCTTCTCTCGCGCGACCGCATCCGCGATCTGGAGAAGTTCAAGCCGGTTGGCGCTGACGGCGCTGTTGGTCATTTCAGGCGTCCTCTCGCTCGCCGCGCCCGTCCCTGCGGGCGGCGGCCTCGTCCTCTTCCTCGTCCGTGTCCTCTTGCACCGCGTCGAAGCCCTCGGGGAGCTCGCCCGGGTCGAATCCCTGCGCCTTGCGCGCCTTCAGGCTCTCCGCGATCAGCTCGTCTGTCAGGACGAGCCGCGCATCCGAAAGCCAGTCGAACTGCAGGCCGATCACCTTGTCCGGCTCGATCTCGATCAGGATCTCGCCATCCTCGACGCCGCGCAGCTCGCCCTTGAAGCGCTTGCGCCCGTCGATCAGCGCCTCGGTCTCGAGCCGCGCCGTCCAGCCCGCCCAGCGCTCGAAATCCTCGGGCCGCGTCAGCGGCCGGTCGATCCCGGGGGAGGACACTTCGAGCGTATACTCGCCTTCGATCGGGTCCTCTACATCCAGCACGGCGGAAAGGCGGCGCGAGAGCTGGGCGCAGTCTTCCACCTCCATGCCGCCGTCCGGCCTCTCCGCCATGATCTGGAGCGTCGCGCTCCGCCCGCTCATCAGCCGCACCCGCACGAGGCGGAATCCCATCGATTCCACGCTCGGCGTGATGATGTCGGCGATGCGCCGGTCCATCGGCGCCTTGGCGAGCATGTCGGCCAAAGAGGGACTCCTGAAAACGAAAAGCGGGCCTCGCGGCCCGCTCCGTATCCGGTTCGGCCCCCGCCCCTAAGAACGAGGACGCCGCTATCTGGAAGTCCATATACGCCCCGGGCGTGCGGGGCGCAAGGTCAGAGACAGAGCTGGTTCAGATCGCCCCCGCCAGCATCGCCGGCCCCTCGCCGTGCTTCGTCTCGAGCCGCGAGCGCATCTTGCGGAGCGCCTGCGCCTCCAGCTGGCGCACCCGTTCCTTGGAAAGACCGAGTTCGGAGCCGAGGCTCTCCAGCGTGTCGGGCTCGTCCGCCAGCTTGCGGCGGCGGATGATCATCCGCTCCCGGTCGGTCAGCGCGTCGAATGCGTCCACGATCCACTCGCGGGCCGCGGAGAGATCCGACGTGCGCGCGACCGTCTCCGCTCCGAGCGGCTCCTGATCCTCGAGCGCCTCGATCCACTCGCGGCCGTCCTCGGTCGCCTGCGTGGCGTTCAGCGAGAAGTCGGAGCCGGAGAGCCTCGCCTCCATCATTTCCACGTCGCGAAGCGGCACGCCGACTTCTTCCGCAATCTCGACGCGCATCTCATGCGCCATGCGCCCGTCCGTCGCCGGCCCGCGCTCCCGCTCGATCTTCGAGCGCACGCGGCGGAGGTTGAAGAACAGAGCCTTCTGCGAGGAGGTGGAGCCGGTGCGGACCATCGACCAGTCGCGCATCACATAGTCCTGGATCGAGGCCTTGATCCACCAGGAGGCGTAGGTGGAGAAGCGGACGCCGCGATCCGGGTCAAACTTCTCCGCCGCCTTCAGGAGGCCGACGCCCGCCTCCTGGATCAGGTCGGCCATGGGCGCGCCGTAACGGCGGTATTTCGAGGCCATGGAGATGGCGAGGCGCATGTAGGCGTTGATCAGCCGGTGCAGAGAGCGCTCGCAGCGTTCGTCACGCCAGGCGAGCGCCAGGTTGCGCTCGGTCTCCGCATCCAGAAGTTCGGCCTTCATCGCGTTTCGCGTGAAGGCGGCGTCGGTCTGCATGTCCTGCTTCGCCATCGCTTCGTCTCCCTGACCGATCTTCGTCGTTGTCGCTCGGATTACGCAGAGGGCGGCCGAACGGATCACCCTTCCGGCACGCGGGATCGCCTTTTCCGCGAATTCTTGCGCGGGTGCGCGCCTTCGCCGCAGGCGATGGGGCCGATCACGAAACCGAATTCGCCTTCTGGCCGCGCGCCGCCTATCCTGCGCCGGAAGGAGAAAGCCATGACCTACCGCCTTTTTGTGATGGACCGCGCCTATTCCAGCTGGTCGCTGCGCGGCTGGATGATGTTCGAGCCGTTCGGCCTTTCCTGCGCCGTCACGCAGGCGAACTGGCCGAGCCCGGAATGGGAGGCGCTGCTCGCCCGCGTCGCCCCGGCGCGGACGGTGCCGGCGCTGGAGATCGGGGAGGGGCCGGAAACGTTCCATGTCTGGGACAGCCTCGCCATTGCGGAAACGCTGGCGGAGCGGCATCCCGAGGCGGGGCACTGGCCGGCGGAGCCTGCCGCACGGGCCGCGGCGCGGGCGCTGGCGGCGGAGATGCATTCCGGCTTCTCCGCGCTCCGCTCCGCCTGCCCGATGAACCTCAAGGCCGTCTATTCCAGCTACGAGCCGAGCGAGGCGGTGCTGGCGGATGTCGCGCGAATCCGCGCGCTCTGGGCCTGGGCGCGGGGGCGGTTCGGCGGCGCGGGGCCGTTTCTCTTCGGCGAGCGATTCACGGCGGCGGACGCGTTCTATCTCCCCGTCGCCTCCCGCTTCGCCTCCTTCGGCCTGCCGCGCGGGCCGGAGGATGACGCCTATATCGAGGCGCTGCACCGCGTCCCCGCCTTCCGCCGCTGGCGCGCGATGGCGGTCGTCAACCCGCATGTGGTGGAGGAGGATGTGGCGGACCTGCCCGTCACCGGCGCCTTCGGGCCCGGCGAGGCGCCGCTGCCGGCGCGGGCGGTGGAAGGCTCGGCGCCGGTGAACGAGGCCTGCCCCTATTCCGGCAAGCCCGTCTCGCCCGATTCGCTGGCGAAGATCGACGGCGTGGTGATCGGGTATTGTAACCGGTTCTGCCGCGACAAGTCGGTCGCGGACGCGCTGGCCTGGCCGGCGACGGCCGCGATCCTCGCGGCTGAAGGGCGCGGGCGGCCTGCCGCCTGATCGGGCTTGCGTGACCTTGTCACCGACGCGGGCGCGAAGAGGGGCGAAAAGAGGGCGGCTCAGACAGAAGGAGAGCAGCCATGAAATTCGAAACCAATCTCGGCTCGGCCGACCGCATGCTCCGCCTTGTGCTCGGCGCGGCGCTCATCGCCCTCGCTGTGACGGGCGTCTTCGCGCCCTGGGGCTATGTCGGCGCGATCTTCGTCGCCACCGCCTTCGTGAAGTTCTGCCCGCTCTACGCGATCGTCGGGCTCAAGACCTGCAAGGAATGCTGAGCGCCTTCTTCGCCCGCCTCACTCGACGGCGGGCGACCAGGCCTGCGCCTCGTTCAGCTTGTAGCCCCAGGGCAGACCGGCGTTGCGCCAGCCGTTGAGGCTGCGCGCGCCGGTCTTCTCGTCGGCGTCGCCCTCGAAGCCTTCCACGAGGTTCCAGACATTCGTGTAGCCGGCGGCGGCCAGAAGCTCGACGCCGCGGGCGGAGCGGGAGCCGGATCGGCAGATGAGGAACACCGGGTCGCCCTTGCCCTTCCCCTCCCGCGCCATCAGCGCGTCGACTTCGGCGACAAAGCGCGCGTTCGGCTCCATCCTGTAGGCGCCGGCCTTCGGGTTGAAGGCGCGGCTCGCCACGGCGAGCGGCACGTTCGCGTCCATCGGCCCGGCGTGGCCGACGAACGAGACCTCCACAGGGTCCCGCACGTCGATGAAGACGATGGAGGGGTCGGCCGCCAGCGCGGCGTGCGCGTCCCGGGGCAGGAGATAGAGGCCGAGCGGGGTCGCCTGGCTCTTCGCCAGCGATGCGATGTCCACCGAAGAGACGATCCCGCCGGCCACGGCCGGGCCGGCGAGGAGAAAAGCGACAGCGAGCGCGCGGATCACGAGAGTTCCTCCTGAAGGCGCGCCCGCCGGATCAGGCCGCCGATTTGGCGAGATTGCGGAGCACGTAATGGAGCACCCCGCCATTCTCGATATATTCGATCTCCACCTCGGTATCGATGCGGCACTTGACCATGATGGTCTTCACGCTCCCGTCGCCATAGGCGATGGTCGCCGGGACCTCGGAGAGCGGCTTCAGGTCGCCCGAAAGGCCGGAGATGGAGACCGTCTCGTCGCCCTTCAGCCCGAGCGAGGCGCGCGTATCGCCGCCGGTGAACTCGAACGGTATCACCCCCATGCCGACGAGGTTGGAGCGGTGGATTCGCTCGAAGCTCTCCGCGATCACGGCCTTCACGCCGAGGAGCGCGGTGCCCTTCGCCGCCCAGTCCCGCGAGGAGCCGGCGCCGTATTCCTTGCCGCCGAAGATCACGAGCGGCGTCCCGCTCTCCGCATGGGCCATCGCGGCGTCGTAGATTGAGGTCTGCTTGCCGTCCGGCCCGAGCGTGTAGCCGCCCTCCACCCCGTCCAGCATCTCGTTCTTGATGCGGATGTTGGCGAAGGTGCCACGCATCATCACCTCGTGGTTGCCGCGGCGGGAGCCGTAGGAGTTGAACTCACGCACCGGAACCTGACGCTCCACAAGGTAGCGGCCGGCCGGCGTCGTGTCCTTGAAGGAGCCCGCCGGGGAGATGTGGTCCGTCGTCACCATGTCGCCGAGGATCGCCAGCACCTTCGCGCCGGAAATGTCGGAGATCACGCCCTTCTCCGGACCCATGCCGCGGAAATAGGGCGGGTTCTGGACATAGGTGGAGGTCGCCGGCCAGTCATAGGTCAGGCTGTCGGTCGTGTCGACGCCCTGCCATTTCTCGTCGCCTTTGAAGACCTCGGCGTATTTCCGCATGAAGGCGTCGCGCGTCACGGTGCGCTCCACCAGCTCCGCGATCTCCTTCTGCGTCGGCCATACGTCCTTGAGGTAGACGGGCTGGCCGTTCGAGCCCGTGCCGAGCGGCTCTGTCGTGATGTCGATGTTCATGTCGCCGGCCAGCGCATAGGCGACGACGAGCGGCGGCGAGGCGAGGTAGTTCGCCCGGACGTCCGGGCTGATCCGCCCCTCGAAGTTGCGGTTGCCGGAGAGGACGGCGGCGGCCACGAGGTCTCCCTCGTTGATCGCGGCGGAAATCTCCGGCTGGAGCGGGCCGGAATTGCCGATGCAGGTCGTGCAGCCATAGCCGACGAGGTTGAACCCGACCGCGTCGAGATCCTCCTGGAGCCCCGCCGCCTCCAGATAGTCGCTCACCACCTGGGAGCCGGGCGCGAGCGAGGTCTTGACCCAGGGCTTCCGGTTCAGGCCGAGCGCGCGGGCCTTCCGGGCCACGAGGCCGGCGCCGATCATCACATAGGGGTTGGAGGTGTTGGTGCAGGAGGTGATCGAGGCGATCACGACCTTGCCGGAGGACATCGTGTAGCTTTCGCCCTTCACCGGAATCTCGACGCCCATCGGGCGCTTGAAGCTCGCCTCCATCTCCTTCGCGAAGCTGGCCTTCGCCTCGGTCAGCTTCAGGAAGTCCTGCGGGCGCTTCGGGCCGGAGATCGCGGGCACGATCTCCCCCATGTCGAGCTCCAGCGTGTCGGTGTAGACGGGCGCATAATCCGGCCCGCGCCACATGCCGTTCGCCTTGGCGTAGGCCTCGACGAGGGCGATGCGGCTCTCCTCCCGGCCGGAGACGCGGAGATAGCGGAGCGTCTCCTCATCAACGGGGAAGAAGCCGCAGGTCGCGCCGTATTCCGGCGCCATGTTGGCGATGGTCGCCCGGTCTGCGAGCGGCAGGTTGTCGAGCCCCGGCCCGTAGAATTCGACGAACTTGCCGACGACGCCCTTCTTGCGGAGCATCTGCACGACCTTGAGGACGAGGTCGGTCGCCGTCGTGCCCTCCTTCATCTCGCCGGAGAGGCGGAAGCCGACGACTTCGGGGATGAGCATTGAGACGGGCTGGCCGAGCATCGCCGCCTCCGCCTCGATCCCGCCGACGCCCCAGCCGAGCACGGCGAGGCCGTTGACCATCGTCGTGTGGCTGTCCGTGCCCACCAGCGTGTCGGGATAGGCGACCATCTTCCCGTCCTGGTCCTTGTCGGTCCAGACGGCCTGGGCGAGGTATTCGAGATTGACCTGGTGGCAAATGCCCGTTCCCGGCGGGACAACGCGGAAATTGTCGAACGCGGTCTGGCCCCATTTCAGGAAGACATAGCGCTCCATGTTGCGCTCGTATTCCCGGTCCACGTTCATCTGGAAGGCGCGCGGGTTGCCGAACTCGTCGATCATCACGCTGTGGTCGATCACGAGGTCGACCGGGTTGAGCGGGTTGATCTTCTTCGGGTCGCCGCCGAGCGCCACGATCCCGTCCCGCATCGCGGCAAGGTCCACAACGGCGGGGACGCCCGTGAAGTCCTGCATCAGCACGCGGGCGGGGCGATAGGCGATCTCCCGCGGGTTGTTCCCGCCGAGCTTCGCCCATTCGGAAAAGGCCCTGATGTCCTCCACCGAAACGGTGCGGCCGCCATCCTCGAAACGGAGCATGTTCTCCAGCACGACCTTCAGCGCGGCGGGCAGCTTCGAGAAGTCGCCGAGCCCGGCCTCCTCGGCCGCCGGGATCGAGTAATAGGCGACGGTCGCGCCCCCGGCGGACAATTCCCGCCTTGTTTTCGCGGTGTCCTTGCCGACGATGACGGTCATGCTGGCCTCCTGGCTTCGGGCTTGGCTTCGGCTTGTCGGGGCGGCCCCCTTGGTCCGCCGCTGTTCTTGCTTGCGACATTTCATCACCGAAGATGACGAGTCGCGCAACAAGGCTGCGTGACGGGATGCACGGCCCCTTGTGATGTATGCAACGGGATACAATAAGGTCGCGGCGCCGTCAATTGGCGGCGGCGCCGCGAGCCGCTATAGCGGTCTGCGACGGAGGACGGGGGGCGCATGGCGCTGGTCGCGGAAGGCGTGAAGGTGGAGCGGGGCGGGCGGCTCGCGCTCGCGGCGCCGGATTTCCGCGTCGCACCCGGCGAGGCGGCGGTCGTGACGGGGCCGAACGGCGCCGGAAAGTCCACGCTCCTTCGCGCCGTCGCCGGGCTCGTTCCGCTCTCCGCGGGGCGCGTAATCCTCGAAGGCGCGGAGGCGCCGGCGGATGAGGCGGCCTATGCCGGCCATCTCGACGCGGTGAAGCCCGCGCTTTCCACACGGGCCAATCTCGCCGGCTGGGCCGCGATCTATGGCGGCGGCGGCGTTGAGGATGCGCTGGAGCGGTTCGGGCTCGCGGAGGCGGCGGAGGAGCCGGCGGGCTGGCTCTCCGCCGGCCGGAAGCGCCGGCTCGGCCTCGCGCGGCTCATGGTGACGAAGCGGCGGCTCTGGCTGCTCGATGAGCCGACCGTCTCGCTAGACGTGGGTTCCGTCGCGATCTTCGCCGAACTCGTGGCCGAGCATTGCGCGGCGGGCGGGATCGCGCTTGCCGCGACGCATGTCGCGCTCGGCCTGCCTCCCGGCCCGGAAATCCGCATCGAGCCGCCCCGCGCCGCGGCCGCCGCGGCGGCGGACCCGTTCCTCTCCGGGACCTGGACGTGAAAGCGCTCCTCCTCCGCGACCTCGCGCTCGCCTTCCGGCTCGGCGGCGGCGGGCTTATGGCGCTCGGCTTCTTCGCCATCGCGGGCTTCCTCATCCCGATCGGGATCGGCGGGACGGAGGCTTTGGGTCGCGTCGCGGGCGGGGTGATCTGGGTCTCCGCCCTCCTCGCCTGCCTCCTCTCGCTCGACCGGCTCTTCCAGGCGGATTTCGAGGACGGGTCGCTCGACCTCATCCTCCTCGCCCCGCCGCCGCTGGAGCTTTCCGTGCTGGCGAAGGCGGCGGCGCACTGGCTGACGACGGGGGCGCCGCTCGTCGCGCTCTCCCCCCTCCTCGCGCTGACGCTGGACCTGGCGCCCGCGGCCTGGCCGTCGCTGATCCTCTCGCTCCTCATCGGCACGCCTGCGCTCTCCCTCGTCGGGGCGGCGGGGGCGGCGCTGACGGTGGGGGTGCGGCGCGGGGGGCTTCTTCTCTCGCTCCTCGTCCTGCCGCTCTACCTGCCGACGATGATCCTCGGCGCACGGGCGGTGGAGCGGGCGGGGACGGGGCTCGACCCCTGGCCCGCGCTGGCGCTATCTGGCGCAGTGACGCTGGTCGCCCTCGCCGCCTCGCCCTTCGCCGCGGCCGCGGCGCTTCGCGTCAACCTCCGGTGAGCATGGACGGGGCGACGGCGCTCCACTACCTTCCCGCGCCATGAGCCTGGACGTCGGAGAGACCGCGCCCTTCGAAGGCGCCGAGGCGGCGCGGCGCGTCAGGCGCCGTCGCGTGCTCTATTTCCACGGATTCGACCCGGCGCCGACGGAGCGCTATCGCCGCCTCATCGCCCGCGCGGGCGCAGAGCGGGGCGGGACGCCCCCGGCGATGAGCGCGGTCGGCCCGCTCTCCCCCGTCTCCGAAGGCTGGCGCATCACCGCGCGGGGGGGCGCGGGGCCATTGGAGACGCCGGTCGAAACGGTTTTCGAGATCCTGCGCTACGAGGATGTGGTGAGGCAGTGGCGCGCGCGGCCTCTCCTCGCGCGGCTCGGTTCGGGCGCCGCGGCGCTCGCGCGCTTCGCGGCGACGGGAGGGCTGCGGCGCGTCTTCTCCTTTTCGAAAGGGCCGGCGGGGCTCCTCTTCTACCCTGTCGTCATCCTTTCCGCCTTCCTCGTCGCAGGCGCGGCGGCGGGGGGCGCGCTCGGCGACCTGGCGGGGCTTGGCTGGGGCGATGCGGGCGCGGCGCTCGGCGCGCTTCTCGGGCTCTGGGCCTCCGTCCGGGCGGAGCGGGCGCTTTTTTCGCATCTGATGCTCGGGCTTTTCGAGTTCCTCTTCCGCCTCGCGGCGGACCGCCCGCCCTCCGGCCGTATGGAGATGCGCGAGGCGGAGTTCGCGGCCCGCATCGCGGAGAGCATCGCCGCCGCGGAGGCGGACGGGGTGGACGAGATCCTGATTGTCGGCCATTCGCTCGGCGCCGTCATCGCGATCCGCGCGCTCGCCGCGGCGATGCGGATCGACGTGGACCTGAGCGGCGGGCGCGCGCGCCTCTCGCTCCTCACACTCGGCTCGGTCGGCGGCTATGTCTCGGCGGCGGGCGGGCCGGGGGCGGAGGCCTATGGCGAAGACATGATCCTTGTCGCCTCGGACCCGGACATCTTCTGGCTCGACGTCTCCTCGAAGCGGGACTGGTTCTCCTTCGGCCTCGTCGACCCGCTCCTGATGCTGGAGGCGGCGCCGGCCGCGGCGCGCTCGCCCAAGGTGATCTCCGCGAAGTTCGGCCCCGCGCGGCCCGACCCGGAGGACCGGCGAACGCGGTTCCGCGCAATGAGCCTCCACATGAAATACCTCGCGGCGCCGGACCGGCAGGGCGCGTTCGACTTTCTCGCCGCCGCCGCCGGGGGCGAGACGCTGGAGGCGCGGTTCCGCGACCGGCGGGATTCGCCGCAGGCGCGGCTCCGCCTCCTGTGAGGCGGCGGCTCCGCGCCCTTCTGCGGCGGGCGATCAAGTATTCCCTGATCTTCGCCGCCTGCCTCTGTCTCTGGGTTGTCGCCTATCGCTGGATCAACCCGCCCGTCACCGTCCTGATCGTGAGCGAATGGGTCCGTCTCGGCGACGTGGAGCGGGAGTGGCGGCGGCTGGAGGACATCTCCCCCCATCTCGCCCGCGCCGCAATGGGGGCGGAGGATGCGCGCTTCTGCGAGCATATCGGCTTCGACTTCGTCGAGATCAGGAAGGCGATGGCGGAGGAGGATCGCCGCCGCGGCGCCTCCACCATTTCGCAGCAGGTGGCGAAGAACGTATTCCTGTGGCCGGATTCGAGCTGGCTGCGAAAGGGGCTGGAGGCCGGCTTCACCGTGCTGATCGAGCTTTCCTGGCCCAAGGCGCGTATCATGGAAGTCTATCTCAACGTCGCGGAGATGGGAGAGGGCGTGTTCGGGGCCGAGGCGGCTTCCCGCCACTGGTTCGGCAAGCCCGCCGCCGACCTATCGCTCGCCGAAGCCTCCCGCATCGCCGCCATCCTCCCTAATCCGAAGGCGCGGAGCGCCTCCCGCCCCTCCTCCTTCGTCGCGGGCCGCGCCCGCGCCGCGGCCTCCGGGGCGGAGACGCTGCGCGCGGACGGGCGGGCGGACTGCGTCGCCCTTTAGTTGCAATCCGCCCCGGCGCGGGGCAATCAGGCTGAAATCCCCGGAGTTCCGCGATGCGCCGCCTTTTCCACCTGCCCCTCTCGCCGTTCTGCCGCAAGGTGCGCCTCGTGCTCGGCGAGAAGCGGCTTGACGTGGAGCTGGTGGAGGAGCGTCCGTGGGACCGGCGGATCGACTTCCTCCGCCTCAACCCGGCCGCCGCAGTGCCGGTCTATGTGAGCGCGGAGGGCGCCGTTATCTCCGACTCCAACGCCATCTGCGAATATCTGGAGGAGACGGGGCCGGAGCCGCGGCTCCTCCCCTCCGACCCGATCGACCGGGCGGAGGCGCGGCGGCTCGTCGCCTGGTTCGACGACAAGTTCCACCGCGAGGTCACCGTCAACCTCGTCTATGAGCGGGTGAACAAGCGGCTGAAGAAGGAGGGTTATCCGGAAAGCGCCTTCGTCAAGGCCGGGGCGAAGAACGTGAAGCATCACCTCGAATATATCGGCTGGCTGATCGAAGGGCGGAAATGGCTGGCTGGGGATCATCTCTCCCTCGCCGATTTCGCGGCCGCGGCGCATCTCTCCTGCCTAGATTATTGCGGCGACTGCCCCTGGGACATCTCGCCCCCGGCGAAGGACTGGTATGCGCGGGTGAAGTCCCGCCCCTGCTTCCGCCCGCTTTTGGCGGACCACATGCCCGGCTTCCCGCCGAAGCCGCATTACGCCGATCTCGACTTCTGATGCGCGCGGGGCTCCGCGAGGAGCTTGAACGGGAGGCGCGCGCCGCCGGCTTCTCCGCATTCGGAGTCACGGCGCCCGGCGCGATGGCGGCGGAGACGGCGCCGGCCCTCGCCCGCTTCCTCGAAGCGGGGATGCATGGCGAGATGGGCTGGATGGCGGAGCGGAGCGCCTGGCGGGGCGACCCGCGGGCGCTCTGGCCCGAGGCGCGCTCCGTCATCATGCTCGGCGAGAATTACGGGCCGGAGGCAGACCCGATGGCGCTCCTCGCGGCGCGGGAGCGGGGCGTCATCTCGGTCTATGCGCAGGGGAAGGACTACCACGACCTCGTGAAGAAGCGGCTGAAGCGCGTCGGGCGCCGGCTCGTCGCCCTCACGGGCGCGGAGATCAAGGTTTTCGTCGATACCGCGCCGGTGATGGAGAAGCCGCTGGCGGAGGCGGCGGGGCTCGGCTGGCGCGGCAAGCACACCAATCTCGTGAGCCGGGACTTCGGCTCCTGGCTCTTCCTCGGCGCGATCTTCACGACGGCGGAAATCGCGCCCGACGTTCGGCATGGCGAGCATTGCGGAACCTGTCGCCGCTGCCTCGACATCTGCCCGACCGCGGCCTTCCCCGAGCCCTTCCGGCTCGACGCGCGGCGCTGCGTCTCCTACCTCACCATCGAGATGAAGGGGCCGATCCCCCGTGCCATGCGGCCGCTCATAGGCAACCGGATCTATGGCTGCGACGATTGCCTCGCCGTCTGCCCCTGGAACCGCTTCGCCGAACGGGCGGCGGAAATCGGCTACCATGCGAGGGAGGGGATGCAGGGCCCGCTTCTGGAGGAACTCTCCGCGCTCGACGAGGCGGGGTTCCGCGCGCGCTTCGCCGGGTCGCCGGTGAAGCGGATCGGGCGGGCGCGGCTCCTGCGCAACGTGCTCGTCGCCATCGGCAATTCCGGGTCCCCTGCCCTCGCCCCGGCGGCGGAGGCGCGGCTTTCGGACGAGGTCCCGCTCGTCCGCGGCGCGGCGGTCTGGGCGCTGTCACGCCTCCTGCCACGCTCCGCGCTCGCCGGGCTGCGCCGGCCCGATTCGGACCGGGAGGTGGAGGCGGAATGGGAGGCGGCGCTCAGCGGTTGAGCCAGAGCGCGACGGCGTTGGCGCGGTTCCGGACGTTCAGCTTCTCGAAGAGATTGCGGAGGTGGAACTTGACCGTGTTGACGGAGACGCCGAGCGCCGCCGCCAGCTCCCCGTTCGTCGCGCCGCCGGCGAGCGCGTCGAGAATCTCCCGCTCCCGCTTCGTGAGCGCCTCCGAAGGCCCCTGCCGGCGCTGGATCGCAGGAAAGTCCCGCCCGCCGGCGGCGACGGCCGCGATGGCCTGCAGGAGCCGCCCTGGCGGCTCGGTCTTCCGGACGAGGCCCGCCGCGCCCTCCCGGATCGCGGCGCGGAGAGTCATGTCGGAGAGCGAGCCGGTATAGATCAGCACGCGCGGCGGATTCGCCATCTGGGAGATCCGGCGAAGAAGCGCGAGGCCGCCGCCGCCCGGCATGTCCCAGCCCGAAACCGCGACGTCGATCGGCGCGGCGACGCCGCGCGCGGCGTAGTCCGAAAGGAACGTCTCCGCATCCGCCGCGACCATCGCCAGCTCGAAGCGTCCGTCCTCACGCATGATCGCGGCGAGGCCGCGGTGTATCACCGGGCAGCGGTCGATCACGGCGACCGTCGTCGCCGGGCGGCGCGCATGGGCCTGCGCCGTGAAGCTCATCGGCGTCGCGGGCGCCCGCTCAGGGCGCCCGCCGCAGCGAGGCGATCCGCGTCCGGAGCTCGTCCGCCAGCGCCTCCCGCTCCTCCGGCGTCAGGAAGGCGCCAAGCTCGATCCGCCGCCCGGCGCCGCTGAGCGTGAGATAGCGGCTGATTTCCCGCGTGTCGGAGAGCGTGATGTCCACCCAGTAGGGATTGGCGGCCCAGCGCAGGACCTTGCCCCGCGGCTCCCGCCGCTCCACCGCGATCGCGTCCGGCCAGAGCCGCAGTTCCTCCGTCAGCCGGCCGGAACGGTAGGATAGGCGCATGAAACCCCAGAGTGCGAGCAGCGCCGCGCCTGCATAGGGGGCGAGCGCAGGCGCCGCCGGCGTGCCGGCGAGAGCGAGGATCGGCAGCGCCATCGCCGCGGCGGAAAGCCCCATCAGCCAGCGGAACCCCTCGGGCTTCAGCGAGCGGTGCGGCCAGAGTGTGACGGACCAGAGAGGCGCGTCGGTCCGTCGAAACGGATCGGCCCCGGAAGAGAATGCGGCCGGGGAGGGTTCCCCGGCCGCGCTTTCGTTTTCATAAGGGTCGGTCATGGCCGGTCAGTGATGCGGCTTGTCCCACATTTCCCGCGTCGGGAGCGTCTCGAACGTGTGCTCCGGCGGCGGGTTGGAGAGGGTCCATTCCAGCGTCTCGGCGTGCGGGCCCCAGTAGGCGGGCTCGGTGACCTTCTCGCCACGCGTCAGGGTGTACCAGACGATCCAGAGGAAGAAGAGCAACGAGGCGCCGGAGAGGAACGCCCCCCAGCTGGAGACGTAATTCCAGAGCGCGAACTGCTCCGGATAGTCGATATAGCGCCGGGGCATGCCCTGCCGCCCGAGGAAGTGCTGCGGGAAGAAGGTGATGTTGGTTCCGATAAAGGTCAGCCAGAAATGGAGCTTGCCCGCCCATTCCGGATACTGCCGGCCTGACATCTTGCCGAACCAGTAGTAGATGCCGGCGAAGATGCCGAACACGGCGCCGAGGCTCATCACGTAGTGGAAGTGCGCCACGACGTAATAGGTGTCGTGATAGGCCCGGTCCACCGCCGCCTGGGAGAGGATGATCCCGGTCACGCCGCCGACGGTGAAGAGGAAGAGGAAGCCGAACGCCCAGAGCATCGGCGTCTTGAACTCGATCGAACCGCCCCACATCGTCGCGATCCACGAGAAGACCTTGATGCCGGTCGGCACCGCGATCACCATCGTCGCGAGCATGAAGTAGGCCTGCGCATTGGCGCTCATGCCCACCGTGTACATGTGATGCGCCCAGACGACGAAGCCGAGCACGCCGATGCCGATCATCGCCCAGACCATGCCGAGATAGCCGAAGATCGGCTTCTTCGAGAAGGTCGCAATGACGTGGGAGATGATGCCGAAGGCCGGCACGATGATGATGTAGACTTCCGGATGCCCGAAGAACCAGAGGATGTGCTGGTAGAGCACCGGGTCGCCGCCGCCCGCCGGGTCGAAGAAGGTCGTCCCGAAGTTGCGGTCCGTCAGCAGCATGGTGATCGCGCCGGCGAGGACCGGAAGCGCGAAGAGGATCAACATGGCCGTGACCATGATAGACCAGGCGAAGAGCGGCACCTTGAAGAGCGTCATCCCCGGCGCGCGCATGTTCAGGAAGGTCGTGATCATGTTGATCGCGCCGAGGATCGAGGAGGCGCCGGAGAGATGGACCGCGAAGATCGCGAGGTCCATCGAGAAGCCCTGCTCCATGGTCGAGAGCGGAGCGTACAGCACCCAGCCCACGCCCGAGCCGAGCTGCCCGTTGCCGCCCGGCATCACGACGGAGAGGACGGCGAGCATCGCGCCGGCGAAGAACATCCAGAAGGAGAGGTTGTTCATCCGCGGGAACGCCATGTCCGGCGCGCCGATCATCAGCGGCATGAAATAGTTGCCGAAGCCGCCGAAGAGCAGCGGAATGACCACGAAGAACATCATCAGGATGCCGTGGCCGGTGATCATCACGTTCCAGAGATGCCCGTTCGGCGTGCATTCGGCGGCCGCGAAGCCCTCCATGCACATGTACTGGACGCCCGGGTCCATGAGCTCGAGCCGCATGAACATCGTGAACGCGACGGAAATGATGCCGAGCGCGGCCGCCGTGAAGATGTAGAGAATGCCGATGTCCTTGTGGTTCGTCGACATGAACCAGCGGGTGAAGAACCCGGGACGGTGATCGTGGGCGCCATGCGCCGCCGCGTCAGCCATGTGAAGTCTCCCTCGGATGCATTCCGGCCCGCCGGGGCGGAGCGGAATTCACAGTCGGCATAGCGGGAACCGCGCGCCGCCTCAACAGGGCGATACGCCGCGCGCTGCGACGGATCGTCAATCCTGAAAGTAGCAGGATCGGAGGGCTGCGTAAGCGGATGTCTTCGCCATTTCGCTGCGCGGCGCCCGCTCCTGAAATAGCGCGCGCCGCCCCGGAGGCCGGGGCGGCGCGTCGTTGCGTCTTTCTCGTATCAGTTGGTGGCGGAGAAGGTCGCCAGATAGGCGGCGATGTCCGCGCGGTCGCCCTCGTCCTTCAGCTTGAAGGCCATCTTGGAGCGGGCCTTCGAGTCGCCGAGATACTCGACGAGAAACGCCTTCGGATCCTCAAGATAGGCGATGATCTGGGCCTGGTCCCAGACCAGGCCCTTCTCGCCCGCGGCCTTGGCCGAGTCGCCGTACTTGAAGTCGGAACTCGCCGCCGCCTTGCCGACGATTCCGTAAAGGTTCGGCCCGGTCCTGCCCCCCTTCACGATGTCCTCTCCGGCGTTCGAGATCATGTGGCAGGTCTTGCAGCGCTTCGCAAAGGTGTCCTCGCCCTTGGCGGCGTCGCCGTCAGCCAGGGCGGAGGTGGCGAAAAGCGTCATCGCGGCGATGGCGGCGATGCGGATCATGGTCTTCCTCCTCGGGTCTTTCTCAGGCCTTCGCCTGCGTATACGGCGCGGAAGGACGCTTCCAGCGCCAGATCGACCTGAGACATAACAGCCGGCGCGCCGAGATCAACAAGGCTGGTGACTTCGTGATCGCGTATGCCGCAGGGCACGATGGCGCGGAAATGGTCCAGATCGGGCTCCACGTTGATCGAAAAGCCATGGAACGCGACCCAACGGCGCACCCGAACGCCGATCGCCGCGATCTTCGCCTCGACCGGCGCGCCGCCCGGCCCCGGCGGTCGCTCCGGCCGCACCACCCAGACGCCGACGCGCCCCGCCCGCCGCTCCCCCTTCACGCCGAATTCGGCGAGGGCGCGGATGATCCAGTCTTCCATCCGGCAGACATGGCCCCGCACGTCCCGCCCGCGCGCGCCGAGGTCGAGCATCACGTAGACGACGCGCTGACCCGGCCCGTGATATGTGTACTGCCCGCCCCGCCCTGTCTCGACCACGGGGAAGCGGCCGGGCTGGATCAGGTCCTCCCGCGCCGCGCTCGTCCCGGCGGTGACGACCGGCGGATGCTCCAGCAGCCAGACGCATTCCTCCGCCTCGCCGGCGCGGATCGCCGCGGCGCGCGCCTCTTGCCAGGCGAGCGCCTCGGCGTAGTCCGTCAGCCCATCCGAGATGCGCCACTCGACCATCTTGTCTACCGGGGCAGGAGCCCGGCCTCCCTGATTGTCGGAATGTGGCGCCGGCTGACGGGAACGTCGCCGCCGGCCGTCATGGTCAGGATGGCGCGGTCGCCGTCGCGGGTGACGGAAACCACCTGGTCGAACGCGGCCCAGTGGGACCGGTGGACCTGCGCGCCCCTCGAAGAGCCGACTTCGCGGATCGCGTCGGCCAGCCGCAGCAGGATCATCTCTTCGCCTTTGGTCGTGCGGACGCGGACATAATGGTCCTCCACCGACAGGACCACCAGGGGCCCGCGCTTTTCAAGGGGCAGCCGGTCGAGGATCGGCGGACGGGGCCGCGAGGGCCCCTGCGCCGGGGCTTCGGGCGCCAGCCGGCGCCGAAAAAGGTCCACCGCCGCCATCACGATCATTGAGATCAGGAGCGTCGTGGCGGCCAGCGCCGGCAACCCGTCCTGCAAGAGGGCGAGGCCGAAGACCATCACGTTCAGCAGGCTGACCAGCGCGGTCATCGCGGTTCCCGTCACGGCGCCCGCCGCGGCGATCCTCAGGACATGTCGCGCCGGGGCGGCGGACGGCCGCAGCAAGGCGTCGGCCGCGAGGCAGCCTGTCGCATAACCGGCCACGGTCAGGAACGTCCAGTACGCCGCCCGGGGAAGCAGGGGGAGGGAGGAAAGCGTGCCGAATGGGCCGATGAGGCTCAGCACGGCGCTGACGGCGCCCAGCGCCGTCAGGGTCAGCGGATGGACAAGATGCAGCCGCAACTCGCGAAGCGCGGGATACGATCCGGTGTCACTCACGAACGCCAGCCGTCACTTGCGCATCCTCCCTCGCCACGCGTCCGGGTACGGTTTTCCCTATCCGCAACGAGTTCGGCGCGGCAAGAGGACGACATGACGCTTTCCCCGTTTCTGACGGCTCCGGTGGAGATACAGTTCCACATCGTCGCAGCATTGCTCGGGGTCGTGCTGGGGCCGTTCGTCCTCTTCCGGCGACGGCGGGACAGGCTGCACAAGACCCTCGGCTATCTCTGGATCGGCGCGATGGCGGTTCTCGCAATAGGCTCGTTCGCGATCCCGTCCCACCTGACCGAAATCGGCCTCGGGCCCCTGCACGCCTTCGCCGCGCTCACCCTGTGGTCCCTCCAGGCCGGGCTGCGCGCGGCCCTCGCGCGCGATTTCGAACGGCACCAGGCCATCTTCCGGAGCCTCTATCTGAACGGGCTGATCATCGCCGGGGCCTTCACCTTCCTGCCCGGGAGGGCGATCAACCGCATGGTCTTCGGAGAGCCCTCCCAGCTCGGCTGGGCGGTGATCGTAGCCTGCCTGCTGGCGGTCGCCCTGCGTCTTGTCCTTCCCCGGTTGCGCGGAAGTCTGAGGGCCTGAAGGCCTGCGGAATTTCGCGCTTGCTCCCCGTCAGCCGTTTCGCTAATGACCCGGCTACCAAGCCTGAGACTGTGCGGTCGTGGCGGAATTGGTAGACGCGCAGCGTTGAGGTCGCTGTGGGGTAACTCCCGTGGAAGTTCGAGTCTTCTCGACCGCACCAGAACCAGCTCGACAGGGTTCCGTTCTTCAAGAGTCTAGGTGGCTTCGCACCCCTCCCGCGACACAGGACGGGACACTTGCAGGATAGCTGCGACGACAGCTTGCGAGTTCGTTGTCGCGCCCTCAGGACAGCGGCGAGCAATCCATGCGGCGCTTTCCGATGGACGTTGCTCGAGCGCTCGGCCCGAGCGTTTTCCAAGTCGCCACGAGAGCGCAATCTGACCCCGAGCCCGTCCGCGCACACTCGATGCGTCGCAGCGAGTTGTAATGGAGCGTATTGAAGCCGCACGCGAGGCTCACATGTGTCGAAAAGCCGTCTCCCGCTCAGCCTTGGGAAGACGAAAGGGCCTTGGCTGCTCAGATGTTCGCGAGAGCCCTGGACATCAGCGCAGAACGCGAACAGCCGCTTTTCCTTTTACTTTTGAACCCAAGGCCCCCCAATCACACCACTCGACGCCAAGACGAGTTGCCGCCCTGAGAACATGGCGGGCGCGCAGGGGCGCAACGAGAGCAACCGCCTGGTGGCTCCCGCGTTTATTTTCTGGGCCAACGCCCCTTTCTCCGCAACTCGCCGCCTCCTCGCGACTGTCGTCGCGCGAGCGGCAAGGTCGTACCAAAGACCGGAGACGCGCACCCCCTTCCCCGCTATGCCTGTCCGGAGCGGCGCGGGACGACGCCGCACGAAGAGAGGAGCGCCGGAACCGTGAGCATCGGAACCGCGAATGCGATGGAGCAGGCCGCGCGGCTGGTCTCGGAAAACTGGGCCGCCGGGACGGCGATGGAGGACCTGCCAGCGGCTCTGAAGCCTGCGACGCGGGCCGAGGGCTATGCGGCGCAGGCGGCGCTGGAGCGGCTTTCGGGACGGGGCCGCGCGGGGTGGAAGATCGCGGCGACGAGCGCGGCGGGGCAGCGGCATATAGGCGTCGAGGGGCCGCTCGCCGGGCGCATCCTGGGCGGCGCGGTGCTGCCCGAGGGGACGACCGTTTCCCTAGCGACGAACCGGATGCGGGTAGCGGAGCCGGAATTCGCCTTCCGCTTCGGCGAGGCCGTCCCGCCCCGCGGGGAGCCGTGGACGGTTGAGGAGGTTCTGGCGCGGGTCGCCTCGCTCCATCTCGCCATCGAGGTTCCGGATTCGCGCTTTCTCGACTTCGCGCGGGTCGGCGGGCCGACGCTGATCGCGGACGACGCCTGTTCGCGGGAGATCGTGCTCGGGGGCGCCGTCGCCGCCGACTGGCGGGCGCTCGAGCTCTCGGCCCATGTGATGGAGGGAACGGTCGCCGGGCGCTACGCGCGCGAAGGGCGCGGCGCGAACGTGCTGGGGGACCCGCGCATCGCGCTCGCATGGTGCGCGAACGAGCTTTCCGGGCTCGGCGTCGGCATTGCCGCGGGAGAGTTCGTGACGACGGGGACCTGCGCCGTCCCCCTCGAGCTTGAACCGGGGGACCGGGTGCGGATGGATTTCGGCGCGCTCGGCGCCGTCTCCCTCTCCGTAGCGCCGGAGGGCGTGGCGTGACGGGCGGGCTGGAGCGGGCGGCGTCGATCGACGATCTCCGCCTTCGCGCGCGGCGGCGGCTGCCGCGCTTCGCCTTCGACTTCATCGACGGCGGCGCGGAATCGGAGATGGGCCTCGCCCGCAACCGAAGCGCGCTCGACGCCTTGACGCTGGCGCCGCGCTATCTGGTGGACCTCTCCGCCTACGATACGGAGACGACGCTCTTCGGCAAGGCCTACGCCGCGCCTTTCGGGATCGCGCCGATGGGCTTCATCAACATGGCCTGGCCGGGGGCGGACCTCGCCTTCGCCCGGCTCGCGGCGCGGGAGCGCATTCCCCATGCGATCAGCACCGCCGCCTCGACCCCGCTGGAGGTTCTGGCGGAGGCGGCGGAGGGCTACGCCTGGTTCCAGATCTACGTCTCCAACGACCGGGAGATGACGGCGCATTTCCTCGACCGGGCTGAGGCGGCGGGCTGCGAGGCGTTGCTCGTCACCGTGGACGTGCCGACGACGGGCAAGCGGGACCGGGACATCAGGAACGGGCTCCGCATCCCCTTCCGCCCGACGCCCTCGATCCTCGCCGATCTCGCGCTCCATCCGCGCTGGTCGCTGGGGACGCTGCGCGCCGGCGCGCCGCATTTCGCCAATCTCTCGGGCGCGCGGGCCGGCGACTACGCCTCGATGACGCTGGCGGAGGTGCAGAAGCGGCTCCTGATCGCGGACCGGTTCGACTGGGACGGGTTGAAGCGGCTCCGCGAAAGGTGGAAGGGCCCGCTCCTCCTCAAAGGGGTGATGCGGGCGGATGATGCGGAGAAGGCGGCGGCGGCGGGCTGCGACGGGCTCGTCGTCTCCAATCATGGCGGGCGGCAAGCGGATTACGCGCCCGCCTCCGCCGAAGTTCTGCCCGCCATCGCCGCCGCGGTCGCGGGGCGGATGACGCTGATCCTCGACAGCGGGGTGCGGCGGGGGGCGGACATCGCGCGGGCGAAGGCGCTCGGCGCGGAGTTCGCGCTGGCGGGGCGGGCCTTCGCCTATGGCGCCGGGGCGGGCGGGGCGGCGGGAGCGGCGCGGGCCTTCGAGATCCTGAAGACGGAGCTTCTGCGGACGATGGGGCAGATCGGCCAACCGGTATTCCGCAAGATCGGACCGGAGGCGCTGGGGCCCTGAGGGATTGTGGTGCGGACGGCGGGGCTCGAACCCGCACTCCCGGAGGGAAGCAGATTTTCGTACCACTTCGGCTTTCGCCGCCGCCCCGGGGCGCGCCCCGCGGCGTTCGTGGTCTGGACTATCCCTTCGCCCTGGCCCGGAGGCTTTAGGCGCCGCCCGTCTAGTCTCTACACCTTCCCGGCGCGCCGGGCGGGGCTCGGGATCGGCACGGGCCGCGGCCCAGAGCGTTCCCCGAATTTGAGCGGTTCCGCACCGGGCGTTTCCCCCCGGGCGCTCCAAGTCAAAGTCTGCTGCGTCTACCTGTTTCGCCACGTCCGCGACGGGCTCTGAATGCCACAGGTTCCGACGCGGCGCGAGGGGCGGCGCGGCGAGGAAATGGGTCAGCCTGCATGACGGAATTGCGTCACGGGCCGCTTTGGTGCATTTTCAGGCGTCCTCAAGGGGAGAGTGAGAGCATGACGAGACCGGTGATCGGCGTCTCGGGCGGCGCGCAGCTGATCAATGACAGCTACCGCGTGCAGGCTGCGGGGGAGCGGAACGTCTCCGCCGTCGCGAAGGCGGCGGGGGGGTTGCCGCTGATCATTCCGGGGATGCCCTGCTCGGTGACGGTGCAGGAGGTGCTCTCGGCCATCGACGGGCTCTTTCTCACGGGCGCGCGGCCGAACGTGCATCCGACCCGATACGGGCATGATCCCTCCCCCGCGCATGAACCCTATGACGAGGGGCGGGACGACATCACGCTGCCGCTGATCCGCGCGGCGATCGAGATCGGCATGCCGGTTTTCGGCGTCTGCCGGGGGATTCAGGAGATCAACGTCGCGCTCGGCGGCACGCTGCACCCGGAAATCCGGGACCTGCCGGGCAAGATGAACCACCGGATGCCGCCGGGGGAGACGAACCACGAGATCATCTTCCGCAAGCGCCACAATGTGACGCTGACGCCCGGCGGCTGGTTCGCCCGCACGCTCGGGACGGAGGAGATCGTGACGAACTCGCTGCACGGTCAGGCCTGCGTCGATGCGGGGCGGGGCGTGCTGGTCGAGGGCGTGGCGGAGGACGGGGTGATCGAGGCGATCAGCGTGCCGGAGGCGCGCGGGCTCGTCATCGGCGTGCAGTGGCATGCGGAATACGAGGCGGAGGCGGACCCCGTCTCCGCCCGGCTTTTCGCCGCCTTCGGCGAGGCGGCGCGCACCTGGCGGCGGGCGCGGGCGGCCTGAGTCAGGCTTCGAGCAGGGCGAGCATCCGGGCGGCCACCTCGAAATCCCGCGCCTTGCGGGCGGCGGTGGCGGCGGCGAGATCGTCCACGCCCCAGAACTCCTCGTTCCAGCTCTCGTCCAGCCGGCTGAGCCGCCAGCCTTCGCCCGCCTCCAGCCGGCGCTGGGCGACCGCGAGCGCGATGACGAGCGAGCCCGAGAGCGCCGTCAGGTCGTAGAGCGCGGTGAGGCCGTAGGCGTCGAACCGCCGGACGGCGGCTTCGAGCCGGGCGAGCGCGGCTTCGTCCTGCGCGCGGTGGACGATGCCGGAGGCGGTGACGAGCCGGGCGCCGTGCGCCTCCCGCGCCCAGTCCAGTAACGGGTCCCAATGCGCGGCCTGCCGGGCGCGGAGCGCCTCCGGCCCCTCGGCGCGGTAGCAGAGGAGGTCGGAGCCGCCATAGGCGGCGACGGCGGCGGCGACCGCCTCCCATTCCGGCGCCGTGCGGTCGATGGCGGTGTTGACGGCGCGGGTGAAGGGCATCTCCGCCGGCTTCACCTCCGCCTCCTGCGCCGCCCATTCCGCCGCCGCGGCCTCGGCCAGCGCGCGGGTCGGCGCGAGGAAAGGGGCCTTGGCGGGGGTGCGGAGCGGGCGACCGTCGAGCCGGACGGTCCATCCATCCTCCGCCGCCTCCGCCTTCGCCTCTTTCCAGAACCGTTTCACGCCTGCGCCCATCCTGCGACCCGACCGCGGCCATAGGCGAGGCGCCGGCGGGCGTCAACGCGGCGGCTCACCGCTCCCGCGGGTCATGCTTCGCGGGCGGCGCCTCCCGCCGCAGGAGGCGGAGGGCGAGGCCGAGCGCGACGCCGACGCCGATTGCGACAGTGAGATCGGCGAGGACGGTGAGCAGCATCGTCAGGAGCAGCAGGGCCGCATCCGACCGCCGGCCCGAGAGCCGGGCGCAGAGCTTGCCGGGCTCCGCCATGTTCCAGGCGGTGAGGATCAGGAGCCCGGCGAGCGCCGGCAGCGCCATCGCCCCGGCGAGCGGCGCGGCGAGGAGCATCACGAGGAGGATCGTGAGGGCGTGGACGATCCCGGCCACGGGCGTCCTGCCCCCGGCGCGCACATTGGTCGCGGTCCGGGCGATGGCGCCGGTCGCCGGCAGGCCGCCGAAAAGCGCGGAGCCGAGATTGGCGGCTCCTTGCGCGATCAGCTCCGCGTTCGGGCGGTGCGCGCCGCCGATCATCCGGTCCGCCACGATGGCGGAGAGGAGGCTCTCTATGCCTGCGAGAAAGGCGATGACGAGGGCGGAGGGGAGAAGCTCCACGATCCGGACCCATGAGACCTCCGGCAGCATCGGCGCCGGGAGCGCGGCGGGGAGCGCGCCGAACCGGCCCTCGATCGTCTCCACATCGAGCCCGAGGAGGAGCGCGGCAGCGGAGCCGAGGGCGACGGCGACGATCAGGCCCGGCAGCTTCGGCGCGGCGCGGCGGAAGAGGACGATCATCGCCATCACGGCGAGCCCGATTCCGAGCGCGGCCGGATCCAGCCCGCCCCGCGCCGCCCAGAGCGCGGCGATCTTCGGCAGGAAATCGGCCGGAACCTCCGCCAGCGACAGGCCCGCGAGATCCTTGATCTGGCTCGCCGCGATGATGATCGCGATGCCGATGGTGAACCCGTCGATCACCGCCTCCGGCACGAGGGCGATGAGCCGCCCCACCCTGAACCAACCGGCGACGAGGAGGATGAGGCCCGCCATGAAGGTGGCGAGCACCAGCCCGTCATAGCCGTGCGCGGCGATGACGCCGTAGACGACGACGATGAAGGCCCCGGTCGGCCCGCCGATCTGCACCCGGCTGCCGCCCAGCGCGGAGATCAGGAACCCCGCGACGATGGCGGTGACGAGCCCCTGCGCCGGGGTCGCGCCGGAGGCGATGGCGATGGCGATGGAGAGCGGGAGGGCGACCATCGCCACCGTGATTCCGGCGAAGAGATCGGCCTGCGCCTCCCGGCGGTTGTAGGTCGCGAGGGCGCTGATGATCTTGGGTTGCCGCATGTCGCCAGCATTGGGCAGAAATCGCCGTAAACGCCAGTCTCCGTGTGATTCGGCACTCACGGAAGGGAAAAATTTGAGGTACCTGTGAACCTTCGGTGGGGATCAGGAAATGCGACTCGCGTTCGGATTGCGGCGTGGAGCGGGGAGCCTGACGGCTTCGGCGCTTGCCGCCCTTCTCGGTTTCGCCACGCCGCTCGCGGCGGCGACTGTGACGCTGGAGCAGCACCGCGCCTTCGACGTCGCGGTCGACGGCGGAACCGCGGGGACGCTCGCGCCGCCGCTCGTCTTCGACCGGTTTGACGGGGCGCTCGGCCTCCTCACGCGGGTGGAGATCGCGCTTTCCGCCGGGTTGACGGGCTTTGCGGTCGACGTCTCCAACCCCAATCCGTTCGACCTCCGGTTCAAGACCTTCGCCCAGCTCGACACGGTGCTGAAGCTGGAGGACAGGTCGCTGATCGGCTGGTTCCAGGGCGCGAAGACTAAGGACTGGAGCGGCGCGCTCGGCGGCTCGGAGAGCGTGACGATCAGCTATTCGCCCGCGACGCTCGCCGCCTTCGCCTTCCGCGAGGGGGCGACGATGGACTCGTTCGAAGGGTCGGGCGAGATCGCCTTCTCGCTCGCCGTGATGCCGCGGTTCGGCGTCTCGCGCCGGTCCATCATCGCCGACCTGACGTCCTGCGCGCCAGAGGATCAGGCGGCGTGCGATGCGGGGACTGTCACCCCGCTTTCGGTGGCGGTGAGTGCGAACGGCTCCGTCTCGGGCGGGCTCACGCTTCGCTATGTCTATCAGGAGCCGCCGCCCGCCGTCTCCAACGTGCCGCTGCCGGCTTCCGGGCCGCTGCTTGTCCTGGGCCTCGGGCTCCTCGCCTTGCGGATGCGCCGCCGGCGCTGAGGCGCCTCAGCCCCGCGTCGCCGGCGCGGCGTCCGCCACGCCGCGCTCGCGATAGGGCGTCCGGTCATACTGGCTGCGGTAGCATTTCGAGAAATGCGAGGGCGAGGTGAAGCCGCAGGCGAGCGCGACGTTGATGACGCTCATGTCCGTCTGGAGGAGGAGGTTTCGCGCCCGCTGGAGCCGCAATTCCATGTAGTAGCGCTTCGGCGAGCGGTCGAGATAGCGGCGGAAGAGCCGTTCGAGCTGCCGGGTGGACATTCCGCTCTCCTCCGCGAGGACGGCGGGGCTGATCGGCTCCTCGATGTTGGCCTCCATCCGGCGGATCACCTCGGTGAGCTTCGGATGGCGCACCCCCATGCGGGCGGGGACGGAGAGGCGCTGTTCGTCCGCCGCCGCGCGGAGCGGGGTGAGGGCGAGCTGGTCCACCACCATCGCGGCGAGGTCCCTCCCCTGCTCCTCGTTGATCATGGCGAGCATCATGTCGGAGGCCGCCGCGCCGCCAGAGGAGGTCCAGCGGGCCCCGTCCCGCTCGAAATAGCGGTTCGAAAGGCGGAGATCGGGGAATTCCTCGCGAAAGCTCTCCCGGTTCTCCCAGTGGATCGTGCAGCGCACGCCCTCAAGCAGGCCGGCCTTCGCCAGCGCCCAGGCGCCGGTGCAGACGGCGCCCATGCCGACGCCGCGGCGCGCCTGCTTGCGGAGCCAGGTCAGCGCGCCGCGCGTCGCGGTATGGGCGATGTCGAGCCCGCCGCAGACGATGACCATCGCGTCCTTGTCGAGATCGGCGAAGCCGTCGTCCACCATCACGCGGGTGCCGTTCGAGCAGGTGGCGACCGCCCCGTCCTCCGCCACGAGCCGCCAGGAATAGAGCTCCCGCCGCGCCATCCGGTTGGCGACGCGCAAGGGCTCGATCGCCGCGGCGAAGGCGATCATCGAGAAGCGGTCGAGCAGGAGAAAGACGAAGGCCCGCGCCTCCGCCGCCGTTTCCGCCCCTTTCGCCCGCTCCATAGGTGTTCGCCCCTTTCCGACGCCCGATTGCGACAAAATCCTTTCAAGGGGGCCGGTCAAGCGGGAATCGCCGCCGAGACGCATAGGCGGTCCCAGCAGCGTGCGGCCTCGCTCGCGTGGCCCAGATCGCCCGCCACCGCCCGCGTACGGCCGCGGGCCGCCCGCCCCAGGCGGCGAGGTCCCGGCCCCACGGGCGGCCGCGCCGATGCAGCCGTTCGGGAAGGCTTGGCGCCTCGCCCTCCGGCTTGCGCCTCCGGGCGACGGCCCCTGCATCTCTCCCCCGGAGAGATGCTGATCGGGGCCGGGGGAAGAAACGGTGGGCGCGCGCCAAAGGCGACGCCGACAGAGTCGCCGCGCCGTCTGGAAATGCCCGTCCGCTTGCCCTAGAAGGCCGGCACGGGCCGGTTGCGGCCCCCGAGCGAAGGAGAAACGGGATGACATCTCCCTGGACCCGCGATTCCTGGCGCGCGCGCCCCGCGCTTCAGATGCCCTCCTATCCGGATGCGGCGGCGCTCTCCGCCGTGGAGGCGAAGCTGGCCAAGTATCCGCCGCTCGTCTTCGCGGGCGAGGTGCGGGCCCTTCGCGCCCGGCTCGCCGAAGTGGCGAAAGGCGACGCGTTCCTGCTCCAGGGCGGCGATTGCGCGGAAAGCTTCGCGGAGTTCACGGCGGACAACATCCGCGACACGTTCCGCGTGCTGCTGCAGATGGCCGTCGTCCTCACCTTCGCGGCGAAGCGGCCAGTGGTGAAGGTGGGCCGCATGGCCGGCCAGTTCGCCAAGCCCCGCTCCGCCGACACCGAGACCGTGGACGGCGTGGAGCTGCCCTCCTATCGCGGCGACATCATCAACGGGTTCGACTTCACGGCGGAGGCGCGCATCCCGGCGCCGGAGCGGATGCTGGAGGCCTATCTCCAGTCCGCCGCCTCGCTGAACCTGCTCCGCGCCTATGCGCAGGGCGGCTTCGCCAGCCTGCAGCGCGTCGCGATGTGGAATCTCGGCTTCGCCAAGGGCAGCCCGCAGGCGGACCGCTACATGCGCCTCGCGGAGCAGATCTCCGCCTCGCTCGACTTCGCGCAGGCCTGCGGGATCAACGCGACGAATTCGAACCAGATGAAGGGCGTGGACTTCTACACGAGCCACGAGGCGCTGCTCCTCCAGTATGAGGAGGCGCTGACGCGCGCCGACCTCGCGACGGGCGACGTGATCGCCGGCTCGGGCCACATGATCTGGATCGGGGACCGGACGCGCCAGCCCGAGGGCGCGCATGTCGAATATTGCCGCGGCGTCGCCAACCCGATCGGGCTCAAATGCGGGCCGTCGATCTCAGAGACGGACCTCCTCAAGCTCATCGACATCCTCAACCCGAAGAACCAGCCCGGCCGGCTCACGCTCATCGCCCGCTTCGGCGCCGGCAAGGTGGAGCAGCACCTGCCCCGCCTCATCAAGGCGGTGGAGCGCGAGGGGCGCTCCGTCGTCTGGTCCTGCGACCCGATGCACGGCAACACGATCAAGGCGGAGTCGGGCTACAAGACCCGCCCCTTCGACAAGGTGCTGCAGGAAGTCCGCGAGTTCTTCGACATCCACGAGGCGATGGGCACCTATGGCGGCGGCGTGCATTTCGAGATGACGGGGCAGGACGTGACCGAGTGCCTCGGCGGGATGCACCGCCTGCAATCGGCCGACCTTTCGGACCGCTACCACACCGCATGCGACCCGCGGCTCAATGCGAGCCAGGCGCTGGAACTCGCGTTCCTGCTGGCTGAGGAGCTGGAGAAGGCGGCGCCGGCGAGCCGGGCAGAGGCCGTCTGACGCCTTGGACTTCGTCCTCGTCCTGACGGCGGCGGGGCCGCTCGGCGACGAGCTCGCGCGCCTCGCGCTCGCCGCGGTTCCGGGGGCGGGGCCCTTGCGCCGGCTCGGGCCGGAGGCGGTGGAGGCCTCCTTTCCCGGCCCGGCGGCGCCCGCTCTCGAAGCCGCCCGCGCGGCGCTCGGGCATGCGCCGGTGGACGCGAACGCGGTTCCGGCGGCGGGGCGGCGGAAGCGGCTCCTGATCTCCGACATGGATTCGACGATCATCACGGTCGAATGCATCGACGAGATCGCGGATTTCGCCGGGATCGGCCCGCATGTCTCCGCGATCACGGAGCGGGCGATGCGGGGGGAGCTGGATTTCGAGGCGGCGCTCCGCGAGCGGGTCGCGCTCCTCGCCGGCTTTCCCGAGGCGGAGCTGGCGCGGGTGCATGAGGAGCGGGTGCGGCTTTCCCCCGGCGCGGCGGCGCTCGTCTCCGCGATGAACGGGGCGGGGGCGCTGACCGCGCTCGTCTCCGGCGGGTTCGACTTCTTCACCGCGCGCGTCGCCGCGATGGCGGGCTTCGCGCGGCACAGGGCCAACCGGCTCCTGACCGATGGGGGGCGGCTCACGGGCGGCGTGGCGGAGCCGATCCTCGGACGGGAGGCGAAGCTGGAGGCGCTGATTGCGCTCTCGGCGGAGATCGGCGCCGGGCCGGAGGATGCGGTGGCCATCGGCGACGGGGCGAACGACCTCGCCATGATCGAGGCCGCGGGGCTGGGCGTCGCCTGGCGGGCGAAGCCGGCGGTGGCGGCGATGGCGAATGCGCGGCTCGACCATGCGGACCTGACGGCCGTCCTCCGCCTTCAGGGGATAGCTGCGCCCGGCTTCGGCTGAAATCTCGCTGTCGGCCCCGTGATTGGACCGGGGGCGACGCGGCGCCTATCTTTGCGGCAGCTGAAAGGGGATCGTGATGCGCTATGTCCGCCGGCCCGAATGGGCCCTGCCTGAATCGAATGTGACGCCGGAGGCGGCGTTCCTGAACCGCCGCGCGATCCTCGCCGGGATGGGCCTCGGAGGCCTCTCCCTCGCCCTCCCCGCCCGCGCGGCGACAGACCCTTACGCCGCCGCGCCGCGGAACCCGGACTTCGCGGATGCGGGCAGGCCCGTGACGCCGGAAGAGATCAACGGGAATTACAACAATTTCTACGAGTTCGGCTCGTCCAAGGACATCGCGGCGGCGGCGCGGAAGCGTCTGGTCACCGACGGCTGGACGGTCACCATCGACGGGATGGTGGAGCGGGAAGTCACCCTCTCGATGGACGACCTCATCGCGCAGGTCGGGCTCGAGGAGCGGATCTATCGGCATCGCTGCGTAGAGGGCTGGTCGATGGTCGCGCCCTGGATCGGGGCGCCCGTCTCCAAGGCCATCGCGCTCGCCGCGCCGCTCTCCTCCGCGCGCTTCGTGCGGTTCGAGAGCTTCTTCGACCCGGAGATGGCGCCGGGCCAGCGGCAGAGCTGGTATCCTTGGCCCTATGTCGAGGGAATCACCATCGAGGAGGCGGCGAATCCGCTGCCGCTTCTCGTCTTCGGCGCATACGGGAAGATCCTTGCAAGCGAGTACGGCGCGCCCGTGCGGCTGCACCTGCCATGGAAATACGGCTTCAAGTCCATCAAGTCGATCACCCGGATCACCCTGACGGACCGGCAGCCGCTCGGCCTCTGGGAGGAGCTGCAGGCCTCCGAATACGGCTTCTGGGCCAATGTGAACCCGGAGGTCGCGCATCCCCGCTGGTCACAGGCGACGGAGCGGGACATCGGGACGGGCGAGCGCATCCCGACCGTGATCTACAATGGCTACGGCCCGACGGTCGCCTCGCTCTACGAGGGGAACCCGGCGGCGATGGCGGCGGGGGACCGGCTCTGGCGGTGAGGGAGCCGCGCGCCCGCAGGGCAACTCCGCTGGATAGCCAAAAAAAAGGCCGAGCTTGCGCTCGGCCTAGTCCAACAGGGAGGTAGGAGATGCAGAGCCGCAACAGTGTCGCGCCGAAGCATCGCCTGATAGAACAAATAGGCGCGATGGTGCGGCGCGGCAAGAAATAAGTGCCCGGAAATCGCGCAAACCAGCCCTGCGCCTGACGCATGGCTCGGCAGCCTTGTTCAGCCAGCGGCCAGCGAGGACTTCAGCGAGGCGAGTTCGGCGAGAACGAAGTCGCGGAAGGCGAGGACGCGGCGGGAGCGGCGAAGCTCCTCCGCATAGGCGATGTAGATGGTGAAATTCGGGCTCACGAGGTCCGGAGCGACCTGCACGAGATCGGCGTTGAGCGCAGAAAGATAGTCGGGCAGTGGGGCGATGCCGATCCCGCTCTCGGCCGCCTGCATGACGGCGAAGTAGTTGTTCACCGAGAGATCGCTCTTGTGTTCGATCTCCATCGTCGTCGCCAGCCAGTCCGTCACCGCGACGGGGAGCGGGGATTTCTGCTCCGCGCGGTAGGAGATCAGCCGGTGATGCCGGAATTCGAGGCTGGAGGCCGGGGCTCCGTAGCGTTCGATATAGCCTCGCGAGGCGTAGAAGCGGATGGCGGATTCTGTCAGCGGCCGGCGGATCAGCTCCGCCTGTTCGGGCTCGCGCAGCATCAGCGCCACGTCCGCCTCCCGCATCGGCAGGTCGAGCACCTGCTCGGTGAGCACGAGGTCGATCGAGATATCGGGATATTCGGTGAAGAACCGGCCGAGCCGGGGCGCGAGCCAGAGCGAGCCCAGCCCGTGCGTGGTGGAGACGCGAAGCTCCCCCCCGTCCCGGTCCTTCGCGTCGCGGATGCGCGCGGCGGCGAGGTTGAGGCGGGAGGCCATGTCCCGCGCCGCGCCGTAGAGAAGCTCGCCCTGCTCCGTCAGGATCAGGCCGCGGGCGTGGCGGTGGAAGAGCGTCGCGCCGAGGCTTTCCTCCAGCCCGCGGATCTGGCGGCTGACGGCGGACTGGCTGAGATGCAGCGCCTCGCCGGCATGGGTGAGGCTCCCCGCCTCCGCCACCGCGTGGAACACTCGCAGCTTGTCCCAGTCCGTAGGCATAAGCCCTCCCTCCCGTGTTTCGGCTCACGCCTTTATCGCGCCGCGGCGCTGCGGTAAGTCTCTATAGCCGTCCCGGCCCGAAGGACAAAGCATGACGACGCCGCGCCTCGCCCTCCTCGCCCTCCTCGCGCTTCTCGCGCTCTTGCGCCCCGCGGCGGCGGAGGTGATGGGCGGCTATTTCGGCATCGACTCGGCAGCAGGCATGCGGCTTGACTTCGCCGAGGGACGGAAGGGGCTCGACGCGCGGCTGACCTGGCCTGACGGGACCGTTTTCGAATTCGAGGCGACGCCGCTCCCGACCGGCGCGGAGGCGATCGTGGACGCGCCGGGCGGCAAGTCGCTCTATGTCGCGACGGCGGAGCCGCTCGGCCTCGTCTTCACCATGATCCCGCTCGGGGAGGACGACCTGCCCCAGCCCGCCGGCACGGTCGCCTATCTCTTCTTGCGGGACGGGGTGTCGGCGCCGCCGCGCCCCGCGCGCTATGTACCGCCACCCGAGGGGCCGGGCGGGACGATCGACCCACGGGCCTTCGTGGAGAGTTATTCCTTCTGGCCGTCGAAGAACGTCGCCTGGGGCTACGAGATGGTGCGCGGGCGCTATCGCACGCTGATCCGGCTTCACCCCGTCGTGCAGGCGGACATCCTCTGGAAGCTCTGCCGGGCGAACGCGGCGCCCGCCGCGCTGGCGGAGGCGCTGCGCGGACAGGCGGTGAGCTGCGATGACGTGCTGGCGGCGTTCGGGCGGATGCTGCGGCCGGGCGGCTCCATCGAGCCCTTCAACGCCTTCCGCCGGGACGTGGAAGCTCAGAAGGCGGCGCTTGTCGAGGCGATCCACTGTTCGCTCGACTATCGGCGTAACGACCCCGACTGCCGCCGGGCAGGCGCGCGGGTCGCCGTCGCCGCGGCCTCTCTCGAAACGGTGAAGACGGTGCTGGACCGCTACTGATCGCCGGGCGGCCGCGGTTGCGGCTCGCCCCGTTGCTCAGTTCTGGCGGATCAGGCCCGGCCCCAGGCGCGAACGGGGCCGCTGTCGATATGCGTAAAGCTGCGATAGCCGCCGACGCCGCCGGCGCCGAGCCGCTTCGCCGCGCGGCGGATCTGCGACGGGGACCGGCCCTTCATCTGCAGGTCGATGGCCATGCCCTTGGTATGATAGCTGTCGCGCGCCACACCACGGGAGTTCCGGCGGAGCAGCGCGTTGGTCACCGGGCTGCGATAGCCGGAGACGACGCTGATCGGCTCGTTGGTCTCCAGCAGCCGGTAGGTGGCCGCAAGAATGTCCACGGCCCGGAGGTCGTAGTCGATCAGGAGATTCTCGCGCCAGTCGCGGAGGATGAAGTCGATCTCCGCCTTGGCTTCGGGGATATACTCCCCCTCGACCCAGTAGACGGTGTTCACCACCTCCCCGGTCCGCGGGTTGCTAAGCTTGACGCGGCGGATGTCCCCCGCGCCGGTGAGGACGGGAGGCGCGGCGAGTGCGGCGGGGGCGAAGGCGGCGGCGACGCCGCCACCGATCAGACCCAGCAGACTCCTTCGCGACCACGTCACGTTCTGTTCCGTGTGGAAAGTCACATTGCCCTCGGTTCGTTCTCTATGATCCCGCTTATCCCGCGGGATTCATTACGGCTTCCTTTAAATCCTACGGAAGGGAGGCGAGGGGCAAGTTGCAGATTCGCGTCACTTGGCGGCGCATATTCCGGCCGGAGGGGCCGAATTCGGCGTGCGAGGTGCGGCTTTTTTCACACTTCGCGAGTGAAAGTTGCATGCAGGGCCTGCGCAGGCGTGGCGGACCGGCCGAGGGAGCTTAAGATGCGGAAGTCGTTCCAAGACTGTGCCTCAGGAGCAACAGTGACCAGCATTTCGACCATACTGCGCGCTATTGTCGCACCCGCCGTCATCCTCGCCGCAGGCTTCGCCAACGCCGATTCGGATCGGGAGGCGCTGCGCATCGCGCTGATGCAGCAAGAGAGCGGCCCGGAGGCCGCGGTCTCGCATTACGAGTTGCACGACTACCGGCGGCTTTGGGCATCGGACGAGGCGGCGGCGGCGCTCTTCGCAGCGCTTCGCTTGGCCCCGGAACATGGCCTGTCCGAGGCGCGCTACGGCGCGGACCGGCTGGAGCGGATGCGGGCCGAGGCGCGCGGCGCTCCGGCGGCGATGGCCGCGGCGGAACTGGCGATGACGCGGGCCGCCCTCCTTTACGCCCGCGACCTCTCTTCCGGAATGCTGGAGCCGCGACGGATCGACCGGGACCTTCTCATCGCCCCCCCGCGGCCCGACGAGGCGGCGCTGCTCGCCATGCTCGCCGCCGCGCCGGCAGAAACGCTCGCCGCGCTCGCACCCGCCGATCCGGGCTATGCGCGCCTCGTCACGATGCTCGCAGACCTGCGCGCGCTGCCAGAGGAGGCGTGGGGAGAGACCGCGCCCGGCGGCGCGACGCTCCGGCTTGGCGACCGGGACCCGCGCGTCGCCGCGCTCCGCGCGCGACTCGTGCGCAAGGGCGATCATGGCGGCGTCGCCGCCGGGGGCGACCCAGAAGTCTTCGACGCCGGGCTCGAGGCCGACGTTCGCGCCTTCCAGCGCCGGCACGGGCTGAACGACGACGGCGCGGCGGGCCAACGCACGCTCGATGCGATCAACACACCGCTGGTGGACAGGATCGGGCAGGTCATCGTCAGCATGGAGCGCGCGCGCTGGACCAACCGGGAGCGCGGGCGCCGGCATGTCTACGTCAATCAGGCGGACTTCACGGTGCGCCTTGTCGAAGACGGGGCGACGCTGTTCGAAGAGCGCGTGGTCGTCGGCGCGCGGCGGCACCGGACGCCGGAATTCTCCGACGAAATGGAGTACCTCGTCTTCAATCCGACCTGGCACGTGCCGCGCAGCATCGCCTCGGAGGAAATCCTGCCGCTGCTGCAGGAGGACCCCGAATATCTCTCCAAGAAGAACATGCGCCTTGTCTCCCGCTCCGGCGACGCGCCGCCGGACCCGGCGATGACCGACTGGTCGCTCTATTCCCGGGCGGACTTCCCCTATTCGGTAAAGCAGGCGCCCGGCCCGGGCAACGCGCTCGGCCGCGTGAAGTTCATGTTCCCGAACGCCCACGCGATCTATCTTCACGACACGCCTTCGAAGAACCTCTTCGCGAAGGATGCGCGGGCGTTCAGCCATGGCTGTGTGCGGGTGCAGGACCCGCTGCGCTTCGCGGAACTGCTGCTCGCGCCGCAGATGGATGACCCGACGGGGCGGATCAGCCGCATTCTCGACACCGGCCGAGAAACGGTGGTTCGGCTCGATACGCCGGTTCCGGTCCATCTCGACTATCGCACCGCCTGGGCGGACGAGGCGGGGCTCTGGCAGTTCCGCGACGACGTCTACGGGCGGGACGGCCGGATTCTCTCCGCGCTCCTCGCCGCCGGGGTCGTTCTCACGCCGGAGGCGGACGGTTGACGGGCGCTTTCCGCCTTTCCGCCGCCGCGGGGAGTCGTTAAAGGTTCGGCGACAAGAGCACCCGAGGGCCGCGCAATGAGCGACGAGATCGCGCGAAAAGTCATCGAGATCATCGCGGAACAGGCCCTGCTGAAGCCTGAGGAAGTGACGCTCGACTCCTCTCCGGAAAGTCTCGGGCTGGATTCGCTCGGCCTTGTCGAGATCGTCTTTGCGATTGAGGAGGCATTCGACGTCTCCGTTCCTTTCAACGCCAACGACCCGACGGCCTCGGATTTCGACATCTCCAGTGTCGGCAAGATCGTCGACGCGGTGCGCGCGCTCGCCGGCGAGCGGGCCTGAACCGCGTGTCACGGCGCGTCGCCGTCACCGGGCTGGGACTCGTTTCTGCGCTCGGGCTCGACAGGGCAGCCCATTTCGCAGGGCTGCGCGAGGGGCGCAACGGGGTCTCCGAGATCGAGATCACGGATGTGGAACGGCTCAGCGTGCGCATCGGCGCACAGGCGCGCGCTTATGTCGGCGAAGACCGGTTCGACCGGCAGGAGCTCGCGCTCCTCGACCGCACCACGCAGATGGCGCTGACCGCGGCGGCGGAGGCGATGGCGGAGGCCGGGCTCTCGCTTTCGGAGGAGGAGGCGCTGAGAACCGGCGTCGTCATGGGCACGGCGCTCACGGGGATGGAGACGATTGACGGGAATTACCGCGCCGTCTTCCAGGAGGGGAAGAACCGGGTCCATCCGTTCATCGTGCCGCGGCTTATGACAAGCGCGGGAGCGAGCCAGATCTCCATGCGGCACGGGCTCCGCGGGCCGAGCTGGACGGTGACGACCGCCTGCTCCTCCTCCAACCACGCGATCGGGCAGGCGTTCCACCTCGTGCGCTCCGGCGCGGCGGACGTGATGCTGGCGGGGGGCGCGGAGGCGCCGCTCGTCTTCGGCGTGATGAAGGCCTGGGAGGGCCTCCGCGTCATGTCGAAGGACGCCTGCCGCCCCTTTTCCCGCACCCGGAACGGAATGGTGCAGGGCGAGGGCGCAGCCGTGCTGGTGCTGGAGGAAATGGAGCGGGCGAAGGCGCGCGGCGCCCGCATCTGGGGTGAGGTCGCCGGCTTCGGCATGACGGCGGACGCCTCCGACATCGTGACGCCGAGCCAGGACGGCGCAGCGCGGGCGATCCGCGCGGCGCTCTCCGACGCCGGCATGGCGGCGGACGAGGTCGGCTATGTGAACGCGCATGGCACGGCGACGGCGGCGAACGACCGGACCGAATGCGCGGCGATCAGGGAAGCGCTTGGCGCGGCGGCGGAGCGCGTCTCCGTCTCCTCCACCAAGTCGATGCACGGGCACGCCATCGGCGCGGCCGGGGCGCTGGAGGCTGCGGCCGCGCTCCTCGCGTTGTCGGAAGGGGTGATCCCGCCGACGATCGGCCATGAGGAGCCGGACCCGGACTGCGACCTCGACGTCACGCCGAACGAGGCGCGGGAACGGGCGGTTACGGCCGCGCTCTCAAACTCCTTCGCCTTCGGCGGGCTAAATGCCGTGCTGGCCTTCCGGAAGGTCTGACCCGGCGCGCACACGGCGTGCACGGGGCGCAAGCCTATGAAATAAAACCTTTTCCAGAAGGTCTCTGCGCGGGATCAGGGCGCCGCCAAGCGGCGCCCGCGCATCGTCAGGAGGGCCGGCGCCCCGCTCAGAGCAGCTTGCCCATCGCGACCGCGACGTCGCCCATCCTGTTGGAGAAGCCCCATTCGTTGTCATACCAGGTAAGGATGCGGCAGAGGCCGCCCTTCATCGCCTTGGTCTGGTCGAGATGGAAGATCGAGGATCGGGGATCGTGGTTGAAGTCCATCGAGACGTTCGGCTGGTCGGTATAGCCGAGCACGCCCTTCAGCGGCCCGTCCGCCGCCGCTACGATGGCGGCGTTGATCGCCTCCGCGGTCGCCGGCTTCGCGGTGCGGAACTTCAGGTCCACCACGGAGACGTTCGGCGTCGGCACGCGGATCGCCACGCCGTCGAGCTTGCCGTTGAGATCGGGCAGGACGAGGCCGACCGCCTTCGCCGCGCCCGTCGAGGTCGGGATCATCGACATCGCCGCGGCGCGACCGCGGTAGAGATCCTTGTGCATCGTGTCGAGCGTCGGCTGGTCGCCCGTATAGGAGTGGATCGTCGTCATGAACCCCTCCTCGATCCCGAACGCGTCGTTCAGGACCTTGGCCACCGGCGCGAGGCAGTTGGTGGTGCAGGAGGCGTTGGAGATGACGATGTCGTCCGCCGTCAACTCGTGATGGTTCACGCCGTAGACCACCGTCCGGTCCGCGCCCGTCGCCGGGGCGGAGACGATGACGCGCTTCGAGCCGTTCTTCAGGTGCAGCGCGGCCTTCTCCCGGTCCGTGAAGATGCCGGTGCATTCGAGCGCGATGTCGACGTCGCCCCAGGGCAGGTCGGCCGGGTTCCGCTCGGCGGAGACCTTGATCGGCCCGCGCCCGAAATCGATCGTGTCGCCCGCCACCTTCACCTCGAAGGGGAAGCGGCCATGCACGCTGTCGAAGCGGAGGAGATGCGCGTTCGTCTCGACCGGGCCGAGATCGTTGATCGCCACGACCTCGATATCCGTGCGCCCGCTCTCCGCGATGGCGCGGAGCACGTTCCGCCCAATCCGCCCGAACCCGTTGATCCCCACTTTCACGGCCATGCGCGCCTCCTCACGATTCCTGCGGCTTCTTTCCGTCGCGCGCGGCCATACGGCGCGTGGCGGAAAAATTCAATGCGGCGGAGGGGCGAAGCGGGGCAGTCGCGCCTATCTCGACCGTGGTCGGAGAGGAAAAGGAGACCCCATGCGCGTCATCGCCGCCCTGCTCATCGCGCTCTTCGCCGCAGTCGGGGCGCTCCCTGCCGCCGCCTTCGAGAGCCGCCGCATCACCATCGAGCATGACGGGCGGAGCCGGACCGCGCTGATCGACGCGCGGGCGGATGCGCGGGATGCGCCGGTGCTGATCGGCCTGCATGGCGGGCTCGCAGGGCCCATGTCCGTCCGCCGCCGGGCGCAGGTCACTCTCGCCGCGGAAGGCTGGGTCGTACTATGGCCCTATGCGGTGGAGGAGGGGGACTGGAACGACGGGCGGCGAGACGATGACGGGCGGCTGTTCGACGATGCGGATGATGTGGGCTTCCTCCGGGCGCTCGTCGCGCGGCTGGCGCAGGCGGGAGTCGCGGACCTTTCCCGCGTCTATGTCGCGGGCCCCTCGCTCGGCGGGACGATGGCGCTGAAGCTCCTCTGCGACGCGCCCGACCTCGTCGCCGGCGCGGCCGTCGCCATCGCGAGCCTGCCCGCGGGCGCGGATTGCGCGGGGGGGCCGCCGCGCCCCGTCCTCCTCCTCCACGGCACGGCGGACCGGATCATGCCGGAGGATGGCGGGCGGATCGGCGGCTGGAGCCCGCTGGTGCGGGAGCGGGGGGATGTGCGGCCCGTCTCCGAGACGATGGAGATTCTCGCGGCGCGGAACGGCTGCAACGGCTATGCGGAGAGCGCCCTGCCCGACCGCGCGGCGGATGACGGCTCGACCGTGAGGCTCCGCGCCTATGAGGGCTGCGAGGCCCCGCTCCTCCACTACATCGTGGAGGGCGGCGGGCACGCCTGGCCCGGCTCCCGCGCCTCCCGCCTCGAAGGGATCGTCGGCGCGACCAACCGGGACATTTCCGCGACGGCGGAAATCGAACGCTTCTTCCGGGCGCTGGCGGAGGGGTGATCAGCCGCCGGGCCGCTCCCTCAATTCCCGCTTCAGCACCTTGCCGGTGGCGTTCCGGGGCAGCGCCTCCACGAACTCCACATGCGCGGGGATCTTGAAGCGGGCGAGCTTGCCCTGGCAGTGCCCGATCACGTCATCCGCGGTCAGCGCCGCGCCCGGCTTCACGGCGACGAAGGCGCAGCCGACCTCGCCCCAGCGCTCGTCCGGCATGCCGACCACGGCGGCCTCCGCGACGCCGGGGAGGGCGTAGAGCACGTTCTCCACCTCCGCCGGATAGACGTTTTCCCCGCCCGAAATGTACATGTCCTTCCAGCGGTCGACGATCCAGAGGTCGCCCTCCGCATCGATCTTCGCGGCGTCGCCGGTGCGGAACCAGCCGCCGACGAATTCCTTCGCGTTCGCCTCGGGGCGGTTCCAGTAGCCCGGCGTGATGTTGGCGCCCTTGCACCAGAGCTCCCCGATCTCGCCCGGCGCGGCCTCCGCCCCGTCCTCCCGCACGATCTTCAGCTCGGTATGGAGCGCGGGGCGCCCGGCGCTGCCGGGCTTGGCGAAGGCGGTCTCCGGCGTCTGGATCGAGACGCAGGGGCTCGTCTCCGTCATCCCGAAGCCCTGCACGATGGCGATTCCCTTCGCCTTGTAGGCTTCGAGGAGCGGCACCGGCGTCGGCGCCCCGCCCACCGCGGCGGTGCGGACGCGGGAGAAATCCGCCTCCGCGAACCCGGGATGCTGGCTCATGAAGAGATAGACGGCGGGCACGGCGAGGAAGTGGCTCACCTTCCGCGCCGGGTCCGAGATGACCTCCAGCGCCGGGCCAGGCTCGAAGGCGCGCATGATGAGGGAGGAGCCGCCGGCGTGCAGCAGAACGGTGGTGAAGGTGTTGAGCCCGCCCGTGTGGAAGAGCGGCAGCATCGTGAAGCCGACGCTTTCCGGCCCGACGCCGGAGGGCGTGCCGAGATTGACGGCGTTCCAGAAGCACATGCCGTAGGTGTTCGGCGCGCCCTTGGGCCTGCCGGTAGTGCCGGAGGTGTACATCACCGTCCATGTGTCCTCATGCGCCATGATCTCGAGCCTCACGTCGCCGTCGGAGGCGCCGACGGCCTGCTCGTAGGGCGAGGGCGCGCCGCCGCCCGTCGTCTCGATCACGTGCGGGGCGCGGTGTGAGAGCGCGGAGACAAGTTCGGCCATGGCACCGTCGTGGATCAGGACCCGGGGGTCCGAATCGCTCAGGATGAAGTCCACTTCCGGCGCAGCGAGCCGCCAGTTGATGGGGAGGAAGATCGCTCCGATCTTCGCACAGGCGGAATGGATCTCCATCACGTCCGTGGAGTTCATCGCCAGCACGGCCACCCTGTCCCCCCGTTTCACGCCGCAGGCGCGGGAGAGATGGGCGGCGAGGCGGCGGCAGCGATCCTCCGCCTCGGCATAGGTGAAGGCCCGGCCGGAATGGAGGTCTTCCCAGCAGGGCGCGGCGGGGCGGTGCAGGGCGTGGTGCGAAAGCCAGTCGTAATGGCGCATTCGGGGCTCCCTTTATCGGCCGGTCTGCGCCGGCGCCGCCCGAGCCTAGGGCCGCGGCGCAGGCCCGCGCAAGCCGCCTCCTCCGTTTGCTTTCGCGAAGACTCCGATGTTAATGATTCGGTGGGGGGCGTGTTCATACGAGGTGACTTATGGCGTCTTCCCGCGGGCCGTCCGGCCGCATGGTGGTTACCGATCTCGCCGGGATCGGCATCAACATGCGCGACACCAGCGCCTTCACCGCCAATGACGGCGACTTCATCCAGGAAGACGGCGCGATCTCCGGCGGGACGTTCGAGGTGGAAGGCCGCTACACGACGTCCGAGCCGCGCTTCGGCTTCGCCTCCGGGCTCGTCGCGGGCGACAATTCGCTGATCTTCGAGACCTTTGTCATCAGCACGACGCGGATCGACCTGATAGACACGAACACGCCGCAGGATGGGCTGGACGGGCTCGTCTGGCTGATCGACGGCATCGCGACGACCTTCTCCCCGTCCCCGAACGGGGGCGATCTGTCCACTTTCGACCTCTCGGGGAACGAGACGCTGGAGGGCGCAAGCTTCGCCGATACGCTCTTCGGCGGCGCGGGGGATGACAGCCTCGTCGGCGGCGGCGGGGATGACGACCTTTCCGGCGACGGGGGGAATGACACGATTCTCGGCGGCGCAGGGGATGACCGGATCGCCGGCGGGGCCGGGGCGAATGTGACCGATGGCGGCGCCGGCGCGGACATCCTTCTGCTCGATGGCGCATTTTCGGACTATACGGTGACGCAGACCGGTTCGGGCGTGACGCTCACGCGGGCCGGCGAGTCCCATGTCGTTCTGAATGTCGAGGCGTTCCAGTTCACGGACGGGTCGCGGAGCCTCTCCGGCCTGTTTTCGCCGGACGCGCCCACAGGCCCCACCGAGGGCGACGACCGGCTGACAGGGACGCCCGGCCCCGACAGAATCGCGGCGCTTGGCGGCGACGACACGGTGCGGGGCCTCGGCGATGACGACACGCTCCTCGGACAGAACGGAGACGACATCCTCCGCGGCGGCGGCGGCGACGACGAACTGAAGGGCGGCGGCGGCGCCGACACGCTGGTCGGGCAGAGCGGGAACGACACGCTCAGGGGCGGCGGCGACGACGACCTCCTGAAGGGCGGGGTCGGTGACGACCGGATGATCGGCATGGGCGGCGACGACAGGCTCAAGGGCGGCGGCGGAGCCGACTTCCTTAAGGGCGGCGGCGGCGCGGATCGGCTGATCGGCGGCGGCGGGGCCGACACGATCGAGGGCAACAAGGGCGACGACACGCTGAAAGGCGGAAACGGGCCCGACACGTTCCGCTTCAAGCCCGGCGACGGGGACGACGTGATCCAGCGATTCCAGCAGGGGGTCGATCAGGTCGAATTCAAGCGGGGCGTCGCGGGCTTCGGCGCGCTCGAGATCGAGCAGCAAGGCGACGATGTGCTCGTCTCCTACAAGCGCGGGTCGATTCTCTTCGAAAACCAGAACGCCGGCGCCTTCGACGCCGACGATTTCATCTTCTGAGCCTCAGCAGAAGCGCTCCGGCCCGACCCACTGGGCGGCGTTGTAGCGGTCTCCGTGCGCCCAGCCGACGGGGAGGATCGCCTCGACGGCGGCGACCTCCTCCGGCGTGAGCGGCAGCGCCTCCGCCGCCTCGCGGAGATGGGCGGGGGAGCGGGTGCCGGGGATGGGGATCACGTGCTCGCCCTGCGCGAGCAGCCAGCCGATGGCGAGGGAGGCGGCGGGGCGGCCCCATTGGGCGGCGAGCGTCCTGAACCTGTCCGTCAGCGCCAGGTTGGTGGAGAGGTTCGGCTCCTGAAAGCGGGGATTGCCCTTCAGGAAGTCGATCTTCGCCACGGCTTCGGCGCCATGCGGCCTGTCCGTCAGCAACCCGCGGCCGACGGGGGAGAAGGCGACGAGGGCGACGCCGAGTTCGGCGCAAGTTTGCAGGAGGCCGAGCTCCGGCTGGCGCGTGGAAAGGGAATATTCCGACTGGACGGCGGCGACCAGGTTGACCGCGTGGGCGCGGCGGAGGGAGGCGGGCGCGATCTCGGAATAGCCGGTGGCCTTCGCCTTGCCGGATTTCTCCAGCGCCGCGAGCGTCTCCGCCACCTCCTCGATCGGAACCTCCGGGTCCCGCCGGTGGACATAGTAGAGGTCCACCGCCTCCAGCCCCATGCGCTTCAGGCTCTTCTCCAGCTCCTCCGTCAGATGCGCGTGGCTGTTGTCGAAGCGGCGGTTCCCCGCCGCGTCGCGCGTGATGCCGCCCTTGGTGGCGATGTGGAAGGGGCAGGCGCCGCCGCGCCGCTTCAGCCAGGCGCCGATCCGCTCCTCCGACCGGCCCATGCCGTAGACGTTCGAGGTGTCGATATGGTCGACGCCGAGGTCGAGGCAGGAATCGAGGATGGCGAAGGAGCTTTCCTCGCTCGCCGGGCCGTAGAAATCGGAGAAGGACATGGCGCCGTAGCCGACGGCGCCGACCTCCGCCCCGGCGATCTTCCGGCGGATCATTTCGGCGCCATCCGGATCGCCCCATCGAGCCGCACCGTCTCCCCGTTCAGCATCGGGTTCTCGATCATGTGGCGGGCGAGGGCGGCGTATTCGCCGGGCTGGCCGAGGCGGGAGGGGAAGGGGACCTGCGCGCCGAGGCTGCGCTGAGCCTCCTCCGGCAGGCCCTGCAGCATCGGCGTGATGAAGAGGCCGGGGGCGATGGTCAGGACGCGGACGCCTGAGCGGGAAAGGTCCCGCGCCATCGGCAGGGTGATGCCGGCGACGCCGGCCTTCGAGGCGGCGTAGGCGATCTGCCCGATCTGCCCGTCGAAGGCGGCGACGGAGGCGGTGTTGATGATGACCCCGCGCTCCCCGTCATCGTTCGCGGGTTCCGTGGCGGCCATGCCGGCGGCGGATTCGGCGGCGCAATGGAAGGTGCCGATCAGGTTCACGCCGATCACGGCGGCGAATTTCGCAGCGTCATGGGGCTTGCCCTCGCGCGTCACGGTCCGCTCCGCGGGGGCGATGCCGGCGCAATTGACGAGCACGCGCTCCGTCCCGTGCGCGGCGCGGGCGGCGGCGAAGCCCGCAGCTACGGAGGCGGCGTCGGCCACGTTCACCTTCACGAAGATCCCGCCGATCTCCTTCGCCACGGCCTCGCCCGCCGCCTCGTTCATGTCGAAGAGGGCGACCTTCGCGCCGAGCCCGGCGAGCATCCGCGCCGTCGCCTCGCCAAGCCCCGATGCGCCGCCGGTGACGACAGCGGCGATTCCGTTGATGTTCATGTGACGGTTTCCCTTCTTTCAGCGCGGCGCGCCGTGTTCCGGGCCTGAGTAAAGGCGGGGCGGGCGCATCGCAAGGCGGGGCGGGGCGGGCGGGCGGTGAACAGCGCTTGGCCGATACGCCCCGCGTATCGGCCCGCGGCCGCCCGCCCCCAGGCGGCCGCGAGACGCGGCCACCCGGGCGGCCGCGGGCCGATGCAGCAGTTCGGGAAAGCTTGGCGCCCCTCGGGCTCCGGCTTGCGCCTCCGCCCGAACGGCCCCTGCGGCTCTCCCCCGGAGAGCCGCTTTCCGGGGCCGTGGCGCGCCTCGGAAGCCAGAGCGCGAAGAGGAAGCCCCTACTCCGCCAGCATCTCCCCCGAGCCGCCCGCATCCTTTGGCAGGTCGCGGAACTTCGGCAATCCGTCCTTCAGCGGCAGAACGCTCTCGCCATAGAAGACATGCATCATCGGCTTGAACGGAAAATCGGGGATCGTCGCGGCGTAGACATCCGTGAAGCCCATGCCGGGATGAGCGGACATGATGTGGCCGCCGCATGTCCCGCACCATTTGCGATGGCTGTGCTCGGTCTTGTTGTAGGTCTCGATCAGCTCCTCACCCTTCGTGACCGTCACCGCGTCCGGCGCCCAGAGCGAGAAGGCGTTGACCGGGCCGGCGGACCAGCTGCGGCAGCTCTCGCAATGGCAATAGCCCATCAGCGCGGGCGCGCCCGTCGCCTCGATCTCCACGGAACCGCAGAAGCATTTTCCCTTGTAGGTGTCGGTCATTGGCGTCTCCTCCTCTCGCCCCGGCTGTTCCGCCGGCGGGGGGGAGAGTGCGCCCGCCGGGCGCGGCGGGCAAGGGCTACCGCCCGAACGCCGCCTTCATCAGCGCCTGCGTGTAGGCATGCGTCGGCGCGTCGATCACCGAGAGCGCCTCGCCCTGCTCCACGATCTCCCCCGCCTTCATCACCATCACCCGGTGGGAGACGGCGCGGATCACCTTCAGGTCGTGGCTGATGAAGATGTAGGCGAGGCCGTATTTCCGCTGGAGGTCGCGCAGGAGGTCGATGATCTGGGTCTGCACCGTCATGTCGAGCGCGGAGGTCGGCTCGTCCAGCACCACAAGCTTCGGCTTCAGGATCATGGCGCGGGCGATGGCGATGCGCTGGCGCTGGCCGCCGGAGAACTCGTGCGGATAGCGGTCCATCGCCTCCGGCGGCAGGCCGACCTCGCGGAGGACCTCGGCCACCGCCTCGCGCTTGTTCCCCTCCACGATTCCGCGATGGACGCCGAGCCCCTCCGCGATGATCTCGAAACAGGACATGCGGGGGGAGAGGGAGCCGTACGGGTCCTGAAAGACGATCTGCATCTCCCGCCGCAGCGGCCGGAGCGCGGAGCGGGAGAGGCCCTGCACGTCCCGCCCGATGAAGGCGATGCGCCCCTCGGAGGGAATGAGCCGCATGAGGGCGAGGGCCACGGTCGTCTTCCCCGAACCCGATTCGCCGACGACGCCCAGCGTCTCCCCTGCGCGGACCTTCACCTCCGCCCCCGTCACCGCCTTCACATGGCCGATTGTGCGGCGGAGGAAGCCGCGCCTGATGGGGAACCAGACCTTGAGGGCGGAGGCCTCCGAGATGACGGGCGCACCGGCGGCGACAGGATCAGGCCGCCCGCGCGGCTCGGAGGCGAGCAGCGTCTTCGTGTATTCATGCTGGGGGGCGGAGAAGACGCGCGCCGTCTCCCCCGTCTCCACGATCTCGCCCCGCTTCATCACCGCCACCCGGTCCGCCATCCGGCGCACGATGTTGAGGTCATGCGTGATGAAGAGCATGGAGAGCCCCTCGTCCCGCTGGAGCTGCTTCAGGAGGTCGAGGATCTGGGCCTGGATCGTCACGTCGAGCGCCGTCGTCGGCTCGTCCGCGATCAGGAGCTTGGGGCGGTTGGCGAGGGCCATCGCGACCATCACGCGCTGGCGCTGGCCGCCGGAAAGCTCGTGCGGATAGGCGGTGAGGCGGCGCTCGGCATCCGCGATCCCCACCTTGGCGAGAAGTTCGAGGATGCGCGCGCGGGCCGGGGCGCCGGCGAGGCCCTGATGGACGGCGAGGCTCTCCCCGATCTGCTTCTCGATCGTGTGGAGCGGGTTGAGCGAGGTCATCGGCTCCTGAAAGACGAAGCTGACGTCGTTGCCCCGCACCCGGCGCAATTCCGCCTCCGGCGCGCCGACCATCTCCGCCCCGTCGAAAGCGGCGGAGCCGGCGATGACGGCGGCCTTCGGCAGGAGGCCGACCGTCGCCAGCGCGGTGACGGACTTGCCCGAGCCGGATTCGCCGACGAGGGCCAGCGTCTCCCCCTTGTCCAAATGGAGCGAGACGCCCTTCACCGCCGGGTGGAGCGCGCCCTCCGACCGGAAGGAGACGGCGAGATCGCGGACGGAAAGGAGGCTCACGCGAAGGTCTTCCGCGGGTCGAACGCATCCCGCACCGCCTCGAAGATGAAGACGAGGAGGGAGAGCATGATGGCGAAGGTCAGGAAGGCCGTGATCCCGAGCCAGGGGGCCTGGAGGTTGTTTTTCCCCTGAAGCGCGAGGTCCCCCAGCGAGGGATAGGAGGCGGGGAGGCCGAGGCCGAGGAAGTCCAGCGAGGCGAGGATGGAGACGGAGCCGGCGAGGAGGAAGGGCATGATCGTCAGCGTCGCCACCATCGCGTTCGGCAGGAGATGGCGGAACATGATCGGCCAGTCCGAGACGCCGAGCGCGCGGGCGGCGCGGACATATTCGAAGTTCCGCGCGCGCAGGAATTCCGCGCGCACCACGCCCACCAGCGCCGTCCATGAGAAGAGCGTCAGCAGGAACATCAATATCCAGAAATTCGGCGTGATGATCGCGGAGACGATGATGAGGACATAGAGGGTCGGGATGTTCGACCAGATCTCCACGATCCTCTGGAAGAAGAGGTCCACCCAGCCGCCGAAGAAGCCCTGCGTCGCCCCGGCCAGCACGCCGATCAGCGAGGCCATGATGGTGACGGAGAAGCCGAAGAGGACGGAGATGCGGAAGCCGTAGATCACCCGCGCCAGCACGTCTCGCGTCTGGTCGTCCGTCCCCAGCCAGTTTTGCGCGGAGGGGGGCGCAGGCGCCGTCAGCACGTCATAGTTCGGCGTGTCGTAGCTGAAGGGGATGAGCGGCCAGATCATCCAGCCGGGCTCCTCCCGCTCGTCCAGAACCTCGTCGCCGTTGGTGCGGATCAGGTCCTGCACGAAAGGGTCGGTGTAATCCGGCTCCGTCTCGAAATCGCCGCCGAAATAGCTTTCGGGATAGAAGGTCACGAGGGGGAAGTGCAGCTCCCCCTTGAAGCGCATCGCGAGCGGCTTGTCGTTCGCGATCACCTCCGCGAAGAGCGAGAGGATGAAGAGCGCGAGGAAGATCCAGAGGGAATACCAGCCCCGCCGGTTCGCCTTGAAGTTCCGCCAGCGACGGCGGCCGATGGGGGAGAGGCGGAACACTCAGCGCCCCTCGAAATCGATGCGCGGGTCGATCTGCACATAGACGAGATCGGTGAGGAGCTGCATCACGAGGCCGATCAGCCCGAAGAGATAGAGCGTGCCGAAAACCACCGGATAATCGCGCTTCACTATGCTCTCGTAGCCGAGGAGGCCGAGCCCGTCGAGGGAGAAGATCGTCTCGATCAGCAGCGAGCCGGTGAAGAAGATCGACACGAACGCGGCGGGGAAGCCCGCGATCACGATCAGCATCGCGTTGCGGAACACATGGCCGTAGAGCACCCGCCGCTCCGCCAGCCCCTTTGCGCGGGCGGTGACGACGTATTGCTTGCCGATCTCGTCCAGAAACGAGTTCTTCGTCAGCAGCGTCAGCGTCGCGAAGCCGGAGATCGCCATGGCGAGAACCGGGAGGGCGATGTGGTGGAGATAGTCCAGCGCCCGCTCCCAGAGCGGCAGGTCCGAGGCGCCGGACGAGGCGAGGCCCCGGAGCGGGAACCACTGGAAATAGCTCCCGCCCGCAAAGAAGATCAGCAGCATGATCGCGAAGAGGAAGCCGGGGATCGCATAGCCGATGATGATGACGCCCGAGGTCCAGACGTCGAAGCGAGAGCCGTCCTTCACCGCCTTGCGGATGCCGAGCGGGATGGAGACGAGATAGGCGAGCAGCGTCGTCCAGATGCCGAGGGAGATGGAGACGGGCATCTTCTCCAGCACCAGGTCGATGACGGAGACGGAGCGGAAATAGCTCTCCCCGAAATCGAAGGTCAGGTAGTTCCAGACCATCGTGAGGAAGCGTTCGAGCGGCGGCTTGTCGAAGCCGAATTGGCGTTCGAGCTCCGCGATGAATTCCGGGTCGAGCCCTTGCGCGCCGCGATACTGCCCCTCCCCACCCTGCGCCGCCGCGCCGAGATCGCCGCCGCCGCCGGCGAAGCGCTCCGTCGCGCCGCCCGTGGCGTGGGTCAGCTCCGCGATCACCTGTTCGACCGGGCCGCCGGGCGCGAACTGGATGATCGCGAAATTGATCGCCATGATCCCGAACAGGGTCGGGACGATCAGCAGCAATCGGCGGAGGATGTAGGCGGCCATGCGCCCAAGGTGGGCGCCTGAGCGCCGAGGTCAAGCGCCGCTTCTCAGCCCTCGCGCGCCCGCGACAATCGGGGCCCGATCTCCGCCATGACGGCGCGGGCGTCGTAGGCGAGCGGGTCCTCCGCCGGCTTCTCCCCGGCGCCGACGATGATCTCCGCATGGGCGGAGAAGCGGCTGATGCGCCGCGTCTCGATCGTGTCGAGGCCGTAGCCGGGGCCGAAGCCGAAGCGGCGGTCGAAGCGGCTGCGATAGGGCCAGGGCCCGAAGCCGCCGACGACCGCGACCTCCCGCACCGTCTCGTCCGTCCCCTCGTCCACAATCCGGAACCAGTCCCCGCCCTCGCGGAGCGCGATCTCCGCGGCGCGGTGCAGCATGGCGATCTCCACCGCCTCCCGGCCCGTGACGCTGTTGCCGGCGAAGGCGACGCGCCAGCGGCCGGGCTCGATCTTCAGCTCGGTATAGCCTTCCGGGGCGCGCGCCTCCGGGTCGGCGGGGGCGTAGGCGGTCGGCTCCGCGCAGGCGGCGAGGAAAAGGGCGAAGATGACGAGGGCGCGGCGCATGGGACCTCCTCGCCCAGATATGGGCGCCGCGCCGCGCCGGCGAAAGCCGCCTAGCGCACAACGAAGACGGAGACAGGCGCGTGGCTCGCCACATAGCCGGCGTTCGAGGCGAATACGTGCTCGGCAAGGCCGGGAAGGTGACTCGCCATCACCACGGCGTCCGCCCCGAGGCGCGGGATTTCCTCCACGAGGGCGGCGCCAAGGTCCACCGCCGGGTCATGCGCGATCACCGCATCCGCCGAGGCGGGCACGCCGAGCGCGCCGGATTCCTCCGCTGCGAAAGCGTCCAGCCGCTCGCGATAGGCCTCGGGGCTCCGCGCAACGGCCCCTGGAGCCGTGCCTGTCACCCCGACAAAGACAATTTCCGCCCCTTCCGCCTTCGCCAGCTTTCCCGCCGCGTCGAGCGCGCGGCGGAGCCTGTCCTTATGGCCGAGATCGACCGGAACCATGATCCTGCTGAACATCAGAGCCTCCCTTTGGGTTTCTTCTGATCGTCACCCCACAGCAGAACATCCGCCTTGAGGGAGATCAACCGATGGTGGGCGAAGGCACTGAGCGACCGTCAAGTCATTGTTATAAAATATATAATAGTTCGCCCTGCGCCCCGGTTCCCGGGCGCCGGCCTCGCCTTCAGGCCCCTTGCCGGGGCGTCGCCGCCGCGGTCAGCCGCCCCGCTGCGCGTCAAGCGCCTCGCTCTTCCCGGAATCGAACCACCAGGTGTCGATGATCGCGCGGGAATACGGCGGCTTCGTCTCCGGCCTTCCGAACCGGTCCCACCAGGCCATCGTATGGCTGGCCTTGGACCATTGCGGGACCCAGAGATGCATCGAGCGGAGCGCCCGGTCGAGCGCGGAGACGGCGGCGGCGTGTTCCTCCGCGTTCTTCGCTCCGATGATCGCCTCGATCAGCGCGTCCACCGCCGGATTCGCGACGCCGGAGAGATTGAGCGTGTCCTCCGCCGAGGCGGATTCGGCTCCGAAGAGGTTCCACAGCTCCACGCCGGGCGTGGGCGACATCGGCATCCGGGCCACCGTCACATCGAAATCGTAGGTCTTCATCCGCGCCTGATATTGCGCAGCGTCCACCGTCCGCATTTCCGCCGTCACGCCGAGCTGTTCGAGGTTGCGGATATAGGGGCCCGTTATGCGCTCGAAGGTCGGGCTGTCATCGAGGAACTCGATGGTCAGAAGCTCCCCCGCCGCGTTCCGCCGCTTGCCATCGCCGCCGACCGTCCATCCCGCCTCGTCGAGGAGGGCGCCGGCGGCGCGCAATTCCCGTCGCATCCGGCCCGAACCGTCCGTCACCGCGGGGACGAAGGCCTCGCCCAGCGCCTCGGGAGGAAGATGCTCCATGAGCGGCTCGAGAAGCGCCCGCTCCGCCTCCGAAGGGGCGCCCTTCGCGGCGAGGGGCGAGCCCTCGAAGAAGCTCGTCGTGCGCTGGTAGAGGTCATAGAAGAGCGTGCGGTTCGACCATTCGAAGTCGAAGGCCATGCCGAGCGCCTGGCGCACGCGCGGGTCGGCGAATTTCTCCCGCCGCGTGTTGAACCAGTAGCCCTGCGTGCCCGCCGGCCGCCCGTCCGGCAGCGTGTCGCGGATCACGCGGCCATCGTTCACCGCGGGGAAGTCGTATCCGGTCGCCCAGATCTTCGAGAAGAACTCCTCGTGCATCTCGTAGGCGCCGGCCTTGAACGCCTCGAAGGCGGCCGTGTAGTCCCTGAAATACTCGTATTCGAGCCGGTCGAAATTCCAGCGCCCGACATTCACGGGCAGGTCCTTCGCCCAGTAATCCTCCCGCCGCTCGAAGGCGATGGTCCGCCCCGGCTCGAAGGCGCCGATGCGGTAGGGGCCGGAGCCGAGGAGCGGGTCGAGCGTCGATTCGCCGAAGGCGCGCCCCTCCCACCAGTGCTTCGGCAGGATCGGGATGGAGGCGGCAAGCATCGGCAGGTCCCGCGTCGAGGCGCCCGGGCGGAAGGTGAAGCGCACCCGGTCCTCCGCCAGCGCCTCCGCCTTCTCGATGGCGCCGTAGGCGATGCGGTAGCGCGGCGCGCCCTCCGCCTTCAGGATGTCGAGGGAGAAGACGACATCCTCCGCCGTGATCGGCTCCCCGTCCGCGAAGCGCGCCTCGGGGCGGAGGCGGAACTCGGCCCAGGCGCGGTCGACGGGCCAGGTGACGCTTTCCGCGACGAGGCCATAGACGGCGTCCGCCTCGTCCATCGCGCGCACCATCAGCGTGTCGAAGACGTAGAGGGAAACCTCCGCCGGCGCCTCGCCCTTCAGGATGAAGGGATTGAGGCTGTCGAACGTGTTCTGCGCGAAGGTGGAGCGGGTCTTCAGCGTTCCGCCCTTCGGCGCTTCGGCGTTCACATAGTCGAAATGGGCGAAATCCGCCGGGTATTTCAGCGCGCCGAAGGCGGAGACGCCGTGCGCGGTCGTCTCGGCGGCCGCCGGCGCGGCGAGGAGGAGCGCGGCGAGGGCGAGGCGGATCATCGCGCCGCCTCCACCGCGGCGGCCTTCGCCTCGTCCCACCACCAGACGGTCGGGAACGCCTCGCCCCGCGGCGGGAAGGGTTCGGGATGCCCGAACCTGTCCCACCACGCGATGCGGTCGAAGGGGGTGTAGAGTTGCGGGATCATGTAGTGGTTCCAGAGCAGCACACGGTCCAGCGCGCGGCTCGCCGCCTCCAGCGCCGGCCGGTCCTCCGCGAAGATGATCCTGTCGATCAGCGCGTCCACCGCCGGGTCGGCCACGCCGCCGACATTGCGGGCGCCCACGCGATCGGCCGTCGAGGAGCCCCAGAACTCCCGCTGCTCGTTGCCCGGGCTCTCGGAGTTCGAGACGCCCCAGATGATCATGTCCCAGTCGAAGCTCTCATCCTGGCTGACGCGGCGGATGTATTGCGGCGCGTCCACGATCCGGAAGCTCGCCTCGAAGCCGAGCTGCTTCAGGTTGTTGATGAAGGGGTTGATGACCCGCTCCTGTGCGTCCTGCGAGGAAAGGAACTCGATCTCGAAGGGCTGGCCCTCCGGCCCGGCGAGCTTGCCGTTCCGCACCTCCCAGCCCGCCTCCCGCAAAAGCTCCGTCGCGCGGCGCAGCTCCCGCCGGTTGCGGCCCGAACCGTCCGTCTCCGGCGGGGTCCAGGCGGGGCCGAACACCTCCTCGGGGACCTGCCCGCGCAGGCTTTCGAGGAGGGCCAGCTCGGCACCCTCCGGCGCGCCCGTCTGCATCAGGCCTTCGGAGCCCTGGAAATAGCTGCGGGGCCTTGCGTATTGCGAGAAATAGATCGTGCGGTTCGTGTGCTCGAAATCGAAGGCGAGGCCGATCGCCTCCCGCACCCGCCGGTCCTGGAATTTCGGGCGGCGGAGGTTGAAGGCGAAGGTCTGCGTGGTCTTCGGCCCATCGGTGACGACCTCCTCCCGCTTCACCAGCCCGGCGCGAGCGGCGGGGAAATCGTAGCCCTGCGCCCATTTCGAGGCGGAGTTCTCGTCCCGGAAGTCGAACTGGCCGGACTTGAAGGCCTCGAACGCCGCCTCCGCGTCGAGGAAGATCTCGTAGCGGATGCTGTCCATGTTGTGCTTGCCGATGTTCACGGGGAGGTCGGCGCCCCAATAGTCCGGCACGCGCTTGTATTCGACGAAGCGCCCGGTCTCGAAATCGCCGATCTTGTAAGGGCCGGAGGAGAGCATCGGCTCCAGCGAGGAGCGGTCGAAGTCCCGCCCCTCCCACCAGTGCTTCGGCAGGATCGCGAGCTGGCCCATGATATGCGGCAGCTCGCGGTTCCCCGTCTGGTCGAAATCGAAGCGGACGACGCCCTCGCCCATGTCGCGCGCGCCGGCCACGTTCGCGTAATAGAAGCGGTATTGCGGGTGGCCCTTCGTCACGAGGATGTCGAAGGAGAAGACGACGTCCTCCGCCGTCACCGGCCGCCCGTCATGCCAGCGCGCGCCGTCGCGGAGCTTGAAAGCGGCCCAGGACCAGTCCGCCGGGTGCTCGTACCATTCCGCGAGGAGGCCGTACTGCGTCGACCCCTGGTCGAGGGCGGAGACCATCAGCGTGTCGAAGATGAGGCCGATCCCCGTCGGCGAATTGCCCTTCACGATGAAGGGATTGAAGCTGTCGAAGGTCGACTGCGTCGCGAGCCGGGCGATTCCGCCCTTCGGCGCGGCGGGGTTCACATGGTCGAAATGCGGGAAGTCGACGGGGTATTTCAGCTCCCCGATCAGCGAGGCGCCGTGGGAGCGGACGACCCCTTCCGCAAAGGCGGGCCGGGGCAGGAGCGGGGCCGCGGCGGCGGCGGCGAGGGTCAGCGAAAAGTCGCGGCGGGTCAGGCGCATCGGTCCGGCTCCGTCATTGCTCTCTGGCGAAGCTAGGAGCGGGAGGGGCCCGGGGCAAGCGATGCGCCGCAGCCGAAACGCGGCGCCGCGCTTCGCTTTCCGCGAAGCGCGCCGGTCGCGGCGGCGCGAAGCGTGGGCGACGTCCTGTTCCGGGGGAAGAGCATGAAAGCCGCCGTCGCCCGCGCCTTCGGCGCGCCGCTCGAAATCGAGGAGCTCGCGCTCGCCGCGCCGGGGCCGGGGGAGGTGCGGCTGCGGGTGCGCGCCGTCGCGATCTGCCATTCCGACCTCATCTTCATCGCCGGCGGCTGGGGCGGCGCGCTCCCCGCCGTCTATGGCCACGAGGCGGCGGGGGATGTGCTGGAGACGGGCGCGGGGGTGACCGGCTTCGCCAAGGGAGACCGGGCGGTCGTCACCCTCATCCGCTCCTGCGGGGAATGCGCCTGCTGCGCGAAGGGGCAGCGCACCTATTGCACGGAGCCCTTTCCGCTCAACGCCGCGAGCCCACTTTCCGACGCGACGGGCGCGCCGGTGGCGCAGGGGCTGAAATGCGGCGCCTTCGCGGAGGAGGTGACCGTCCACGCCTCGCAGCTCGCGAAGATCGAGGGTGAGATCGGCTGGGCCGAAGCCTCGCTCCTCGCATGCGGGGTCATCACCGGCTATGGCGCGGTGACGAATACGGCGGCGATGGAGGCGGGGGCCACAGCCGTCGTCATCGGCACCGGGGGCGTCGGGCTCAATGCGGTGCAGGGCGCGGCGCTGAACGGGGCGTCGCGGGTGATCGTCGCGGATGTCTCCGCGGAAAAGCTGGAGATCGCGCGCGGCTTCGGCGCGACGGATTGCGTCAAGGCGGGGCCCGAGGCGGCGGCGGAGGTGCGGCGGCTGACCGAGGGCGGCGCGGATTACGTCTTCGTCACGGTCGGGGCGGAGGCGGCGATGGCCTCCGCCTACGAGATGCTCGCGCCCGGCGGCGCGGCGGTGCTCGTCGGCATGGGCGCGCTCGGCGCCCGCTCCACCTTCGACCCGCTGACGCTGGCCGACGCCGGGCAGCGCATTCTCGGCTCGAAGATGGGCAAGGCCGCGCCGGCGCGAGACATTCCGGCGCTGATCGGGCTCTATCGGGCGGGGCGGCTCAAGCTCTCGGAACTCGTCACCGGCCGGTTCGGCTTCGAGGAGATCAACGCGGCGCTGGACCGGACGCGGGCCGGGACAGGCGTGCGCAACGTGGTCCTGATGGAATGAGCGCGGCGCGCGCAGGGCTGCCATGCGCCGCATGCGCTTTCCCCGCTCCGGAGAACGGGTTAAGGGCGCTGATCGACAGGAAAGGCCTGCCCTCCGCCCATGTTCGCGATCTTCGGCGTCACCCTCCCCTATTTCGCGCTGATCGGGTGCGGCTACGCCGCGCGCTGGCGGGGCGTGATGGTCGAGGGTTCGGCGAAGGCGCTCAACGCCTTCGTGCTCTATTTCGCGCTGCCGGCCCTGATGGTGCGGACCATTGCGGCGATCCCGTTCGAGGACGTGTTCAACCCCGGCTTCTTCGCCGCCTGGGGCTCCGTCTCCGTGCTGATGTTCGTCGGGACGCTGATCGTCTCCGGCCTCGTCATGCGGCAGGGCGGCGCGGCGGCGACGGTCCATGCGGCGGCGACGACGCATGGCAATGTCGGCTATCTCGGCATCACGCTCGTCGTCAGCCTCGCCGGGGAGGCGGCGGCGGCTCCGGTGGCCATGGCGATCATCTTCGACATGCTCTTCGTCGTGACTCTCACCATCGCGCTGCTCAGCCGTCTTTCGCCCGGCGCGGGGGCGGAAGTGCCGAGCCTTCTCGCGACGGCGCGCTCCGCGATCCTCAACCCCTTCGTGCTGGCGATCGGCGCGGGGCTCCTGCTCAGCCTTTCGGGCGCGGAGATTCCGAAGCCGGTGGACGATTTCATGCGCATCCTCGGCATGGCGGCGGTGCCCGCCGCGCTCTTCGCCATCGGGGTGACGCTCTATGGCCAGCCGATGCGGGCCGCGGCGTCGGAGCTCGGGTGGATTTGCGCGGCGAAGCTGCTGATCCATCCGCTCGTCATGATCTTCGTCGCGACGACGGACGTGTTCGGGCTGACGCGGGAGGAGATCGTGATCGCCGTGCTCCTCGCCTCGCTGCCGGTGGCGAACAACGTCTTCATCCTCGCCTTGCGCTACGAGACGCGGCCGAACCGGATGTCCGGCGCGATCCTGTTCTCGACCGGCGCGGCGCTGGCGACCTTCAATCTCTGGGCCTGGCTGCTCCTCTCGGGATAGACGCGCCGGCGCCCGGGCGGCAAAGCTGGCGAAACCGGGCGCGGGAGGAACAAGCGTGAAACTGGCCGATCTCGAAGTCTTCATCGTGGGCAACCCGCCGCCGCGGCGCGGCGGGCGCTATTTCATCTTCGTGAAGCTGACCACCGCCTGCGGGATCGTCGGCTATGGCGAGATCTACGCCGCGAGCTTCGGCCCCGCCGTGATCGAGGCCGCGACGCGGGACGTGTTCGGCCGCTGGTTCGAGGGCGCGGACCCGCACCGGATCGAGCATCTCTACCGCCTCACCTACAGTTCCGGCTATTCGCAGCGGCCCGATCCGACGCTGATGGGGATTTTCTCCGGCCTCGAAATCGCCTGCTGGGACATCGTGGGCAAGGCTGCGGGCCAGCCCGTCCACCAGCTTCTCGGCGGGCGCTGCCATGAGCGGCTCCGCACCTACACCTATCTCTATCCGGGCGGGGAGGCGGACGCGCATTCCGACAGCCCGGTCTACTCTGACCCGGATGCGGCGGCGGCGCGGGCGGCGGATTATGTCGCGCAGGGCTTCACCGCGGTGAAGTTCGACCCGGCGGGGCCCTACACGAGCTACGATGGCCGCCAGCCCGACCTTGAGGCGCTGGACCGCTCCGCCCTCTTCTGCGCCCGCATCCGCGAGGCGGTGGGGACGAAGGCGGATCTCCTTTTCGGCACGCACGGGCAGTTCACCGCCTCGGGCGCTAAGCGCATGGCGCGGCGGCTGGAGCCCTATGACCCGCTCTGGTTCGAGGAGCCCTGTCCGCCCGAAAGCCCGGAGGCGATGGCGGAGGTCGCGCGCGCGACGTCGATCCCCGTCGCGACGGGGGAGCGGCTGACGACGAAATACGAGTTCCAGCGCGTGCTCGCGGCCGGCGCCGCCTCCATCCTCCAGCCCGCGCTCGGGCGCGTCGGCGGCATTCTCGAGGCGAAGAAGATCGCCGCGATGGCGGAGCCGTATTATGCGCTGATGGCCCCGCATCTCTATGCGGGGCCCGTGGAGGCGGCGGCGAACGTGCAGCTCGGCGCCTGCATCCCCAATCTCCTGATCCTCGAATGCATCGAGCGATGGGAAGGATTCCACGGCGACCTCGTAAAGGGCGTGGAATGGGAGGAGGGTTATCTCATCCCGCCGAAGGAGCCGGGGCTCGGCGTCGTCTTCGACGAGGCGCTGGCCCGCGCCCATCCCTGGACGGGAAGCGAGCTCCATCTCGGCATGGGGAGCGCGGCGCGGATGCCGTAAACGAAAAGGGCCGCCCGGAGGCGGCCCTTCATCCCGCCCTCGCGGGCGCAGGTCACTCCAACGGGATCGGGCTGTCGCCCTGCTGGTTCAGCCAGGCGATCACGTTCGCCCGCTCCTGCGAGGTCTTGAGCCCGGCGAAGGCCATCTTCGTGCCCGGCGCCCAGCCCTTCGGATCCTCCAGGTAGGCGTAAAGATTTTCCGGCGTCCATGCCTGATCCGCCGGCAGGGCGTCGGAATAGCGGTAGCCGTCCACGGAGGCGATCTGCCGGCCGACGACGCCGTGGAGGTGTGGTCCGACGCCGTTCGCGCCATCCTCCGTCTTGTGGCAGGCGCGGCACTTGCGGAACACCTTCTCGCCCTCGGCGAGATCGGCCGAGGCGAAGACGGCGGCCATCTCGGGGCTCATCCCGCCGGCGGCGGGCGCGTCCTCGGCGGCGGGCTCCTCGGGCGCGGCCGGGGCGACGGCGACCTGCTCGTCCGCCGGAGCCTCTTCCGCAGCCGCAGCGTCGTCGGCCGGCGCCTCATCGGCCGCGGGCGCTTCCTCGGTCGCAGCCTCCCCGGTAGCAGCCTCTTCGGCGGCTGGCGTCTCGGTCGTCACGGCGGCGGGTTCGGCGGCGGCTTCCTCGGCCGGGGCCGCGAACTCGATGGGGGCGCCGCCCGCCTCGTTCAGGTAGACGATCATCTCGGCCCGCTCCTCCGAATTCCGAAGCCCGGCGAAGCCCATCGAGGTGCCAGGCGCCCAGCCCTTGGGATTGGCGAGGAAAGCGTAGAGGTTCTCCGGCGTCCAGACCTCGCCGGCGGGCAGCGCGCCGGAATACTTGAAGCCCTCGACGGAGCCGATCTCCCGCCCGACGACGCGGTAGAGATGCGGGCCGACGCCGTTCGCGCCGTCTTCCATCTTGTGACAGGCGGCGCATTTGCGAAACCCGCCCTCGCCCGCGGCCGGGTCGGCGGCGGCGAGCAGCGCGGCGAGGTCGACCTCCGGCGCAGCCTCTTCCTCGCCCGCATCCTCCTCGACGGCGAGCGCGAAGGCGAGCTCCTCCGGGCCATGCGGATAAAAGACCTGTTCGGCGAAGAACCCGAGGCCGAGAAACACCAGCAGCGACGCGCAGAACGCCCCGACGATCTTGTTCAGCTCCATGCCCGGCTCCTCTTCGCTCGGGGCGGCGCGGCCCCTTTCGGCACGCCTCCATACAAGCTTCCCGCCGCGGCGGGCAAGGCGTATAAGGCGCGACCAGATGACCCGAAGGCCCGTTTAATGACCGTAAACGAAGCAAACCGCATCGCCTTCCAGGGCGAGCTCGGCGCCTATTCGCACCAGGCCTGCCGCGAAGTCTATCCCGACATGGAGCCCATGCCCTGCCCGACCTTCGAGGATGCGGTGGCCGCCGTGAAGACGGGCGCCGCCGGCCTCGCCATGCTGCCGGTGGAAAACTCGCTCTACGGCCGGGTGGCGGACATTCACCGGCTGCTGCCGGAGAGCGGGCTCTACATCATCGCGGAGCATTTCGTGCCGGTGCGGATCGAGCTTCTGGGCGTGCCGGGGGCGAAGCTTTCCGAGGTGAAGGAGGCGATGAGCCACACCGTCCTCCTCGGCCAGTGCCGCAATTTCATGAAAATTCACGGAATAAAGACGGTGACGGGGGCGGACACGGCCGGCTCCGCCATGGCCGTGGCGAAGGCGGGAGACCCGACGCGCGCCGCGCTCGCCTCGAAGCTCGCGGGGGAGATCTACGGCCTCGTCCCCCTCGCCTCCGACATCCAGGACGCGGCGCACAACACCACGCGCTTCCTCGTCATGAGCCCGCGGAAGCTGGAGGCCGACCCGAACGCCGGCCCGGCGATGACAAGCTTCGTCTTCCAGGTACGGAACGTGCCCGCCGCGCTCTACAAGGCGATGGGCGGCTTCGCGACCAACGGCGTGAACATGGTGAAGCTTGAGAGCTACATGGTGGACGGCTCCTTTACCGCCACGCAGTTCTATGCGGATATCGAGGGGCACCCGGAGCATCAGAACGTGATCTACGCGATGGAGGAACTGCGCTTCTTCACCTCCTTCCTCAAGGTCCTCGGCGCCTATCCGCGGAGCGCGGCGCGGGACGGGCGGTGATTGCGGAGCCGGATTTCGGCTCTCACGAGGTCGAGGCGGCGTTCCTCGCCTTCGAGCCGGGCGCGCGGGAGGGATTGCTGTCGCTTCGGCGCCTCGTCTTCGACGTCGCGGGACGGACGGATGGCGTCGGTCGGGTCGAGGAGGCGCTTCGCTGGGGGCAGCCTGCCTATCTGACGCCGGAGACCGGGGCCGGCAGCACGATCCGCCTCGGGGCCCCGAAGGGGGGAGGCTTCGCGCTCTATGTCCATTGCAGGACGACGCTCATCGCCGAGTTCCGCGCCGCGCATGGGGACCGCTTCGCGCTGGAGGGCTCCCGCGCTGTTCGCTTTCGGGAGGGCGAGGCCGTCGACGAGGCGGCGGTCGGCGCGCTGGTCGGGCGGGCGCTGACCTATCATCTGCGCTGACAGCTCAGGCGACCGCAGCGCGCTGAGCCCCTAGAGCCCGGCCCGGCCCCACCGTTTGCGCTGGATCAAGGCGCAGGCCGCGCCTGGCGTCCACCTTCCCGGAAAAACCGGGGAAAACGCCATGACAGACGCCGCCGCACCCGCAGCCTCCGCGCCGCCGCGCATCAATACCGTGACAGGCGCGGACATCCGCGCCGCGCTGGCCGAGGGCTGGGGCGATTTCCGCGCCGCGCCGGCCTTCGGGCTCTTCTTCGCCGCGGTGACGGTGCTCGGCGGGCTCGTCATCCTGCTGCAATTGCAGGTCTGGGGGCAGACCTGGCTCATTATCCCGGTCTCGCTCGGTTTTCCGCTGCTCGGGCCGTTCTTCGCGACCGGGCTCTACGAGGTGAGCCGGCGGATCGAGGCCGGCGAGGCGCTGGACTGGGCGGGCGTGCTCGGCGTCGTCTTCCGGCAGAAGGACCGGCAGCTCCCCTCCATGATCATGGTCGTGATCATGATATTCCTCTTCTGGATGTACGCGGCTCATCTCGTCTTCGCGCTCTTCCTCGGGCTGAAGGTGATGACGAACGTGATGTCCTCGCCCGAGGTGTTCCTGACCACCGCGGGGCTCACGATGCTCGCCGTCGGCGCGTTCGTCGGCTTCCTGCTCGCCCTCCTTCTTTTCTCGATCACCGTTTTCGGCCTGCCGATGCTGCTCGACCGGGAGGTGGACGTGGTGACGGCGATGGTGACGAGCGTACGCGCCGTCACGGCGAGCCCGGCGCCGATGCTCTGCTTCGCGGCGGTCACGGCCGCGCTCATGCTCGCCGGGCTCGCGCCTTTCTTCCTCGGCCTTCTCGTCGCGCTGCCGCTGCTGGGCCACGCGACATGGCGACTTTACCGCCGCGCGCTGACCTATCCGGAGTGAGGGCGGGGGGCGCGCTTGATTTCGATCAATGCGGCAAGGGCCTGAGGGCGTGAGGTTTCCGCAGGACCGCAAGAGAGGGAGATTGACATGAGCGAAGCGATTTCAGGCGTTCCAGAGCCGGCGCCCGAACCTGCGGAAGAGTTCGCCCCTTTGGCTCAGCCGGACCAGCTCTCGCCGACGGCCGCCCACGAGACGATCCGCAACGTCTTCGAAACCGGGCGATACCCCTATCCCTACAGACTCGCGCGCAAACTCTATGAGGCCGAAAAGGCGCGCCTTCAGGCCGAGCTTCTCAAGGTTCAGAAATGGTCGCAGGAGGAGGGGCAGAAATTCGTGATCCTCTTCGAAGGGCGGGACGCCGCGGGAAAGGGCGGCACGATCAAGCGGTTCACGGAACATCTCAATCCGCGTTTCGCGCGGGTCGTCGCACTCGACAAGCCTTCGGCGCGAGAACTCGGGCAATGGTATTTCCAGCGTTATGTCGAGCATCTGCCGACATCAGGCGAAATGGTCTTCTACGACAGGTCCTGGTACAATCGCGCAGGGGTGGAGCGCGTAATGGGCTTCTGCTCGGCGAACGAATACCTGGAATTCATGCGGCAGGCTCCGGAATTTGAAAGAATGCTTGTCCGTTCAGGCGTCAGGCTCTTCAAGTACTGGTTCTCCGTCACGCCGGAAGAGCAGCGCCGCCGCTTCAAGGAACGCGAAAACGACCCGCTGAAGCGCTGGAAACTGAGCCCGATCGACCTCGCAAGCCTCGACCGATGGCATGAGTACACCGAGGCGAAGGAGGCGACGTTCTTCTACACCGACACCGCGGACGCGCCCTGGACCATCGTCAAGTCGAAGTGCAAGAAGCGCGCGCGCCTGAACTGTATGCGGCATTTCCTTTCGGGGCTCGACTACCCGGACAAGGACGAGACAGTGGCGACGGCTCCCGACCCGCTGATCGTAGGCCATGCGAGCCACGTCTTGAATTCGTCCGACGATCTCTTCGCAACCGGGGCGCATCCCGCGCTGCGGGTGCGCTGAAGGCGGGCGGGGCCGCGCGGTCTATCCGGGCTGAGGCGCGGCGAAGAACTCCTCGCGCACGATCTTTCCGCCCGAGACGGTGTAGAGCGCCACTTCCCGCATCAAGAAAGCGTCCCCGCCGGCCTTCGGGCGGCCCTCAACCGAGAAGACCAAGGCGAACCGGTCCGGCGCATGCAGAAAGGGGCCGGCGACGTCCCCGCCCGTCACCTCGAAATTCGCCTCCCACCAGTCATGCTTGCCTTCGATGCCGGCGATTCCAGCCGTCTCCCGCCCGCCGCCGGGCATCGCCTCGGCCTCGACCGAAACGGCTCCGGGAGCATAGAGCGCCTTCAGCCCCTCCCGCTCCCGACCCTCGCGGCAGCCCTTCGCAAGCGCCTCCGCAACCTCTTCCAGCATCATCGCAACCTCCTGTATGTTCTTTTTTTGTTCTAGTTCTGCCGCGGCGCTCCGATTCGCGCAAGCCCCCGCAGCGCCGCGACAGGCGGCCGAAATTGCGCAGGGCGCGATTCACCGTTAACCCTTTCCTCAGCCGAAGGAGACGCCATGCCCGCCACGCCACGCCCGCGCCGTTCCGTTCTCTACATGCCTGGGAGCCGCGCCCGCGCGCTGGAAAAGGCGCGGACCCTGCCGGCCGACGCGCTGATCCTCGACCTTGAGGACGCGACCCCGCCGGAGGAGAAGGAGGCCGCGCGCGGGCTCGTGATCGAGGAGATGCGCGCCGGCTTCGGCGCGCGGGAGGTGATGATCCGCGTCAACGGGCTCGATACGGAATGGGGCCCGGCGGATGTGGCGGCGGCGACCGCGGCGCGGCCCCACGCGATCCTCGTCCCGAAGGTCGAGAGCGCGGCGATGGTCGTCGCCGTCGCGGCGATGAGCGCCTCCGCGCCGGAGATCGCGATCTGGGCGATGATCGAGACGCCGAAGGGCGTTCTGAACGCCCCCGCCATCGCCGCCGCCCATCCCCGCCTCGCCGGCTTCGTGTTGGGAACGAACGACCTCGTGAAGGAGCTCAGGGCCGAACACGTTCCCGGCCGCGCGCCCGTCCTCCCCGCACTCGGCCTCGCGCTCCTCGCGGCGCGGGCGGAGGGGCTCGCCTGCCTCGACGGCGTCTGCAACGCCTTCCGCGACCAGTCGGCGCTCCGCGCCGAATGCGAGCAGGGCCGGGCGATTGGCTTCGACGGCAAGACGCTGATCCATCCGGACCAGATCGCCGTCGCCAACGAGGTGTTCGGCCCCTCCGAGGCGGCGCTGGAGGAGGCGCGGGCCCATCTCGCCGCCTATGAGGCGGTGGTGGCGAAGGGCGGCGGCGTCGCGGTGGTGAACGGGCGGATCGTTGAGAACCTCCATGTCGAGACGGCGCGGCGCCTGCTGGCCGAGGCGGAGGCGATCCGCCGTCTTGAAGCCGACATGGGCTGAGGGCATCGTGCGCCGCGAAAGGAGACGTCCATGCTGATCCTCGCAGCGGGCTTCGCGCTCTGGTGCGCCGGCCACTTCCTGCCCTCGGCCCTTCCGGGCGTGCGGGAGCGGCTGATCGACGCGATAGGCGAGGGGCCTTACAAGGGCCTCTTCTCGCTCGACGCGGCGCTGGCGATCGTCCTCATGGTGATCGGATACCAGCAAGCGGCGTTCATCCCCGTCTACGATCCGCCCGTCTGGGGCGTGCATCTCAACAACCTGATGATGCTCGTCGCCGTCTGGCTCTTCGCGGTCGGCGGCGCGAAGGCGTGGATCGCGACGAAGCTCCGCCATCCGATGCTCACCGGCGTCGCCGTCTGGGGGCTCTCGCATCTCCTCGTGAACGGGGACAGCGCATCGATCCTCCTCTTCGGGGGGATGCTGATCTGGTCCCTCGGCATGATGTGGATGATCAACCGCCGCTCCGCTGGCTGGGCCCCGCCGCGCTGGGGCGGCTGGGGGGCCGAGGCGAAGGCGGCGCTGCTCTCGCTCGGCGTCTTCGCCGTGATCGTCTTCGCCCATGGCTGGCTCTTCGGCGTCAGCCCCTTCCCGATGTGACGCCGATGCTCGCCTATCGCCTGCTGACGGAGGACGACACGTCCGCCTTCTGCCACAAGGTCACTGCGGCGCTCGCCGCCGGCTGGTCCCTCCACGGCGGCCCTGTCTACGCCTTCGACGCCGCGCGCGGCGTGATGCGCTGCGGGCAGGCCGTGGTGAAGGAGGTGGACGCGGAGTATTCGCCCGAGATCAAGCTCGGCGCGCTCTGACCCGCGTCAGAAGAGGAAATCCTCCTCCCCAAACGCTCCGGCGTTCTGGTTCTCGAAGAGGATCGACCCGCGCGTGTAGCTGACGAGCACGTCGTCGCCCTGCTGCTCGATGGTCAGCGCGTCGAAGCCCGAAACCCCGCGCTTGAACTCGATCTGATCCGCGCCCTGCCGGAAGCGCAGGATCACGTCCGCCCCGTCGCCGGGCGCGAAGCGGAACGTGTCCGGCCCGCCGCCGCCGATCATCGTGTCGGCGCCCTTGCCGCCCTCGATCGTGTCCGCGCCGCCGCCGCCGACGATCCGGTCGGCGCCGCCGCCGCCCTTGAGGAAGTCGGCCGCGCCGCCGCCCTTCAGCGTGTCGTTCGCGCCCTGGCCGAAGAGCCGGTCGGCCCCGCCGCCGCCCACGAGGCTGTCGTCGCCCCTGCCGCCGCGGAGGATATCCTCGCCGGCCTGGCCGAGAAGTGTGTCGTCGCCGCCGCGGCCCCTGACCGTGTCGTCTCCGGCCAGCCCGGCGATCCGGTCCGGCCCGCCCGTCCCGCTCAGATTGTCATCGCCCGGCGTGGGGCCGGCGGGCGGCGTGACAGGCGGAGTCGTGGGGGGAGCCACCGGCGGCGTGAACGGCGGGGTCCCGGGCGGCGTCACCGGCGGCGTGACTGGCGGCGTCGTCGGCGGCGTGACCGGCGGCGTCACGGGCGGCGTCGTCGGCGGAGACACCGGCGGCTCTGCGACGTCCCCGCCAAAGAGCGCGAAGGCCGCGCCGGTTCCGAGGCCGACGCCGGGCGCGCCGAACAGGACGTCGTCGAACCCGTCCCCGTTCAGGTCCCCGGCCGCGGCAAGCGACTGGCCGGCATTGTCCCGGACGTTCGCGCTGTCGAATCTCAGCCCGTCGGCCGCGGTCAGCGCGCCAAGGTCGATCTCGGCGGCGAAGCCGCCGGCCTTCCCGAAAATGAGATAGGTGGCCGCCCTGTCGCCGGAGGCCCCCGGGCCGACGCCGGTTCCGGCCGGGCCGCCGCTTGGCGCGAAGACAAGGATGTCGTCGAACCCGTCATTGTTCACGTCGCCCGCGGAGGCGACCTCGGCCCCCGCTTCGTCATAAGCGTCCGCGCCGACGATCCGGAAGCCGTTGGTCCCGTCCAGCGTCGAGGGATCGAGGACCGGGCCGAAGCCGCCCGCCTTTCCGAAAACCACATGCGCCGCCCCGGTGGAGCCGTCCGCGCCCGGCGCGCCGACGATGAGGTCGTCGAAGCCGTCGCCGTTCACATCCCCCGCCGAGGAAACGGAAGTTCCGGCGAGATCGTTCGTCTCCGACCCGCCGATCCGGAACGCCTGCGTTCCTTCCACGAAGAACGAGGAGAGGATGCTGGCGGCCGGGCGAGGCGACGCGGGGCCTGCGGCGGCGCCGAAGACGACGAAGGCGGAGCCCGGCATGGGCCCGTTGTAATCGAAGCCCGGGGCGCCGATCATGATGTCTTCGATCCCGTCGCCGTTGACGTCTCCGGCGACGGAGACCGAATAGCCGATCAAGCCGTTCGCGGTCTGGCCGAAGAGCGTGAAGCCGTTCCCGCCGTTGAGATCGCCGGCGTCGGAGCTTGCATAGAAGCCGTCCCGCGTTCCGAAGATCACATGGACGGCGCCGGCATAGGCATAGTCGAGGGCGTTGAAACTTTCGCCTATCGCGCCGATCAGAACGTCGTCGATCCCGTCCCCGTTCACGTCGCCGGCCGCGACCGACCGGCCGGCCTGATCGCCTGCGCCGCCGAGAAAGCGGAAGCCGTCGTCGCCGTTGAGGGACGACAGCGAGAGTTCCTGCCCGAACGCGTCCGTCTTGCCGAAGACCACATAGGCCGCGCCGGAATACGCGCCGTTCGTCGCGGCGTAGCGCGCGCCGACCACGATGTCGTCGATCCCGTCCCCGTTCACGTCGCCGGCCGCAAGGGAGAAGCCCGCCTCGTCGCCCTCGGTCTCGCCGACGATGGTGAAGCCGTTCACGCCGTCCAGCGCGGCGACCTCCGTCGCGGCGGGGAGGCCGGAGGCGGTTCCGAAGATCACATGGACCTTTCCGCCGGAAGGGTCCGCGGTCGTCGATTGCGGGGCGCCGACGATGAAGTCCGCGAACCCGTCCCCGTTCACATCCCCGACGGCGACGGCCACGCCGGTGCGCGAGAGAGTGAACTCGCCGTCGATCCGGAACCCCTCCGCCGGATCGAGGTCGCCAAGAGTCGTCGCTTCAAGCATCGGAGCCCCCTCCAAGTGGTTTCCGATGCGTAAACGCAAACCTCCATTTCACCAATTGCATTTGGACACGGCGAGAAGGGCAGCTCGGCGCGCTCTGACCGGCGTCAGAAAATGAAATCATCCTCCCCGAACGCTCCGGCGTTCCGGTTCTCGAAGAGGATCGAGCCGCGCGTGTAGGTCACGAGCACGTCGTCCCCCTGCTGCTCGATCCGGAGATCGTCGAAGCCTGAGACCCCGCGCTTGAACTCGACCTGATCGCGGCCCTGCTGGAAGCGCTGGATCACGTCGTCGCCGTCTCCCGGCTTGAAGCGGAACGTGTCCGGCCCGCCGCCGCCGATCATCGTGTCGGCGCCCTTGCCGCCCTCGATCGTGTCCGCGCCGCCGCCGCCGATAGCCCGGTCCGCGCCCCCGCCGCCCTTGAGGAAGTCGGCCGCGCCGCCGCCTTTCAGCGTGTCGTTCGCGCCCTGGCCGAAGAGCCGGTCGGCCCCGCCGCCGCCCACGAGGCTGTCGTCGCCCCCGCCGCCGCGGAGGATATCCTCGCCGGCCTGGCCGAGAAGTGTGTCGTCGCCGCCGCGGCCCCTGACCGTGTCGTCTCCGGCCAGCGCGGCGATCCGGTCCGGCCCGCCCGTCCCGCTCAGATTGTCATCGCCCGGCGTGGGGCCGGCGGGCGGCGTGACAGGCGGAGTCGTGGGGGGAGTCACGGGCGGCGTGACCGGCGGGGTCACGGGCGGGGTCACGGGCGGCTCGACCACCGGAAAGAGCTGGGCGAGGCTCCGCGCGCCGTCCGCGAAGAGGAAACTCTCCACACTCGTGATCGAATGGCTCTCCCCCGCGCGGGAGATCGTCACCGTCCCGCCGGCCCGAGCGAGCGCATAGGCGGAGAGCGCGCCGGCGAATACGGCGGTGTCGAAATCCGCCCCGCCGTTGATCACGTTGGCGCCGGGCCCGCCTTCCAGCCGGTCGTTCCCGGCGCCGCCGATCAGAGTGTCGTTCCCGCCGAGGCCGAAGATCGTGTCGTTCCCGCCGAGGCCGTCGAACTGCTCCGCCAGCGCGGAGCCGGAGATGCGGTTCGCGCCCCCGTCGATGGTGCGGAACCCGAAGACGACGTAGCTGGAGCCGGCTTCGCTCACATCCGGGTCGGCCAAGGGGGCGCCGACGATCAGATCGTCGATCCCGTCGCCGTTCAGGTCGCCCGCCCCGGAAACGAAGCGGCCGCTCTGGTCTTCCCGCGCGACGCCGTCGAGGCGGAAGCCCTCCGCGGCGGTCAGCGCGCCGAGGTCGAGAACCGGGGCGAAGCCGCCCGCCGCCCGCCCGAAGACGACGTAGGTGGAGCCGGAATAGGGTCCGTTCGGGCTGGCGGTGAAGGCGGAGACGAGGATGTCCGCGATCCCGTCCCCGTTCACGTCCCCCGCCCCGGCGACGGAGAAGCCGCTCCGGTCCCGCGCCGCCGCGCCGTCGATCCGGAAGCCGTTCGCCCCGTCCAGCGCGGCAAGGTCGAGCACGGGGGCGAAGCCGCCGCCCGCCCGGCCGAAGATGACGTAGGAGGAGCCGGAGTCGAGCCCGTTCGGATCGTTGGCGGGATCGGTGAAGGGGGCGCCGACGATGATGTCGTCCACCCCGTCGCCGTTCACGTCGCCGAGCCCGGCGATGGAGCGGCCGCTGGAATCCCCCGGCGCGAGGCCGTCGAGGCGGAAGCCGTCGTCCCCGTCCAGCGCGGAGAGCGCCACGCTCTCCCCGAAGCCGCCCCCGTCCCGCCCGAAGACGACATAGGTCGAGCCGGCCTCGAACCCTTTCGGATTGGCCCTCGGGGCCGAGACGAGGATGTCGTCGACCCCGTCCCCGTTCACGTCCCCCGCCGCGGCGACGGCGTAGCCGCTCCGGTCCTCCGCCGAGATTCCGTCGATGCGGAAGCCCTCGGCGGCGGTCAGCAGACCGAGATTGACGCTCTCGCCGAAGCCGCCGCCCGCCCGGCCGAAGACGACGAAGGACGAGCCGGAGAGCGATCCGTTCGGGCTCGCATAGGGGGCGCCGACGATGATGTCGGCAATTCCGTCGCCGTTCACGTCCCCCGCGCCTGAGACGGAAAATCCAGCCTGGACCGTCTCCCCGGGGCCATCAAGGCGGAAGCCTTCGCTTGTGAGCAGATCCCTGAGACTGACGGTCTCTCCAAAGCCGCCGCCGGACCGGCCGAAGACGACGTAGGAGGCGCCGGAATTGACGCCGTTCACGTCAGCCAGACGCGTCCCGACGATGAGATCGTCGATCCCGTCGCCGTTCACGTCCCCGACCCCGGCGACCGAGTTTCCGCTGTAGTCCGCCCCCTGCGCGCCTTCGATGCGGAAGCCTTCCGACGCGGTCAGCGCGCCGAGGTTGACGCTTGCGGCGAAGCCGCCGCCCGCACGCCCGAAGATGACATAGGAGACGCCGGAGGCGACTAGATAGCCGTCGGCGCGGCTCACGCCTACGATCAGATCATCGATCCCGTCGCCGTTCACATCCCCGGCCGGAGCGAAGGCGTAGCCGCTCCGGTCTCCGGAATCCACGCCGTCGAGCCGGAAGCCGTTCTGACCGTCAAGGTCGGCAAGCTGGATCACAAGCACCTGACGCCCTTTCGCCACGTTCGGGGCAGGCGCGGCGGAAAGGCCCGTCGCCGACGCCGGCTGCTTCGAATACGCGGTAGATGGCGCCTCAGCCGCTCATCACCAAGTGCAATCGTGCAAGGCCCGCGCCTCTTGCAGGCCCGGCGCGGGGCGATGCGTCGCGGTCGTCGCCCCGCCTTGCCCCGCGCGCCCCGGCCTGTATGTTCGCGCCCGCAACATGGAGAGTGCGATGCACAAGACGGATGCGGGGCGGTTCTTCGAGGATTTCCGGGTCGGGCAGGTCATCGCCCACGCGACGCCCCGGACGATCACGGAGGGGGACCGGGCGCTCTATCAGGCGCTTTATCCTTCGCGCTTCGCCCTCGCCTCCTCCGCGCCCTTCGCAGCTGCAAGCGGGCTCGCGCCCTGGCCGGTGGAGGAGCTGATCGGCTTCCATGTCGCCTTCGGCAAGACGGTGCCGGACGTCTCGCTCAACGCCGTCGCCAATCTCGGCTATGCGGAGCTGCGCTTTCACCGGCCGGTGCGGGCGGGGGACACGATCTCCGCCACTTCCGAGGTGATCGGGCTGAAGGAGAATTCGAACGGGAAGACGGGCGTCGTCTGGGTCCGCTCCACGGCGCGGAACCAGCGCGGGGAGACGGTGATCGACTGGGCGCGCTGGGTCATGGTGAGAAAGCGCGACGAGGCGGCGCCGGCGCCGGAGACGGTCGTTCCTTCGCTGAAGCCGGCGCTGGCGGCGGGGGACCTGATCGTCCCCGAGGGGCTCGACTTCTCCGCCTATGACTTCGCCGCCGCAGGGGCGCGGCACCGGCTTTCGGACTACGCCGCGGGCGAGCGCATCGACCATGTGGACGGCGCGACGCTGGAGGAGGCGGAGCACATGATGGCGACGCGCCTCTGGCAGAACACCGCCAAGGTGCATTTCAACACCGAGGCGCGGGGCGGGCTGAAGCGGCTGATCTATGGCGGCCATGTCATCAGCCTCGCCCGCGCGCTCTCCTTCAACGGGCTCCAGAACGCGCAGCCAATCGCCGCGATCAACGCGGGCGCCCATGTCGCCCCCGCGCATGCGGGGGACACGATCTACGCCTGGTCCGAAGTGCTGGAGACGGGGGAGACGGCCGCGCCCGGCGTCGGCGCGATCCGGCTCCGGCTCGTCGCGACGAAGGGGCGGGACGAGGCGATGCGGTTGAGGGATGAAGCCGGCGCCTATGCCGAGGGCGTGCTGCTCGACCTCGATTTCTGGGCCTTCCACCCGCTCTGACCGGCCTCCGGTTCCTGTTGCAACGTCAGACAAGCTGACCCATGATCCGGGCGAGCGCAGCCTGCCCTGAGAGCGGGCGCGCCGGAGAAACGTTCGATAGGAGCCAGTCCATGCTGACACGTCGCCATCTCGGCGCGGCCGCCGCCGCGCTCGCCGCCTTCGCCGCCCTTCCCGCGCTCGCCGATTATCCCGAGCGGCCGATCACGCTGATCGTGCCCTGGGGCGCCGGCGGCGGCACGGACGCGACGGGGCGGATGATCGCCTCCCTGCTGGAGAAGGAGCTGGGCCAGCCCGTCAACGTCGTGAACCGCACCGGCGGCAGCGGCGTCGTCGGCCACAGCGCCATCGCGACGGCGGAGCCGGACGGCTACACGATCGGCACCGTGACGGTGGAGATCGGGATGATGCACTGGGCCGGGCTCACCGACCTGACCTGGGAGGCCTACACCCCGATCGCGCTCTACAACTACGACGCCGCGGGCGTTCAGGTGCGGGCGGACAGCGAGTGGAACACGGTTTCCGACATGCTGGAGGGGATCAAGGCCAATCCCGGCGCGCACAAGGCCTCCGGCACCGGGCAGGGCGGCATCTGGCATCTCTCGATCGCGGGGATGCTGAACACGGCCGGCATCGCGCCGGACGCAGCGCCCTGGGTGCCGAGCCAGGGCGCCGCGCCCGGCCTGCAGGAGCTTGTCGCCGGCGGCGTGGACATCGTGACCTGCTCGGTCGTCGAGGCCGCGGCGCTGATCGAGGCGGGCAAGGTCAAGAGCCTCGCGGTGATGGATGACGAGCGCCTCGGCGCCTTCCCGGACGTGCCGACGCTGAAGGAGGCCGCGGGCGTTGACTGGAAGATGTCCGCCTGGCGCGGCATCGCGGCGCCCGCCGGCATTCCGGACGATGCGCGCGAGAAGCTGACGGCGGCGATGGAGACGGTCTACAACTCCGCCGAGTTCCAGGACTTCATGAAGGGCCGCGGCTTCGGCCTCGTCTGGGCGCCGGGGGACGAGTTCGGCCAGTGGATGGCGGACAGCAACGTCGCCCTTGGCGAGGTGATGGCCGCGGTCGGCCTCGCGAAGTGACGATCCGGCGGCGGCGGAGCCTCCGCCGCCGCCCCTTTCCGGGGCCTCTCCCATGCGCATGAACGACGCCGTGACCGGCGCGATCCTCATCCTCTTCGCCATCGCCGTGATCCTGCATGCGCAGACCTTCCCGCGCCTGCACGGGCAGGATTACGGGCCGGACCTTTTCCCCACGATCATCGCCTCGGGCCTCATCCTTTGCGGCGCGATCCTGGTCGGAAAGGGCTGGGCGACGCGGCGAGAGGGGCAGCTCGTCCTCCTGGGCCCCTGGGCGCGGGACCGGCGGATGCGGCTCAACGTGGCGCTGCTCGTCGCCGGGGTCCTCGCCTATATCCTCTTCGCGAATGTCATCGGGTTCATCCCGCTCTCCTTCGTCATCCTCGCCGTGCTGACGGTCCGGCTCGGCGCGTCCCCGCTGGCCGGTCTTGCGACGGCGGCGGCGGCGACGCTGGTGATCCACACGATCTTCGCCAAGCTGCTGCTGGTGCCCCTGCCCTGGGGCCTGCTGCTGCCCGTGGCCTGGTAGGGGGCGAGCATGGACGCCATTGAAAAGGCCTTCTGGCTCATCACCGAGCCCTCCACCCTCGGCGTGATGCTGCTCGCCTCGCTCTTCGGGCTCTTCGTCGGCGCGATTCCCGGGCTGACGGCGACGATGGCGACCGCGCTCCTCATCCCCTTCACCTTCTTCATGGACCCGGTGCCGGCGATTGCCGTCATCGTCGCCGCCGTCGCCATGGCGATCTTCGCGGGGGACATTCCGGGCGCGCTGCTCCGCATCCCCGGCACGCCCGCCTCCGCCGCCTATTGCGACGAGGCCTATGCGATGATGCGCAAGGGCCAGGGCGAGCGGGCGCTCGGCATCGGCCTCGTCTGCGCCGTGATCGGCGGGCTCACCGGCTCCATCGTCCTCTCGCTGACGGCGCCGAGCCTCGCGGAATTCGCGATCCAGTTCTCCTCCTTCGAATATTTCTGGCTCGCCTGCCTCGGCCTCTCCTGCGCCGTGGTGATCTCGACCGGATCGACGCTGAAAGGCTTCGTCTCGCTCCTGATCGGCCTCTTCGTCGCGACGATCGGGATCGACATCACCGCCGGCCACCCCCGCTTCACCTTCGGCAGCGTGGAGCTGATGGGCGGGGTGAGCTTCATCCCGGCCATGATCGGCATGTTCGCGATCTCGGAACTGCTCCGCTTCTTCACGACGAAGAAGGGCGGCGTGACGGCGATCCCCGCCTCGCGCGACGGCGTGTTCCGCGGGATCGGGCCGATCCTGAAGAAATACCGCGTCAACATCGCCCGCGGCTCCGGCCTCGGCGCCATCGTCGGCGTGCTGCCGGGCGCGGGGGCGGACATCGCGGCCTGGATCAGCTTCGCGATCTCCAAGAAGCTTTCGAAAGAGCCGGAGAAGTTCGGCACGGGCCACCCGGAGGGGTTGACGGACGCGGGCGCCGCCAACAACGCCAGCCTCGCCGGCGCCTGGGTGCCGGCCACCGTCTTCGGCATTCCGGGCGACTCGATCACCGCCATCGTGATCGGCGTGCTCTACATGAAGGGGATGAATCCCGGCCCGATGGTCTTCATCAACACGCCGGAGCTGATCTACGCCGTCTTCATGGCGTTCTTCCTCGCCAATCTCGCGCTGCTGCCGCTCGGCTACACGGCGATCAAGCTCTCGCGCCGCATCGTCTCGATCCCATCGCAACTTCTCATGCCGGTCATCCTGATGTTCTGCATGGTGGGGGCCTTCGCGATCAACAACACCGTCTTCGGGATTACGGTGATGCTGATCTTCGGCCTCCTCGCCTTCGTGATGGAGGAGAACGGCTTCCCCGTCGCCCCGGCGATCCTCGGCATCGTGCTCGGGGCGATGCTGGAGGACAATTTCATGTCCTCCATGATCAAGGCGGACGGGGACCTCATGGGCTTCTTCTCCCGCCCGATCGCGGCGACGCTCGGCGTCCTCACGATCCTTCTGTGGCTCGTTCCGGCGCTTCTTGCGCTGCGCCGGCTTCTGCGAGGAACTGCAGGTTCCGCTCCCTGAGCGCCGCAGCGGCGTCGTCGTAGAGGAAGGGCAGGAAGGCGTATCGCCGCCCTGACGTCACGCGGCTCACCGCATGAAGAAGCGAGCAGGAGAAGACGACGGCCGCCCCCGGCGGCGGCTTGAAGCTCCGCGGCCCGTATTCGGGGAAGCTGATCTCCCCGCCCTCGAACTCCGCGTTCAGGTTGATCGAGACGGCGAAGCGGCGATGGGCCGTGCCCTTCGTCGTATTGTCCCGATGCGCGCGGAAATGCCCGCCATCCTCCGCCGCATAGCAGGCGACGATGTAGCGCTCCATCCGCGTCACCGCGAACTGATGCGCCTTGGCGATCTGGGGGACGACGCGCCGGACGAAGCGCTGCCGGATCGCGCCGAGCAGCGGCTCGTCCTCGATCAGGCAATCCTTCCGCCGCTTGTGGCCCGGATCGGAGACGCCGACCGTCTTTCCGTCCACCTCCCGCATGAAGCCGGACTCCTCTCCGCCCTTCTCCTCGTAGAGAGAGATCAGCCGGGCGCAGAGCGCGGGCTCGAAGATATCGGGGAGAAAGAGGATCGGCGCCTGCAACTCGATCCCGGCGAAACGCCGCGGCGGCGGCAGCGCCTCGAGCGCGGCGAAGAGCGCAGGGAGGTCCGCCCCGTCCTCCGCGAAGGGGATGACTTGGCGCACGCGCATCGTCGGGTCGATCACCATCCAGCAGCGCCGGAGCGCCACGGGGCCTCTCTCCGCCTGCGCGGAGACGACGCCGTATAGGCGGCAGACCGAAAGATCGAAATCGAGAAAGTGCCGGACGCCGGGAATCCGGTCCGCGATCCGCCCCTCCGCCTCGTCCGTCGGGTCGATGGTGACGGCGAAAAGCGAGGCGAAATCGTCATTGAAGAGGTCCGCCCGCGCCTTCGCCGCGTCGAGCGCGGCGGCGGAGCGCGCATCCGCGACCGATCCGAGGAAGAGGAGCACGAGCCACCGCCCTGCAGCCGTGTCGAACGCATAGCGCGGATTGCCCGGCGAGCGCTGGACGAAGGAGGGCGCAGGGTCGCCTGGGGTCAGGAACGTCTGGTCCATGAGCCGAGACTACGGCGCTCGTCCCGACCGGCAACAAGCTCGTCGCGCCTCCGCGCTCCGATGCGCCGCCGCCGTTGCGCCGGGGCCACAGCGCGGCGGGGGGCGCCGCCGGGGGGAATGGGCGCGCATTCGCGGCATCGCGCATTTGCGCTCGCGGCGAATGAGAGTATCGTGCCGCGAGCCGCATCTCTGGCGAAGCCGGACGTGAACCGGCGTGCAGTCAAGGGGGAGCCGACATGGCCAGCACCACGAGGGGAAAGCGCCCGCTTTCGCCGCACCTGACGATCTATCGCCCGCAAGTCACCTCCATCCTCTCCATCATCCACCGCGCGACAGGCGTGGCGATGGCCGTCTCGATGGCGCTCGTCGTCTGGTGGCTGCTGGCGGCGGCGACGGGGCCGGAATATTTCGCGCTGGTGGACGGATTGCTGACGAGCTGGCTCGGCGCGCTCATCCTGATCGGCTCGGCCGCGGCGTTCTTCTATCATCTTCTGAACGGCATCCGGCACATGTGGTGGGATATCGGCAACGGCTTCGAGATGCAGCAGGTCACCGCCTCCGGCATGGCCGTGCTCGCCGGCACGGCGGTCCTGACCGTCATCCTCCTCGTCATCGCGTTCTGAGGCCCGCCATGAGCTTTCTGACCGACCGCGCCCGCGCCCACGGCCTCGGCTCCGCCAAGGAGGGGACGCATCACTGGTGGAGCCAGCGGATGACGGCCATCGCCCTCGTCCCGCTCGGGCTCCTCTTCATCGTCCCCTTCGCGCAGGCGCTGGGCGACGGGCACGAGGCCGCGCTGGCTCTCTACGGGCATCCGTTCCACGCGATCGTCGCCGGGCTCTTCATCCTCGTCGCCTTCAACCACCTCCGCCTCGGCTTGCAGGTGGTGATCGAGGACTATGTCCACGGGGGGGCGCGCACCGTGGCGCTGATCCTCAACATGCTCTTCTGCGCGCTCTTCGCCTTTGGCGGCCTCTTCGCCGTGGCGCGGATCGCCTTCGCGGCCTGAGCCGCGCCGGATATCGAAGGACCTGACCCATGGCCGCTTACGAGTTCACCGATCACGAATACGACGTCGTCGTCGTCGGCGCCGGGGGCGCCGGCCTTCGCGCGACGCTCGGCATGGCGGAGCAGGGGCTCCGCACGGCCTGCATCACGAAGGTCTTCCCCACCCGCTCCCACACGGTCGCGGCGCAGGGCGGCATCGCCGCATCGCTCTCGAACATGGGGCCGGACCACTGGCAATGGCATCTCTTCGACACGGTGAAGGGCTCCGACTGGCTCGGCGACACCGACGCGATGGAATATCTCGCCCGCGAGGCGCCGAAGGCGGTCTACGAGCTTGAGCATTACGGCGTGCCCTTCTCCCGCACCGAGGACGGGCGCATCTACCAGCGGCCCTTCGGCGGCCACATGACCGAATTCGGGGACGGCCCGCCCGTCCAGCGCACCTGCGCGGCGGCGGACCGGACGGGGCACGCCATCCTCCACACGCTCTATGGCCAGAGCCTCAAGAACAACGCCGAGTTCTACATCGAGTATTTCGCGCTCGACCTCATCATGACGGAGGACGGCGTCTGTCAGGGCGTCGTCGCCTGGAAGCTGGATGACGGCACACTGCACCGCTTCAACGCGAAGATGGTCGTGCTGGCGACCGGCGGCTACGGCCGCGCCTATTTCTCCGCCACCTCCGCCCATACCTGCACGGGGGACGGGAACGGCATGGTCGCCCGCGCCGGCCTGCCGCTGCAGGACATGGAGTTCGTGCAGTTCCACCCGACCGGCATCTTCGGCTCGGGCTGCCTCATCACCGAGGGCGCGCGCGGCGAGGGCGGCTATCTGGTGAATTCGGAGGGCGAGCGCTTCATGGAGCGCTACGCCCCCTCGGCGAAGGATCTCGCTTCGCGCGACGTGGTCAGCCGCTGCATGACCATCGAGATCCGGGAGGGGCGCGGCGTCGGCCCCGACAAGGACCATATCCACCTCTATCTCAACCATCTCCCGCCCGAGACGCTGGCGCTGCGGCTGCCCGGCATTTCGGAAAGCGCGAAGATCTTCGCCGGCGTGGACGTGAACAAGGAGCCGATCCCCGTGCTCCCGACCGTCCACTACAACATGGGCGGCATCCCGACGAATTACTGGGGCGAGGCGCTGAACCCGACCGCCGACGATCCGGACCGGCTGCAGCCCGGCCTGATGGCGGTGGGGGAAGCGGGCTGCGCTTCCGTCCACGGCGCGAACCGGCTCGGCTCCAACTCGCTGATCGACCTCGTCGTCTTCGGCCGCGCCGCGGCGATCCGCGCCGGCAAGATCGTGAACCCGGACGAGCCCAACCGCCCGCTCAACAAGGCGTCGGTCGAGCGCGCCGTCGAGCGGTTCGATGCGGCGCGGCACGCGAACGGCGCCGTGCCGACGGCGGAGCTGCGGCTCGAAATGCAGCGCACCATGCAGCGGGACGCCGCCGTCTTCCGCACCTCGAAAACGCTGAAAGAGGGCTGCGAGGCGATGGACTCCGTCTACGCCAAGTTCTCCGATCTCAAGGTGACGGACCGGACGCTGATCTGGAACACCGACCTCATGGAGACGCTGGAGCTCGGCAACCTCCTCCCCAACGCCATGGCGACCGTCTACGGCGCCGAGGCGCGGCAGGAGAGCCGGGGCGCCCATGCGCATGAGGACTTCCCGAAGCGGGACGACGAGACCTGGCGCAAGCACACCATCGCGCATGTGGACGAGGCGACCGGCAAGGTCACGCTCTCCTACCGCCCCGTCCATGTCGACCCGCTGACGACGGAGTCCGAGGGCGGCATCGACCTGAAGAAGATCGCGCCGAAGGCGCGCGTCTACTGAAGGAGCCGGCGCCCCGCTTCCGGGCAGGGGCGCCGCGAAGGCGCGGAGCGAGCCGATGGAGGGCGAAGAGCACGGATTTCAGCGCGCATCCGGCCCCTCCTATTTCGACCTCCTCTCCGCGCTGCACCGCAGCCTCGCCCCCGATCTCTATCTCGAGATCGGGTCACGCACCGGCAATTCCCTCGCCCTTGCGCGCGGGGACTTCATCGCCGTCGACCCGACATTCAACCTCAAGCGGCTGCTGACCTTTCCGGGCCGGCAGGGCCATCTCTTCCAGATGACGTCGGACGAGTTCTTCGCCTCGGGTTTCCTCGAGGCGACGGGCCGCAAGCCCGGCTTCGCCTTTCTGGACGGGATGCACCTCTTCGAGTTCCTCCTCCGCGATTTTATGAACGCCGAGGCCCGGATGGAGCCCGGAGGCGTCATCGCCCTTCACGATTGCTGCCCCTACGACGCGGCGATGGCGGCGCGGGAACGGGGGCGGACGCGGGCCTGGACCGGGGATGTCTGGAAGCTCGTGCCGATCCTGCAGGAATTGCGGCCCGATCTCTCCATCGAGGTGTTCGATGCGGCGCCGACCGGGCTCGTCGTCATCCGCAATCTCGACCCGGAAAGCCGCATCCTCGCCGCCGCCGCGCCGGAACTCGAAGCCTCGCTCCGCGACGTGACGATCGAGGGCTACGGGCCCGACCGCTTCTACGCGAGCTTCGCCTGGGCGAGCGCGGCCGAGTTCATCGCAGGCGCGCCCGGTGAATGAGGGCGCGCCACGCATCCGCATCAAGATCGCGCCGCTGAACCTCGCCCGCGCGCGCCGGTGGGGGGACTGGTTCTTCGCCCTCTCGCTCGCGGAGGCGCTGCGCGGCTTCGGCCATGACGTCGCGGTGGAGACGCGGGACCTCTGGGACCATGAGTCGCGGGAGGGGGACATCGCGCTCGTCCTCCGCGGCTTCGGCGGCTACCGGCCGCGGCCCGGGCTCGTCTCGCTCATGTGGATCATCTCCCATCCCGGCAATGTCCGGCCGGAGGAGCTGGAGCCCTATCATCACGTCTTCACCGCCTCGGTGAAGCACAAGCGCAAACTCCGGAAGCTGATCGGCCCGCGCGTCAGCACGCTCTTCCAGGCACATGACCCGGCGATCATGAACCCGGATGTGGAGCCGATCCCCTCGGGCCTCCTCTATGTCGGCAACAACCGCCGCGGCGGGCGCCCCGCGCTCGACCTTGCCGCCGCGGCGGGGTTCAACGTCTCGCTCTGGGGGGCGGGCTGGGCGGAGCATCCGGTTCACGCCCGGTCCCTGAAGGGCGCTTTCATCCCCAATGCGGAACTCGGGCGCCACTATGCCGGCGCACGCGCCGTTCTGAACGATACATGGCGGGACATGCGGCTCGCCGGCTTCCCCTCCAACCGCGTGTTCGACGCGCTGGCGGCGGGCGCGCCGCTCGTCTCCGACGCCGTGCCGGGAACGCCGGAGGAACTCCAGCCCTGGATTCACGCCTGGGAGCGGGCGGAGGACTTCCCCGCCGCCGTGGAAGCCGCGCTCGCGGAGGGGGAAGAGCGCCGCGCGGCGCGAAGGGCCTTTGCAAAAGAAGTGAATGCGCGGCATTCTTTCCGCGCCCGCGCTGCGGAAATCTCCGCAAAGGCGCGGGAGCTTGTGGGCTGACCGCCCGACGCCTGCTATATCAAGGCGTCCAGCAGAGAAGGGTCAGGGACGACATGGTCGAATTCGCGCTGCCGAAAAACTCGAAGATCACCAAGGGCAAGACCTGGCCGAAGCCGGAGGGCGCGAAGAATGTCCGCACCTTCCGCATCTACCGCTGGAACGAGGAGAGCGGGGAGCTGCCGCGGATCGACACCTATTTCGTCGACATGGACAGCTGCGGCCCGATGGTTCTCGACGCGCTCATCAAGATCAAGAACGAGATCGACCCGACGCTGGCCTTCCGCCGCTCCTGCCGGGAGGGCATCTGCGGCTCCTGCGCCATGAACATCGACGGGATCAACACGCTCGCCTGCATCTACGGCATGGACGAGATCAAGGGCGACGTGAAGATCTACCCGCTGCCCCACATGGAGGTGGTGCGGGACCTGATCCCCGATCTCACGCATTTCTACGCCCAGCACGCTTCCATCATGCCCTGGCTGGAGACGGCGACGAACCGGCCGCAGAAGGAATGGCGCCAGTCGATCGAGGACCGGAAGAAGCTCGACGGCCTCTATGAATGCGTAATGTGCGCCTCCTGCTCCACCTCCTGCCCCTCCTACTGGTGGAACGGCGACCGCTATCTCGGCCCCGCCGCGCTGCTCCACGCCTATCGCTGGATCATCGACAGCCGCGACGAGGCGACGGGCGAGCGGCTCGACTTCCTGGAGGACCCGTTCCGCCTCTACCGCTGCCACACCATCATGAACTGCGCGAAGACCTGCCCGAAGGGGCTGAACCCGGCGAAGGCGATCGCGGAGATCAAGAAGATGATGGTGGAACGGAAGATGTGAGGGGGCAGGCGGCTCAAGGCGCCGTCTTCGGTCTCGTAGCTTTCAGCCCGGATGGCGAGCCCTCGAAATCCGAATACCGCACTTGCAAGTTTCCTTTCGGGTCGCCCGGTCACTTTAAAGGATATCGCCCTTTCCTTTAAACTGTCGATCCGACCTGCAAGAAGAGTTCAAGCTGCCTGTGCGGTGGAGGCTGCGCCGCTCAAGGCGGCGTTTTCAAACGGCTATTTCTGATTTCTATTCAATTTCAATCTCTTGACCCCCTTGCACACTGTGTGCACACGCGCTCTCAAGCCGCCAGCCTCAAGATCTCCATCACCGCCGCCGGCCCCTCGATCCGCCGCGGGTTGCGCGGAACCCAGGGGGTTTTCATCGCGCCCTCGGCGATCCCCGGCCAGTCCGCCTCCGTGACGCCGACGGCGGCGAGGGTGCGGGGCATGCCGATCCCCTCGATCAGCGCGGCGAGGGCCGTGGCCGCGTCGCCGTCCCGCCTTCCCATCGCCTCGGCGACGAGCGCCTGCCGATCCCGGTTCGCGGACATGTTCCATTCCATAGCGGCGGGGAGCATGACGCAGGAGGTGTGGCCGTGCGGCACGCCGTGCCGCGCGCCGAGGACATAGCCAATCCCGTGGCTCGCCCCCATCGGCACGCCGCTGGCAAGCGGGCCCATGGAGAGCCAGGCGCCCGTCAGGCAGTCGAGCCGCGCCTCGAGGTCGCCCGCATCCGCCTTCACCCGCGCGAGGCCGGAGGCTAGGAGGGCGAGGCCCTTCATCCCCTGCGCGTCGCCATAGTGATGCCCTTCGAGGCTGGCGACGCCCTCCGCGCAATGGTCCACAGCCCTGACGCCGGTGGAGAGGAACAGCCATTCCGGCGTCGGGACGGTCGCCGCCGGGTCGAGGATCACGGCGCACGGGATGACGAGCGGATGGGTGAAAAGCTCCTTCGCCTTCGTCCGCTCGTCGGTCACCCCGCAGAGGGCGGAGAACTCGCCGGCCGAGAGCGTGGTGGGGACGGAGACCTGACGCACGACCGGCGGTTTCACCGGGTTCGGGGCGCGGAGCGCGTCCATCCCCACCGCGTCGCTGATGTCGTTGGCGAGGAGGAGGGAGACGGCCTTCGCCCCGTCCGTCACCGAACCGCCGCCGACGGTCAGGATCAGGTCCGCCCCCGCCTCCCGCGCCATCGAAGCCGCCGCGAGGCAGGCGCCGCGGGGGGTGTGGGCGGGCATCGAGTCGAACAGCACGGCGAAGCGGGGGCCGAGGGCGGCGACGATGTCGCTCACCACCTTCGTCTCCCGGTTCAGCGTGCCCGATGCCATGACGAAGACGCGGGCGGCACCGTAGCGCCCCGCAATCTCCGCCGCCGCTTCGGCCGCCGGGCGGCCGAAGACGATCTCCTCCTGCCGCCCGAAGGCTACTCTGCCGGCCTTCATCAGCCCATATGCCCTTCGGCCTTCGCCCAGGCGTGCGTCGCGTCGAGCGCGGCGCCGAGCGGCGCGAAAAGCTCCTCCAGTTCCGCCTCGGTGATGACCATCGGCGGGCAGAAGGCCAGCGTGTCCCCGATCGCGCGGAGGATGACGCCGTGCTTCAGCATCTCGTTCATCAGGTAAATGCCGACCTTGCCGGGCTCCCTGAACGTCGCCGCGCTCGCTTTGTCGGGCGAAAGCTCCAGCCCGCCCATGAGCCCCGCCGCCCGCGCCTCGCCGACAAGCGGATGCTCCGCATGGCGGTCGAGATGCGCGCGGAAGACGGGGGCGAGCTTCCGCACATGGCCCACGATGTCCCGCCGCTGGTATATCTCCAGCGTCTTGACCCCGATGGCGCAGCCGAGCGGATGGCCGCCATAGGTGAAGCCGTGCCCGAAGGTGCCGACCTCGCCCGATTGCGCCTCGATCGCCTCCGCCATGTCGCGGTTGATGGCGACGGCGGAGAGCGGGGCGTAGGCGGCGGTCAGCTGCTTGGCCATCGACATGGAGGTGGGCTCCATGCCGAAGGTCGTGGCGCCGAACCAGTTTCCGGTGCGCCCGAAGCCGCAGATCACCTCGTCGTCGATGAAGAGCATGTCGTATTTCTTCGTGACGGCGGCGATCTTCGCGAAATAGCTCGCGGGCGGCGTGATGACCCCGCCGGCGCCCATCACCGGCTCGGCGATGAAGGCGGCGACCGTGTCCGGCCCTTCGCGCAGGATCATCTCCTCCAGTTCGGCGGCGAGGCGGGTGGTGAACTCGTCCTCGCTCTCCCCGTCCCGCCCCTCGCGCCAGTAATGCGGCGTGCCGGCGTGGAGGATGCCGCTCACCGGCAGGTCGAACTTCTTGTGGTTGTAGGGCAGGCCCGTGAGCGAAGCGGACACGATGGTGACGCCGTGATAGCCGCGGATGCGGGAGATGATCTTCTTCTTCTCCGTCTTGCCGCGGGCGTTGTTGTAGTACCAGGCGAGCTTCACCTGCGTGTCGTTCGCCTCGGAGCCGGAGGACTGGTAGATGATCTTGGAGACCTCGAAGGGTGCGATCTCCTTGATCTTCTCGGCAAGCTCGATGGCGGGCTCGAAGCTCCGGCCGCCGAAGAGGTGGTAATAGGGCAGCTTGCCCATCTGCTCCCGCGCCGCCTCGATCAGCTCCTTGTCGCCGAAGCCGAGCCCCGCGCACCAGAGCCCGGCCATGCCCTCGACGAAGCGCTTTCCGCTCTCGTCATAGACATAGACGCCCTCTCCCGCCTCGATGACATGCGGGCCGACCTTCCGGTGCTGGACGCCGTTGGTGTAGGGGTGCAGCAGCGCCTCGACGTCCCGGGCCTGCGCATTGGTGAGCGGCGCGCCATCCATCGCCATGATCTCGTCTCCTAGGTTTGACGCGGGATAAGAGCGCGGAAACGGGGAGGAAGGCAAGCGGGCGGCTCAGCGCGCAGCGGCATGCTCGAAGAACCGCGCCATCCATTCCGCGAAGGCCGGCCCCTCCGCTTCGCGAGCCAGATCGGCGCGCCCCTTCGCGATCACCTCGGGTGGCACGTCTTCCACCATGTGGTCGATCATGTCCGCCACGAAATCCGGCTTCATCTCCGGGTGGTATTGCGTGGTGAAGACATGGTCGCCGATGGCGAAGGAGGCGGCGGGGCAGACGGAATCGGAGGCGACGGCCTCGGCCCCCGGCGGCAGCGCCGTCACCTGCTCGTAATTGGCGGAATAGAGCCCGAACGCCTCCCGCGCCGGGTCCATCCACGGCTTCCGCGCATGAAAGCGCGTCTCCGTGATCCCGAGCGCGCAGCCGCCGGGATTGGGGCCGACGGCTCCGCCGAGCGCCTTCGCGATGGCCTGATGCCCGAAACAGGCGCCGAAGAGCGGCCGCCTCTCCTCATGCCGGTCGCGGAGGAAGGCGAAGAGCCGGCCGATCCACGGCTTCGTCCCGTCATTCACGGAGGCGGGGCTGCCGGTGACGAGGAAGCCGTCGAAAGCCTCCGGTCGCTCCGGAAAGTCGTTCTCGAAGACCTTGAAGCTCTCAAAGGCCCAGCCGGGCCGGACCGCGCCGAGGAGCGCGGCGAATCGGGCGCCGTCATCCGGATAGGCCTTGGCGTATTCCGAATCGTCGTCGCAGGTGTTGAGGATCGCGAGGCGCATGGGCCGACCTTCCCGATTGAGACGCTTGCGGAGATAGCGCGGCTCGGCAATCGTGTCGATCAACGGGGAGAGACGCATGACGGTCTGGACGCCTGCGGATGACGGCTACGCCGATCTTACGAGCCACGATTCTTTCGCCGCGGGCGCGCCGCACAAGACCTTCTCGCGTCTCCGGCGGGAAGACCCCTGCGCCTGGACCGAGTATCCCGACGGCGCCGGCTTCTGGTCCCTCACCCGCCATGCCGACATTTCCGCGCTGAACCGGGACTACAGGAAGCTCTCCTCCGCCCGCGGCATAAGGATGGAGGACCAGACGGAGGAGGAGTATCTCGCCCGCCGCACCTTTCAGGAAACGGACCCGCCGGAGCATACCCGCGTCCGCATGAAGGTGGCGCGCGCCTTTTCCCGCCCCGTCGTCAACGCTTTCGAGGCGGAGATCGCGCGCATCTGCGACGAGATCCTGGACGAGGCGCTGGAGCGGCGGGAGTTCGACGCGACCCGCGTCCTCGCCCGCCCGCTGCCGATGCGGATGCTCGGGCGGATCGTCGGCCTGCCGGAGGCGGACCTGCCCTGGCTGGTGGAGAAGGGCGACGCGCTGATCGCCAACACCGACCCCGACTTCACGACCCATGTGCTCGACCGGATGGAGACAGACGAATACCGCCTCATGCCCTTCAACTCGCCCGCCGGCGTGGAGCTTTACGACTATGCCGAGCGGCTGATGGCGGAGAAGGCGAAGGCGGGGGACGAGGCGGGCGTGCTCCATCTCATCACCCAGCCGGACGAGACCGAGGCGCGGATCACCGAGCGGGAATTCCGCAACTTCTTCTGCCTCCTCGTCGCCGCCGGAAACGACACGACGCGCTATTCCATCGCCGCGGGGCTCCTCGCGCTCGCCGAGCAGCCGGAATTGCTGGGCCAGCTTCGGGAGGGCGGCGCAATCTGGGAGACGATGGCGGACGAGGTGATCCGCTGGGCGACGCCCGCGATCTATTTCCGCCGGACGGCGGGCGAGGATTTCGAGCTGCACGGCAAGCACATCCGGAAGGGCGACAAGGTCCTCCTCTGGTTCGCCTCCGCCAACCGGGACGAGGCGGCATTCGCCGACCCGTTCCGCGTCGATCTTCGGCGGGACCCGAACCCCCATCTCTCCTTCGGGCAGGGCGGGCCGCATATCTGCCTCGGCATCTGGCTCGCCCGGCTCGAGGTGCGCGTCTTCTTCCAGCGCTTCGCCGCGCGGGTGAAGGCGGTGGAGCGGACGGGGCCCCACGCCTTCCTCCGCTCCAATTTCGTCGGGGGGGTGAAATCCCTCCCGCTCCGCGTCACGCCCGCCTGAGGATTCCGCCATGAAAGACCGTCTCCGCCTCTTCTTCTGCGACCATCTGAGCATCATGCGGGGGAAATACCTCCCCGGCTCGAAGCTCGGGGCGGACGGGGAGACGCGGTTCTGCCAGTCCACCTTCGGGGTGCATTTCGACAAGGACCTCCTGCCCTCCCCAGGCTCGAAGATGCTGGAAGGCCTGCCGGACATGGTGGCGACATGGCGCGCCGCCGACATCCGGGAGGGGTGGGAGCCGGCGACGAAGGTCGTGATGTGCGACCTCCATGACGCCGCAGGCGCCCCGATCGGCCCTTGCGGGCGCGGCGCGCTGAAGCGGACGGTCGCGGACTGGGCCGCGCGCGGACTGCACGCGAAAGTCGGGCTCGAGCTCGAAGCCTACGCCTTCGAGCGGGGGCCGGACGGGGCGCTCCGGCCCTACGAGGCGCCCGGCGGCCATGTCTACGGCACCGGCCCGGCGGCGGACCCGGCCGGGTTCATGGACGCGGTCTGGGAAGAGGCGGAGGCGGCGGGCTTCCGGCTCGAAATGATGACGACGGAATACGACAACCCGCAATTCGAGTTCACGCTCGCCTATGACGACGCGGTGAAGGCGGTGGACGATCTCGTGCTCTTCCGCCTGATGGCGCGGGAAGTGGCGCTGAAGCGCGGGCTCATCCTCACCTTCATGCCGAAGCCGATCCCGGAAAAGGGCGGCAGCGGGCTGCATGTGAATTTCTCCTTCGCCGGGGAGGACGGGCGCAACGCGCTCTCGGGCGGCGACGGCGGCGGGCCGGAGGCGATGAACGACCTCGCGAAGGGATGCGTCGCCGGGCTCGTCCATCATCACGAGGGATTGGCCGGGCTGCTGGCGCCGACGGTGAACTCCTATCGCCGGCTTCGCCCCGCCTCGCTCTCCGGCTTCTGGAAGAACTGGGGCGGGGACCACCGGAACGTCACCACCCGCGTCTCCGCCGAGGGCGGCGCGAAGGCGCGGATCGAGCACCGGATGGCGGACGCCGCCGCCAATCCCTACACCGCCGTCGCCGCCGTGCTGCAGGCGGCGCGGCTCGGGGTCGAACGCGGCTATCCGCTGCCGCCGGCGGAGGCCGGGGACGGGTTCGAGAGCCAGGACGCGACGAGCGGCGTCGCGGAGACGCTGGAGGGCGCGCTCGACGCGCTGGAGGCGGATTCCGCGCTCGTGGAGGCGGTCGGGCCGGAACTCGTCGCCAACCAGCTCTTCATGCGGCGGGCGGAGGCGGAAAAACTGAAGGGCGCGAACGCGGAGGCGGAGCGGGACTTCTACATCCACTTCATCTGAGGCGCTCAGCGCGTCAGGATGATGGTGGAGAGGCCCGGCGCCGTCACCTCCATCGTCGCCGGCCAGCCGCGCCACGGCTCCGGCCGCGCCTCGACCGCGCCGAGATTGCCGGCGCCGGCGCCGCCATAGAGCGCCGAATCCGTGTTCACCCGCTCCCGCCACGGCCCGGGAGCGGGCGCGCCAAGCGTGACGCGCCGCTCAACCGGCGTCATGTTGGAGATGACGATCGCCGCCTCCCCGCCCGGCGCGAAGCGGGCGAAGGCGAAGAGGCTCTTCGCCGCGTCATCCGCCTCGATCCAGGAGAAGCCCTCGGGCGCGCAATCCTGCGCATGGAGCGCGGGCTCCTCCCGGTAGAGGCGGTTGAGATCGCGCACCAGCGCGCGGACGCCGGCATGACGCGGCCGGTCGATCAGGCCCCAGTCGAGCTCGCCCGCCTGCCGCCATTCCGTCCGCTGCGCGAACTCGCCGCCCATGAAGAGCAGCTTCTTGCCCGGATGCCCCCACATGAAGCCGTAGAGCGCGCGAAGATTGGCGAACTTCTCCGCCGGCCCGCCGGGCATCTTGTCCCAGAGCGCGCCCTTGCCGTGGACCACCTCGTCATGGCTGAGCGGCAGGACGAAGCGTTCCGAGAAGGCGTAGGCCGAGCCGAAGGTCATCTCGTTGTGGTGGTGGCGCCGGTGCACCGGGTCGCGCGCCATGTAGCGCAGCGTGTCGTTCATCCAGCCCATGTTCCACTTGAAGCCGAAGCCGAGCCCGCCCTCCGAGACCGGCTTCGAGACGCCGGGCCAGGCGGTCGACTCCTCCGCCACCGTCATCGCCGCCGGCGCCTCCGCCCGCACGGCCTCGTTCACCGCCTGGAGGAAGGCGACCGCCTCCAGATTCTCCCGCCCGCCGAAGCGGTTGGGGATCCACTCGCCCGCCTTCCGCGAATAGTCTCGGTAGAGCATGGAGGCGACGGCGTCCACGCGCAGCCCGTCCACATGATGCTCATGGAGCCAGTAGAGCGCATTGGCGAGAAGGAAGTTCGAAACCTCGATCCGGCCGAAATCGTAGATCAGCGTGTTCCAGTCCGGATGGAACCCTTCCCGCTTGTCGGCATGTTCGTAGAGCGGGCCGCCGTTGAAGAAGGCGAGGCCGTGCGGGTCCTCCGGAAAATGGCCGGGCACCCAGTCGAGGAGCACGCCGAGCCCGGCCCGGTGCGCCGCGTCCACAAGCCGGCGGAAACCCGCAAGGTCCCCGTGGCGCGAAGTAGGGGCGTAGAGGCCGACGGGCTGATAGCCCCAGGAGCCGTCGAACGGATGCTCGTTCACCGGCATGAATTCGAGATGGGTGAAGCCCATGTCGGCGGCGTAGGGCACAAGGTCCCGCGCCAGTTCGTCATAGCTGAGCGGCCTGCCGCCCTCGTCCAGCCGCCGCCGCCAGGAGCCGAGATGCACCTCGTAGATCGAGACCGGAGCGTCGGCCGCGTTCCGCGCCGCGCGCGCCTCCATCCACTCGCCATCGCCCCAGTCGAACCCGCCGAGATCGCGGACGACGGAAGCCGTCTTCGGCGGATGCTCCGCGCCGAAGCCCACCGGGTCCGCCTTCTGCGGCGTCACCCGCCCGTCCGCCGTGCGGAACTCGAAGCGATAGGGTTCGCCCGGCCCGATGCCGGGCACGAAGATCTCCCACACCCCGCTCCGCCCCCGCGCCCGCATCGGCAGGCGTCGGCCGTCCCACATCGTGAAGGGGCCGGCGACGGAGGCGCGGGCGGCGCCGGGCGCCCAGACGGCGAAATGCACGCCCGCCGCGCCCTCATGCGTCATCGGATGGGCGCCGAGCCGCTCCCAGAGCCGGAGATGCCGCCCCTCCCCGATCAGGTGCTCGTCGAGAGGGCCGAGGACGGGCCCGAAGCGATAGGGGTCCTCCGCCTCCCATTCCCGCCCCTCGAAGCGCCAGCGGAGCCGGTAGTCGGCGGCGGCCTTCGCCGGAACCTGCGCGCCGAACAGGCCCCCGGGATGGAGCGCGGGAAGCGGATGCGCCTTCCCCTCATGGATCAGGTCGCAGGCCTCCGCGCCCGGAAGAAGGGCCCGCACGAGCGTGCGTCGCCCCGCCTTGTGCGGGCCAAGCCATGCGAAGGGGTCGCCATGAGCGCCTGAGACGAGGCGCTCGGCCTCGTCGGCTGGGATCGCCGGATCGGTCATATGCGGCGAGTCTGGCCCACGCTTCGGGCCGATTCAAGGGCGCCCGCCGAACAAGCCTCCGCGCAGGCGGTCAGATGAGGGGCTCCACCCCCCAGATTTCCGAGGCATAGCCGCGGATCGTCCGGTCGGAGGAGAACCAGCCGGAGCGGGCGCAGTTGAGCACCGCCATGCGCCCCCAGCGCTCCCGGTCCGCGAACGCCGCCTCCGTCTCGTCCTGCGCCTTGCGATAGGCCTCGAAGTCGGCGGCGACGAGGAAATGGTCGTCATGGCGCAGCTTGTCGATCACCGCGCGGTGGCGGTCCGGCTCGCCGGGGGAGTAGAAACCGCCCTCGATCTGGCCGACCACCTCTGAAAGCGCCGCGCTCTCCGCGATGAAGCGGTTCGAGTCATAGCCGTCCCGGATCGCCGAAGCCTCATGCGCCTCAAGCCCGAAGATGAAGATGTTCTCCCGCCCCACCCGCTCCGCGATCTCCACATTCGCGCCGTCGAGCGTGCCGATGGTGACAGCGCCGTTCAGCGCGAACTTCATGTTGCCGGTGCCGCTCGCCTCCATGCCCGCGGTGGAGATCTGCTCCGAAAGGTCGGCGGCGGGAATCAGCCGCTCCGCCATCGAGACGTTGTAATTCTCGGGATAGACGATCTTGAGCCGGTCGCCGATCACCGGGTCATGGTTCACCTGCCAGGCGATGTCGTTGACGAGCCGGATGATCCGCTTCGCCATGTCATAGCCCGGCGCCGCCTTGCCGCCGAAGATACGGACTCGCGGAACCCAGTCCCGCTCCGGTTCCCGCCGGATCGCGTTGGCATGGGCGGCGACTTCCAGCGCGTTCATCAGCTGGCGCTTGTATTCGTGGATGCGCTTGATCTGGATGTCGAACATCGCGTCGGGCGAGGTCTCGATCCGCTGCGTCGCCTTCAGCCATTCGGCGAGCCGCGCCTTGTTCGCCCGCTTCACGCCCATGAAGAGTTCGCGGAAGCCGGTGTCGTCCGCGAGCGGCGCGAGGCGGTCGAGAAGTTCGAGATTCGTCACCCACCCCTCGCCCAGCGCCTCGTTCAGGAGCGCGCGGAGGCCGGGATTGCAGCCGTGCAGCCAGCGCCGCGGCGTCACCCCGTTCGTCATGTTGACGATCCGGTCGGGATGGAGCGCATGAAGGTCGCGGAACACCGTCTCCTTCATCAGGCCGGTATGGAGGGCGGAGACGCCGTTGACCTTCCGCGCCGCGACGAAGGCGAGCGTTCCCATCTGCACGTCGCCGTCCGGGTGAAAGACGCGGACATGGTCGGGGCGCGGCGCCCCCGCCTCGGCGGCGCGGCGCGCATGGAGCGCGTCGATCTTCTCGATGATCATCATGTGCCGCGGCAGGACATGCCGCATGAGCCCGACATGCCAGCGCTCCAGCGCCTCCGGCAGGAGCGTGTGGTTGGTATAGCAGAGGCAGCCCGAGGCGATGTCGAACGCCTCCTCGAAGCCAAGCCCGTGATGGTCCATAAGGAGGCGGATCAGTTCCGGCCCGGCGATGGCCGGGTGCGTGTCGTTCATCTGGATCGCGATCTGGTCCGGCAGCGCGGAGAGCGGGGCGCCGGAGGCGAGGAAGCGGCGAAGGATGTCCTGCAGGCTCGCGGAGGTGAAGAAATATTCCTGCTTCAGCCGCAATTCCTTGCCGACGGGCGTGCTGTCGTCCGGATAGAGGACGCGGCTGATCGTCTCCGCGAACACTTCCGGAGCGGCGGCGGCCATGTAGTCGCCCCGGTTGAAGGGTTCGAGGTCGAACACCCGCTTCGGCCGGGCGGACCAGAGGCGGAGCGTGTTCGTCCAGCGCGCGCGCCAGCCCGGCACCGGCGTGTCATGCGCCCGCGCCTCGACCAGCTCCGCCGGGCGCCAGCCAGCCTCGTCCGCCACGCCGCCGAAGCCGATCTCGAACGCGACCTCGTGGCGCTCGAATTCCCACGGATGGGCCTCCGCGAGCCAGGTCTCCGCGCTCTCGATCTGCCGCCCCTCCTCGAAGCGCTGGCGGAATAGGCCGTGGGCGTAGCGAATGCCGTAGCCGTAAGCGGGGATGCCGAGGCAGGAGAGCGAATCGAGGAAGCAGGCGGCGAGCCGCCCGAGCCCGCCATTGCCGAGCGCGGCGTCCGGCTCGTCCTCCACCACGGCGCGATAATCGACGCCGAAGCCCGCCATCGCCGCGCGCGCCTCGCGTTCGAGGCCGAGATTGCCGATCGCATCCTCCAGCATCCGCCCGAGCAGGAACTCCATCGAGAGGTAATAGACGCGCTTCCGCCCGGCCTCGTAGGTCTTCCGCGTCGCGTCGAACCAGGGCGCGACCAGCCTGTCCCTGACCGCGCGGGAGAGGGCGACGCGCCAGTCCGACAGGTCCGCCGCCTCCGGCGTCTTGCCGACGGAATGGGCGAGGTGCCAGGCGATGGCGGCGTCGAGCGCCGCGTGATGGGCGGGGGCGGAAAGGGAATGCACGTTCATCGGGGCGATCTCCGATCAGGTCTTCGCATCTGCAACATGCGCAAGGTAGCCTTGTAGGCGGATAACGCAAACGGCGCGTTCACGTCATCACGTCGGGCGCGCTCCGGCCGGTCCGGGCTGCGATGCCTGCGATCTCCTCCGCCGCCGCGATGACGGCGGCGAGCGCAGCCTGCGTCTCCTCCCCGTGGTCGCCCTCGGGCGGCGCGCGGCGCTCGAGATAGACGCGGAGCGTCGCCCCCTCCGTCCCCGTGCCGGAAAGGCGGAAAACGGCGCGCGCCCCGCACGCGAAGGCGACGCGGACGCCCTGCCCCGCGGTGACCGAGCCGTCCGTCGGGTCCGCATAGGCGAAATCGTCCGCCGCCTCGACCGTCAGGCCGCCGAACGTCGCGCCGGGGAGCGAAGGAAGCCGCGCCTTCAGCGCCGCCATCATTTCCGCCGCCGCGTCGGAATCGATCCCCTCGTAATCGTGGCGCGAATAGTAGCGCCGGCCGAAGCGCCGCCAGTGCGCCGCCATCACCTCGGAGACCGGCTTCCGCTCCTTCGCGAGGATCGAGAGCCAGAGGAGCACGGCCCAGAGCCCGTCCTTCTCCCGCACATGGTCGGAGCCGGTGCCCGCGCTCTCCTCGCCGCAGATCGTCGCCATGCCGGCGTCGAGGAGGTTTCCGAAGAACTTCCAGCCCGTCGGCGTCTCGAAACAGGGGATCCCGAGCGCCGCCGCCACATCGTCCGCCGCGCGGCTCGTCGGCATGGAGCGGGCGACGCCCCTCAACCCGCCGGCATAACCCGGCGCGGCGCTCGCGTTGGCGGCGAGGACGGCGAGGCTGTCAGATGGGGTGACGTAAAGGCCCCGCCCGAGGATCATGTTCCGGTCCCCGTCCCCGTCCGAGGCGGCGGCGAAATCGGGCGCCTCCGGCCCCATGACAAGATCGACGAGCGGCTTCGCCCAGACCGGGTTCGGGTCCGGGTGCCCGCCGCCGAAATCCTCGCTCGGCTCGCCGTTCATCACGGTCCCGGCCGGGGCGCCGAGCGCGCCTTCGAGGATCGCCGTCGCATAGGGCCCCGTCACGGCGTGCATCGCGTCGAAGCGCATCGTGAAGCCGGAGGCGAAGAGGGCGCGGAGCGCGCGGAAGTCGAAGAGCCGCTCCATCAGCGCCTGATAATCCGCCACCGGGTCCACGACCTCCACCGCCATGCCGTCGAGATCGAAGGCGCCCTCGGCGGAAAGGTCGGGCGAAGGCGCGTCCGAAATAAGGTAGCGGGTGAGCGCGCCGGTCGCGGCGAAGATCGCCTCCGTCACGGGCTCGGGCGCCGGGCCGCCGTTCGGCGTGTTGAACTTCACGCCGAAATCCCCGTCCGGCCCGCCGGGATTGTGGCTGGCCGAGAGGATGATCCCGCCATCGGCCTTGCGGAGCCGGATCAGGTGCGAGGCGGCGGGGGTGGAGAGGAGGGCGCCGCGCCCGACCACCGCGCGCGCCGCGCCGTTGGCCGCCATCATGCGCAGGATCGTTCCCGCCGCCTCCCGCCCGAAGAAGCGGCCGTCGCCGCCGAGCACATAGGTCTTGCCCTTTGCGCCGCCCGTCCCGTCGAAGATCGCCTGGACGAAGTTCTCGAGATAGCCCGGCGCCATGAAGGCCGCGGTCTTCTTCCGGAGGCCGGACGTGCCCGGCTTCTGCCCGGCGATCGGCTTCGTCTCCACCGTTCGGATCGTCATGTCGTCTCTCCTTCGCCGCCGCGCCCGGCTTCTCGCATCAGCGCGGCGGTCTCCTTCAGGGCGGGCGCCGCCGCCCAGCCTTCGACCGGAATCGAGAGGCGGCGGCGCCAGTTCGGATGCTCGTCCACCGTGCCGGGGAGGTTCGCCTGCTCGACCTCCCCCGCCAGATCCTCGAGCTGCACGGCGACGAGCGCGGCGGGCGAGGCCGAGAGCCGCCGGTGGATCGCGCCAAGCGGATCGGGGCCGAGGCTCTCGCGCCTCCCCCTGCGTTCGCCCTTGACCCATTCCGCCGCCTCCGCGCTCATCTGCCCGAGCCGGAGCCGCCAGTCCACATCCCGCGCGGAGAGCCAGCCGGCGGCGGTCGGCGTGTCATGCGTGCCGAAGCTGGCGAGGGCGAGCGCGCGGCCCTCCCCCTCCCAGTCGAACTGGGTCACGTCGCAGCCCATCACCCCGGCCTCCGCCAGCGCGGCGCGGAGCGCGGGGTCCACGAGGCCGAGATCCTCCCCGACGACGAGGCAGCGATTGCGCGCGGCCATGATCTTCGTCACCGCCAGCATCGCCGCGAGCGGCATCCGCACATAGCCCCCCGGCGCGCCGCCCTCGGGAACCCAGAACGCGCGGGCGAAGCCGAGCACATGGTCGATCCGGATCATCCCGGCATGGCGCATGACGGCGGAGAGCAGCGCGGCGAAACTCGCGTAGCCCTCCGCCTTCAGGCCCTCCGGCGAGAGGGGGGCGAGGCCCCAGGTCTGGCCCTGCGGCGCGAAGTGATCGGGCGGCGCGCCGAGGGAGACGCCGAAGGCGTGCGCGCCGCTACCCCAGGTCTCCGCCCCGCCGGGCCGCGCGCCGACCGCGAGGTCGAGATGGAGGCCCAGCGCCATGCCGGCCCCCTTCGCCCGCGCCTGCGCCGCCGCGAGCCCCTCCTCCGCCAGCATCTGCAGCGCGACTTGGCGGCGGAGCGCGGCCGGCTTCGCCCCGGCGAAGGCGCGCGCCGCCTCGCCCTCCGGATCGTGGAGCGCGGCGGGCCAGAACCGCCAATCCTCACCATGCAGAAGCGAGAGCGACTCGAAGAGCGCGAAGCGTGTGAGGGCGGGGCCGCGCGCGGCGGCGAAGGCGTCAAGCCGCTCAGGCTCCAGCGCCGCGATCCGCTCTTCCAGCCCGGCGTCGATCCGGGCGCGGGCTGCGGAATGGTCGACCATCCCGCCCGCCGCGCCGCCGCCGCCGACGGCGACATGGCGCCAGTCGAAGAAGCCCCGATGCGTCGGCGAATAGGGGCTCGCCATTTCCGGCGAGGCCGCGGCTCCGAGGGCGTGAACCGGATTGACGCCGAGAAAGGCCGCCCCCGAGCGCCCCAGCGCCTCCGCCATCGCGGCGAGGTCCTCATAATCGCCGAGCCCGGCGTTCCGCAACGAGGCGAATCCATAGAGCGGCCCGGTCGCGCCCCAGAGCCGGGCGCGACCCGTGAGGTCGCCGAGCGAAGGCGCCGCCTTCGGCGCGGCGAGGATGAAGAGCCGGTCCGCCCGCGCGCCGTGCGTCGCTTCGAGCCGGTGAACGCCCGCCGGCAGGGCGGGGAGCGCGGCCTCCCGCCCGCGTCCCTCGGCCACGGGGCGCATGTCGCCTTCGAGCGTCAGCGCCCAGTCCGCTTCCGGCGCGAACGGAACGTGCGGCGCAGCGCCGGCCTCCACGATCATTTCTTCCGGCAGAAGCCGCGCCGCCGCCGCCGCCGCCCGCGCCGCCAGCCGCTCCGCCGCCTCGGCCTCTCCGGAAGGCTCGCCCATCGCGGCGAGGAGGGCGGCGAGCGTCTCCGGCGCCGTCCGCCGCTCCTCCCCCGCGAGGTCATGGAAGGCGGGCATGATCCCGCATTCCGCCGCCAGTTTCGCGAGCGCGCTCATCCCCGGCTCCGGTGGAAGGCGGCGACGGCGCCCGAGGCGAGCGGCCGCGCGCCGGAAACCCCGGCCTCCGGCGCTTCCGGCTCGCCCGTGTCGAAGCCGAGCGTCCATTCGCCGCCCGGCAGGGCGAGCCGCGCGGGCGCGCCGCGATTGACGGCGATCAGCATCTCCTCCCCCGGCTCCGGCCCGCCGACCGCGCCTCGGATCAGCAGCGCGAAGCCCGGCAGCGCGGGGTCCTCCCAATCCGGCGCGCCGCCTTCGAGCGCGAACCACTCAACCTCCGGCGCGCCGTCCGCCCGCGTCTCGCCATGCAGGAACCGCGCCTGCCGCAGCGCCGGGTGTGCCGCGCGATAGGCGACGAGCCTTCGCGCGAAGGCCAGAAGCTCCGCATCGGCCCGCGCCCAGTCGAGCCATGTCGTCTCGTTGTCCTGGCACCAGGCGTTGTTGTTGCCGCCCTGGCTATGGCCGATCTCGTCCCCCGCCAGCAGCATCGGGACGCCCTGCGAGAGGAGCAGCGTGGCGAGGAGGCTGCGGCGGCGGAGCGCGCGGGCGGCGAGGACCGCCGGGTCGTCGGTCTCCCCCTCGGCTCCGCAATTGTCGGAGAAGTCATGCCCGTGCCCGTCCCGGTTTTCCTCCCCGTTCGCCTCGTTGCGCTTGGCGGAGAAGCTCGTGAGGTCCGCCAGCGTCATCCCGTCATGCGCCGTGATGAAATTGACCGAGGCGAAGGGCCGCCGCCCGCCCCGGTCGAAGAGCCCGGCGGAGCCGAGCAGCCGGTCGGCGAGCGCCTGCGCCGCCGTCTCGTCCCCCCGCCAGAAGCGGCGCGCATCGTCGCGGAAGCGGTCGTTCCACTCCGCGAAGGGGGAGGGGAATTCGCCAAGGCGGTAGCCGCCGGGGCCGATATCCCAGGGCTCCGCGATCAGCTTGAGGCGGGAGAGGACGGGGTCGGCCAGCAGCGCGGCGAAGAACGGCGCCTCGGGCGAGAATCCGTCCGGCAGCCGGCCAAGCACGGTCGCGAGGTCGAACCGGAACCCGTCCGCCCCCAGCGCCGCCCAATGGCGCATCGCGTCGAGCGCGAGGCGGACGACATGCGGGCGGGAAAGGTCAATCGTGTTGCCGCAGCCGGTGTCGTTCACATAGGCGCCGCCCGGCTCCATCCGGTAATAGCCCGCATTGTCGAGCCCGCGGAAGGAAAGCGTCGGCCCCCGCTCGTCTCCTTCCGCGGTGTGGTTGAACACGATGTCGAGGATCAGCTCGATCCCCGCCTCATGCAGCGCCGCCGCCATCATGCGGAAGCCCGCCGCGCCCGAAGGCCCGAAGAAGCGCGGCGCCGGCGCGAAATAGCCGAGCGTGTTGTAGCCCCAATGGTTCGAGAGCCCGCGCTCGACGATGAAGTCGTCGTCCGGCCAGGCCTGCACGGGCAGGAGCTCCAGCGCCGTGACGCCCAGCGCCCGGAGATGCGCGATGAAAGCGCGATGGGCGATTCCCTCGAACGTCCCCGCGATCTCCGGCGGCAGGCCGGGGAAACGCTTCGTGAGCGCCTTCACATGCGCCTCATAGATCACGGTTTCGGACCACGGGCGGCGCGGGCCGGGCGGGAGCGGCGCGGGGGGCGCCGTCACAACGCAGCGCGGGGCGAAGGGGGCGCTGTCGATTGTCGAGGGACGCGAGGGTTCCTGCGGATCGTGGCCGAGGAGCGCTTCGTGCGGCGGGCCGATCCGTTCGATCTCCCGCGCATAGGGGTCGACAAGCAGCTTCGCCGGGTTGAAGCGCAGCCCCGCCTCCGGAACCCAGTCCCCATACGCGCGAAAACCATAGCGCGCGCCGGGGCGGAGGCCGGCGACATGGCCGTGCCAGACTCCGCCCGCGCGTTCCGGCAGCGCCAGCCGCCGCTCCCGGTCCTCCTCGTCGAACAGGCAAAGCTCGATCCGCTCCGCCGCCTCCGACCAGACGGCGAAGTTCACCCCCTCCGCATCCGGCGTCGCGCCGAGAATGTCGGGCGAGCCCGGCCCGATCATGCGAGGCTCCGATAGAGCGCGGCGTAGGCGCGGGCGGAGGCGCCCCAGCCGACCGGCTGCTTCATGGCCCGGCGCATCGCTGCGCGCCATGCCGCGCGGTCCGCGAAGAGGTCCATCGCCCGGTCGAGCGCGGCGGAAAGCGCGGGCGCGGAGCCCGGCGTGAACTGGAACCCTGTCCCCGCCCCGGTCGCGAGGGCCGCGTGGTTGAGGTCCACCACCGTGTCGGCCAGCCCGCCCGTCCGCGCCACGACCGGGAGCGTCCCGTAGCGGAGCGCGCAGAGCTGCGTCAGACCGCAGGGCTCGAACCTCGAGGGGACGATTAGCGCGTCCGCCCCCGCCTGCATCCGGTGCGAGAGCGCCTCGTCGAAGGCGATGCGGGCGGAGACGCGGCCGGGGTTCCGCGAAGCGAGGTCGCGGAACGCCTGTTCGAGCCAGGGCTCCCCCGTCCCGATCAGGGCGAGCCGCGCGCCGCGGGCGAGCGCGGCGGGGAAGGCGGAGAGGAGGAGGTCGAATCCCTTCTGCCCCGTCAGGCGGGAGATGACGGCGAAGAGCGGCCCCGGCCCCGGCTCCAGCCCGAACTCGGCCTCGAGCGCGGCCTTGCAGGCCGCCTTTCCGGCGGGCGCGGCGGCGGAATAGCGGGCTGGGAGGGCCAGGTCCGTCTCCGGGTTCCACGCCTCTTCGTCGATCCCGTTCAGCACGCCCGAAAGGTCGGGGAGCCGCGCGCGGATCACGCCGTCCAGCCCCTCGCCGAAGCCGGGCTCTGTCAGCTCGCGGGCGTAGGAGGGGCTCACCGTCGTCACCTTCGCGGCGTCGATCAGCCCGGCCTTGAGGAAGGAGACGTCCCCCCAGAACTCGTATCCCTCCCGCGCGAAGCGTTCGGGCGGGAGGCCGAGCGGGCCGATCACATGCGGCCCGAACCGGCCCTGGAAGGCGATGTTGTGGATCGTCAGCACGGCGGGCGGGCCGCCGAGCGCGCGGAGGAAGGTCGGCGCCAGCCCAGCCTGCCAGTCATGGGCATGGACGACCGACGGCCGCCAGCCGGAAACCGCCCCCGCCCCGATCAGCGCCGCCGCCTTCGCAAGCGCGCCGAAGCGGAGCGCATTGTCCCCCCAGTCCCGCCCCCCGCCGTCGACATAGGGGCCGCCGGGCCGGTCATAGAGATGCGGCGCGTCGAGGAGGAGAAGCGAAAGCCCCTCCGCCTCCGCCGCGAGCAGCCGCGCGCGCCCGCCCGGCAGGTCCAGCGCGGCGACCTCCTCGCCGCCGAGCGGGGCGAGCGCGGGATAGCGGGGGAGGAGCGTGCGCATCTCCACCCCCTCCGCCGCCAGCGCCTTCGGCAAGGCGCCCGCGACGTCGGCGAGCCCGCCCGTCTTCACGAAGGGCGCAGCTTCCGAGGCGACGGAGAGGACGGCGAGGCTCAAAGCTTGTCGATCATCGTCTGGGTGATGAGGGTCACGCCGCCTTCGGAGCGGCGGAAGCGCGCGGCGTCGGCCACGGGGTCCTCGCCGACGACGAGCCCTTCGGGGATCGTCACGCCGCGGTCGATCACGACGTTCTTCAGCCGGGCATGGCGCCCGACATTGACGTAGGGCAGCGCGACGACGCCGGTGAGCTCCGAGAAGGAATTGCAGCGCACGCCTGTGAAGAGGAGGCACTTGTCGAGCTTCGCGCCCGAGACGATGCAGCCGCCCGAGACCATGGAGGAGACGGCCATGCCGCGCCGCCCGTCCTCGTCATGCACGAACTTGGCGGGCGGCGTCTGCTCCGCATAGGTCCAGATCGGCCAGTCCCGGTTGTAGAGGTCGAGCTCGGGGTTGAAGTCGAGAAGGTCGATATTGGCGCGCCAGAAGGCGTCGATCGTGCCGACATCGCGCCAGTAGGGCGCCGTCTGCCCCGCCGTCATCACGCACGAGCGCCCGAACGGATGGGCGTAGGCCCGGCCGCGGGCGACGAGGGCGGGGATGATGTCCTTCCCGAAATCGTGGGAGGAGGACGGGTCCTCCGCGTCGGCATTGAGGATCCCGATCAGGAAATCGGTGTCGAAGACGTAGATGCCCATGGAGGCGAGCGTCATTTCCGGCCTGCCCGGCATGGCGGGCGGGTCGGCCGGCTTCTCGATGAAGCCGAGAATCCGGTCCTCGGCGTCCACGTCCATCACGCCGAAGGCGGAGGCTTCCGCGCGTGGCACCTCGATGCAGCCGACCGTCACCTCCGCCCCGCTCCGCACATGCTGCGCCAGCATGATCGAATAATCCTGCTTGTAGATGTGGTCGCCCGCCAGGATCAGGATGTATTTGGGCCCGTATCCCTCGATGATGTCGATGTTCTGCGTCACGGCGTCCGCCGTGCCGAGATACCATTGCCCCTCGTCCACGCGCTGCGAGGCGGGCAGGATGTCGATGCTCTCGTTCCGTTCCGCCTGGAAGAAGGTCCAGCCGTTCTGAAGATGGCGGATCAGCGAATGCGCCTTGTACTGCGTCGCGACGCCGATCCGGCGGATGCCGGAATTCACGGCGTTGGAGAGGGCGAAATCGATGATCCGGGTCTTGCCGCCGAAATAGACGGCGGGTTTCGCGCGCCTGTCCGTCAGCTCCTTGAGGCGGGAGCCGCGGCCCCCGGCGAGGACGAAGGCCATCGTCTGCCGCGCAAGCTGCATCGCCTGCAATCCGCGTTCGGGCATGGTTCGACTCCTGATCCCTCGGATGAGAGAGTGGCCGAAAGCGGCGCGCGTATAAACCCTCGGCTCCGCATATATTCCGGGCCGGAGGAGGGCCGCGATGTTCGTGATCTGCGGGGAGGCGCTCATCGACGTCTTCGCGGCGCCGGGCGGCCCGCCCTTCAGGCTCGAGGCGCGGATCGGCGGCTCGCCTTTCAACGTGGCCGTCGGCATGGCGCGGCTCGGCGCGCGGGCCGCGCTCTTCACCGGGCTGGCGGAGGACATGTTCGGCCGCGCGCTCCGCGCCGCGCTCGAGGCGGAGGGCGTGGAGACAAGCCTTCTCCGCGCGGGCGCCGGCAAGACGACGCTCGCCCTCGCCATGATCGGCCCCGATGGCGGCGCGGACTACGCCTTCTACGGGGAGGACGGCGCGGAAAAATGGATCGGGGAAGGGGACCTGCCCGCCCTGCCGCCTGAGACGGCGGGGCTCCATTTCGGCTCCTACACGATGGTGACGGAGCCCGTCGCCTCCGCTCATCTCGACCTCGCGCGGCGGGAGGCGGGGCGGCGCCTGATCTCCTACGATCCGAACGTGCGGCCCACAGTCGAGCCCGATCCGGGCCGCTGGCGCGCCGCCGCGGCGGCGATGGCCGCGCTCGCCGATCTCGTGAAACTGTCGGAGGAGGACGCCGCGGCGCTCTTTCCCGGCGAGGGGGCAGGCGACGTGCTCGACGGGTTTCTCGCGGCCGGCGCGAAGCTCGCGGTGATGACCGCCGGAGCGAAGGGCGCTCTGGCCCGCGGGCCGTTCGGGGAGATCAAGGTTCCCTCCCCGAGTGTAGATGTCGTCGACACGATCGGAGCCGGGGATTCGTTCCAGGCGTCTCTGCTGGCGGAAATCGCTCGGCGCGGGCTCGGTAAGGCCGGGCTCGCCACGCTGGGGCGCGAGGCGGCGTCGGAGATGCTCGCCTTCGCCGCCCGCGCCGCCGCATTGACCTGCGCGCGGAAGGGCGCGGACCCGCCGCGGCGGAACGAACTCTGAGCGAAGCCCTTTCGCCGCACGGCGATGCGGGCGAGAATGGCGGCGGCAAGAGGGGAGATGCCGATGACGCCGAAGGAAGCGAGCCGACAGGCGCGGGAGATCGCGGCGCTTGCGCCAATCATCCCCGTGCTGGTGATCGAGGACGCGGCGCGGGCCGAGGGTCTCGCACGGGCGCTCGTCGCCGGCGGGCTGCCCGCGCTCGAAGTCACATTGCGGACGCCGGCGGCGCTGGACGCGATCCGGGCGATGGCCGCGGTTCCCGGCGGCGTCGTCGGCGCCGGCACGCTGCTGACGCCGGAGGATGTGGCGGCGGCGAAGGCGGCGGGCGCGCGCTTCGGCGTCTCCCCCGGCGCCACCGACCGGCTGCTCGACGCTGCGGAGGCGCTGGACCTGCCGATGCTCGCAGGCGCGGCGACGGCGACCGAGGCGATGCGGCTCTTCGAGCGCGGCTACGACTTCATGAAGTTCTTCCCCGCCGAGGCGTCGGGCGGGGCCGCGGCGCTGAAGGCGCTGGCGGCGCCCTTGCCCGCCATCGCCTTTTGCCCGACGGGCGGGGTGAGCCTCGCCAATGCGCGGGATTATCTCTCGCTCCCGAACGTGCTCTGCGCCGGGGGCTCCTGGGTGGCGCCCGCCGCGATGGCGAGGTCGGGCGACTGGGCGGGGATCGAGGCGCTGGCGCGCGAGGCGGCCATGCTTGAAAGGGGGGCGCGATGAGCGAGGCGGAATGGGGCGCGCTGGAGGCCCATGCGGCCCGGCTGAAGGCGAAAACGCTGCGCGATCTCTTCGCGGAGGACGGCGGGCGGTTCGCCCGCCTCTCCTTCCGGCTCGACGATCTTCTTTTGGACTTGTCCAAGGAAAAGCTGGACGAGCCGGCGCTCGCCGCCCTCCTCGCCCTCGCCCGCGCAGCGGGTGTGGAGGAGAAGCGGAGCGCGATGGCGCGGGGCGAGCCGATCAACGGGACGGAGCGCCGCGCCGTCGGCCACATGCGCCTTCGTTCGGGCGGAGAGCCGGAGGTCGAGGCCGTGCTCGCCCGCTTCCTCGCCTTCGCGGAGGATGTGCGGGCGGGCCGCTATGGGCCGCCCTCGGGCGACCGGTTCACAGACGTAGTCAACATCGGCATCGGCGGCTCCGATCTCGGCCCGGTCATGGCGGTGCGGGCGCTGCGGCCGGACCATGACGGGCCGCGGCTCCACTTCGTCTCCAACGTGGACGGCGCGCACATGACGGACGTTCTGCGGGGCCTCGACCCGCGGACGACGATGGCGGTGATCGCCTCCAAGACCTTCACGACGCAGGAGACGATGGCGAACGCCCGCGCCTTCGCCGGCTGGCTGAAGGCGGCGGGCGTGGAGCCCGGCGCGCATCTCGCCGCCGTCTCCACCAACATCCCCGCGACCTCCGCCTTCGGGATCGACGAAAGCCGCGTCTTCGGCTTCTGGGACTGGGTGGGCGGCCGCTATTCCGTCTGGTCCGCCATCGGCCTGCCGCTCGCCATCGCCGTGGGGGCGGAGACGTTCCGGGCCTTTCTCGCCGGGGCGGCGGCTATGGACCGGCACTTCCTCGACGCGCCGGCGGAGCGGAACCTGCCGATCCTCCTCGGCATGGCCGGGGTCTGGCGGCGGAACCTCCTCGGCATGCCCACCGTCGCGCTCATCCCCTATGACCAGCGGCTGGAGCGCTTCCCCGCCTATGTCCAGCAGCTCGACATGGAATCGAACGGCAAGCGCGTGACGCTCACCGGCGCTCCGGCGGCCCAGGCGACCGGGCCGGTGATCTGGGGCGAGCCCGGCACGAACGCCCAACATTCCTTCTTCCAGCTCCTCCACCAGGGGACGGACCCGATCCCCGCCGAGTTCATCCTCGCCGCGGAGCCGAGGGAGCGGCTCGGCGATCACCACGCCCTCCTCGTCGCCAATTGCCTCGCCCAGTCCCGCGCCCTCGCCTTCGGGCGGACGGAGGCGGAGGCGCGCGCCGCGATGGCGGCCGAAGGGCTGGCGGAGGCGGAGATCGACCGGCTGGCGCCGCACCGGACCTTCCCCGGCGACCGGCCCTCCACGACGATCCTCCACCGCCGGCTTGACGCCTTCGCGCTCGGGCGGCTGATCGCCCTCTACGAGCACAGGGTCTTCGTCCAGGGCGCCGTCTGGGGCGTGAACAGCTTCGACCAGTGGGGGGTCGAGCTCGGCAAGGCGATGGCGAACGAACTCGCGCCGATCGTGAAGGGGGAGCGTGAGGCGGAGGGGCTGGACGGCTCGACCGCCGGCCTCCTCGCCGCCTTCAACGCCTAGATCAGGCCGCGCGCCGCCGCGCGCGGAGCCCGCCAAGGAGGCCGAGCCCGCCGAGGAGCAAAAAGGCGGAGGCCGGAAGCGGCACCTGGCTGACCGGCGGCAGGTCGCCCTGGAAGGTCAGCGGGCGAACCTCGGCGTCCTGAAACAGGTTGCCCGAGACAAGCGTGCCGTTGATCCCGCCGCCGGAGAGCCGCACGGTCGCCTTCGGCGCGAGGATCGAGACGTTGAAGCTTGCCTGAATACTCAGCTCCTCCGCCTCGAAGAAGTTGAAGAGGACGCCGGGGAAGTTCTGGTTGCCGTTCAGCCTCCACGAAACGTTCTTGCCCGCGACGTTGACGATCGTCGTCACGCCCGGCGCCGCGTTCACCCCGTTGAACGTGCCGGCGACGCCGAAGATCGAGGCGTTCGTGTCGAAGTCGAGGTTGAAGACAGCGATGCCGTCCGGCCCGGCGACGGACTGGAAGCTCACATTGTTGTTGTCGGAGAGACTGGCGATCCCCCCCGTCGCGTCCAGCATCGAAAGCTCGGAGGAAAGGGCGAGAAGCGTCGCCGCCACCTCGGCGAAGGGAACGGGCGCGACGGGCGCCTGCGTCACCGAACCGCCATTGAGGTTGATGTTCCCCGAACGGGCGCCCGCGATGGTCGCCGCGCCGCCGTTGAGGTTCAGGTTGCCCGCGAAGGCGCCGCCGATGGCGATGTCGCGGCCGCCATTGTTGTTGAAGTTCGTCGAGACGGAGCCGCCGATATGCGCGGAGCCATTGTTGAGGTTCACGTTCGCCGCCGAAAGCGCGCCGCCGACGACAAGGGCGCCCGAAACCCCGCCGCCGAGATCGACATCGGGCAGGTTGCGCGGATTCACGGTCGCGCCGTTGCCCGTATAGTTGCCGCCGACGAAGAGCGTGCCCTCCGTCTCCACATTGGTCTGGAGATTTCCGAGCACGATGTTGTTGAAGCCGCGCATCAGATCGAGCGCGGACAGCGGCGTGGCGGCTACGGGCGCGGCCGAGGCGGCGATGGCGCAGATCGCGCCGGCGATGGCGAGTTTCATGTCAGTCCCCACGATAGAGCTCCGCGCTTGCACAGAGCGCGCCAGGGAAGCGCGACTTACGTGGACGTCAACTGAGCCTCGATTCTGTCCGAAACAAGGCCCCGGCGCACAGGCGCCGCAAGGTCACGCAGGCGCCGAAGCCGCTTGGCCCCGCACTGATGCGCCGCTACAACAGCGGCCGGAAACGCCGACATCCCGAAGGGAGATCCCGATGACCATGCTGACCCGCCGCGGCGCGCTTGCCGCCGGCATCGCCTCCGTCGCCGCGCTTTCGCTGCCGGCCCGCGCCGCCTCGAAGACGATGGTGGGCGCGCTGCGCTTCACCAGCCACGCCCCCTCCTTCGTCGCCTTCGAGCGGGGGTATTTCAGGGAGGCGGGGCTCGACGTCGAGTTCAGCTTCTTCCAGGCGGCGCAGCCGATGGCCGTCGCCATCGCCTCCGGCGATGTCGGCTTCGGCGTCACCGCGATCTCGGGCGGGCTGATCTCGCTGGCCGAGAAGGGCGCGGTGAAGGTCATCGGCGGCGGGCTTCAGGAGGAGAAGGGGATCGACGGCCAACTCATCCTCGCCTCGAACGCGGCCTGGGAAGCGGGGGTGACGACGCCGGCCGGGCTCAAGGGCCGGACCTTCGGCAACACCACCGCCGGCTCCTCCTTCCACTACATGGCCTCGAAGATCGCCGCCGCCGAGGGCTTCCCCGGCGGGATCGACCTCGTGCCGCTGCAGAAGGTGCCGGCGATCATCGGCGCGCTGAAATCCGGGCAGGTGGACGCCTGGACCATCGTGCCGCATATCGGCAAGCCGCTCGCCGCCTCGGGAGCCGCGAAGCAGATCGGCTGGGTGGCGGATTACCTGCCGGATTATCAGGTGACGACCGTCTTCACCTCGGCGGAAACCGCGGCGAACGACCGGGCGCAGGCGGAGGCCTTCATCGCCGCCTTCGCGAAGGGCGCGGCGGATTTCAACGCCGCCCTGATCGACCGGACGGCGGGGGACGAGGCGGCGGAGGAGATGACGAGGCTCATCCACAAATACGTCTACGCCGACGAGGACTACGAGACGGCGAAGCCCAAGATCGTGAACGGCGCGATGCGCATGAACCAGGGCGCGGCGCTCAACATGGCCTCCATCGGCGACCAGCTCGACTGGTTCAAGGCGGAGGGGCTCGTCCCCGCCTCCGTCACGATGGAGACGCTGGTGGACGGCTCCTTCGCCCCGGCGATCTGAGCGGGGCCGCGGGGGGTGGAGCTCCGCCTCGACCGGGTGAGCCATCGCTATGGCGGGACGGAGGTTCTCTCCGGGATCGACCTCGACGTGGAGGCGGGGCGCATCCTCTGTCTCGTCGGCCCTTCGGGCTGCGGCAAGTCCACCCTGCTGCGGCTCCTCGGCGGGCTGGAGCAGCCTTCGGAGGGACGGGTCGAGATGCGGGGGGAGGCGCCGCCCGGCTGCCTCAACCCGCTCACCTATGTCTTTCAGGATTTCGCGCTCCTGCCGTGGCGAACGGTGGAGGGGAACGTGCGCCTCGCGCTCGAACATCACCGGATGCCCGCTTCGCGGCGGGCGGAGATCGTCGCGGATGTTCTGGCGCGGACGCGGCTGACGGATTTCGCGGGGGCCCTGCCCCGGCAGATATCCGGCGGCATGAAGCAGCGCGTCGCCATCGCACGCGCGCTGGCGGTGGAGCCCGCCGTCATGCTTCTGGACGAGCCCCTCTCCGCGCTCGACGCGCAGACGCGGGAGCTGCTGATGGACGATCTCGTCTCGCTCTGGCTCCGGCGGCCCTTCACCGCGGTCTATGTCACGCACAATCTCGGCGAGGCCGTCCGGCTCGGCCACCGGGTCGCCATCCTTTCCCGCCGGCCCGGCCGGGTGCGGGAGGTGGTGGAGATCGACGCGCCGCTGGAGGCGCGGAGCGCGGCGGACCCGGCGCTCGTCGCGGTCGAGCGGCGGCTCTGGGAGATGATGCGGGCGGAGGCGGCGGAGGCGGACCGGGAGTTGCTCGATGTCTGAGGAGACGCGGCCCGTGCCCTTCCGCGGCGGCGGCTTCCGGCCCGGCACGGCGCGCTGGGCCGCGCCCGCGCTCTTCCTCCTCATCCTCCTCGTCTGGGAGGCGGGGACGCGGAGCGGGGTCATCTCGAACCTCACGCTGCCGAAACCCTCGGATGTCGGCCTGACGCTCTGGCGGCTGGCGGAGACGGGGCTTCTTCTCCAGCATCTCGTCCCCTCCGTCTCGCGCCTCGTCGCCGGCGCGGCGATGGGGATCGCGGCAGGTATCGCCGTGGGCGTGACCATCGGGCTCTTCACGCTGGCGCGGGCGGGGCTAGCGCCGCTTGTCGCCGCGATCTTCCCCATTCCGAAGATCGCGCTGCTGCCGCTCTTCGTGATCTGGTTCGGGATCGGGGAGGGCTCGAAATACGCGCTGATCGCCTTCGGCGCCTTCACGCCAACAGTCGTCGCTACCTGGGGGGCGGTGGACAATGTGGACCGGACGCTGATCCGCATGGGGCAAAGCTTCGGCATGCCCTGGGGCCGCATCGTCGCGCAGATCGTGATGCCGGCGGCGCTGCCGGGTATCCTGTCCGGCCTCCGCGTCTCGCTCGCCATCTCCATCATCCTCCTCGTCGCGGCGGAGATGCTGGGGGCGGAATACGGGATCGGGGCTTACATTCTGGAGGCGGGCGCGCTCTACGATCTCGAACGGCTCTTCGCCGGGGTGCTGCTCCTCTCGCTGCTCGGCCTCGTGGTGAGCGCTGGCGTGGGGGCGCTGGAGAAGCGGCTGCTGGCCTGGCGGAACTGAAGGAGAAGAAGATGGAACGGAAGCTCATCGACCCGGCGGAGATCGTCTCGCTCGGCGTGCCGAACTACAGCCACGGCTGCCGGGCGGAGGGCGCGCGCGTGCGCCTCACGCTTTCGGGGCAGATCGGCCTCGCGCCCGACGGGACGATGCGGGAGGGGATCGAGGCCCAGTGCGAGCAGGCCCTCGCCAATATCGACGCCTGCCTGCGGGAGGCGGGCATGACGAAGGAGCACCTCGTGATGCTTCGCATCTTCCTCGTGCGGCAGGAGGATCTCGGCGCGCTCCGGGCGGCGCGGGGCGCCTGGCTGGGGGAGGTGCGCGTCCCCTCCACCCTCCTCTTCGTCAGCGGGCTGGTGAACCCGGCGCTGCTCGTGGAGATCGAGGCGGAGGCGGCCGCCTGAGCGCATAACCATGGTTATCGGGAAAATTCCGTTGATTCAGAACGATCTTTTCCGTGATGACCCTGAAACAATCCCGCCAGAGCCCGGCTTTCGGGCTCAGGCGAATTCCAGCGCCACGGCCCCGTAGAGCACCGCCGTCGCCGCAAGGACGAAGACGTGCCAGATCGCGTTCTGGTAGGGCAGCCGCTGCCAGAGATGGAAGATCACGCCGCCGGAATAGAGGAGGCCGGCGATGACGATGAGCATCATCGTCCCCCCCTCCACGCTCGCCGCCACGTCGCCGGCGACGGCGAGCGCGGCCCAGCCCATGCCGAGATAGAGGATGAGCGACAGCGTCTCGAACCGGCGGGGGAAGGCGAGCTTCAGCATGATGCCCACGGCGGCGGCGCCCCAGACGACGGCGAGGAGGCCGTTGCCCACCAGCCCGCCCACGGAAATCGCCGCGAACGGCGTGTAGGCGCCGGCGATCTTCAGGTAGATCGTCGAATGGTCGAGCCGCCGTAGCCAGCATTGCGCCCGCTCGAAAGGAATGAGGTTGTAGCTGGCGGAGAGCGAGAACATCGCGATCAGCGTCGCGACATAGATCGAGACGGCGGCGATGGAGCCCGGCTCCCGGTGCGAGGCGACGAGCCCGATCAGGATCGGCCCGCCGATGAGCGCGAAGCTGACGCCGAGCGCATGGACGACCGCGTCTGCGGCGATCTCGTTCCGGGTCTGGGGCCGCGTTTTCATGACATGAGTATGGTGCCGGATTGCGGGTTAAGGAAGGCGTGACGCAACGCCAGCGCGCGGCGCCGTGACGCTGCGCAACAGGGCGTGACGGAGCGCGCATCGCCCCGCGCCTCCCCCGCCCTATCTCCCGCGCCATGCCCGCCCCGCTCCACATCGTCTGGTTCAAGCGCGACCTCCGCGTGGAGGATCACCGCCCGCTCGCCGCCGCGGCGGAGGCCGGGCCTGTCCTCCCGCTCTTCGTCGCGGAGCCGGGATGGTGGGGGCAGGAGACGATGGCCGGGCGGCACCGGGACTTCGTTTCCGAGTGCCTCGCGGAGCTGCGGGCGGCGCTCGCGGCGCTCGGGCAGCCGCTCGTCATCCGTCTCGGGGAGCCGGAGGCGGTGTTCGAGGCGATCAGGCGGGCGCACGGGCTCGCCGGGCTCTGGAGCCATGAGGAGACGGGGGACCTGCATTCCTTCGCGCGGGACAGGCGCGTCGCCGCCTGGGCGCGGGCGCGGGGCGTTCCCTGGCGGGAGTTCCGGCAAGCGGGCGTAATCCGCCGGATCGGGAGCCGGGATGGCTGGGCGCGGCGCTGGGATGCGTTCATGGCGGAGCCCGTCGCGAAGCCGCCCGCGCTCCCGCCGCTTTCCGGCGTGGAGCCCGGCCCGATCCCCTCCGCCGCCGCCCTCGGCCTCGCGCCCGACCCGTGCCCCGGCCGGCAGGCGGGCGGGCGACGCGCGGCGCTCGAGCGGCTCGAAAGCTTCCTCGCGAAGCGGGGGGAGACCTACAGGCGCGCCATGTCCGCGCCGGTTCCGGCGGCGGAAGCCTGCTCCCGCCTCTCGCCCCATCTCGCCTGGGGGACGCTCTCGATGCGGGAGGCGGCGCAGGCGCTCGCCGCGCGGCGGGCGGAGCGGCCGGGCGGGCTCTGGCCCGGCGCGCTCGCCTCCTTTTCCGGCCGGCTGCACTGGCGCGACCATTTCATGCAGAAGCTGGAGGACGAGCCGGAGATCGAACGCCGGGCGCTCCACCCCGCCTATCGCGGCGACGAAGCCGCGGGCGAGGGCTTCGACGCTTGGGCGAACGGCGAGACGGGCCTGCCCTTTGCGGACGCCTGCATGCGGAGCCTCGCAGCGACGGGATGGCTCAATTTCCGGATGCGGGCGATGCTCGTCTCCCTCGCCGCGCATCATCTCGGGCTTGGCTGGCGGCGGCCGGGGGCGCATCTCGCCCGGCTCTTCACCGATTACGAGCCGGGCATCCACTGGCCGCAGGTCCAGATGCAGGCGGGGATGACGGGCGTGAACACGATCCGCATCTACAACCCGGTGAAGCAGGGGAAGGACCAGGACGCGACGGGCGCCTTCATCCGCCGCTGGCTGCCGGAGCTCGGCCCCGTTCCCGCCCCGCTCATCCATGAACCCTGGCTCTGGGACGGGGCGCGCGCGCTCGCCTATCCGCCGCCGCTGATCGATCACGAGGCGGCGGCGCGGCGGGCGCGGGAGGCGCTCTGGCGCCGGCGGGAGGCGGCGGGATTCGCGGGGCCTGCGGCGGCGATCCAGGCGAAGCACGGCTCCCGCCGGGCGGGGATTCCCCATCGCGGCGGGCGGCGGAAGGCGGCGGAGGGGCAGCTCTCGCTGCCATTCCCGGAGTGAAGATGCGGCGCAAGGGCGACCTGCCGACGAAGACCTGTCCAATCTGCGGAAAGCCTTTCGCATGGCGGAAAAAATGGGCGCGAGACTGGGAATCGGTCCTTTATTGCTCTGAACGCTGCCGCAGGAAGAAGGCGGGCGAGAAGGCGGGGAACGATGGAGGGGGGCTGGCGTCCTGACCGTGCGTCGGGCCTTGCGAGGCTCGCGGAGTTCGCGCCGCGGGCCGGAAGCGCCTATGCCGAGCGGCGGAATTTCGATTTCGGACCGGCGGACAGGAGCAATGTCTCCGGCCTCTCCCCCTATCTCCGCCATCGCCTGATCCTCGAGGACGAGGCGCTTTCCGCCGCGCTTGCCGCGCATGGGCCGGAGGCGGCGGGGAAGTTCGTGGAGGAGGTGTTCTGGCGCTCCTACTACAAAGGCTGGATGGAGCGGCGGCCGGCGATCTGGCGCGCCTACCGGGTGGAGCTGGACCGGCAGCTGGCGCGGTTCGAGCGCAATCCGGGCCTCTTCGCCGCCTATGAGGCCGCTGTTTCGGGCCGCGCCGGGATCGAGGGCTTCGACGACTGGGCGCGGGAGCTGAAGGAGACGGGCTGGCTCCACAACCACGCGCGGATGTGGTTCGCCTCGATCTGGATCTTCACGCTGCGGCTGCCCTGGGTCCTCGGCGCGGATTTCTTCCTCCGGCACCTGATGGACGGGGACCCGGCCTCGAACACGCTCGGCTGGCGCTGGGTGGCGGGGCTGCACACGCAGGGCAAGACCTATCTCGCGCGGGCGGAGAACATCGAGACCTACACCGCCGGGCGGTTCCGCCCCGCCGGCCTCGCGACAGCGGCGGAGGCGCCGCCCGCCTCCGCGCTCCCCGCCACCGCGCCGCCGCCGCGGGGCGAGCGGTTCGGCGGCGGGCGATACGGCCTCCTCCTGCACGGCGAGGATTGTTCGCCGGAAAGCCTCGCGCCGCCCTATCCGCCGGCGGCGATCCTCGGCCTTTCGGCGGTGGACGGGCGCTCGCCCCTTCCGGCAGGGGTCCGCGCCCGCGCCTTTGCGGAGGGCGCGCTCCGCGACGCGCTCGCCCGCGCCTCGGCGCGCTTCGGCGTCGAGGCGGAGCGGGGGGAGGACCGGCTCTGGCCCGCCGCGCTGATCGACTGGGCGCGACGGCATGACCTGCATTTCATCGTCACCGCCCGCCCCGCCATCGGCCCCGCCGCCGCGCATCTCGACGCGGCGGAGCCGGAGATGGAGGCGGCGGGGGTGCGGCTGATCCGGCTCATGCGCCCGCATGACGAGGTCGCCTGGCCCCATGCGGACCGCGGCTTCTTCGCCATGCGGCGGCAGATTCCCTCCATGCTCGTCTCGCTCGGCCTCGCCTGAGGCGCTGGCGCGGGGCGCGGCGCTCGGGCAAGGTCCGGCGCGAACGATGCGAATCGAACAGCGCCCGGAGAGGCGCGGCAGGAGGGACGGGATGGATGAGGGGAAGGCGGCGGGGCCGCTCGCGGGGTTGCGCGTCATCGAGATGGAGGGGCTGGGCCCCTGCCCGCTGGCGGGGCAGTTCCTCGCCGATCTCGGCGCGGAGGTGACGCTGATCGTCCGCAAGGCGGGGCCGGCGGACCCGACCGACATCGTGAACCGCGGCAAGCGCTCCGCCGCGCTCGACCTCAAGAGCGAGCGCGGGCTGGAGGCGGCGAAGCGGCTGATTGCGCGGGCCGATGTGGTGATCGAGGGCTTCCGCCCCGGCGTGATGGAACGGCTCGGCCTCGGGCCCGAACCGATGCTCGCGGCCAATCCCGGCCTCGTCTTCGGGCGGATGACGGGCTGGGGGCAGGACGGCCCGCTCTCCCCCACCGCCGGCCACGACATCAACTATCTCGGGATCACGGGCGTGCTGAACGCCATCGGCCGGCGGGGGGAGACGCCGCCGCCGCCGCTCAACATCGGGGCGGATTATGCGGGAGGGACGATGTTCCTTCTCCTCGGCGTCCTCTCCGCGCTCTACGAGCGGGGGCGTTCGGGCCGGGGGCAGGTGGTCGACGCGGCGATGATCGACGGGGCGACGGCGCTCATGTCGCTCTTCCATTCCTTCCTCGCCCGCGGCTGGTGGCGGAACGAGCGGGAGGCGAACCTGCTGGACGGCGGCGCGCCCTTCTACCGGACCTATCGCTGCCGGGACGGGAAGTTCCTCTCCGTCGGCGCGCTGGAGCCGCAGTTCCACGCCGCGCTCCTCCGCATCGCCGGGCTGCCGGCGGCGCACGGGGAGACGCAGGAGGAAAGGGCGGAATGGCCGGCGCGCCACGCGCTCTACGAAGAGGTCTTCGCGACGCGGACTCGGGATGAATGGGCGGCGGCCTTCGCCGGGTCCGACGCCTGCGTCGCCCCGGTGATGGACTGGGAGGAGGCGCCGGCGCATCCGCAGATGGCGGCGCGCGGCGTGCTCGCGCCGGTCGGCGGCGTGATGCAGGCGGCGCCCGCCCCCCGCTTCGCCCGGACGCCCGCCCGCCCCGCCCGCCCGCCCAGCGCGGCCGGGGGCGCGATACGGATGCGGTGCTGCGGGAGGTGGGGCTGGCGTGAGAGGACAGCGGTTCGCACTCCGCGCCCGCTCTCCATGCCTATCCCGGCCTCGAAGCGCATCTCTCCGGGGGAGAGATGCCGAGGCCGTCGCCCGGAGGCGCAAGCCGCAGTGCGAGGGGCGCCAAGCTCGCCTGGACGTCGAAGATCGGGCCGTGCACGCCGCGGTGGGCGCGGTGACGCGCCCGCCGGAGGGGCGGCGGGCGCGGGCTGATCTGCCGCGGGTCAGATCAGCCGGGCGCTCCTGGATACGGTCCAGCCCCAATCGACCCTGTGGAATTTACAAAGAAGATGAATGCGCACCCTTTCGCATGACCGCCCCGCTCCGCTTGCCGGCGCGCCCGCCCTCGGCTAGAGGAAACCCCATGAGCCGGCGCGCGGAGATCGACGACAGGAAGCGGCTGCCCTGGCGGTTCTTCGCCGGGTTCGCCCGGCGCGCACGCGCCTCCTGAACCGGGCCCGCACCAGAACGCCAGCCTGCCGATTCACCGATGGGAGAGACCCATGCCCGCGCCGAAGACCCTCTATGACAAGATCTGGGACGCCCACCTCGCCCATGAGGCGGAGGACGGCACCTGCCTCCTCTACATCGATCGCCACCTCGTCCATGAGGTGACGAGCCCGCAGGCCTTCGAGGGCCTTCGCATGACGGGCCGGAAGGTCCGCCAGCCGGGCATGACCGTCGCCGTGCCGGACCACAACGTGCCGACGACGAACCGCGCCGGCGGCATCGACGACGAGGAAAGCCGCATCCAGGTCGAGACGCTGAAGGCGAACGCCGAGGAATTCGGGATCACCTATTACGACGTGACCGACATCCGGCAGGGCATCGTCCACATCATCGGGCCGGAACTCGGCTGGACCCTGCCGGGCATGACCATCGTCTGCGGCGACAGCCACACCGCGACGCACGGCGCCTTCGGCGCGCTGGCGCACGGCATCGGCACCTCCGAGGTCGAGCATGTGCTGGCGACGCAGACGCTGATCCAGAAGAAGTCGAAGAACATGAAGGTGGAGGTGACGGGCTCCCTCCCCCTCGGCGTCACCGCGAAGGACATCACGCTCTCCATCATCGGCGCGACGGGCACCGCGGGCGGCACCGGCCATGTGATCGAATATTGCGGGCAGGCGATCCGCGAGCTTTCGATGGAAGGGCGGATGACCGTCTGCAACATGGCGATCGAGGGCGGCGCCCGCGCCGGCCTCATCGCGCCGGACGAGAAGACGTTCGACTATGTGAAGGGCCGCCCGCACGCGCCGAAGGGCGCCGCCTACGAGATGGCGGTGGCCGAGTGGCGCAAGCTCTTCTCCGACGAGGGCGCGCATTTCGACAAGGTGCTGACGCTCAGGGGCGAGGACATCGCGCCGGTCGTCACCTGGGGCACCTCCCCGGAGGACGTGCTGCCGATCACTGCCGTGGTGCCCGACCCGAAGAGCTTCGCCGACCCGGGCAAGCAGGCCGCCGCGGCGCGCAGCCTCGAATATATGGGCCTCACGCCCGGCATGGCGCTCCGCGATGTCGCCATCGACACGGTCTTCATCGGCTCCTGCACCAACGGGCGGATCGAGGACCTGCGGGCGGTGGCGAAGGTCGTCGAGGGCAAGAAGGTCAAGTCCGGCCTCCGCGCCATGGTCGTCCCCGGCTCCGGCCTCGTGAAGGCGATGGCGGAGGAGGAGGGGATCGCGGATATCCTGAAGGCCGCGGGCTTCGACTGGCGCGAGCCCGGCTGCTCCATGTGCCTCGCCATGAACGCCGACAAGCTGGCGCCGGGCGAGCGCTGCGCCTCCACCTCGAACCGCAATTTCGAGGGGCGGCAGGGCCGCGGCGGGCGCACCCACCTGATGAGCCCGGCCATGGCCGCCGCCGCGGCGCTGACCGGGCGGCTCGCGGACGTGCGGGACCTCTGAGCCCCCCCGCCCGCCCCGCAACCGCGCGGGGCGGGCGGGTGGTTAATCAATCGTTGCGATTCTCACAGCGCCGTGTAACGCTCGCGACGTGTTTGTGGGGCTCGGGCGGATCGCGTGAAGCGCGTCGTGTTTGATTGTCGCCCGCTCCCCTCGCTCAACGATGGGGACGAAATCATGAAAACGACGATAGTCGCCGCGCTCGCGGCGTCCTTGGCCTTTGCGGGCGCCGCACAGGCGGCGCCGCTGCTCTTCGACCAGAACGTGACGCCGGACGTGATCTTCGGCTCCGGCAACGCCAATGGCGGGTTCACGGTGGACCGGTCGAACGGCGTCGAGATCGGGCTGCGCGCCAAGGTGCGGTTCAACGCGTCGAACCTGCCCGAGAACACGTTCAACTCGAACGGCGCCGGTACCTACTCGTTCGACACCGGCGCGCCCTCCCCGGGCTTCGGCTTCGCGCCGAACAACCCGCAGGCCGCGAAGTGGAACTTCGAGTGGTCGATCAACTCGGGTTTCGACGGGTCGGGCCGTGCGCTGGACGATCTCGACTATCTGTTCGCGATCGACGGGGACCCGGGTGCAGGGACCAGAGTCGACGTGTTGTTCGACCCGATCAACAGCTTCACCGTCGCGGACCATGCGATAGGGAACAACACGACGGGCAACGGCGGCGGCTCCAAGGCGACAGACGAGGCGAGCTACAGCGCGCTCATCGAGTCGAACAATGTCGCGCAGAATTCCGTCAACTTCCTTTTCCTCGTCGGCTTGCTGCCGCAGCTTTCGTCCTTCGATCCGAACGAGCGGGGCCTCTACACGATCACGCTCAGCGCCTTCGCCAAGGGGACGAGCACGCTTCTCGCCTCGTCGACGATCAACGTCCAGGTCGGCGCCGTGCCGCTGCCGGCCACGCTCCCGCTCCTCCTCGGCGCGCTCGGCGCCGTCGCCTTCATCCGGCGGAAGCGGGCCTGAACAGCGCTCCGGCCCGTTGACAGACGGGCCGGAACCCGGCCCTCTCCCGCCCGAGGGAGAGGGCCATGACCACATCGAGACTGCCGGGATTCCACAACCTGTCGCGCGCCGAGCGGCTCGAAGCCGTGGCGAAGGCCGCGGGGCTCGACGCCGCCGAGGTCGCGCGCTTCGCCGCGGCCTCCGAGGCCGAGGGCGAACTTGCCGACCATCTGTCCGAGAACGTGATCGGCGTGATGGCGATCCCGCTCGGCGTCGCCACCAACCTGATTGTGGACGGGGAGGAGGCGCTGGTTCCGATGGCGACGGAGGAAAGCTCCGTCATCGCCGCGGTCTGCAACGGGGCGAAGGCTTGCCGCGCCTCGGGCGGCGTCTTCACCTCGGCGGATGCGCCGCGGATGATCGCGCAGGTTCAGGTGATCGGCCTTTCGGACCCGCTCGCCGCCCGCGCCAAGCTCTTCGAGCGGGAGGCGGAGATCGGCGCGCTCTGCGACCAGTGCGACCCGATGCTCGTCTCCCTCGGCGGCGGGTTCCGGGGGATCGAGGCGCGGGTCGCGGGCGGGTTCCTGATCCTCCACCTGATCGTCGACGTGCGGGACGCGATGGGGGCCAACGCCGTCAACACGATGGCGGAGCGGCTCGCGCCGCATGTCGAGCGCTGGACGGGCGGGCGCGTCGGCCTCCGTATCCTCTCGAACCTTGCGGACCGGCGGCTGGTGCGCGCCCGCGCCGTCTGGCCCGCGGCGGAGATCGGGGCGGAGGTGGTGGACCGGATGCTGGAGGCCGCCGCCTTCGCCTTCGCGGACCCGTATCGGGCGGCGACGCACAACAAGGGGATCATGAACGGAATCTCCGCCGTCGGCCTCGCCACCGGCAACGACACGCGGGCGCTGGAGGCCGGCGCGCACGCCTTCGCGGCGACGCGGCCCGGCGGCTACGGCCCGCTGACGCGCTATGAGAAGACGGCCGCGGGCGATCTTTCCGGGCTGATCGAGTTGCCCATGCCGGTCGGGATCGTGGGCGGCGCGACGAAGGCGCATCCAACGGCGCGGCTCGCGCTGAAGGTCATGGGCGCGAAGGGGGCGGACAGGCTGGCGCGGGTGATCGCCGCGGTCGGCCTCGTCCAGAACTTCTCCGCCATGCGGGCGCTGGCGACGGAAGGCATCCAGCGCGGGCATATGGGGCTCCACGCCCGCAACGTCGCCATCGCGGCGGGGGCGGAGGGGCCGGAGATCGACCGGGTGGCGGCGGAGATGGTCGCGCGGCGGGAAATCCGGGAGGATGTGGCGCGGGCGCTGCTGGGGCGGTGAGCCTCTGCGCACAGTGCGCAGGGGGGTCAAGGCTCTGTTTCGAAACAGAGTCCTGATTTATGACACTTTTGTGACATAGGCTCGCACGCGCCTCCGGTCTCAGCCGCCGAGCGCGCGCCAGCCGATATCCCGCCGGCAGAAACCGCCCGGCCAGTCGACAAGATCCACCGCCGCATAGGCCCGCGCCCGCGCCTCCGCGAGCGTCTCCCCCTTCGCCGTGACGGTGAGGACGCGGCCGCCGTTCGAGACGATCTCCTCCCCATCCCGCGCCGTGCCGGCGTGGAAGATGGTGACGCCGGGAAGGGCGCCGGCCGCGTCGAGCCCGCGGATCGGTTCGCCCTTCGCATAGTCGCCCGGATAGCCCTTGGCGGCGACGGTGACGGCGAGGGCATGGACGGGGCGGAGCGGCGGCGCGGCCTCGGGCAGGCGCCCTTCGGCGGCGGCGAGGAGGAGGGGGAGGAGCGCGTCGCCGAGCCGGAGCGTCAGCGCCTGGCATTCCGGGTCCCCGAAGCGGACGTTGAACTCGACGAGGCGCGGAACGCCAGCCTCGATCATAAGCCCGACAAAGAGCACGCCGCGGAAGGGCGCGCCGCGGCGGGCCATCTCCGCAAGGCAGGGCTCCACGATCTCCCGCATCGCGCGGGCCTCGACCTCCGCCGTCATCACCGGGGCGGGGGAATAGGCGCCCATGCCGCCGGTATTCGGCCCCTCGTCCCCGTCAAAGGCGCGCTTGTGGTCCTGCGCCGAGCCGAGGGGGAGGGCGCGGGCGCCGTCGCAGAGGACGAAGAAGGAGGCTTCCTCGCCCCGCAGCACCTCCTCGATCACCACCTCCGCCGCGCCGTGGGCGCCGGCGAAGATCGCGTCGAGCGCCGCCTCCGCTTCCGCCATGGTCTCCGCCACGGTGACGCCCTTGCCGGCGGCGAGCCCGTCCGCCTTCACGACGATGGGGGCGCCCTTCGCGCGGAGATAGGCGCGGGCGCTTTCGAGGTCGGAAAAGCGGCCGTAAGCGGCGGTCGGCGCGCCAACGGCGGCGCAGATTTCCTTGGTGAAGCCCTTGGAGGCCTCCAGCATCGCCGCGGCGCGGGAGGGGCCGAAGACGGGAATCCCGGCCTCCATGAGCGCGTCCGCCGCGCCGGCGGCGAGCGGCGCCTCCGGCCCGACGACGACGAGGCCGATCCCCTCCGCCTTCGCGAAAGCGGCGACGGCGGCGCCATCCTCGATGGGGAGGGGCGCGCATTCGGCGATGGCGGCGATCCCGGCATTGCCGGGGGCGACGACGAGGCGACCGCACTCGGGGTGGAGCCGGATCGCCCGCGCCAGCGCATGCTCCCGCCCGCCGCCGCCGAGAATGAGGATGTCCATGGAATTCCCCCTTTGCGCTACCGCCCTGCGGGCTGCTTGAGCGCGGCTGGCGCCCTCCCTGCTGGCGCGTCCGTAGCGAAGCGGGCTCGGGCGGGCAAGGCGCGCGAGAGGAATTGGACAGAGCGCGACCTTTCCGTTCCTTCCCCCGGCCTCGATCAGCGGCCTTCCAGTGGAAGGCCGCAGAGGCCGTCGCCCGGAGGCGCAAGCCGGAGGGCGAGGGGCGCCAAGCCGCCGCGTCGCTCGAAGATCGGACCGTGACCGCCGCGGTGGGCGCGAGACGCGCCCGCCGAGGGGGCGGCGGGCGCGGGCCGATCTGCAGCGGGTCAGATCGGCCGGGCGCTCTTGGGAGCGTCGCGCGCCCCTCATCATGGGTTATGGAGCCTCCCATTCCGACGCCTGAAACAATCGATCACGACTTTTTCCAAGCCTTTTCAATGCTCCGAGGCCGATTTCCATGGAAATCCGGCCAGAACCCCCGATTCCGGCCCCTCGCCCGCCGGCAGGTGACGCGCCCTGCCCCGCTTGCTACGAAGGCGCATGGACCTCTTGGAAGACGAGCCGGGCGCGCCCGGCAACCTGCCCGAACTCACCGTCTCGGAGCTTTCCGGCGCGGTGAAGCGCGTCGTGGAGGGCGCGTTCGACCGGGTGCGGGTCAGGGGGGAGATCGGCCGCGTCTCCCGCCCCCGCTCCGGCCATCTCTATTTCGACCTGAAGGACGACCGCGCCGTGCTGAACGCCGTCGCCTGGAAGGGCGTCGCCGCCGGGTTCGAGACGGAGCCGGAGGAGGGGATGGAGATGGTGGCCGAGGGGCGGCTCACCACCTTTCCCGGCCAGTCCCGCTATCAGCTGATCGTGGACCGGCTCGCCCCCGCCGGCATGGGCGCGCTGATGGCGCAGCTAGAAAAGCGGAAGGCGGCGCTGGCGGCCGAGGGGCTCTTCGCGGCGGAGCGGAAGCGGCCCATTCCGTTCCTGCCCCGCGTCGTCGGCGTCGTCACCTCGCCCTCGGGCGCGGTGATCCGGGACATTCTGCACCGGCTGGCGGAGCGCTTCCCGATGGAGGTGCTGGTCTGGCCGGTGGCGGTGCAGGGCAAGGCCTGCGCGGGGGAGGTCGCCGCCGCGATCCGCGGCTTCAACGCCTTTCCGGCGGCGGGGCTGCCCCGGCCCGACGTGCTGATCGTCGCGCGGGGCGGCGGATCGGTCGAGGATCTCTGGGGCTTCAACGAGGAGATCGTGGTCCGCGCCGCCGCGGCATCGGAGATTCCCCTCATCTCGGCGGTGGGTCACGAGACGGACGTGACGCTGATCGACTTCGCCGCCGACCGCCGCGCCCCGACGCCGAGTGCGGCGGCGGAGATGGCGGCGCCGGTCCGGGGCGAGCTCCTCGCCCGGCTCGCGGGGCTGGAGGAGCGGCGGGCGCGCGCGCTGGCGCGGATGCTGGAGGAGCGGCGGCGCCGCCTGCGCGACCTCGCCCGCGCCCTGCCCCGCCCCGAGGCGCTGATCGCGGAGGCGCGGCAGCGGCTCGACCTGCGCGCCGAGGGCCTGCCGCGCGCCCTCTCCGCCCTCGCGGCGAAGAAGCGCGCGGGGATGCTTGCGGGCCCCGCGGGGCGGTTCGGGCCGCAGATCCTCGCCGCACGGCTTCGGGAGGCGAACCGGCTGCTCGGCGGGCTCGCCGCCCGGCTCGACCGGGCTCCGGAGCGGATGGGGCGCGGGACGGAGGAGCGGCGGGCGCGGCTCGCCGGCCTCGCCGCCCGCCTCGCCCGCGCGGGCGCCGCCGCGCCGGAGCGGGAGCGGCGGCGGCTGGCGGAGGCCGGGCGGCTCCTCCTCTCGCTCGGGCCGGAAGGCGTGCTGGCGCGGGGCTACGCCATCGTGCGGGGCGATGCGGGGGTGGTGACGCGGGCGGGCGCGGTGAAGCCCGGCGCGGCGCTGACGCTACAGTTTGCGGACGGGGAGGCGCGGGCCGTCGCCGCGGGCGGGCCGGCGGCGCCGAAACGGGGCCGGGCGAAGGGCGCTCAGGGGCTGCTCGACCTCTGATCTTCCGCCAGCGCGCCCCGGTGGACGGAGAGACGGGCGACATGATCGGAGACGCGAATCGCCCAGCGGATCGCGTCGAGCTGGGCGATCGCCGCGTCGAGGCTCTGCTCGCCGCGGGCGCTCTCCATGATCTCCCGCGCGCGGAAGGCGCCCGCCTCCGCTTCGAGCCGCGCGCGGAGGGCGGAGGCCGCAGCCTCGCGCCCGGCCTCCGGCGCGGCGAGGCACGCGGCGAGCGCGCGGCCCTCGGCCTCCATCGCGCCGCCGGCGGCAAGAAGCGCGCGGCGTTCGGCCTGCGCGGCGCGGTGATGAAGCCGGGCGAGATGGTCGAGCATGTGGATGACGTGGTTCATCCGCGCATGGACAGCCGGATCGGCGGAGCCGACCCGGATGCGCCCGACATAGAGCCGCAGGGCCTCCACCGCCTCCCGGTTCGCGGAAAGGTCGACCGGTGAGCCGCCAAGCGCGCGGGCGAGCGCGGCGAGAAGATCGTCCGCGATCCGCGCCGCGGCCTCCGCGGCCGCCATCGCGGCGACGGGCGGCTCCTCCAGCAGCCGCTCCTCCAGCGGCGCGGTGAGGCGCGGCCCGCGCTCCGGCGTCAGCGCCTCGATCAGCCGGGCTAGGGGGCGAATGAAGAGGAGGCCGAGAAGCGCGCCGAGGATGTTGAACCCGCTGTGGAAGGCGACGAGCGCGATTTCGGGCGAGTAGCCGCCCGCCATCCGCTCCCATGCCGAAACCGCCATGCCCGCCGGGGTGAGGAGCGCGAAGGCCATGATCCCGGTGAGGACGTTGTAGATCACATGCGCCGCGCCCGTGCGGCGCGCCGCGCTCCGCCCGCCGATCGTGGCGAGGACGGCGGTGACGGTCGTCCCCACATCCATCCCGATGGCGAGGGCGGCGGCCTGCGGGAAGGAGATGAGGCCGGAGGCGAGCGCGGCGAGGGCGGCGACGATCCCGGCGCTCGACGATTGCGTGACGAGGGTGAGCGCGAGACCGAGGCCGACAAGCTGCAACCGGCCGGCGAGATCGTCCCCCGGGAAAGCTTCCGGCCCGAACCGTTCGGCGAGGAAGCCCATGCCGGACTGCATCGCCTCGATCCCGATGAAGAGGAGGCCGAACCCGGCGAGCGCCCGGCCAAGCGCGGCGGCGCGGCCCGGCGAGAGCGCGCTCATCAAGGCGCCGGCGAGCGTGAGCGGGGCGAAGAGCGCGGCGAGGTCGAGCCGGATACCGAGCAGAGAGACGATCCAGCCCGTCGCCGTCGTCCCCACATTGGCGCCCAGGATGACGCCCAGCGCCTGCGGGAAGGTCATCAGCCCGGCGCCGACGAAGCCGACGACGGTGACGATCACCGCGCTCGAGGATTGCAGGAGGGCGGTCGCCCCGGCGCCGACGAGCGCGGCGCGGGCGGGCCGCCCCGTCGCGCGCGCAAGGCCGGCGCGGAGCCGCGCCCCGGCGACGGCGCGAAGCCCGCCCGTCATCAGCGACATGCCGAGCAGGAACATGCCGAGGCCGCCGAGGGCGGTCAGGATCGAGAGTGCAGGGCCGGCGTCGCTCATCATCGCCTCCCTTCGAGTCTAGGCGCGCGGAGCGCCATGGGACAGGGAGAAAATTCCCGCCGCGCGGTGACGCGGGGGCGCCGAGCCTCTATCTAGGCGCGATGCGGTTCTTCTGGCTCCTCTCGGGATGTCTCGCCGTCGGCTTCGCTGCGGTGGGCGTCGTGCTGCCGCTCCTGCCGACGGTGCCGTTCCTCCTCCTCGCGGCGTTCTGCTTCGCGCGCTCCTCCGGGCGGTTCCATGACTGGCTGCTGGCGCATCCGACCTTCGGCCCGCCGATCGCGGACTGGCGGGCTTCCGGCGCGATCCGGCGGCGGGCGAAGTGGCTGGCGACCGCCTCCATCGGCGCGGCTTTCGGGATTTCGCTCGCGCTCGGACTGGCGGCCTGGCTGCTGGCGCTGCAGGCGGCGGTTCTCTCCGCCGTGCTCCTCTTCATCTGGACGCGGCCCGAGGAGGGCGGGGCGGGCTGAGCCCGCCGCCGCGACTCACTCCATCGTCAGGACGACCTTGCCCATGGCCCGCCGCTCCGCGATGTCGTCATAGGCCTTCACGAAATCCTCGAGGCGGTGCGAGGAGGAGATGCGCGGGCTGATCTTCCCTTCCTCCCAGAACTTCAGGAATTCCGATACATTCTGCCTGTGCTTCTCCGGATTGCGGGCGATCCACTGGCCCCAGAAGACGCCGCGCACATCGGCGGATTTCAGGAGCGTGAGATTGAGCGGGAGCTTCGGAATCTCGCCGCCCGCGAAGCCGACGACGAGATAGCGCCCTTCCCAGCCGAGGGCGCGGAAGGCGGGCTCGGCCAGCTTGTCCCCCACCGGATCGTAGACGACGTCCACGCCGCCTCCGGAAAGCTCCCGCACCTTCTCCTTGATGTCCTCCTCGGCATAGTTGATCACCATGTCCGCGCCATGCTCGCGGCAGACGGCGAGCTTTTCGGCGGAGCTCGCCCCGGCGATGACTTTGGCGCCGACCGCCTTGCCGAGCTCCACCGCCGCGAGGCCGACGCCGCCCGCGGCGCCAAGGACGAAGAGCGTCTCCCCCGCCTTCAACTGCGCCCGGTCCTTCAGCGCGTGCCAGGAGGTGCCGTAGACGAGGTTTACGGCCGCCGCCGTCTCGAAGCTCATGCCCTCGGGCATCCGGAAGAGGCTGGCGGCGGGCACGACGATCTCGGTCGCGAAGCAGCCGTGGATCGAGCCGAAGAAGACCTTGTCCCCCAGCGCGAAGCCCGAGGCTCCCTCCCCGACCTCGGTGACGACGCCCGCGGCCTCGGCGCCCGGGATGAAGGGAAAGGGCGGCTTGAACTGGTACTTGCCCTCGACGATCAGGATGTCAGGGAAGTTCACGCCCGCCGCGCGGACGGCGACGCGGACATGGCCGGGCTTCATCGCCGGCGCCGGAACGTCCTTCACCTGATGGCTCTTGTAGGGGCCGAAGGCTTCGCAGATCAGGGCTTTCATCGGGGATCCTCTCCGGTTTCTGGTTGCCGGCAGAGAACAGGAGGGGGCGGGCTTTGTCCACCGCCCGCCGGGCCTTGACCTTGCGGCGCCGGGGCGGGCAGCTTCGCTGAAAGCGAAAGGAAGATCATGCCTGTTCTCGTCATCACCGGCGGCGCCCGCGGCATCGGCCGGGCCGTCATCCTCGGGGCCGCGGAGCGGGGGTGGGACGTCGCCTTCTCCTATGTCTCGAACGACGCGGCGGCGGAGGCGACGGCGGAGTCCGCCATCGCCATCGGCGTCCGCTGCGAGATGCTGAAAGGCGACGTGCGGGACGAGGCGCATCTCTCCGCGCTCTTCGACCTTGGGGAGAGTCTCGGCTCCGTCACGAAATGCGTGGTGAACGCCGGGATCGTCGGCCCCGTCATGCCGCTCGCAGAGATGGACGCAGCGCGCATCGCCCGCGTCATCGAAGTGAATGTGACCGGCGCGCTCTTGACTGCTCGGGAGGCGGCGCGGCGGATGCCTGTGGCGAAGGGCGGGCCGGGCGGCTCCATCGTGCTTCTCTCTTCCGCCGCGGCCCGGCTCGGCGGAGCGTTCAACTTCACGGAATACGCCGCCTCGAAGGGCGCGATGGACACGCTGACCCGCGGCCTCGCGCTCGAGCTTGCGCCTTCGGTGCGGGTGAACGCGGTGCGGCCCGGGATCATCGACACGGAGATCCACGCGGACGCCGGGCTCGCGGACCGGGCAAGGACGCAGGGGCCGGACCAGCCGCTCGGCCGTGCGGGGACGGCCGAGGAGACGGCGAACGCGATCCTGTGGCTCCTGTCGGACGAGGCGAGCTATGTGACCGGGACGCATGTGGATGTGGCGGGCGGGCGCTGACCGCCTCGCTTTCGCCGCGAGGGGCGCATAGATTGCCCGCATGAGCCGCTTCGCCCTCCTGCTCGCGCCCCTCCTCCTCTCCGCCTGCGCGGCGACGACGGCGACGCTTTCGCCCGAGCAGTGCCGGGCGGACTGGGGCGCTGTCGGCTATTCGGACGGGCGGGAGGGGGCGGCGGAGGCGAAGCTGCTTTCCTATCGCGAGGCCTGCGCCCGCGGGGGCCGGGCGCTGACCGCGGCCGAGGAGGCGGACTGGCTGGAGGGCTGGCGGACGGCGCGGGAGGATGCCGGGCTTTCGCGCCATGCCGAAATATATGAGCCGCGGGCGCGGTCCTATCCGCGGGTCTATCCGAGCCTTGGCGTAGGCGTCGGCTCGGGCGGCGTGAACGTCGGCGCCGGGCTCGGCGTCGGTTTCGGCTCCTTCGGCCTAGGCCTCTATTTCTGACGGGAGTTCAAGACGATGAGTCCAGCCTTCGCCGACCGGGGCGCGAAGCCCCTGCCCCTGCGCCTGATCCCCGCCGAGGGGGCCGAGGCCGCGCTCGCCGCGCTGCCGGAGGCGGAGGCGGCCTGGGCGCGGCTTCACGGCTTTGCGGGGAAGCTCGGGGAGAGCGTGATCCTGCCCGGGCCGGGCGGCGCGGCTTCGGGCGCGCTTTTCGGCTGGGGCGATGCGCGGGGGCGGCGGGCGCGGCGCTTCGCGCTGGCGGTGTTCGCGGCGAAGGCGCCGGAAGGGCCCTGGGCGATCGTGGGCGATCTCGACCCGGATGAGGCGGAGGAGGCGGCGCTCGGCTGGCTCCTCGCCGCCTATCGCTTCGGCCGTTACAAGGCCGCGCCGCCGCAAAAGGCGACGCTGGCGGCGCCGGAAGGCGTGGACGCGGCGCGGCTCCTCGCCATCGCGGAGGGCGTCTATCTCGCGCGCGATCTCATCAACACGCCGGCGAACGACATGGGGCCGGAGGCGATCGAGGCGGCGGCGCGGGCGCTCGCCGCGCGGCACGGGGCGGAGGTCTCCTCCATCGTCGGGGAGGCGCTGCTGGAGGCGAATTTTCCGATGATCCATGCGGTCGGCCGGGCGGCGGCGGAGGCGCCGCGGCTGATCGAGCTGACATGGGGGGACGAGGCGCATCCGGCGGTGACGGTCGTCGGCAAGGGCGTCGCCTTCGACACGGGCGGGCTGGACCTGAAGCCCGCAGCGGCGATGCGGATGATGAAGAAGGACATGGGCGGGGCTGCGGCGGCGCTCGCGCTCGGCCACATGGTGATGGCGCGGGGGCTGAAGGTGCGGCTTCGCATCCTCATCCCGACGGTGGAGAACGCCGTCTCCGCCGGCGCCTTCCGGCCGGGGGACGTGCTGAAATCCCGCAAGGGGCTGACGGTCGAGATCGGGAACACGGATGCGGAAGGGCGGCTCATCCTCGCGGATGCGCTGGCGCTCGCCTCCGAGACGCCGCCGGCGCTGATGGTCGATTTCGCGACGCTGACCGGCGCGGCGCGGGTGGCGACGGGATTGGACCTGCCGCCCTTCTTCACCGACGACGAGGCGCTCGCCGCCGATCTCGAAGCCGCTTCGCGCCGGGCGCGGGACCCGGTCTGGCGGCTGCCGCTCTGGGACCCTTACGACGAGGACCTGAAATCGCCAGTGGCGGACCTCGACAATGCGCCCTCGGGCGGGTTCGGCGGGGCGATCACCGCCGCGCTCTTCCTCCGGCGCTTCGTCGGCGCAGGCATTCCCTGGGCGCATTTCGACATCAACGGCTTCAACAATTCCGCTGCGCCAGGGCGCCCCAAGGGCGGGGAATGCATGGCGGCGCGGGCGGTCTTTTCGGTTCTGGAGGCGCGGCATGGCTGAGGACCGTTTCGCGGGGGACCCGCGCGTCACCCCCGTCCGCCCCGATCTCGCGCCGCTGGAGCTGCGCGGGAAGGTGGAGGCGGAGGCCTACGCCTCCGCCCAGCCGATGCGCTGCGCCGTGCCGGTCGCGCCGATGAGCGCGAGGCCGGATGCGGATTCGGAGCAGGTCAGCCAGCTTCTCTTCGGAGAGGATTTCGACGCCTATGAGGTCGAGCGCGGCTGGGCCTGGGGCCAGTGCCGGCGGGACGGCTATGTCGGCTATGTGCCGCAGGCGGACCTGATGCCAGACCCGAAAACGGCGCCGACGCACCGGGTCCATGCGCTGCAGGCGCTGATCCATCCGGAGCCCGCCGTGAAATCCCGCGCCTTCGGTGCGGTGCCCTTCGGCGCGCTCGTAACCGTGACGGGGGAGGCGGAGGGCGGCTGGGTCGCGCTCGATCCGGGCGGCTTCGCCGCCTCGGCGGCGCTCCGGCCGGTCGAGACGGAGGAGAAGCTCTGGGTCGGGACGGCGGAGCGCTTCCTCGGCGCGCCCTATCTCTGGGGCGGCCGCTCGCCCGCCGGGTTCGACTGTTCAGGGCTCGTGCAGGCGGCGCTGCTGGCCGCGGGGATGAGTTGCCCGCGCGACAGCGACATGCAGATGGCGGCGCTCGGGCGCGAGGTTCCGGCCCGCGGGGCGCTGAAGCGAGGCGATCTCGTCTTCTGGAAGGGGCATGTCGCGATCATGACCTCCCCGGCCATGATGCTTCACGCCAACGCACATCACATGGCGGTGGCGGCGGAGCCCTTCGAGACGGCGAAGGCCCGCATCGCGGAGGCAGGCGGCGGGCCGGTGCTGGAGGTGCGGCGGGTGATCGGCTGAGCGGGGCTCAGGCCCGCTCCACCTCCACCGAAGCGCCGAAACCGTTCTGGCCGACCGAGAACCAGAAGAGGCCGAGCGCCGCCTCCGGCAGGACGGAGGCGCCGTCTGTCAGCGCGTTGGCGCCCGGCCATCCGTCCCGCATCCAGACGGCGCCGGCGGGCATCCGCGGAGTGACCTTCGCGGCGGCACGGAATTCGCCGCGGTTGTTGCGCAGGATGATCGCGTCCCCGTCCTCCACGCCGCGCGCCTCCGCGTCCGCCGGGGCGAGCCAGAGCTGCGGCTCCGGCTCCCGCGCCACGAGGTCGGGGAGGGCGCGGCCATGGTCGTAGAAGGAATGGAAATGGGCGAAGCTCCGCCCCTGAGCGAGGCGGAGCGGATGGGCGCCGTCCATCGCCTCCCCGGGTTCAGGGAGCGGCGGGAGGCCCATCGCGGCGGCGCGGTCGGAGACAAACTCGATCTTGCCGGAGGGCGTGGCGAAGACGCGGCCGGGATGGCCGACGGGGTCAATGGCGAGCGGCAGGCGACCGCCCGCGGCGCGGAGCTTCGCAACCGTCGCGTGGCCGGTTCCGGGATGGTCGAGCACGGCGTCGATGGCGGCTTCCTGATCGGGCCAGGGATAGACATCCTCCATGCCGAGCCGGGCGGCGAGGTCAGCGAGGATGGCCCAGGAGGGCCGCGCCTCGCCCGCGGGCGGCAGGGCGCGCTCGGTCAGATGGACCCAGCCGTTGGTGGATTTCACCCCGATCTCCTCCAGCCAGATCGTGCCGGGGAGGACGACGTCCGCCGCCTCCCGGATCGTCTGGTTCATGAAGATGTCATGCGCGACGACGAGATCGGCCTTCGCGAAGGCGGCGCGCGCGCGGTTCGTGTCGGCGAAGGCGGAAAGCGGATTCGCGCCGAAGGAGTGGAACACCTTCACCGCCCCCGTCTCCATCGCTTCGACGATGTCCTCCATCTGGTTGGGGACGACCGGGCCGGCGGGGCGCCGCGCCTTCGCGGAGATGTCGACGAAGCCGGCGCCGTGGCTCCGCGCGCCGTGGCGCGGGCCGAGGCCGCCGCCGGGGCGGCCGTAGTCCCCGGTCAGCGCCGGGAGGCAGGAGATCGCCCGGGCCGCGCGCCATGTGTTCGCGCCCTTGTGGAGCGAGGAGCCGCCGGCGACGATCATCGCCGGGCGCGTTCTTGCATAATCGCGGGCGAGGGCGGTGATGCGCGCTGCCTCCACCCCCGTCTCCGCCTCCGCCCATGCGGGCGTGAAGCGGGGGAGATGCGCTTCGAGCGCGTCGAAGCCTAGCGTGTGGGCGGCGACGAAATCGGCGTCATGGAGCCCTTCGGCGACGATGACGCGCATCATGGCGAGGGCGAGCGCGGCGTCGGTTCCCGGCCTCACGATCAGGGTTTCATGGGCCAACGCGCCGGCCTCCGTCTTCCGCACGTCGATGCAGACGATCCGCGCGCCGCGCCGCTTCGCCTCCTCCACATGGCGGATGGTCTGCGCCTGGCTGACGGTGTTGGCGCCCCAGAGCAGGATCATCGCGGAATTCGCGCCCATATCCTCCTTCGTCGAGGTATCCAGCGCGCCGGTGATGCCGAAGCCGAAGCCGCCCATGCCCCAGCAGATCATCGCCGGGTTCCAGAACTGGTCCCCCCGGAGATTGGCGAAACGCTCGACCTGCGCGCGCTTCACGCCGACGCCGTAATCGTTCGCGGCGAGGCCGTGGCCCGGCCAGAAACCGCTCGCCCCCGGGCCCGCCGCCTCCATCCGCGCGGCGACGAGGCTCATGGCCTCCTCCCATGTCGCCTGCCGGAACGCCCCGCCCCGCCGCTCCCGGATCAGCGGATGGAGGAGGCGGGCGGGGTTGCCAACGATCTGGTGCGCGGCGTTCCCGCGCATGCAGAGGAAGCCGAGGGAATCCGGGTTGGTCTCGTCCCCGGTGATCGAGAGGAGCCTCTCACCCTCCACCTCCGCCTTCATGCCGCAAAGGGTGGGGTGGCAGTTCATCGGGCACATGGTGGTGATCGTGCGGCGTTCGCTCATCTCGCTCTCCCTCGCTGGCGAGAGCCTACGCCGCCCGCCGCGACGCGCAAGCGGGCGCTGGCGCGCGAGCGCGGAATCGGCGAGGGTCCGGGCGAGAGGGAGGCGCCATGCTCATCGTCCATCACCTGAACAATTCCCGCTCGCAGCGCGTGCTCTGGCTGCTGGAGGAGATCGGCCTGCCTTACGAGCTGCGCGCATACCAGCGCGACGCGAAGACGAACCTCGCGCCGCCCGCGCTTCGCGCCGTGCATCCGCTCGGGAAGTCCCCGGTCATCGAGGCGGAGGGGCGGGTGATCGCGGAGAGCGGGGCGATTGTCGAATGGCTCTGCGCGCGTCATGCGCCGCAGATGATCCCGGAGGCGGGCACGGCGGCGCATGACGCGCATCTCGAGCTCATGCATTTCGCTGAAGGTTCGGCGATGACGCCGATCCTCCTCAACCTCTACGTATCCCGCCTCGGCGAGGCGGGCGCGCCGCTGAAGCCGCGGATCGAGGAGCAGCTCGCCAGCCATTTCGGCCATATGGAGGCGATTCTCCGCCACTCGGGCCATTTCGTACTGGACGATCTCTCGGCCGTGGACGTGATGCTGAGCTTTCCGGCGGAAGTGGCGATCAAGCAGGGCTTCGGGGCGAAGTTGCCGAAGCTCGCCGCCTTCGTCGACTGGATTCACGCCCGCCCGGCCTGGAAGCGGGCGCTGGAGAAGGGCGGGCCCTACGCCTTCGCCTGAGGCGCGAGCATCGCGCGGAGGTCTTCCTCCGAGAACCGCTCCACGCCCTTGGCGTAGTTGAGGGCGTTGATGTGGTAGAAGCGCGCGTTGACGAGGTTCGCAGCCCCGCTGTCCCGCACCTTCACCAGCTTCGCGGGCACGCCGGCGATGATGGAATTCTCGGGAAACTCCGCGCCCTCGGAGACGATGGCCTGGCCGGCCACGATGGAATTCGCGCCGATCTTCGCGCCGTCCATCACCGTCGCGCCGATGCCGATGAGGCAGCGATCCCCGATCTCGCAGCCGTGGAGGACGACGCGGTGGGTGATCGAGCACTCCTCGCCCACGATGGTCGGCGTCGAATAGCCGACATGGATCATCACATGATCCTGCACGTTGGTTCGGGCGCCAAGGCGGATCTCGTGCATCTCCGCCCGCATCACGACATAGGGCCAGACGGAGACGCCCTCCGCCATCGTCACCTTGCCGTGGATGAGGGCGGTGGGGTGGATGTAGGCCGCGCCTTCGTCCTTCACGTCCGGGCCGAGATGGGGATTCATCCGAGAGCGCCCTTCGCGCGGAGCGCCGCTTCGTCGAAGCCGAGCTCCGCCAGCACCTCCGCCGTATGCTCGCCGACCATCGGCGGCGGGCGGCGGTAGGTGACGGGGGTGGCGGAGAGCTTGGCCGGGTTGCCGAGCGTCTCCACATAGCCCTTGCCGGCGACCGGGTGCGCCTGCTTCACGCGGGAGCCGCGGCCGAGCGCGTGCGGGTCGTCGATCGCCGCCGGGATGTCGTTGACCGGGCCGCAGGGGACGCCGGCGGCTTCGAGGATCGCCATCCACTCGCCCATCGGCTTCGTCTTCGTGATCTCGTGCATGAGCGGGATCAGCGCGTCATGGTGGACGACGCGGGCGGGATTGGTGCGGAAGCGCTCGTCCGCCGCCAGTTCGGGCCGGCCGGCCGCCTCCGCGAAGCGGGCGAACTGGCCGTCATTGCCGATGGCGATGATGAACCAGCCGTCCGCGGCCGGGAAGGTCTCGTAGGGGACGACGGTCGGGTGCGCGTTGCCGCGGCGGACCGGGGTCGTCCCCGCCGTCAGGTAGTCCAGCCCCTGGTTGATGAGCCAGGAGATCTGGACGTCGAGAAGGCCGAGGTCGACGTGCTGGCCCTTTCCCGTCGCATCCCGCACCCGGAGGGCGGAGAGGATGGAGACGACGGCGTACATCCCCGTCATCACGTCGGTGATGCCGACGCCAACCTTGGTCGGCTGCCCCTCCGCATCGCCGGTGACGGACATGATCCCGCCCATGCCCTGGATGAGGAAATCGTAGCCGGCCCGCTTTGCGTAGGGCCCGGTCTGGCCGAAGCCCGTGATGGAGCAATAGACGAGGCCCGGGTTGCGGGCAGAGAGGCTGGCGTAGTCGAGCCCGCGGCGGGCCAGGTCGCCGACCTTGAAGTTCTCGATCAGCACGTCCGAACCCGCGGCGATGTCGGCCAACAGGGCGGCGCCGGCCTCCGTCGCCATGTCCACCGCCACAGAGCGCTTGTTGCGGTTGGCGCAGAGGTAATAGGCGCTCTCGCGGGTGTCGTTCCCCGCGGCGTCCTTCACGAAGGGGGGGCCCCAGCCGCGCGTGTCGTCGCCCTTGCCCGGCCGCTCGATCTTGATGACGTCGGCGCCGAGATCGCCGAGAAGCTGCGCCGCGGTCGGCCCGGCGAGGATGCGGCTCATGTCCAGCACGCGGAGGCCGGTCAGCGGCCCGTCCCTGAATGCGGTCTCTTCGGTCATCTCAGGCTCCTCCCGCGGCCTCGCGCAGCGCGGCGCGGAGGCGGGCGCGCGCCTCCGCCGCGGCGCCGGCCCAGCCGCTCCATGTCCAGTCCGCGCGGGCGCGCAACTCCGCCGCCAATCCCCCATGACGCAGATCGCGCCCGCGTTCAAACAGATATTCCGCGAGCGCCGGCGCGCTCTCGAAAAGCGGCAGGCGCCAGATATCCGCCCGCCCGAAAGGCGCCGGGCCGGCGACCAGCGGCGTCGCCCCGCGCGCCAGCGCGTCCAGCGCCTCCGCCCCCGCGCCTTCGGGGAAGAGCGCGAAATCGACGGCCCGCCAGAAGACGGCCTCCGCCGTCCCTTCCGGCGCGAAGGCGGGCGGGAAAGGAAGCGGCGGCGGCGCGAGCGCAGCTGCGGCGGGGCCGCCGACGAGAAGGTCGGGTTGGAGCCCGCCGCCCCGCGCGCGCATCGCGGCGAAGAGGGCCTCCGCCGGGCCGGGCGTCTCGGCCCAGAGGCCGGCGAGCGGGCGGGGACCGGGCCGCGCCGCCCGCGCCCGGCGCCGCCCGGCTCCGAGCCAGGGCGCGGCGAAGGCTTCCCCGCCCGCGGGGCGTACACCCTCGGCCTCCCCTTCCGTCTCCGTCAGCGCGAGGCCGCCCGGCCCGGTTGCGCCTGCGACGCGGTCGAGAATCAGGCGCGGGCCGGGGGGCGGCGCGAAGTCCGCCGGGTTGGCGACGAGGACGAGATCGAAGGGGCGCGAGAGATGGAGCGAAGCGGCGGCGGCGGACGCCTCGCCCGGCGCGGCGAAGCCGGGGACGGCGCCTGCCGCGCGGAGCCGCGCCGCGGCTTCAGCGCCGGGCGGAGCGGAGACGAGCGCCAGCGCCTCCGCCGCCGCCCCGGCCTCGCGGAGGAAGGCGAGGAGCGAGCCGCGCCGCCGCGCCCGCGCCGGATCAAGGTCGGAGACGAGGAGGACGCGCGCGCCGCCGCTCATTCCGAATCCGCCGCGGCGATGCGCTCCGCCTCCTCCCAGATTTCACCTGCGCGCCGCGCCCGCTGCGCCTCCGTCCAGAGCTCGGAAATCTCCGCGCCGGGGAGACCGGGCGCCGAGAGCGCGAGCCGCGCCGCCTCCCCCCGCTCACGCGGCGCGGCGCGGAGCCGCCAGAGCGGGCCCGCGCGCTCCGCCGTCGCCGGCAGGCCGGGCGTCAGGACGAGCGGATCGGGCGCGCCGGGCGGGAGGCCGGAGACGGTGACGCCGAAGGTCCGCCCGGAACCGAGCGCGGGAATCGCGAGCCGCGCGACGCCGTCCTCCGCGAAGACGGGGCGCCCGGCGCCGAGCGCCTCGTCCCGCTGGCGCTCGTCAAGACTGTCGAGCGCGAGGAGCGGGTCGAGCAGCGCCTCCGCCCGCAGGGGGCTGTGGCGGAGGCCGGCGAGGCCCTTTCCGACGAAGGCGCGGAGCGCGTCGTATTCGTCCGCCTCCGGCGGCGGGAGGCCGGCGCAGGCTTTGGCGGCGCGGGGGGAAAACCAGATCCCCTCCCCCGTCTCGGGGTCGAGATAGGCCGGCGCCATGCCCCCGGGCGCGCCGAAGCCGCGGAGCGCGTCCGCCGGCGCGGCGCGGAGCGCGGCCTCCCCGCTGCGCGCGTCGACAAGGAGCCAAGCGCCGGGCGGCGCGGCGCCGGTCCAGAGGATGGGCGGGAGCCACAGCGACGGCGCGCGCCGGAGCCCGCAGGCGGGGCGGAGCGCGGCGCGGGCGAGCGGGGCGGCTGAGGCGGCGGCCAGCGGCGAGCCGACGCCCTCCGCCGAGAGGAGGATCGCCGGGCCGCCGAGCGCCGCCGCGACCTGCGCGAAGGCGATTTCCGCCGCGAGGCTCATCGGCGGCTCATTCCCGAACCTCCCAGAGCGGCTCCTCCTCCTCGTCCTCCGCGGCGGCGGCGGCGCGGATCGCGGAGCGCTCCGCCCTGTCCCGCATCTCAAGAAGCGCGTCGACCTCGGCGAGGGCCTCCGCCACGATCAGCGGCCGCTCGCTTCGCGTGAGGACGCCGCCGGCCATCGCCTCCCGGAAGGCCTGTTTCAGGAGGTCGAGCTCGGCGCGAAGGCTCGCCACCTCGGCCACGAGATCGCCTTCGAGCGCGGCCCCGGCGGCGAGGGGATAGGCGGCGAGGCGGGAGCCGTCCGCCGCCGCGAATTCGAGGACGGCGACGCCCTCCCCGAAGGCTGCGGCCGGCGCGTGGACGTCAAGCGACCACCGCCCCGGCCCTTTGGGCGCGAGCGACCCACGCGCCAGCACTTCTCCGCGGAGACGGAGCGCTATCTCGGGCGCCGGGCCTTCACCCGCCGCGATGACCTCACCGCGGAACCGGCCGGCGGAAAAGCGCAGCCGCTCGATCTTCAGGAAATCCGCCATTTCCGACCCCTCCCGATAGCGGGCGAGCGCGCCCTGCCCGGTGAATTCCGCCTCCAGGAGCGTCTCGCCCTCCGTCGTGACCTCAAGGCGCCGGCCCTCCGCCTCCCGCGGCAGGCGGAAGGCGAAGGCGCCATCCGGCCCGACCGCGAGCCGCTCCGCCGCCACGCGCCCGTCGAGCGCAGCGACGATGCGCGCCGGACGACCGGCCGTGGGCGCCGCCCGGCCGACGATCTCCCCCCGCGCCGGATCGAGCCGCGCCTCGCCCCGCATCAGGCAGGCCCGAGCGAGAGGGAGAGGTCGCGGAAAGTCAGCGCCGCCATGCGCGGCCGGTCGAGAATGAGATCGAGCCAGAGCGAGTCATCCTCGCGGACCGGGAAGGCCGCGCGCTCCGCCGCGAACCTGAAGGCGTGGCGGCCGGAGGCGAGTTCGCCCTCCTCGGCGATTTCCGTCCGCGCGCCGGGGCGGGCGACGACGAGGCGAAGAAAGGCCTTCACCGGGCGCGAGGCGGCGAGGTCGATCTCCAGCCGCACCGCCTCGCCCGGACGGGGGTGGGGCAGGTCCGCCGGCGGGGCGAGCGAGAGGGAGAGATAGGCGCCGTCGAATTCATAGGCTTCGAAGGCGAGCGCGAAGCGGGAAGCGGCGCCCTCCACCTTCCGCTGCGCCAACATGAAGGCGGCGCCCGGCCCCGCGTCATGGTGGAGGGCGAGCCCCGCGCCAAGCGCGGCGCCGGGCTCCGGCCGCAGCAGCGCGGCCGGCGAAAGAGGGCGGAGCAGCGCGTCGGGGCGCCAGCTCCAGCGCGCGCCGGGCGCGGGCGGCGGGGGCGCCGGGGCGAGGCGCGCCTCGGCCCGCGCTGCGAAGCCCGCAAGCTCGGCCTGCCGGCGGCGAACCACGGCGAGGAAGGCCCCCATGTCCCGCGCCGCGCGGAATTGGCGGCGCCAGTAGCGCGCGAAGAGCCTTTCCCTCAGCCCGCCGCCCATGAACCGACCCTGCGCCGCCATCGCCTACCGCAGAGGTAGCGCGAAGGCGCCCGGCCCGTCGAGTGCACGGGGGGGATTCGCGCTGCGGCCCGGCGGGCCGCCTCGACGCTTGGCGGCGGGCGCGGCTTCGGCTACCGCTGCCTCATGGCGGATCACGGCGTTCTTCTTCTCGGCCGGACCTTCGGCTTCCGGGCCGATCCCTTCCTCGTTCCGCCGGAGGAGGCGATCGACTGGCGCGAGCGCGGGGCGATCCTCCTGCGCGGCGGTCTGATCGAGGCGGTCGGAGAGGCGGACGAGCTGATCGCCGCGCATCCGCAGGCGCGGCGCGTCGATTGCGGGCGGCGGATCCTCGCCGCCGGGTTCGTCGACTGCCACAACCATTACCCGCAGACCCGGATCATCGCGAGCTGGGGCGCGCGGCTGATCGACTGGCTGAACCGCTACACATTTCCCGAGGAGATGCGCTTCGGCGACCCGGCCTACGCCGCGGCGGTGGCGGAGGATTATCTCGACCTTCTCCTCGCCAACGGAATCACCGCCGCTTCGGCCTATTGCACCACCCATCCCGAAAGCGTGGACGCGCTCTTCGCCGCGGCGGAGCGGCGCGGCATGGCGATGACCGCCGGCAAGGTGATGATGGACCGGAACGCGCCAGAGGGCCTCATCGACGATGCGCAGCGCGGGCATGACGAGAGCGCGGCGCTGATCGCGCGCTGGCGCGGGCGGGGGCGGCTCGCCTACGCTGTGACCCCCCGCTTCGCGCCGACTTCGAGCCCCGCACAGCTGGAGGCGGCGGGCGCGCTCTTCGCAGCGAACCCGGATTGCGCGATGCAGACGCATCTTTCCGAGCAAACCGAGGAAATAGCGTGGGTGCGCCGGCTCTATCCGGAGGAAGCCGATTATCTGGCCGTCTACGAGCGCTTCGGGCTCGTGCGCCCGGGCGCGATCATGGGCCATGCGATCCATCTTGAACCACGGGAGATAGCTGCTCTGGCGGCGCGGGGCGCCGCCGTCGCCCATTGCCCGACCTCGAACGCCTTCATCGGCTCCGGGCTCTGCGACGTCATGGGCCTCAAGGCGGCGGGCGTGGAAGTCGGCCTTGCGACGGATGTGGGCGGCGGCTCCTCCTTCTCAATGCTGGCGACAATGCGCGCGGCCTACGAGATCGGGCAGCTCCGGGGCGCGGCGCTCCATCCGGCGCAGCTTTTCTGGCTGGCCACGGAGGGCTCGGCCCGCGCGATGCGGCGGCCCGAATTCGGGCGGCTCTCACCGGGCGCCGCGGCGGACATCGTCGCGCTCGATCCGGAGGCGACGCCCGTCCTCGCGCAACGCTCTGCGCGGGCGGAGAGCCCCTCCGACCTCCTCTTCGCGCTCCTCATCATCGGGGACGACCGCGCGGTGGCGGAGACGTGGGCGGGCGGCGTGGCGATGAAGGGCGGGCTCGGCTGAGAGGCCGAAGGCGTCGGTCTTGCAAATCAGAGAACGGTGCGGCGCCCCGGTTTCGTCTCCGGCGGATTGACGGCAGCCGGCGGCGTCCGGCCGCCCGCCGGGCGCTCCGCCGCCTCCGCCCGCATATCGCCGAACACGGCGCGCCTGACGACCTCCTGAGGGCGGGCCTCCTCCATCCTTTTCGGCTGTGCGTAAAACAGAAAGCAGGATGCGCCGAGCAGCATGTAAGTCAGCGACAGGGTGTCTAGCCACACGGCGACCGTCGCAAGCACCAGCACGAGGCCCGTGAGCATGACCGCCACAGAGAAATTCGCCCTGACCCAATCGGGGTCGGGGTCGGAATAGTTCTTTCCAACCTGACGGTAGAGGAGAAAGAAAACGGCGGCAAAGGCAACGAACGCGGGGAAGCCGTAGGCGACGGCAACCACAAGCCAATGGTTGTCCACGCTGTCTTTCATCCACCACGGCATGGTCGGGATTCTTCGGTATCCAATTCCCAGTATCGGCGTTCTCCAGAATTGCTCCATGCCGTACTCAAATATAAGACGTCTCATGAACGCCGTTCCGGGGCTAAATGCCATACGCTCGGCAATAGCATAAATTGCCGGGCGATTCGAAGCGACTTCGAGAATAAGATAAATCACCCCTGCAAATCTGAACAAATTGATCCACGGCTTCTTCATGTTGCGGGTGAGCAACCAATAAGTGACTACCGCCCCCTGAAACAGGATCGAAAGGAGCGGGCCGCTCGATACCGACATCACACATGCTATGGTCATCAACACGCAAATCAAAAGTCTGGCAAATGACGGAACATCACGAGCGAAAGCCACAAAAAAGGCGCCAACAACAAAGGAACAAAAATATCCAAAGTGTATAGGATGGGAAAAAACAACCTGAGCTCGGTCAAGCCCAAATCTACAGCAGTACTCAACATCAGATATAGTACCAATTCCCATGCTGGTGAACAAATGGGGAATTACGAAATCTGTAGTTAATGACTCATAAATCGAAAACGGCAAGAAAAACACAACAAGGCACACAATCAACAAAATCAATGCGCGAAAATCCGAAAAAGAGCGGATTGAATATCGCGCCACCAAGTAGCCCCCAAGAATGTATATCAGGTGCAAGGGCACGTTTATCAAAGAAAATTTCAAAGGATGATGCAAAAACATAGCAAATGAAAACCATGCGCAATAAAATAGAACAAACTTATCGGCAAGAAGAATGCCGCCGGGCAACTTGCCCGAGAGCAACTGGATCACAAGCCAAGGGGTCAAGATCGCAAAGAAGACCCGACCCGGATCGAGCAGAATATCACCAACCAGGAAATAGGCGGGCGTAAGCAGGATGAGCAGGGCGAGGCCCGCCAGCCACGGCGCGCCCTTTGCGCCCGCGACGCTGGTTCGCGTCGAGGCGTCGAAGGTTGAACTCGCAGTCACTGCCGCTCGAGTCCGGCGTGGGTATTCATGGAGCTCCTCCGGAGCGTGACCTGATCCAGTCGTAGCATATATGGCCTCGGAGTTTTGAGACCATTTACGGAACTCACCGACGCGCGATCTCGGGCGCAGCCCCGAGATAGGCGGCGGGGTCGAGCGTCGCGGCCCAGTCGACCGGCGCGTCGGATGTCTCCGCGAGGATGTCGCGCAGGGGGCGGCCCTCGGCCGCCGCCCTAGCGCAGGCCGCCTTCACCAGCGCCTGCGCCTCCGGTCGGCCGATATGCGGCGCGAGCGCGAAGGTCGCCGCCTCCGCGAGCGGAAAGTCTCCCGCCACGCGCAGCGTGCGCGCCATCGCCGCCGGGCGCGACTCCAGCGCCGCCGCGAGCACCTGTGCATGGCGGAGCGCAGCGCCGCTGGCGACGACGATCTGGGGGAGGGTCAGCCATTCGAGCGCCCAGGCTGCGCCCTCCCGCTCCTGCGCGTGAAGCTGCGCCTCGAAGAGCCGCCCGACGATGCCCGCATTCGCTTTCGCCAGCGCGACGAGCGCTTCGGCCCACACAGGATTGGCCTTGTGCGGCATGGTCGAAGAGCCGCCGCCGGGCCCGGCGGCGATCTCGGCCACTTCGGTCTGCATCAGTTCCCGCGCATCGAGCCCGATCTTGCCAAGGGCCCCCGTCATCAGCGTGAGGGCGGCGCCGATCTCGGCGATCCCGTCCCGCGTCGCGTGCCAGGGGACGGGATCGTGCGCGAGGCCGAGTTCGGCGGCGAAGGCGGCGGCGATTTCCGGCCCCTTCGGCCCGAAGGCCGCGAGCGTGCCCGAGGCGCCGGCGAGCGACGCGCGAAGGCTCCTGCCTTTCGCCTCCCCGATCCGCGCACCGGCGCGCAGGAGCGGCGCGCGCCAGATCGCGATCTTCGCACCGAGCGTCGTCGGCGTGGCGATCTGGCCGCGTGTCCGCGCGGCCATCACCGTTTCCGCCTCGGCAGCGGCCTTTTCCGCCAGCGTCGCCACAAGGCTGGCGAGCCGCCCCTCGAGAATTTCAAGCGCGCGCCGCAGGCGGAGGACAAGGCCCGTATCGAGCATGTCCTGGCTCGTGGCTCCTAAATGCAGCCATATCCCCGCATCGGGCGGCAGCGTGGCGCGAAACGCATCCACGAAAGCCGGCACAGAGACGCCGGCTTCGGCGACGCCGCGCGAGAGGGAGGCCGGATCGAGCGACGCCTCGGTCGCCGCCCTCGTGATCGCCGCGGCGGCGGTTTCGGGAACGAGGCCGAGCCTCGCCTGAACACGGGCGAGCGCGGCCTCCGCCAGCATCAGGGCGCGAAGCTCCGCAGCGTCTGAAAAGAGCGCGCCGATCTCGGCGTCGCCATATAGATCGCGCCATAGCGCACTGTCGAACGGAGTGACTGCCATCGGAGCGTTCCTCCCCGCGCGCGATAGCAGAGCCGGCGTCGGTCGACCAGCCCCGCCCGCGCCGCATGGGCGCGGGCGGGATGGACTCACCCGAGATTGAGCGGGTTGGCGAAGATGAAGTTATCCGCCGTGAAGTCCTCGGCGGAGAGCCGGTCGCCGATCTCGTAGTGGAATGCGAGGTTGTTCGACTCGGCGTGAAAGATCGTGATGAGCTTGGAGTCCGGCTGCTGGCCGGCTCGGTCGAAGATCACCAGTTCATCGAAGCTTTCCGCGCCCCAGGCCGAGATGTCGAGCTGGTCCATCGAGGCGTCGAAGCGGCGGAACTGGTCCCCGTCGCCGTCGCTGAGGATGAACGTGTCCGCCCCCGCCCCGGCGATGAAGACGTCGCGCCCCGCGCCGCCGTCGATGATGGCGCCCGTGCCTGGGGCAATGAGCCGATCGCCTCCTGCGGTGCCGAAGATGAAGGGGCGATCCTCCTCGCCAGCGACCTCGATCGTGAGCGTCGCCGTCGCGACATCGAAGCCGTCCGAGATCGTGTAGAGGATCGTCTCCGTTCCGGAGAAGCCGGCGTCGGGCGTGTAGGTGAAGGAGCCGTCCGGGAAGACGCTCAGCTCGCCGTTCGCCGCCTGCTGGAACGCGGTCACGGAGATCGGGTCGAAATCCGGGTCGCTGTCATTGGCCAGCAGCCCCTCGCCCGCGCCGATGGTCAGGTCGTCCCCGAACCCGGTCGTGTAGTCGTCGTCCACCGCGACCGGCAGGTTGTTCGCCTCGACCACGATGGAGAGCGTCGCCGTCGCGACATCGAAGCCGTCCGAGATCGTGTAGAGGATCGTCTCCGTCCCGGAGAAGCCGGCGTCGGGCGTGTAGGTGAAGGAGCCGTCCGGGAAGACGGCCAGCTCGCCGTTCGCCGCCTGCTGGAACGCGGTCACGGAGATCGGGTCGAAATCCGGGTCGCTGTCATTCGCCAGCAGCCCCTCGCCCGCGCCAATGGTCAGGCCGTCCCCGAACCCGGTCATGTAGTCGTCGTCTACCGCGACTGGCGTTCCGTTCGCTTCGACCACGATGGAGAGCGTCGCCGTCGCGACATCGAAGCCGTCCGAGATCGTGTAGAGGATCGTCCGCGTTCCGGAGAAGCCGGCGTCGGGCGTGTAGGTGAAGGAGCCGTCCGGGAAGACGGCCAGCGCCCGTTCGCCGCCTGCTGGAACGCGGTCACGGAGATCGGGTCGAAATCCGGGTCGCTGTCATTGGCCAGCAGCCCTCGCCCGCGCCGATGCTCAGGTCGTCCCGAACCCGGTCGTGTAGTCGTCGTCCATGCGACCGGCAGGTTGTTCGCCTCGACCACGATGGAGAGCGTCGCCGTCGCGACATCGAAGCCGTCCGAGATCGTGTAGAGGATCGTCTCCGTTCCGGAGAAGCCGGCGTCGGGCGTGTAGGTGAAGGAGCCGTCCGGGAAGACGGCCAGCTCGACCGTTCGCCGCCTGCTGGACGCGGTCACGGAGATCGGTCGAAATCCGGGTCGCTGTCATTGGCCAGCAGCCCTCACCGCGCCAATGTTCAGGCCATCCCCGAACCCGGTCGTGTAGTCGTCGTCCACCGCGACTGGCGTTCGTCGCTTCGACCACGATGGAGAGCGTCGCCGTCGCGACCGCGAAGCCGTCCGAGATCGTGTAGAGATCGTCTCCGTTCCGGAGAAGCCGGCGTCGGGCGTGTAGGTGAAGGAGCCGTCCGGGAAGACGCTCAGCTCGCCGTTCGCCGCCTGCTGGAACGCGGTCACGGAGATCGGGTCGAAATCCGGGTCGCTGTCATTGGCCAGCAGCCCCTCACCCGCGCCAATGTTCAGGCCATCCCCGAACCCGGTCGTGTAGTCGTCGTCCACCGCGACTGGCGTTCCGTTCGCTTCGACCACGATGGAGAGCGTCGCCGTCGCGACCGCGAAGCCGTCCGAGATCGTGTAGAGGATCGTCTCCGTTCCGGAGAAGCCGGCGTCGGGCGTGTAGGTGAAGGAGCCGTCCGGGAAGACGCTCAGCTCGCCGTTCGCCGCCTGCTGGAACGCGGTCACGGTGAGCGCGTCAAAATCCGGGTCGCTGTCATTCGCCAGCAGCCCCTCGCCTGCGCCGATGCTCAGGTCGTCCCCGAACCCGGTCGTGAAATCGTCGTCCACGGCGACAGGCGGGCTGTTCGGCGCCGCGACTCCGGTGATCGTGATCGTCGCGGAGTTGGCCGTTTCGGCGGCCCCGTCGCTCACGACATAAGAGACGATGACCGTGGCCGTCTCGCCTTCCGCAAGACCGCCGAACTGGCCGTCGCCAAGCGTCAGGACACCTGTTTCCGGGTCGAATTCAAAGGCGACCGGCAGACCGCCGGCCCCCTCCACGGAAATGTCCTGCACCGTGAGATCGTCGTCTTCCGCATCGAAGGCGCCGTCGAGAAGGTTGATCGCTCGCCCTTCGTCATCCGCCAGGAAAGCGGCCTCAATCGGGTCGATCTCAGGCGCGTCGTTGACGCCGGCGACGAAGACCTGGAGCAGCGCCGTGTCGGTCAGGCCGTTCTCGTCCGCCACCGTATAGGTGAAGTTGATGTTGCGCTGCACAATCTGGCCCGGCTGATCGCCGAGATCCTCGAAGGCGCCATTGGTGAAGAAGGTGGCCGTTCCATCCGCCAGCACGGTGATCGAGGCGCCGGAGGCGAGCTCAAGCGTGCCGCCGGTCAGCGGATCCACCGCCACGCTCAGACCGTTGACGCTGATCTGCGTGATGGCGAGCGGGCCGCCCTCCGGGTCCACATCCGGGCCGATATTGCCGTTGAGGAGGTTCACGCCGCCCTGCGGGTCGTCCTCCGTCAGGTTGATGCTGTCGATCACGGCGATGGGCGCGTCGTTCACGCCGTTGACCGTGATCGTGACCGTCGCCTCGTCGAAGCCGCCGTTCCCGTCGGCCACGACATAGGTGAAGGTCTCGATGCCGATCTCCCCGGTATCGAGCCTGTCGAAATCCGTGAGCGAGGAGGCGCCGCTGAAGCCGAAGCCGAACGGATCGTAGGTGAAACTCCCGTCAGCGTTGACGCGGAGATGCGCGCCCGAGGCGAGGATGAAGAGGCCCGTGCCGGTCGACGCGCTCACCGCGCGTTCGACGCCGGTGGACGAGGTGACGGAGACGACGGCCAGCGGGTCCCCGTCGGCATCGATATCCGCCGTCTCGCGGTTGGGGGCGAGGAGGTTGCCGGCGACCCGCGCGTCTTCGGTTGTCGTGAAGACGTCGTCCGCAGCTTCGGGGGCGAAATCGTCCGTCAGGATCGTCTTGGTCGCGCTCGGCCCGGCGATGAGCGCCGTCTCGTCGCTGAGGCCCGTTATGGTCACCGTCAGCGCCTCGTCATCCTCCGACATGAGGTCGCCCGCGACGGCTACGAGGATCGAGACGCTCGTCTCGCCCTCCCCGAAGGTCACCTCGCCCGTCAGCGTCTGGCCCGCGCCAAGATCGGCCGCGTCGACATCGCCGCCGATGGCGTAGGAGACGGTCAGCGCGCCAGACGCGTCGCCGATCCGGTAGAAGGTGAAGATGGCGGATTGTGCGCCCTCGTCGCCCTCGACAAAGTCTTCGTTCGGATCCGCGACGGTGACGCCGACCACGGCCGGCAGGGCCGGCGCGTTCGCCGGATCGGTCGTCTCCGTGGACTCGGCCACAAGACCCGTGGCCCCCTGGATGAAGTTCGGATTGCCGGTGAGCGCGAAGTCGAGCACCGCGCCTTCGAAGACGGCCGTGTTTTCGGGATCAAGCCCGGCTGCCAGGGCCGCGGCCTCCGCAGCCTCCCGCAGCTCGACCGGCAGGTCGTCCAGCGTGATGACGGCGGCCGGGAAATCGTCCGGAAAGGTCACGGCGTTGGAGAACAGCGGCTCCTTGCCAGAGGCGCCGTCGAGCCGCCAGGACGCGGCGTAGTCGCCGTAGATCACGTCGAAATCGACAGGCTGGGCGAGGACCGTTCCGTCGCGGAGCGCGAGGTCGTCCGCCGTTCCGTCACTGTCGCCGTCGCCCATCAGGCCGCGGACATTGCCGGCGTTGCCGCCCTCCTCCGAGGAGAGGAAGACGCAGATGTTCAGCGTTCCGTCGATAGCCTTCAGGGCGAGCTGCTCGTCCGCGCCGTTGAGGACGATGAAGATCATCCCCGTAGCTCCGTCGAAGAAGATGTCGGGCTCGCCGTCTCCGTCCGCATCGAGCGCGCCGAGGGCGAAGAGGGAATCGGTCAGCCCCTCCCCGTCCACGAGCAGTAGCTCCGGCCCGGTCGCGTCGATCTCGACCGTGATCTCGCCGATCTTCACCGCCATCCGGGTGGTGACGGACACGAGATCGGAGCCCGGCAGCGGCTCGAACCGCACCTGAACCTGGAAGGGATTGGCGGCGCCCGGCAGCGTCTCGACGAGGATATATTCGCCCACCGCCTGGAAATCGTAGCCGAGGCCGTCCAGCGTTACGATATGCGGGTCGCCGAACACATCCGCCTCGACCCCCGGTGGGATGACCGGCGGGCGGCCGTCGTCGTTCAGGATCGTGGCGGTGATGGAGGGGCGGATCACATCATAGATCACGCCGCCTTCCGGGCGGTCGACCGAAACGATGGTCACCGAGAAGCTTTCGCGCGGCTCGATCGCGAAGTCTTCCGCGATGTTCACGCGGAAAGAGGCGGAGGCCTCGCCGTCCGGGATGGTCACCGTAAACGGCCCCTGCGGGAGGCCCGCCTCGAGATCGGCGGCGTCCGCGGCGAAGAAATCGCCGGCGGCCGGAGACGGGTCGATCACATAGGTGATCTCGACCGGTCCGTTGAAGTCGCCCCGCCGCTCGATGGTGAAGTTGAAGCCGCGGTCCGAGCCGGGGTTGCCTTCGACGACGAAGGTGTCGCCGCTGATGAAGATTTCCGGCGCAAAATCGTCGTTCCGGACGGTTCCGATGGCGATGCCGTCAGAGATGACCACGAGCGCGTCGTCGGAGCGGGCGTTGGAGAGGGTGAGGAGCGCGCGCTCGCTCGACTCGATGTCGAAATCCTCGGACACGCGCAGGCTGATCGTCTTCGAGAACTCGCCAACGGCGAAATCGAGCGTGCCGGAGAGCGGGAACTCGCCCGGCTCGAAATCAGCCGCATTGACCGGGAAGATCGAATCGCCCGCCACCGTGAAGTCGACCGAGGCGGCGAAGCCTGGGCCCGTCCGCGTCACCGTAAAGGTGAGTATGTTGTCATCGCCCGGATTCCCCTCGAACACGCTCGCGTCCTGCGCGAAGAAGCGGATCGGGAAATCGTCGTTCACGATCCGCCCGAGGGTCTGCGCCGCGCCGACGGAGATCGGCGAGGTCTCGGAGACCGGGTTGGAGATCGTGAAGGCGAAGACCTCGGAGGATTCAATGTCGACGTCGCCCTGCACCGCGATCTCGACGAAGGTCGTCGCCGCGCCGGAGGCGAAGGACGCCGTTCCGGTCGGCAGAACGCCGCCAGCGAAATCGGCGCCGTTGAGGCTTGCGTCCAGCGCGCTGACGGCGAAGTCGAAGGATACGGCTTCCGTAAGGTCGCCGGTCCGCCGCACCTCGAAGGTGAAAATCGTCTCGCCCGTATTTCCTTCGGAGAGCGAGACGCCGACAAACCCCGCATCCGCGACGGAGACGACGATGGGGACGACGCCCGTATCGACGTCCACGATGATGTTCGCGATGTCGATGACGTTGTCATCGATGCCGTCCGCGTTGTCCGCCGCCTCAAGCGCATCCGGGCCGCCATAGACGACGAAGGCGCGGCCGGCGTTCGAGCCGCCATAGGGCAGCGTGTCGACATCGGCGTATTGCCCGCCGATGATGAGGTCGGCGAAGCCGTCACCGTTCAGGTCGCCCGCCGCGGAGAGAACCTCGCCAAAGGCGGAGCGGTTGAAGAAGGTCGAATCGGAGGAGAAGATTCGGTAGCCGAGCGCGTCGCCACCCGGCTGGCCGATCAGGTCCAGGTCGATCTGCGTGGGGCCATCGGTCGAGCCGAAGACGATGAAGACGCCGTCCGCCACCGTTTCGGTGAAGGAGGTGCGGGGCGCGCTGATCGCGAAATCGTCGACGCCGTCGCCGTTCACGTCGCCGATCCCGGCGATCGCCTGACCGAGATAGTCCAACGTGTTGTCGAATTTGACGATTCTCAGGTCGGGCTGGGCGTAGGGGTCCGGCCCATCGGCTGAACCGAAGAACACGTCCACGTAGCCGACAGAGCGATCCTCGCCGTAGATGCGGTTGATGTTGGGCTGGCTGACGGCGACGTCGGCGAACCCGTCGCCGTTGATATCCCCGACCCCGCGGACGTTGACGTTCTGGTAGAGCGACTGGCTGCCGTAGTAGATACCGCTCGCCGGCCCCCAGAATACCTCCACGACCCCGTCTTCGCCGCTATAGGTGGCGTTGTCGTAGAAGGTGGTATCGACAGATTCCGGGCGACCGTCGCCATTGGAATCCGGCGCCTCCCGACCGAGGACGATGTGAAGGCGGCCCTCCTGCGTCGTCTCGTAGTTGTTGTACTGAAAATAGCCATAGTCGTCGTAGACGGGAGTCACCGTGCGCGTCTGGACCAGCGTCCGAACCGCGATATCGGCGAAGCCGTCCCCGTTCACGTCCCCGATCGCGGTGGAGAAACTGCGGAACTCGTTTCCGTAGAAGCCGAGCTCGCCGTAGTATCCGGCGCCGCCGTAATTGCTGCGCCCGACCAGCATCTCGAAGCCGTTGTCGCCGTCGAGATCGTCGATCCTGAACGCGCCGCCGCCGCCCAGCGCAGAATCGCCGAAGATCACGAAGCCCGCGGCGCCCTTGTTCGGGTCCTCCTCGCCAATGGATGAGGCGACGATGGCGCCGGCCGAATCCACGGCGGATGCGATGCCGTAGAAGCCGCCCTGCCCGTTCGGCACAGGCGACTGGCTGATCAGGAAATCGTCGATCCCGTCATCGTTGACGTCGCCCGCGGCCTCTATGCCGTTCAGGAGGCCGCCCGTTCCGAAGACCTGGAAGCCGTTCGTTCCGTCAAGATCGGCGACGCTGAGCTCCGCCTCCTGCGGCGCCTCCGTCCCGAAGATCACGAAGATCGCGTTGCCGCGCTCCAGCGGACTCTGGTTGAAACCGTAGTAGAAGGTCGTACGCCCGGCGACCGCGACATCGGCGAGGCCGTCGCCGTTCAGGTCGCCCACGCCGGCGACAACCGAGCCGAAGCCATAGATGTAGGAGCCGTAGGCGTAGTAGCCGTCGCCGATGGGAACGCGCCCGTCGCCGGTCGCATTCTCGGGCGTGATGCGGAAGCCGTTCGTCCCGTCCAGCTCGTTGACGTTCAGAGTGGCGGGGCCGTCGACCGCGCCGAAGACGATGTAGGCCGCGCCGTTGAACTGATAGTCTCCGGTATCGGTTGCTCGCGGCGCGCCGACGATGAAGTCGTCAATCCCGTCGCCGTTGAAATCGCCGATCCCCGAGACGGAGGCCCCGAGGCTGTCGAAGCTGCTGCCGCCATCGACCACAAGCCCAGCGTAATTTCCCATCGCAAGCCCCATCGTTTCCGGCGCACATGCGCGCGAGCGCCCTGACATGGCGCATTAACACAACCTTAACTCTGCCGTAATGCGCCGCCCCGCGTCAACCGCGGGAGCGTGGCGAGACGGCCCCGGGCCGCCAGCAGCGCCGCTACGTGAGGAATGTCACACGTCCGCCGCCGCGCCTTGCCGGAGGCGAAGGGCGCGCATAGTCTCCGCCGCAGCATTGGAGGGGTGCGATGACCGAGGACGCCGCCGAGACGAAACCCGCCGCGGAAGCGCCGAAGCTGGAGCTTCGCCCCTCGCGCACCTTCACCCCCTGGCTGGCGGGCACGGGCGCGAGCCTTGGCTTCACCACCTATCAGGCGGGGAAGATCTTCCTGATCGGCGTCAACGGGGAGACGGGGCGCCTCTCCGTCTTCGAGCGGAGCTTCCCACGCTGCATGGGCCTCGGCGCGGGGCCGGACGGCGCGCTCTGGCTCTCCTCGCTCTATCAGCTCTGGCGCTTCGAGAACGTGCTGGAGAAAGGGCAGATGCGAGAGGGATACGACGCCGTCTATCTGCCCATCGACGGGCGGACGACGGGCGACGTGGACATCCATGACGTCCATCCCTTCGCCGGAGGGCGGCCGCCCATTTTCGTCGTCACCCGTTTCAACTGCCTCGCGACGCTGGACTGGAGGCACAGCTTCGTCCCCGTCTGGAAGCCGCCCTTCGTGGACCGGATCGCGGCGGAGGATCGCTGCCATCTCAACGGGCTCGCGATGGACGGGGAGAAGCCCGCCTATGTCACCTGCGTGGCGCGCACCAATGTCGCCGGCGCCTGGCGGGAGCATCGGCGGGAGGGCGGCGTCGTGCTCGACGTGGCGAGCGGGGAGCCGGTCGTGACCGGGCTCTCCATGCCGCATTCGCCGCGGCTGCATCAGGGCGAGCTCTATCTCATCCAGTCGGGCACCGGGGAGTTCGGGCGCGTGGACCGGGCGAGCGGGAAGTTCGAGCCGATGTGCTTCCTGCCCGGCTTCGCCCGCGGCGTGACCTTCGTCGGGCGGCACGCCGTCATCGGCGTTTCCCGCCCAAGGAAGGACCGGACCTTCGAGGGCCTTGCGCTCGACGAGCGGCTCGCGAAGGAGGGCGTGAGCCCGACCTGCCAGATCGCCGTCGTGAACCTCGACACCGGGGACGTGGAGCACGGGCTGGAGATCGACGGGGCGGTGCAGGAGCTTTACGACGTGACGCTGATCCCCGGCGTGAGGCGGCCGATGATCATCGGGTTCCGGACGGAGGAGATCCGCTTCATGGTCCATCCGGCGCCGCTCCGCCCGCTCGGCTGATCGTGGGCCGCCCGCGCCTGCTCTTCGCCTGGGAGCTCGGCGCGCATTTCGGCCATGTCTCGAAGATGGCGGAGATCGCGCGCGCGGTCGGCGGACGGGCGGAGATCTTCGTGGCGGCGCAGGAGCCGGCCTCGTTCCGCGCCCTCGCGCCCGATCTGCCCGTGACGCTCCTGCCGGCTCCGTTCTCGCCGGTGCGCCCTCCAGAGACACCGGAGGACAGGGCGATTTCCTATCCCGACGTGCTGCGCCATGTCGGCTGGCATGAGGCGGCGCCGCTGGCGGCGCTCGCCGAAGCCTGGGGCGCGCTCTTCGGCCTCGTGCGGCCGGACCTTATCGTCGCGCAGGCGGCGCCGACGGCGCTGCTCGCCGCGCGGGCCGCAGGGCTTCGCGTCGCGACGGTCGGCAGCGGTTATGACGCGCCGCCGCGGGCGGAACCGATGCCGCCCTTCTATTTCTGGCTCGAAGGGCAGGCGGAGAAGGCTGCGGCGCGGGAGGCCGCGGTGCTTGAGACCGCGAACGCGGCGCTGGGTCTTCGCGGCGGCACGGAACTGGGCGTCTTCGCGGATCTCCTCCGCGGCGGGCCCTTCCTCCTCTCCACCTTCGCGGAGATCGACCATTACGGGGACCGCAAGCGGTTCGAGCCCGACCATCCGCCCTATCTCGGCCAGCTCGTGACGCTCGACCAGGGCGCCGCGCTGGACTGGCGCAAGGGGGCGGCGCGGCGCGTCTTCGCCTATCTGAGGCCCGGCGGCGCGGCCTTCGACGCCGGTGTGGAGGCGCTCGCCGCGCGGCCCAAGGAGGAGGACGTGATCCTCGCCGCGCCGGGCGCGCCTGCGGCGCTGAAGGCGCGGCTCGAAGGCGGGCCGGTCCGGCTGGTGGACGGGCCCGCGCGGCTCGGCCCGCTGCTGGAGGCCTGCGACCTCGGCGTGAGCCACGGCTCGAACGGGGTCGCCGCCGCCTTCGTTCTGGCCGGGGTTCCGCAGGTGGCGCTGCCGACACAGTCAGAGCAGGTGATGATCGCCCGCGCGCTAGGCGAGGGCGGATTCGGGCTCGGCCTCGTCGGGCGCTACGGCGCGCGGGAGGCGGGCGCGGCGATCGACCGGGTGCTCGGCTCCCCGATCCCGCGCGAGCGGGCGGGGGCGCTGGCGAAGCGGATGAAAGGGGCGCGGCCCGCGGCGGAGGCGATTGCGGACGCGCTGATGGAGGCGGTCTGACGCCCCGTGCACACAGTGTGCACGGGGGTTATCATGTTGACTTTGCTCGGCAATCGAAAATTTCGAAATTTTTCGCGGCGGCGCGGCGATGTCAGGCAGCATGCAGGCCGAGCATCGCCCGCGCCTCGGCCGGGCTCGCGACAGGACGGTCGTATTTGTGGCAGAGATCGACGACGCGGCGGACGAGGGCGGCGTTGGAGGGGGCGAGGCGCCCCCGGTCCAGCCGCACATTGTCCTCCAGCCCCGTCCGCGCATGGCCGCCGCCGGCGACGCACCATTCGTTGAGCTGGAGCTGGCCCGCCCCGATTCCGGCCCCGCACCATTCGGAATCCGGCGACAGGCGCTTCAGCGTCGCGACGTAGAAGTCGAAGACGGCGCGGTCCACCGGCATCGCGTTCCTGACGCCCATGACGAACTGGACGTAGATCGCGGGGGCGAGCCGCCCGTCCGCCTGCATCTTCGCGGCCTGGAAGATGTGGGAGAGGTCGAAGGCCTCGATCTCCGGCTTCACGCCATGGGCCAGCATCTCCGCGGCGAGCCAGTCCACAAGGTCCGGGCTGTTCTCGTAGACACGGGTCGGGAAGTTGTTGGAGCCGACCGTCAGCGAGGCCATGTCCGGCTTCAGCGGCAGCATGCCGCCCCGCTCCCGCCCCGAGCCGGAACGCCCGCCGGTGGAGAACTGGATGATCATGCCGGGGCAGGCCGCCTCCAGCCCCTCCTTGAGGCGGGCGAACTTTTCCGGGTCCGAGGTCGGCGTCTCGTCCTCGTTGCGGACGTGGAGATGGGCGATGCTGGCGCCGGCCTCGAAGGCCTCCTGCGTCGAATCCACCTGTTCGGAAATCGTGATCGGCACCGCCGGATTGTCCGCCTTCCGCGGCACCGAGCCGGTGATCGCGACGCAGATGATGCAGGGCTTCGTCATGGCTTTCCCTCCATTTCGGCATAGGTCCGCTTGATGACCTTGATGGCCGCATTGGCGCGGGGCACGCCGGCGTAGACGGCGACGTGGAGCATCGTCTCGATCAGGTCCTCCGCCGTCGCGCCGGTATTCGCCGTGGCGCGGACATGCATGGCGATCTCCTCCTCCATGCCGCCGGCGGCGAGGAGCGCGAGAGTCACGATGCTCCGCTCCCGCTTCGTGAAATGCGGGCGGGACCAGACGGAACCCCAGGCGCCTTCGGCAATGAAGTCCTGAAAGGGCGCGTCGAAGGCTGTCTTCGCCGCCTCCGCCCGGTCGACATGCGCGTCGCCGAGGACGGCGCGGCGGGTCTTCATGCCGCGTTCGCGGGCTTCAGACATGGCCGATCCGCCGCATGAAGGCGGTCAGGTGCTGCGCCGTCATCTCCGGCTGCTCGATGCAGGGGAGGTGCCCGGCGCCGCGGATGAGGTGATATTCCGCGCCGGGGACGAGCGCGGCCGTCTCCCGCACCAGATCCGGCGGGGTCGACCCGTCCTCGTCGCCGCAGAGCGCCATGACGGGGAGGCGGAGGCGGCTCGTGCTATCCCGCAGGTCGGTGTCGCGGATCGCCTCGCAGCAGCCGAGATAGCCGGTCAGCGTCGTGCGCGTCAGCATGTTGCGCCAGAGGGCGAGCTCGCCCTTGCGGCCGGACCGGAACGCCTTCGAGAACCAGCGCTCCATCACCGGTTCCGCGACGCCCTCGACCCCGCCGGCCTCTATGGCGGCGATGCGGCTCTCCCACATGTCTGGGCTGCCGATCTTCGCGGCGGTGTCCATCAGGACGAGGCCGTGGACGAGGTCTGGCCGCTCGGCGGCGAGCCCCTGCCCGATCAGCCCGCCGATGGAGAGGCCGACGATTACGGCGCCCTTCGCCCCCTCCGCTTCCAGAACGGCGGCGGCGTCCGCCACGAGGTCGGCCATCCCCCATTCGCCGCGCGGCGGGCAATCGGAAAGGCCGTGCCCGCGCTTGTCGAACTGCAGAATGCGAAGCCCGGCGGGGAGGAGCGGCAGGACCCGGTCCCAGATGCGGAAATCGGTGCCGAGCGAGTTTACGAAGAGAACGGCTCGCCCGCCCTCCGGCCCCTCCGCGCGCATGTGGAGCGAACCCGCGCCCGTCCCGATGAAGTTCATCCCGTCCTCCCGGCTTTTCCGCCGGTATAGCGGCGCCGCGCCGCCGCCGGAAGGGCGGGCGGTCAGATCGGGGAGGGCGCGGCCCGGCCCGGCGCCGCCATGTCCGCCGCCAGCCAGCCGCCGATGAAGCCGCCGAGATGCGCCTCCCACGCCACCTCCGCGCCGCCCGGCCCGGCGAGGGCGAGGACGACGTTGAGGATGACGAGCGCCGTGATCGTGCCCCAGAACCGCGTGCCGGGCGCGCCCGTCAGCCGCATCCAGCGCCATTCCCACCGCTTCAGCGCGCCGATGAAGCCGAAGATCGCGCCCGAGGCGCCGACGAGATGCGCCGCCGGCGCGCCCTGGTAAAGAAGGCCCCAGAGCAGAGCGCCCGACGCCGCGGACATGAAGAAGATAAAGAGAAAACGCCCCGTTCCGAGGATGTTGGCCAGCATGCCGCCCACGCCGAGGAAGATCGCCCCGTTCATCAGGAGATGCACGAGCCCGCCATGGAGGAAGCTGTAGGTCAGGAACGAGGTCCAGAACTCCAGCGGAACCGGGCGCCCGGCCATGGCTTCCGAGAGGTAGAAGTCGAAGAAGGCCAGCCGCTCCACCAGCGCGACGCGGAAGGCCATGCCCGCATCCCCGAACTGGGAGACAAGCTCCGGCAGGGTGAAGGCGAGCGCCATGACCCAGACGACGGCGGGGGGCGCGGGCGGCCCCTGTCTCTCTCTCGTCGGATCGTCCAGCATCACGCCTCCCGTCTCGGCCCCCGTCGCTTGACCGCGCCGGGGGGCCGCTCCATAACCCCGCCGGCTCAGTAAAGGGAGACGGTAATGGCCGAAACCGGCGCACATGCGCGGCGCGTCTTCTCCGGCGTGCAGCCTTCGGGCAACCTTCACCTCGGCAACTATCTCGGCGCCGTCAAGCGCTTTGTCGAGATGCAGGAAGAAGATTACGAGACCATCTACTGCATGGTCGATCTTCATGCCATCACCGTCTGGCAGGACCCCGCGCAGCTTAAAACCGCGATCCGCGAGCTGGCCGCGGCCTTCATGGCCTGCGGGCTCGACCCGGACAAGTCGATCCTCTTCAACCAGAGCCAGGCGCCGGCCCATGCGCAGCTCGCCTGGATCTTCAACTGCGTCGCCCGGATCGGCTGGATGAACCGGATGACCCAGTTCAAGGAGAAGTCCGGCAAGAACGCCGAGGCCTCATCGCTCGGCCTCTATTGCTATCCGGCGCTGATGGCGGCGGACATCCTCGCCTATCACGCGACGCATGTTCCGGTGGGCGAGGACCAGAAGCAGCATCTTGAGCTGACGCGGGACATCGCGATCAAGTTCAACAACGATTTCGGGGCGCCCGGCTTCTTCCCCGAGGTCGAGCCGGTGATCGAGGGCGCCGCTACGCGGGTCATGAGCCTCCGCGACGGGACGAAGAAAATGTCGAAGTCAGACCCGTCCGACCTTTCACGCATCAATCTGACGGACGACGCCGACGCGATCTCGAAGAAGATCCGCAAGGCGAAGACGGACCCGGAGCCGCTGCCCGAGGCCCTCTCCGGGCTCGACGGCCGACCGGAGGCGCGCAACCTCGTCGGCATCTACGCCGCGCTTTCCGGCAAGGGCGCGGCGGAGGTGCTGTCCGAATGGGGCGGGCGCGAGTTCTCCGCCTTCAAGCCGGCGCTCGCCGACCTCGCGGTGGAGATGGTGGCGCCGATCGCGGGGCGGATGCGCGCCTATCTCGCCGATCCGGGCGAGATCGACCGCGTCCTCGGCGCGGGCGCGATGAAGGCGCGGGCGATTTCCGAGCCGATCCTCGAAAAGACCTACGACCTCGTCGGCCTGCTGCGGAGCGCCTGAGAGGGTTCAGGCGAGGCCGGAGGAGGCCGCCAGACGGTCCAGCGCGTCGAGAACGACGGCCTCCCTTGCGTGATGCGGCATGTGGCCGACGCCGGGGAGGACGGTGAGGTTCGCGTTCTGCGCCGCCTCCGCGAAGGGGACGGAGTGGATCGCTAGACCCACCGTCTCGTCCGCGTCGCCGTGGAGAAGCTCGACGGGCATGGCGAGTTCGCCATAGCGAGGAGCCATGCCGGCGAGGTGGCCGTTGAGCCGGTCGATGTCCTCCGCGTTCCAGCGGAACGTGTCCGGCCGGAGGGCGAGTTCGACGCCGATGTATTCCGCGTAGCCTTCGGGCATCGGGTTCGGCGCGAAGACGTCGGCGACGAAGCCCTTCGCCCGCTCGCCCCGGACATAGAGCCGCGCCGCCGCGCTGACGAGCGGGCCGAACGGGCCGGAGCCGAGGCTGTAGAGGAGGCCGCCGTCCCCCTCCCACGGATAGGTGGCGCCGGCGAGGATCGCGGCGCCGGCGACCTGGTCGGGGCGTTCCAGCGCCCAAGCGGCGGCGACGGCGCCGCCATAGGAATGGCCGGCGATCAGCGTCCGCTCCGCGCCGAGCTGCGCGGCGGCGGCGGAGACAAGCCTCGCCTGCACAACCGGGTCCGAGCCGCCGGAGACGGGGCGCTCGGAATAGCCGTGGCCCGGACGGTCTATCGCGATGACGCGGAAGCGGTCCTTCAGCTTGCCGGTCAGGGAGAAGGTGAAATCCCGCAGGTTGCCGTTGGCGCCGTGGATGAGGACGAGCGGCGGGCCCGACCCTTCCTCGACATAGTGGAGCCTCACGCCCTCGACGGAGAGAAAGCCGCCGAGCGGCGGCCATTGCGCCTCCGGCCCTGCCGTTGCGCCGCCGGACGCGCAACCGCCAAGCGCCGCCGCGCCCATCGCCGCCGCCGCCCGGCCGAGAAGATCCCGTCTCGTCATGCGCCCCCCGCATCGCTTCGCGCCTTCTGCGCGGGGCGAGACTATCCGACATCCATCGTGACAGAAACGTTTCCGCCAGCCGAAAGGCCGGAAATTTCCCTTGCGGCAATAGGTCAGTTTTGCTTACCTTGATCGAAACGCCCGCGCCTGCGGCGGATTCGCGCGCGGGCGGATGGAGCAACTCGAGGAGAGGAAGCGATGAAGCACGCGAACGTAAGCCTTGGCGACCGGTTCGACCTTTCCTGCGAGCAGGTCCTTCTGAACGGCACGCAGGCGCTCGTCCGCCTCATGCTCACGCAGAAATGGCGGGACGCGCAGGCCGGCCACAACACGGCGGGCTATGTCGCGGGTTATCGCGGCTCCCCGCTCGGCGGCGTAGACGGGACCTTCCTCGCAGCGCGGAAGGCGCTCGACGCGTCCGACGTGAAGTTCGAGCCGGCGCTGAACGAGGATTCTGGCGCGACCATGCTCTGGGGCGCGCAGGCCGCGGGGCTCCGCGGCGACGGGAAGTTCGACGGCGTCTTCGGCCTCTGGTACGGCAAGGGGCCGGGCGTGGACCGGACAGGGGATGTCTTCCGCCACGCCAACCTCGCCGGCGTCGCCCCGCTCGGCGGCGTGCTCGCCGCGATGGGGGACGACCATACGGGCGAAAGCTCCACAACCGTCCACCAGTCCGACTTCGCGCTTGTCGACGCGCACATGCCGATTCTCGCCCCGGCCGGCGTTCAGGAAATCATCGACCTCGGCGTGCACGGCTATGCGATGAGCCGCTTCGCCTCGCTCTGGGTCGGGATCAAGTGCCTCAAGGACACGATCGAATCGACCGCAGTGATCGACGGCCGGCCCGACCGGGTGAAGGTCGTGATCCCGACCGATTTCGAGATGCCGGCGGACGGCCTCTCCATCCGGCTCGTGGACGACCGCATCCCGCAGGAGGCGCGGATGCAGCGCTACAAGCGCTGGGCCGCGCACGCCTACGCCCGCGCGAACGGGATCGACAAGCGCGTGCGGGGCAAGGCGGGAGCGAAGATCGGCATCGTCTCGGCCGGCAAGTCCTGGCTCGACGTCGCCCATGCGCTCGACCTTCTCGGGATCGACGAGGAGACGGCGGAGCGGATCGGCCTCACCGTCTACAAGCCGGCGATGATCTATCCGCTGGAACCCACGGGCCTGAAGGAATGGGCCGAGGGGCTCGACCTCGTGATCGTCGTCGAGGAAAAGCGGAGCCTGATCGAGAGCCAGATCAAGGAAATCCTCTATGATGCGCCGAAGCGCCCCCGCGTCGTCGGCAAGCGGGACGAGGCGGACAACGTGCTCTTCCCCGTGGAGATGGGCCTCTCCCCCGTCGACGTGGCGCTGAAGATCGGGAAGATGCTCTTCGACGAGGGCGTGGCGAGCGAGATCGGCACGCGGCGGATCGAGGCGCTGGAGAGCGCGGCGAATTCCGCGAATGTGGAGAAGACGCCGGAGCGCACGCCCTGGTTCTGCTCCGGCTGCCCGCACAACACCTCGACCCGCCTGCCCGACGGCTCGATCGGCTTTGCCGGCATCGGCTGCCATTTCATGGCGCAGTGGATGGATCGCGGCGTGATCGGCTACACCCATATGGGCGGCGAGGGCGTGAACTGGATCGGCGAGAGCCGCTTCGTGACGACGGACCACGCCTTCCAGCAGCTTGGCGACGGGACCTACAACCATTCCGGCGCGCAGGCGATCCGCGCCGCGGTCGCCGCCGACGCCTCCGTCACCTACAAGATCCTGTATAATGACGCTGTGGCGATGACCGGCGGGCAGACGCTGGAAGGCGGGCTCGACGTCTATCGCATCATCGAGGAGGTGAAGGCCTTCGGCGTCCGCAAGGTCGCGGTCGTCTATGACGAGAAGGAGGCCTTCAACCCGAAGCGGGTCCCCGCCGGCGTCAAGACCTTCACGCGCGACTCGCTCGACGAGGCGCAGAAGGAGCTGCGGAAGATCAAGGGGCCGACCGTCCTCATCTATGTCCAGACCTGCGCGGCGGAGAAGCGGCGGCGGCGCAAGCGCGGCAAGTTCCCCGACATCGACAAGCGCGTCTATATCAACCCCGAGGTCTGCGAGGGCTGCGGCGATTGCGGCGTCCGTTCCAACTGCGTCTCCGTCGCGCCGCTCGACACCGAGCTGGGGCGCAAGCGGCAGATCGACCAGTCGAGCTGCAACAAGGATTTCTCCTGCCTCAAGGGCTTCTGCCCCTCCTTCGTCACGCTCCATGGCGCGACGCCGAAGAAGGAGAAGGCCGCAGGGCTCGACCTGCCGGACCTGCCGGAGCCGACGCTGCCGGAATTCGAGAAGGTCTGGAACACCGTCACCACCGGCGTCGGCGGCACCGGCGTCGTGACCATCGGCGCACTGCTCGGCATGGCGGCGCATGTCGAGGGCAAGGGCGCGGGCGTGATGGAGATGGCCGGGCTCGCGCAGAAGGGCGGCGCGGTGCAGATCCATTGCCGCATCGCGAAGCGGCCGGAGGACATCACGGCGATCCGCGTCGCGACGGGCGAGGCGGACGTGGTGATCGGCGGCGACCTTCTCGTCACCGCCGGCTCCAAGACGCTCGCGCTGATGCAGACGGGTCGCACCGGGGTCGTCTGCAACACCTACGAGATCAACACCGGCGAGTTCACGATGGACGGCGGCTTCCGCATCCCGGCGGACCGGCTGCGCCTCGGGCTCGAGGCGCGGGTGGGGGCGGACAAGGTCGCCTATCTCAACGCCACGCGGCTGGCGGAGAAGCTGCTCGGCGACGCGATCTATTCCAACGTGCTCGTCCTCGGCGCGGCCTGGCAGATGGGGCGCATCCCGCTTCTCAAGGCGTCGATCCTCAAGGCGATCGAGCTGAACGGCGCCGGGATCGAGGGCAACAAGGCGGCCTTCGAGATCGGCCGCTGGGCCGTGGCCTTCCCCGAACAGGCGGAGGCCGCCATCGCCCCGAAGGCGGCGAAGACGATGAGCTGGGAGGAGAAGCTCGCCTATCGCCATGACCGCCTCGTCGCCTGGGGCGACAAGGACTGGGCGGAGCGCTGGATGAAATCCGTCCGCGCCGCTGAGGCGGCGGAGGCGAAGGTGCGCGAGGCGACGGGCGGGCGGGCCGACGGCTTCGCCGAAGCGGCGGCGTTCGGGCTCTTCAAGCTGATGAGCTACAAGGACGAATACGAGGTCGCCCGGCTCCATTCCGAAACGCTGGAGGCGCAGGTCGCGGAGAAGTTCGACGGGGTGGAGAAGATCGAGTTCCACCTCGCCCCGCCGATCCTCGGCCGGAAAGACAGCCAGGGCCGGCCGGTCAAGACGACATTCGGGCCGTGGATGATGCCCGTCTTCAAGCGGCTGGCGAAGATGAAGCATCTCCGCGGCACGATGTGGGACGTGTTCGGCTACACCGCCGAGCGGAAGGGCGAGCGCCGCGCGATCGACGAGCATGAGGCGCTGATCGGCGAGCTTTGCGCGGGCCTGAAGGCGGAGACGCATTCCGTCGCCGTGCAGCTCGCCGGCCTGCCGCTGCAGATCAAGGGCTTCGGCCATGTGAAGGCGGCGAACGAGGCGGCGGCGGCGAAGCGGCGCGAGGAACTTCTGGCCGAATTCCGCAGCGGCGGCGCGCCGCGGTTGAAGGCGGCCGAGTAGGCCAAGGGTCTCCGGCGGGGGGCTGGCGCCGCCCGCCGAACGGATTTACGACGACAGGATGACACCGCGCGTCCTCGCCTTCTCCGTCCATCTCCTCACGGCCTCCGGCGCCTTCCTCGCCTTCATGGCGATGCTGGCGGCGATGCAGGGCCGATGGGCCGAGATGTTCGGCTGGCTCGGCGGCGCGCTGGTGGTGGACGGGCTCGACGGCCCGCTCGCCCGCCGGCTGGACGTGGCGACGCACGCCGCGCGCTGGTCCGGCGTCATTCTCGACCTGATCGTGGACTACCTGACCTATGTGTTCATCCCGGCGGTGGCGCTCGTCACCTCCGGCACGATGAGTTATCCGCTCGCGATTCCGGCTGCGGCGATCATCCTCGTGACCGGCGCGATCTATTTCGCCGACGACCGGATGAAGACGAAGGACGCCAGCTTCCAGGGCTTTCCGGGCTGCTGGAACATGGTGGTGCTGGTGCTCTTCGCGACGGACTACACCAATCTCGAAGGCTTCCTCATCATCCTCGCGATCGCCGCGGCGCAGTTCCTGCCGCTCCGCTTCGTGCATCCGGTGCGGACGGCGCTCTGGCGGCGGGTCTCCCTCCCGGTCTGCGTGGCCTGGGTCGGCTTTGCGGGCTGGGCCTGCTGGACGCATTTCGAGCAGCCGCTCGCCTGCACGCTCGGCCTGCTGGCGACATCGATCTATCTGCTGACGGCGGGGCTGGCGCAGCAGGCGCTCGGGCTCGGGCGGGCGCGTTAGGCCGCCTTCGCCGCGCAGGCGGCGCAGAGCGGGGCGTGGGGGACAGCTTCGAGCCGGGCCACGGCGATCTCCTCCCCGCAGGCGGCGCAGATTCCGTAGTTTCCCGTTTCGATGCGCCCGAGCGCGGCGCGGATCGCCCGCGCCTCTCGCAGCCCGGCCTCGCCCAGCGCCTCCAGCGCCTCGTCCCCTTCCCGCTCCGTCGCCCGGTCGGCGAAGCCCGGGTCCATCGGCTGGTCGAGCTCCCGCTCGACCTCTTCGAGCCGGTGGCCGAGCTCGGCAAGGCGGGCTTCGAGGCGGGGTTTCATCTTCGTTGCAAGGCTCATGGCGGCGCTCCCTTCCCCTTCCTTCTCCGGCGTCGCGAGGGCGCGCGCCTTGCGCTGGATCAAAGGCCGCCGAGGAAGCGGAGGAGCGCGGCGGCCGTCTCCTCCGGCGCCTCCTGTTGCACCCAGTGGCCGGCGCCCCCGATCAGCGTCGTTCCGCGCCAGTCGGCGCAGGCGGCGCCCTCCATCGCCTCGAGCGCGCCGGGTACCTGCCTGATCCCCCAATCGCGCGCCCCGGCGATGAAACAGGCGGGGACCTCGATTCGCCGCCCGGCCCAGAGCCGCAGCTCCGCCGCGCCCTCCGGCGAGATCGCGCGGCGATACCAGTTGAGCCCGCCCTGAAAGCCCGTGTGCCCGTATTCGGCGGCGTAGAGCGCGAGGTCCTCGGCGCTCATCCAGCGGCAGGCGGCTTCCTCTTCCGGCGAGGGAGCCATCGCGGCGGCCGTCTCCGCCATGCCCTTGCCGGCGTCCATGACGTAGTAGCGCGGCAGCTTCGCGAGTTCGGGGGCTGTCCAACCCGTCAGCGGAAAGGGGCGGTTCTCGGCCCAGTCGCCGCTCTTGCAGTGGAAATAGGCGCGGAGGAAGGCCGGGAGCCCTTGCGGCGCCGAGAGCATGTCCGCGTTCGCGCCGGGCGTCGCGAACCAGTGCTGGTAGTGGACGCGGGGCGGGTCGAGGGCGAGGAGATCGGCATGGACATCCCCCGCCGCTGCGGGGGCGAAGCCCGGCGGGCCGGCGAAGGGCGCGCTCATCAGCGCGACGGCCGGAAAGACGTCCGGCCGCGTGAGCGCGCACCAGGCGGCGACGGGGGAGCCGAAATCGTGGCCGATCACCGCGCGGAGCCGGGGAATTCCGAGCGCGTGGAGCAGCGCCAGCGCATCCCGCACGAGCGCCGGCATGCCGAAGGCGGAGAGATCGGCGGCCCAGGTCGCGTCGCCGCCCCGCGTGCCGCCATAGCCGCGCTGGTCAGGTGCCAGGACGCGGAACCCGGCGCCGGCAAGGCGGGGGATGACATGGCGCCAGCTCAGCGCAAGCTCGGGAAAGCCGTGCAGGAGGAGGATCGGCGGCCCCTCCGGCGGGCCGGCCGTGAGCACGTTCATGGAGAGGCCTGTCGCCGTCTCCACCCGGATCGCTTCGACGCCGTCCATCTCGGTGCCTTTCCTTCTTGCGCCGCCGCGCTTCGCGCTGCTTGAGCGCGTGTTCCGTTCAGCCGCGACCATGCCGGAAGCGGCCCCGGCGGTCCACATCGCTCCGATTTGTCGCATCTGGCCCTATGGCGTTCGCGATTGCGAAAGGTAGTGATGATTAACGTCGCCGGGAGGCCCCGATGCAGATCTACCTCCCCATCGCCGAGCTTTCGGTCAACGCCTTCGTGCTTCTCGGCATGGGCGGCCTCATCGGCATGCTTTCGGGGATGTTCGGCGTCGGCGGCGGCTTCCTGATGACGCCGCTCCTGATCTTCATCGGCATCCCGCCCGCCGTCGCGGTTGCGACAGGGGCGAACCAGCTCGTAGCTTCTTCCGTCTCCGGCGTTCTCGGCCATCTCCGGCGCAAGACGGTGGACATCAGGATGGGGGTGGTGCTCTCCGCCGGCGGCGCGGTGGGCTCCGTGATCGGCGTCTGGGTTTTCTCGCTTCTCCGCGCGCTCGGGCAGGTCGAGCTGCTCGTCTCGCTCTGCTATGTGCTCTTTCTCGGCGTGGTCGGCGGGCTGATGCTGAACGAGAGCGTCCGCGCGCTCCGGCGCGTGCGGGCCGGCGGGCCGGCGAAGCCGCGGAAGCATCATGGATGGATTCACGGCCTGCCGCTGAAGATGCGGTTCCGCGTCTCCAAGCTCTACATCTCCGCCATCCCGCCGTTCCTCGTCGGCGTCATGGTCGGCCTGCTCGCGGCGATCATGGGCGTCGGCGGCGGGTTCATCATGGTGCCGGCGATGATCTATCTGCTTGGCATGCCCACGGCGGTTGTGGTGGGCACGTCGCTCTTCCAGATCATCTTCGTCACCGCGCTGACGACGCTCCTGCATGCGACGCAGAACCAGAGCGTCGATGCGATCCTCGCGCTCCTGCTCATTTTCGGCGGCGTGATCGGCGCGCAGGTCGGCGCCGCGCTCGGCGTGCGGATCAGGGCGGAGCAGCTTCGCATCCTTCTCGCGCTCATCGTTCTGGCCGTCTGCCTCAAGATCGCGCTCGACCTCGTGCTGACGCCGTCCGAGCTCTTCTCCTTCGGGGAAATGCGGTGAGCCGCCTCGTCGCGCTCCTGCTCGCGCTCCTCGCCCTGCCCGCCGGGGCGGCGGAAGAGCGGGTGATCGCGGCGCTGAGCCAGAAGGCGGTCGGCATCACGGCGACCTTCACGGGCTCGCAGATCTTCGTCTTCGGCGCGGTGGAGCGGGCGCGGCTCCCCGATGCGCGGGACGACGCGCTTTCCGTGATCGTGACCATTTCCGGGCCGCGCCAGGCGAAGGTGGTGCGGAAGAAGGAACGGGTCTTCGGCCTCTGGATCAATGTCGAGAGCGTGGAGATCGACGAGGCCCCGAGCTTCTACGCCGTCGCCGCATCGGGCCCGCTCTTCGAGGTGCTGAGCCATACGGAGGACCTCCGCCACCGCATTTCGATCGAACGCACGATGCGCGTGGTCGGCGAGGCGGGTGCGGCGGCAGATCCGCTGGAATTCCAGGAGGCGGCGATCCGGCTAAACCGGGGCGCGGGTGTTTATTCAGAGGCGGCCAGCGGGGTGGAGATCATCGGGCGCACGCTCTTCCAGACGAGCATCGACCTTCCTTCCAACCTCGTAGAAGGGGACTATGAGGCGCGGGTCTTCCTGCTGCGCGACCGGCAGGTGCTCGACCGCTTCGCCACGACGCTGGAGGTGCGCAAGGTCGGGCTGGAGCGGTTCCTCTACACGCTCGCGCATGAGCAATCGCTGCTCTACGGCCTCCTCTCCGTGCTTGTCGCGCTCCTCGCCGGTTGGGGCGCTTCGGAGGCCGCGCGGCTTCTCAGGCGTTGACAGGTTCCTGATCGGCGCGGTTATCTGGAGCCATGTTCGCCGCGGCCGGCGGAATCCGGCCCTGGGGTTCTCCGATGTTCATCGCCTTCCGCGCCGAAGCCCCGACCTGGGCGGCGCTGACGACCTGCTACGCGCTTTTCGGGCTCCTGACGCTGGCCGCGCCAGGGGCGCAGACATGGCTCGTCTATCCCGGCCTCGCCCTCGTCCTCGCCTTCCATTCCTCGCTCCAGCACGAGGCGATCCACGGCCATCCGACGCGATGGCCGCTGGTAAACGAGGCGCTCGTCGCGCTCCCGCTCAGCTTCGCCTATCCCTATCGCCGGTACCGGGAGACGCATCTCGCCCATCATCGCGACGCGCGGCTGACCGACCCCTATGACGATCCGGAGAGCTGGTATCTCGACCCCGAGGATTACGAGAAGCGCCCCGCCTGGATGAAGGCGCTGCTGAAGGCCAACAACGCCGCGCTCGGGCGGATGCTGATCGGGCCGGGGCTCGGCTTCGTCAATTTCGTGATCGCCGAGGCGCGTTTGATCCGGGCCGGGAGGCGCGACGTGATGCTCGGCTGGGCGCTCCATGCGCTCGGGGCGGCGCCGCTCCTCCTCTGGCTCGGCTGGTGTGGCGTTTCCCCTCTCGGCTACGCGCTCGCCTGCTATGGCGGGCTCGCGCTGATCTCGCTCCGGAGCTTCCTCGAACACCGGGCGGAGGAGCGGGCCTCCGAACGCTCCGCCATCGTTGAGGACCGGGGGCCGCTGGCGCTGCTCTATCTCAACAACAACCTCCATGCGGTGCATCACGCGCACCCGGAGGTTTCATGGCACCGGCTTCCCGCGCTTTACGCCGCGCATCGGGAACGGTTCCGCAAGCTCAACGGCGGCTATGTCTTCCGCTCCTACGCCGAGGTTCTGTCGCGCCATGCGCTGAAGCCGAAGGAGCCGGCGGCGCATCCGATGATGGACCGGATGCGGTGATCGCCGCATTGCCGATGTATGACTGGCCGGAAGTGAAGGCGGAGACGGACGCGCTCTGGCGCGCGCTCCGCGACGCCTTCCGCGCGGCGGGGTTCGCGGCGCCGGAGGCAAGGGCGCGGCCGGCCGACCTTTTCGCGCACTGGCTTTCGCCGGAACTGCTGCTGAGCCAGACTTGCGGGCTCCCGTTCTCCGCGCGGCTCCGGGGCGCGGTGACCTTGCTCGGGGCGCCGGCCTATGACCTGCCGGGCTGCGCGCAGGGCGACTATCGCAGCGTCGTCGTCGTACGGGCGGAGGAGGCGGCGGGCGCCGTGGCGGACTTCGCGGGGCGGGCCTTCGCCTTCAACATGGCGGAGAGCCAGTCCGGCTTCGCCGCCTTCGCCGCTTCCTTCGGCCCGCCGGCGGCGCTCTTCGGCGCGCTCGTCGAGACGGGCGCGCACCGCCTGTCGATCCGCGCCGTGGCGGAGGGGCGGGCCGACATCGCCTCCATCGACGCGGTGACATGGCGGCTCGCGCTCGACCATGAGCCGGCGGCGCGGGCGCTGCGCGTGTTGGCGGAAACGCCGCCGACGCCGGGGCTCCCCTGGATCACGGCCCGGCGCGGGGCGGAAGAGGCGGCGCGCCTCGCCGAGGCGGCGGAGGCGGGGATCGCCGCTCTCGGACCCGCGGCGCGGGCCGCGCTGCATCTGAACGGCTTCGCGCGCCGCGTCGAGGCGGATTACGAACCCCTCGCAGCCGGGTGGCCGGCGGAGAATTGGCGCGAAGCGCCCATTGACACCCCGGGGCGGGCGCCCTAATTCCCGCGAGCCTTGGCGAGGGGCCGTAGCTCAGCTGGGAGAGCGCGTCGTTCGCAATGACGAGGTCAGGGGTTCGATCCCCCTCGGCTCCACCAAGGCCCAACCTCCCTCAGCGATGACCGACGACCGCGTGCGGCGCATAGGGCGCCTCCAGCGCGGCGATCTCCTCCGGCGAGAGCGTGACGGAAAGCGCGGCGACGGCGTCTTCGAGATGGGAGAGCTTTGTCGCGCCGATGATCGGCGTCGTCACCCCCGGCTTCGAGAGGACCCAAGCGAGCGCGACCTGCGCCCGCGGGAGCCCGCGCGCGGCGGCGACCTTCGCGACCGCTTCCACCACCTTCCGGTCCGCCTCCTCCGTTCCGGCGTAGAGGGTGCGGCCGAATTCGTCCGTCTCCAGCCGCGCGCTCGTCGCCTCCCAATCGCGGGTCAGGCGCCCGCGGGCGAGCGGGCTCCAGGGCATCGTCGCGATTCCGGCGTCGCGGCATAGCGGCAGCATCTCCCGCTCCTCCTCCCGGTAGAGGAGGTTGAGATAGTTCTGCATCGAGACGAAGCGCGCCCAGCCCCGCGCCTCCGAGATCGCCAACGCCTTCGCAAATTGCCAGGCGAACATGGAGGAGGCGCCGATATGGAGCGCCTTGCCGGCGCGCACCACGTCGTTCAGCGCCTCCAGCGTCTCCTCTATCGGTGTGTCGTGGTCCCAGCGGTGGATCTGGTAGAGGTCCACGTAGTCCGTGCCGAGGCGCTTCAGGCTGGCGTCGATCTCGGCCATGATCGCCTTGCGGGAGAGGCCGGCGCCGTTCGGGCCGGGGCGCATCCGCCCGTGGACCTTGGTGGCGATCACCACCTCCTCCCGCTTCGCGAAATCCTTCAGGGCGCGGCCCACGATCTCCTCGCTCGAACCGGCGGAATAGACGTTCGCCGTGTCGAAGAAGGTGATCCCGAGGTCGAGCGCCTTGCGGATGAAGGGCCGCGCCTCCGCCTCTCCGAGCGACCAGGGATGCGCGCCGCGATCCGGCTCGCCATAGGACATGCAGCCGAGGCAGAGGCGGGAGACTTCCAGCCCCGTCCCGCCGAATCTCACATAGTCCATGTTGCGCTCCTCCCATGTGCGGAGGCGAGCCTAGTCCGCCAGCGGATGCTTCTCCAGCACGAGGGCGCGCAGCCGCTCCTCCTGCACGTGGGTGTAGATCTCGGTCGTCGAGATGTCGGCGTGGCCGAGGAGCTGCTGGATCACGCGGAGATCGGCGCCGTTGGCGAGGAGGTGCGAGGCGAAGGCGTGGCGGAGGACATGGGGGGAGACGCGGGCGGGGTCGATCCCCGCGGCGGCGGCGAGATCCTTCACCATCTCGAAGAAGCCCGCGCGGGTCAGATGCCCGGCCTTGCCGCGCGAGGGGAAGAGGAAGGGTGAGGGCTTCGGCCCCGGATCGCGCGCCTTCAGCCAGGCCTCAAGCGCGGCGCGCGCCGGGGCGGAGAGGGGGACCATCCGCTCCTTCCCGCCCTTGCCCTTCACGAGCAGCATCTTCGGCCCGCCCTGCGCGGCGGCGAGGGGCAGCGAGACGAGTTCGGAAACGCGCATGCCGGTCGCGTAGAGAAGCTCCATGAGGCAGAAGGCGCGCGGCCCCGCCGCATGAGCCGCGCCGATCAGCGCCTCAACCTCCGCGAGGCTCAGGGTCTTCGGCAGGGGGCGGGCAGCCTTCGGGCCGGAGAGGCGGGCGGCGGGGTCGTCTGTCCTCCAGCCGTCCTCGTAGAGAAAGAGGTGGAGCCGCCGTGCAGCCGAAAGGCGGCGCGCCCGCGTGGCGGGGGCGAGCCCCTCCTCCGCCGCGTCGGCGAGCCAGGATTCGAGATCGGCGCGCGACGCCTCGCCAAGCGTTCGCCCCCGCGCGGCAAGATGCGCGGCGTAGAGCGAGAGGTCGCGCGCATAGGCGGAGATCGTGTTGGCCGCCGCGCCCCGCTCCGCCCGCATCGCCTCCAGAAAGAGGCGGATCAGCCGCGCGTCTGGCGGCGCTTCGGTCAAGAGCCGAAGCCGACGCCGGAGGCCGGAGCCTCCACCGGGCGAACCGGCGAGGAGAGATCGCCGAGATAGGCGTAGCCGACGAGGCCCGCCGCTGCGAGCAGAGCGAGACCGAGGAGAAGGCCGATCAGACGCCGCATGTCTCCGCTCCCCGCTTCCTCTTTGCCAGCCGCCGCCGGAGCGGTTAAACCCCTGCGGCGCCGGGCGCTCGCCCGGATGAATTTAGGCGGCGGCGGGCCGCGGCGCAACGCGGGAGGGCGAGGTTTCGATGGAGGGCGCGGCGCCGGGAGCAAGACTTCGCCGCCCCGTCGCGCTCGTCGGCCTCATGGGCTGCGGGAAATCCACAGTCGGCGCGCGGCTCGCCGCCCTTCTTTCCGCGCCGTTCCGGGATGCGGATGCGGAGATCGAGGCGGCGGCGGGGATGACCATTCCGGAGATTTTCCGCACGCTCGGCGAACCAGCCTTCCGCGACGGGGAGAAGCGGGTGATCGCGCGCCTCCTCGCCGGGCCCCCGCTCGTCCTCGCCACGGGGGGCGGGGCCTACATGGCGGAGGAGACGCGAAAGGCGATCAGCGCGGCGGGGGCGGCGATCTGGCTCCGCGCCGGTCTCGAGACGCTGGTCGAACGGACGGCGAAGCGGAAGTCCCGCCCGCTCCTGAACGCCGGGAACCCGCGGGAGATCCTGAAGGGCTTGATGGCGGCGCGCTATCCCGTCTACGCCGGCGCCGAAATCGCGGTCGAAAGCCCGCAGGGCGGGAAGGCGGAGGACGTCGCCGCCGCCGCGCTCGCCGCGATGCGGGCGCATGACCGGGAGGCGCCGGAAGCGGCGCGGCTGCTGGAGGAGGCTCCATGATCGAGACGCTTCACGTCGCGCTCGGCGCGCGGGGATACGACATACGCATCGGCCCCGGCCTCCTCGCCCGCGCGGGAGCGGAGATCGCGCCCGTCATGCGCGGCCGGAAGGCGGCGATCGTGACGGAGGAGCGGGTGGCGGCGCTCCATCTCCCGGCGCTGCGGGAGGGACTCGCTGCGGGCGGGATTTCGGCGGAGGCGGTGATCCTGCCGCCGGGCGAGGGGAGCAAGAGCTTCGCGGTGTTCGAGCGCCTTCTCTCCGCCCTGCTAGACCTCCGGATCGGACGGGACGACCTCGTGATCGCATTCGGCGGCGGCGTGATCGGGGACCTTGCGGGCTTCGCCGCGGCGACGCTGCGGCGGGGCGTGGATTTCGTGCAGATCCCGACGACGCTGCTGGCGCAGGTCGATTCCTCCGTCGGCGGCAAGACCGGCATCAACGCGCCGCAAGGGAAGAACCTGATCGGCGCCTTCCACCAGCCGCGGCTCGTCCTCGCCGACACCGGGCTCCTCGACACGCTGCCGGAGCGGGATTTCCTCTCCGGCTACGCCGAGACGGTGAAATACGGGCTCCTCGGCGACGCCGCCTTCTTCGAGCGGCTGGAGCGGATCGGCCCGGCGCTGAAGGCGGGAGACGAGGCGGCGCGCATCGCCGCGATCCGCCGCGCCTGCGAGATGAAGGCCGGCATCGTCGCCCGCGACGAGACGGAGACGGGGGAGCGCGCGCTCCTCAATCTCGGCCACACGTTCGGCCATGCGCTGGAGGCGGCGACCGGCTATTCGGACCGGCTGCTGCATGGGGAGGCCGTCTCCATCGGCTGCGCGCTCGCCTTCGAGTTCTCGATGCGGCTCGGCCTTTGCGCGCAGGAGGCGCCGAGCCGGGTGCGGGCGCATTTTCGCGAGATGGGGATGAAGACGATTCTGGCGGATATCGAGGGCGACTTGCCGGGCGCGGAGGCGCTCGTCTCGCTGATGGGGCAGGACAAGAAGGTGAAGGACGGGCGGCTCGTCTTCATCCTCGCGCGCGGGATCGGGGAGGCCTTCATCGCGGCGGACGCGCCGGCCGAAGCCGCGCGCGCTCTTCTGGCGGACGCGCTGGTGGAACGCCGGGGCTGAACCCGCCGCGGCGCAGGGGCGCTTTGCGCCCGCCTCGCCTTTCGCCATAGTGGCGGCGAAAGGAGCCGAAATGGCCGAAGCCGGCGCCGACCCCCTCCTCCTCGAAGCCGCCGCCTATCTTGGCGCGACGGTGCTGGCCGTGCCGCTCTTCAAGCGGCTCGGCCTCGGCTCGATCCTCGGCTACATCGCAGCCGGCGCCCTGATCGGACCCTATGGGCTCAGGCTGCTGACGGATGTGGACGCGGTGCGCCATGTCTCGGAATTCGGGGTCGTGCTCCTTCTCTTCGTCATCGGGCTCGAATTGCAGCCGCTGCGGCTCTGGCGGCTCAGGGCCGAGATCTTCGGGCTCGGCTTCGCGCAGGTGGCGTTAACGGGCGCGGCGCTGACGCTGATCCTCGCGCTTGTCCCGGGGCTGGTGACGGGCGGGGCGCCGGCGGCGATCGTGATCGGGCTTGCGCTCGCGCTCTCCTCCACCGCCTTCGGGGTGCAGTTGCTGCGGGAGCGGAACGCGCTCTCGACGCCGCATGGCGACCGTGCCTTCTCGATCCTCCTCTTCCAGGACATCGCCGTGGTGCCGCTCCTCGCCCTTACGGCCTTTCTCGGCGGGGCGAGCGCGGGGATGACGCTTCGCGACGCCGGGGTCGCCGTCGCCGCGCTGGCGGGGCTCGTGATCGTCGGCCATTACGGGCTGAAGCATCTCTTTCGCCTCATCGCGCTGGTGAAGGCGGACGAGGTTTTCACCGCCGCGGCGCTGCTCGTCGTCGCGCTGGCGGCGCTCGCCATGCAATGGGCCGGGCTCTCCATGGCGCTCGGCGCCTTCATCGCCGGGGTGCTGCTGGCGGGGACGGAGTTCCGCCACCAGCTCGAAAGCGATATCGAGCCCTTTCGTGCGCTCTTTCTCGGGCTCTTCTTCGTCGGCGTCGGCATGGCGGTGGAGTGGGACGTGGCCTGGGCCTTCTGGCCGGTCGTGATCTTCGGCGCGCTCGGGCTCTTCACTCTCAAGACGGCGCTGATCTTCGCGCTCACGCGGCTTTCGGGCTCGGGCCGGGACGATGCGCTGAAGATCGGCGCGACGCTCGGCCAGGCGGGGGAGTTCGGCTTTGTGATCTTCGCGCTCGCGGCGTCAGACGGATTGCTGACGGCGCGGGAGGTGAGCGTCCTGACCGTCACGGTAGCGCTTTCCATGGCGCTGACGCCTTTCGCACTCAGGGGCGCGGGATGGATCATCGCCCGGCTCGCGCGCGGAGGGGAGCCGGAGGTGAAGGCGGGCGGAGTCGTCACTCCGTCGCGCGTCATCGTCGCCGGGTTCGGGCGGTTCGGGCAGGTCGTGGCGCGGATCATGCGGATGCGGGGATACTCGGTCACGCTCATCGACAACGCGCCGCGGCGCATCCGGCTCGCGCGCACCTTCGGCTCCGAGGTCTTCTACGGGGACGCGACCAAGACGGACGTGATGCGCGCCGCCGGGGCGGAACAGGCGGACGCGATCTTCTACTGCATCAACGACCGCGAGGGGGCGAAGCTGGCGGTGGCGCGGATGAAGCAGCGCTGGCCGCATCTCCGGCTCTTCGCCGCGGCCTATGACCGGTTCCAGGAGCTGGAATTGCGCGCTGCAGGGGCGGACCATGTGATCCGCGAGACCCGGGAAAGCGCCATCGCCCTCGCCTCGGAGGGGCTCGCCGCGCTCGGCGACGAGGCGGCGGTAGAGGAGGTGGTCGAGGAATTCCGGCGCCGGGATGAGGAGATGCTGCGCCTCCAGGCCGAGCTTGGCATGGAGGAAGGGGCGGAGAAGATGCGCCAGCGCTATTCCGTCGTCTGAGACCGGGCCGGGCGCGGGTTGACTCGCGGCGGACCGGGGCCTAGAGGCTCCGCATACCGCCGCCCGTTGGGGCGGTGGTTGACTCTGGCGCTCGCGGCCGCCGCAAGGCGGGCCCTGTCGTCCGGTTCGAGCCGGAAGAGGAGAGCGCCCCTATCGGTACGCGGCGATTTCAGCCGCAAGTTGAGGTTTTGAACGATGACGAAGCGCACCGCCGCGAAGCACAAGATCGACCGCCGCATGGGCGAGAACATCTGGGGACGCCCGAAATCCCCGGTCAACAAGCGCGAATACGGCCCGGGCCAGCATGGCCAGCGCCGCAAGGGCAAGATGTCCGACTTCGGGCTCCAGCTCCGCGCGAAGCAGAAGCTGAAGGGCTATTACGGCGACCTGACGGAGAAGCAGTTCCGCAGGATCTACGCCGAGGCGGACCGGGTGCGCGGCGACACGGGCGAGAACCTCGTCGGCCTGCTCGAATCGCGGCTCGACGCGGTGGTCTATCGCGCGAAGTTCGCACCGACCGTTTTCGCCGCGCGGCAGTTCGTGAACCACGGCCACCTGCTGGTGAACGGCAAGCGCGTGAACATCCCCTCCTATCGCTGCGCCCCTGGCGACGTGATCGAGGTGCGGGAGAAGTCCCGGCAGATGACCGTCCTGCTCGAAGCGGTGCAGCTTCCCGAGCGTGACGTTCCGGAATACGTGATCGCCGACCACTCGAAAATGAGCGCCACTTTCGTGCGCCGCCCCTCGCTCTCGGACGTGCCCTATGCGGTGCAGATGGAGCCGAATCTGGTCGTCGAGTACTACGCCAAGAACTGACGCGCCTTCTGCGCGGCGAAGGAACGGCGGCTTCGGCCGCCGTTTTTTTGTCGATATCAGGGCGAAAAAGCGGCGAGAGCTGAAAAAAGGCTGCGCAAGTCACACCCCGGTCACGCCGGATGGGTTAACAGGACCTTATCAAGGCGTTGCAGCCGCAGGTGTTTCAGGCAGGGATTTCACCGGGATCGGCCGGGGCGCACCGGCTGCGGCGGGAGGGATTGGCCCCTCCCCCGCCGCCATGAGACAGGCGCGTCGCGGCGAGGGGGACCTCGTGAAGCCGAGACCAGACACTTGCCGGGCCTATGCCCGCGCCGCCCCCCGGATCACTCCGGGGGGCATTTTTCTTGTCTCACGCCTGCGTCACGCGGACGGCGCATGAAACATGGGGAAGGGGTCGGCCCTGATTCGCCTTCGGCGGCTCTCCCTGTCGGCTGGCTCCTTCCCGACTGTCCCTCTACGCAGTCGCCCCTCGCGGGGCTCGTTCTCTCACTTCGCCCCCGGCCCCGGCCGGGGGCGCCTTTCACCCGTTCGCCCGGATCGTCGCGTTCTCGGGATCGTAGGGACTGTCCTCCATTACGGTCGCCGGCCAGAGCGCGCCGAGCATCCGCAGCTCGAGCCGCGTTCCCGGCGCGGCGAGGGCGGGGCGGACATAGCCGAGGCCGATCTGCTTGCCGAAAGCGACGGAGTATCCGCCCGAGGTGAGCCGGCCAACCACTTCGCCGCCGGAGAGCAGCGCCTCCCGCCCCCACGGGTCCGCATCCGCCGGACCGTCGATCAGCAGGGTGACGCATTTCGCGCGGACGCCCGTGGCGACCATCGCCGCCTTGCCGCGAAAGTCCTTCTCCATGTCTACGAACCGGTCCAGCCCGGCCTCGAGCGGCGTCGCATCCCGTCCGAGATCGGAGCCGAAGGCGCGATAGCTCTTCTCCTGCCGGAGCCAGTTCATCGCGCGGGCGCCGCAGAGCTTCATCCCGTGCCTCGCGCCTGCCGCCTCCAGAAGGTCGAAGAGATGGTTCTGCATCTCGATCGGATGATGCAGCTCCCAGCCGAGCTCCCCGGTATAGGCGACGCGGATCGCCTTCACGGGGACCATGCCGAGGTCGATCCGCTTCGCGGAAAGCCAGGGGAAGGCCTTGTTCGTCAGCGCCGTCGCCGGGTCAGGCGCGACGATGATCTCCTTCAGGATGTCGCGGCTCCGCGGCCCGGCGAGGGCGAAGACGCCCCATTGGGTCGAGACGTCCTGCACCTCGATCCAGCCGAACTCCGCGCGCTTCGCCGCGGCCTCCTTCACGAGATAGTCGTTGTCATAGGCCTGCGCGGCGCCGGCGGTGACGAGATAATACTCGTCCTCCCCCTCCCGCACGATGGTGAACTCGGTGCGCACCGTGCCGGCGTCCGTGAGCCCGTAGGTAAGGTTGATGCGGCCGATCTTCGGCAGGCGGTTGCAGGTCAGCCAGTCGAGAAAGGCGGTCGCGCCCGGCCCGGCGACGCGGTGCTTGGTGAAAGCGGTGGCGTCGAAGAGCCCGGCCGCCTCCCGCACAGCCTTCGCCTCGGCCTCCGCGAAGGGCCACCAGCCGCCGCGGCGGAAGGAGCGGCTCGCATGGTCGTCAAAGCCTTCCGGCGCGAAATAGTTTGGCCGCTCCCAGCCGTTCACCTGCCCGAACTGCGCGCCGCGGGCCTTCATGCGGTCATAGCAGGGCGCGGTGCGGAGCGGGCGCGCCGCCTCCCGCTCTTCATCGGGGTGGTGGAGGATGAAGACGTGCTCGTAGCATTCCTCATTCTTCCGGCGGGCGTATTCGCGGTTGACCCAGCCGCCGAAGCGCCGCGGGTCGAGCGACCACATGTCGATCTCCGCCTCGCCCGAAGTCATAACCTGCGCGAGGTAATGGCCCGTTCCGCCCGCGGCGGTGATGCCGAAGGAGAAGCCCTCCGCGAACCAGAAATTCTCCACGCCCGGCGCGGGGCCGACGAGCGGGTTGCCGTCCGGCGTGTAGCAGATCGGGCCGTTGAAATCGTCCTTGAGCCCGACCGCCTCGGAAGAGGGAATGCGGTGGATCATGGACATGTATTCCGCCTCGATTCGTTCGAGATCGAGCGGGAAAAGATCGGCGCGGAAGGTCTCGGGCACGCCGAACATGAAGCGGGCGGGGGCGTTCCGCTCGTAGGGCCCGAGAATCCAGCCGCCCCGCTCCTCCCGCACATACCATTTCGCATCGGCGTCGCGGAGCACGGGATGTTCGCCGTTCGCCTTCCGCCATTCGACCAGCGCCGGGTCCGGCTCGGTGACGATATACTGGTGCTCCACCGGCATGGCGGGGATGTAGCAGCCGATCATCGCGGCGGTGGCCTGGGCATGGTTGCCGGTGGCGGTTACGACATGCTCGCATACGATCTCGAAGGTCTCGTCGGTCAGGACGAGGTTGCCGCCCCGCTCCGCCATCATGGCGCCGCGGACGATCCACTCGCCGCCCCGCCGCTCGAACCCGGTGACATGTGCGCGGCGGACGATCTCCACCCCGCGCTGCCGCGCGCCCTTGGCCATCGCCTGAGTCACGTCGGCGGGGTTGATGTAGCCGTCGGTCGGGTGGAAGAGCGCGCCCTTCAGGTCCTCCGTCCGCACGAGCGGCCAGCGCGCGGCGATCTCCTTCGGGGTGAGGAATTCATGCGGGATGCCGACGCTCTCCGCGGTCGCGGAATAGAGCCGGTATTCGTCCATCCGTGCGTCGCACTGCGCCATCCGGAGATTGCCGACGACGGAGAAGCCGGCGTTGAGCCCCGTCTCCGCCTCCAGCGTCTTGTAGAACTTCACGCTGTAATCGTGGATATGCGTGGTCGCATAGGACATGTTGAAGAGCGGCAGGAGCCCAGCGGCGTGCCAGGTGGAGCCGGAGGTCAGCTCGTCCCGCTCCAGCAGCACAGTGTCCGTCCATCCCGCCTTAGCCAGATGATAGGCGATGGAGGCGCCGACGGCGCCGCCTCCGACCACGACGGCGCGGGCATGGATTCTCATGGCTTGCTCCTTGATTCCTCGGGCGGAAGATGCGTCCGGCGGCTTCAGGCTTGTGCGCCCCCGGCGACGGAACGCCGCCTGAAAACGCCAAAGGCCGCGCCCTTCGGGGGCGCGGCCTTTTCATTCAGCTTCGACGGGATCAGAGAAGTTGCGAGGCCGCTGTCTCGAAATCGTTGAGCCGCATCGCGGCGGCTTGGCGGCCCTCCGCCGGCGCGGCTTCGAGTGCGGCGCGGGCTGAGGCGATACGGGCGTCGAACCAGTCCCGCGTCAGGGTCTTCCGCTCCACCGCCTCTTCCGCAAGGATCGCGGCGCCGCTCTCCGGCGTGACCTCGGCGAAGCCGCCGGTGACGAAGTATTCGCCCGCCGCCGCGCCGCCCTTCACGACCAGAAGGCCGGGGCGCAGCGTCGTCAGCATCGGCGCATGGCCCGGCATCGCGCCGAGATCGCCCATCGCGCCGGGGATCGTCACCATCTCCGCCTCACCCGCGGCGAGACGCCGCTCGGGGGAGACGAGCTCGAAGGGCATCGTCTCGGCCATGTCGCGCTCCCCCGGATCAGGCGGCGGCGGCGGCGAGCCGCTGCGCCTTGGCGATCACCTCGTCGATGTCGCCGACCATGTAGAAGGCCGCCTCCGGCAGATGGTCGAACTCGCCGGCGCAGACGCGCTTGAACGAGTCGATCGTCTTCTCCAGCGGCACCTGCACGCCGGGCGAGCCGGTGAAGACCTGCGCCACGTCGAAGGGCTGGGAGAGGAAGCGCTGGATCTTCCGGGCGCGGGCGACGGTCAGCTTGTCCTCTTCCGAGAGCTCGTCCATGCCGAGGATGGCGATGATGTCCTGCAGCGCCTTGTAGCGCTGGAGGATCGACTGCACCTCGCGCGCGACGTTGTAGTGCTCTTCCCCGATCACCGCCGGGTCGAGCAGGCGGGAGGTCGAGTCGAGCGGGTCCACCGCCGGATAGATACCGAGCTCGGAGATCGCGCGGGAAAGCACGGTCGTCGCGTCAAGGTGCGCGAAGGAGGTCGCCGGCGCCGGGTCCGTAAGGTCGTCCGCCGGCACGTAGATCGCCTGAACCGAGGTGATCGAACCCTTGTTCGTGGAGGTGATGCGCTCCTGCAGCTGGCCCATGTCCGTCGCCAGCGTGGGCTGGTAGCCCACGGCGGAGGGAATGCGGCCGAGAAGCGCGGACACTTCCGAACCCGCCTGCGTGAAGCGGAAGATGTTGTCCACGAAGAAGAGAACGTCCGTACCGGACTGGTCGCGGAACTGCTCCGCGAGCGTAAGGCCCGTCAGAGCTACGCGGGCGCGGGCCCCCGGCGGCTCGTTCATCTGGCCGTAGACGAGGGCCACCTTCGAGTCGGTCAGGTTGTCCGGCACGATGACGCCGGATTCGATCATCTCGTGGTAGAGGTCGTTGCCCTCGCGGGTCCGCTCGCCGACGCCGGCGAAGACGGAGAAGCCAGAATGCACCTTCGCGATGTTGTTGATGAGCTCCATGATGAGCACGGTTTTGCCCACGCCCGCGCCGCCGAAGAGGCCGATCTTGCCGCCCTTGGCGTAGGGCGCGAGCAGGTCCACCACCTTGATGCCGGTGACAAGAACCTCGGACTCGGTCGACTGGTCCACATAGGCCGGGGCCGGCTGGTGGATGGCGCGATGCTCGGAGGCGACGACCGGGCCGCCCTCGTCCACCGGGTCCCCGACCACGTTGAGGATGCGCCCCAGCGTCGCGTCGCCCACCGGAACGGTGATGGGGCCGCCTGTATCCTTCACCGCAGCGCCGCGGACGAGGCCCTCGGTCGCGTCCATGGCGATGGTGCGGACCGTGTTCTCGCCGAGATGCTGGGCGACTTCCAGAACGAGGCGGTTCCCGTTGTTGTCGGTCTCCAGCGCGTTCAGGATCGGCGGGAGTTCGCCGTCGAAGGCGACGTCCACGACGGCGCCGATGACCTGGGTGATCTTGCCGGTTTGGCTCATGATGTGTCTCTCCGACCGGTCAGAGCGCCTCGGCGCCCGAAATGATTTCGATGAGTTCGTTCGTGATCGCGGCCTGACGCGAGCGGTTGTACTGGATCGTCAGCTTCTCGATCATCTCACCCGCATTCCGCGTCGCGTTGTCCATCGCAGACATGCGCGCTCCCTGCTCGGAGGCGGCGTTCTCAAGCAGGCCGCGGAAGATCTGCACCGCGAGGTTGCGGGGCAGAAGATCGGCGAGGATCTCCCCCTCCTCCGGCTCATAGTCATAGACGCGGCCGCTCTCCGCCTCGCCCTCGAACACGGCGGGGATGATCTGCTGCGCCGTCGGGATCTGGCTGATGACCGACTGGAAGCGGCTGAAGAACAGCGTCGCGACGTCGAAATCTTCCTCGTCGAACCGCTTCAGCACCGCCGCGCCGACGGCCTGCGCATCGGCGAAGCCGAGCCGCTTCACCCCGGACATGTCGACATGATCGACGAAGTGGGCGCCATGCGTCCGCTTCAGCGCTTCGCGGCCCTTCTTGCCGATGGTGAGGATCTTCACCGTCTTGCCGGCCGCAAGCAGCTCGTCCGCCTTCTGCCGGGCGAGCCGGGCGATGGAGGAGTTGAAGCCGCCGCAAAGGCCGCGCTCCGCCGTTGCGACGATGAGGAGATGGACCTTGTCCGCCCCCGTGCCGGCCAGCAGCTTCGGGGCCGCCGGCGTTCCCGCCGTCGCGCGAGCGAGGTTGCCGAGAACAGCGTCCATCCGCTCGGCATAGGGGCGGGCGGCCTCCGCCGCGTCCTGCGCGCGGCGCAGCTTCGCGGCGGCGACCATCTGCATCGCCTTGGTGATCTTGCGGGTCGACTTGACCGACGCGATCCGGTTCTTCAGGACCTTGAGATTAGCCATCGGGCGCTATCCCCCTCGGGCTCGTGCTCAGGAAAACGACTTGGAGAACTCGTCGAGCGCCGCCTTGATCTTGTCCTCGATCTCGCCGGCGATCTTCGGGTCCGTGTCGCGGATCTCGTCGAGCAGCGGCTTGCAGTTCGACCGGAGATGCTCCAGCAGCCCGCGCTCGAAAGCCTGCACCCGGTTGACCGGGAACTTGTCGAGATAGCCCTTCGTGCCGGCGTAGATCACGATCACCTGCTCGGCGTTCGTCAGCGGCGAATATTGCGGCTGCTTCAGCAGCTCGACGAGCCGCGCGCCGCGGGCGAGGAGCTTCTGCGTCGCGGCGTCGAGGTCGGAGCCGAACTGCGCGAAGGCGGCCATCTCGCGATACTGCGCGAGTTCGAGCTTGATCGAACCGGCGACCGACTTCATCGCCTTGGTCTGCGCAGAGGAGCCGACGCGGGAGACCGAGAGGCCGACGTTCACGGCCGGGCGGACGCCCTGGTAGAAGAGCTCCGTCTCAAGGAAGATCTGCCCGTCGGTGATCGAGATCACGTTGGTCGGGATGAAGGCGGACACGTCGCCGCCCTGCGTCTCGATGATCGGCAGCGCCGTCATCGAGCCCGCGCCATTCTCCTCGTTCAGCTTCGCAGCGCGCTCCAGGAGACGCGAGTGGAGATAGAAGACGTCGCCCGGATAGGCCTCGCGCCCCGGCGGGCGGCGGAGTAGGAGGGACATCTGGCGATAGGCGACCGCCTGCTTGGAGAGGTCATCGTAGATGATGAGCGCGTGGCGCCCGTTGTCCCGGAAGTGCTCGGCCATCGCGCAGGCGGAATAGGGCGCGAGGAACTGGAGCGGCGCCGGGTCCGACGCGGTGGCGGCGACGACGATGGAATAGGCGAGCGCGCCCGTCTCCTCCAGCTTCTTCACGAGCTGGGCGACGGTGGAGCGCTTCTGCCCGACCGCGACATAGACGCAATAGAGCTTCTTCGACTCGTCGTCCCCGGCCGCGTCGTTCACCGACTTCTGGTTCAGGATCGCGTCGAGCGCCACGGCGGTCTTGCCCGTCTGGCGGTCGCCGATGATCAGCTCGCGCTGGCCGCGGCCGACGGGGATGAGCGCGTCGATGGCCTTGAGGCCGGTCATCATCGGCTCATGCACGGACTTCCGGGGGATGATGCCCGGCGCCTTCACCTCGGCGCGGGAACGCTTCGTCGTGTTGAGCGGGCCCTTGCCGTCGATCGGGTTGCCGAGACCGTCCACCACGCGGCCGAGCAGCTCGTCGCCCGTCGGAACGTCCACGATCGCGCCGGTGCGCTTGACGATGTCGCCTTCCTTGATCGAGCGGTCGTCGCCGAAGATCACGACGCCGACATTGTCAGCCTCGAGGTTCAGCGCCATGCCGCGGATGCCGCCCGGAAACTCGACCATCTCGCCGGCCTGGCACTGGTCGAGCCCGTAGATGCGGGCGATGCCGTCGCCGACGGAGAGGACGCGGCCAATCTCGGCGACTTCCGCGTCCTGCCCGAAATTCTTGATCTGCTCTTTGAGGATCGCGGTGATCTCGGCAGCCTGGATGCTCATCATCCGACCTCTTTCATTGCGGTTTTCAGGGAATCGAGCTTCGCGCGGACGGAGGCGTCGATCATCTTGGAGCCGACCTTAACGACAAGGCCGCCGATCAGCGCCGCGTCGACCCGGGAGTCGAGCGCTATGTCGGCGCCCGCCCAGGCCTTGATCGCCGCTTCGAGCCCGGCGCGCTGCGCGTCGCTCAGCGGCGCGGCGGAGACCACCTCGGCCGAGACGATCCCGCGCTTGGCGGCGAGCATCGCCGCGAAGGCCTCGATCATCTCCGGCAGGCAGAAGAGCCGGCGTTTCGCGGCCATCAGGCCGAGCACGGACGTGACGGGCGCGCCGATCCCCATCTTCGCGGCGATGGCGGCCATCGCGGCCCCCTGCTCCTCGCGGCTGATGACGGGGCTTTTCAGGAAGGCGACGAAATCCGCGCTCTCCGCCATCGCGCCTTTCAGCGCGCCGAGATGGCCTTCGACGGCCTCAAGCGCGCCGCTTTCCTCGGCAATCTCGAAGAGCGCCGACGCATAGCGCCCGGCGATCCCCGCGGCGGAGCCTGAATTGTCGCTCATCCGTTCCCCTCGCAGTCCTGACGTCGTGGCCGTTCTCTCGCCGGGAGGTCCGGCGTGCGGCGTGGCGCGGCCGGAGAGAGCGGAGCGAACCCCCCTCTTCAGGCCGCGCGAGGGGTATCATGGGGTCCGCTGAATTGGCAATGCCCGTCGGAGCATCGCCATCCGCATTCGATTCGTTTAAATTCAATGTCTTGCCCGGTTGTGGACGGCGTGCCGCAGGCGCAGGGCGGAAAATATGCTGCGCTGCGGGGTCGATAAGGCGCAGGGCGCGGCGGCGATTCAGGCCATGCCTCAGCCCGCTTCGGCCTCCGCCGCGCGTTCGAGAAGCCAGGCCCGCGCCGCCGGGTCCTCCGAGAGGCCGGCGGCGCGCCGGAACTCGGCCGCCGCCTCCCCGCGCGCGCCTGACCGGGCGAGGAGATGGGCGCGCGCGGCGCGCCAGGGCTGGTAGCGGGCGCGGGCGGCCTCGGGCGCCGCATCGAGCGCCGCGAGCCCGGCCATCGCTCCCTGCGCCTCCCCGAGCGCGACGGCCCGCCCCGTCTGCGCGCCGAGCGAGGGCGCAAGCGCAAGGAGGCCGTCATAGAGATACAGGATCGCCGCCCAGTCCGTCCGCCCCGTGCGCCGCCGGTCGGCGTGGACCGACTGGATCGCGGCCTCGAGCTGGAAGCGCCCGGGCCTTTCGAAGGCGGCTGCGCGGCGGAGCGCAGTCTCCGCATCCGCAACCATCGGAGCGGACCACAGCGCCATATCCTGCCGGTCGAGCGGAACGTAGCGGCCGGCCGCATCTCGCCGCGCCGAGCTGCGGCTTTCCGCAAAGAGCATCAGGGCGTGGAGGCCCAGCGCCTCCGGCTCCTCCGGCGCGAGAGCGGCGGCGAGCCCGCCGAGCCAGAGCGCCTCCCGCGCCAGCCCGCCCGTCTTCTCGTCGAGGCCGTGCGCGCCGTCGAGCCCGAGCGTGTAGGCGGCGTAGATCGCGCGGAGGACTTCGCCGACCCGCTCCGCCGCCTCGTCCGGCGCGGGTGGCGCGAAGCCGGGCGCCGCATCCCTCAGCCGCGCCTTGGCGCGGGAGAGGGAGACGCCCATCGTGTTGGGCGTGACGAGGAAGGCGGAGGCGATGCGCCGAGCATCCAGCCCGAGGACGACCTGCAGCATGAGCGGCGCGCGGAGGGCGGGCTCCACCTCCGGCCCGGCGCAGGCGAAGAGGAGGCGCAGACGCTCGTCCGGCCAGTCCCGCCCCGCCGCACGCTCCGCCTCCAGCAAGGCGAGATGATCGGCCGCCCGCGCCAGCGCGCCGCGGCGCCGACCCTCGTCAAACGCAGCGCGGCGCGCGACGGCGACGAGCCAGGCCTCGGGCGAGGCGGGGACGCCGCGGTCCGGCCAGACGGAGAGGGCGCGGGCCAGCGCCTCCGCCAGCGCGTCCTCCGCCGCCGCGATCCCGCCGCCGCGCGCGGCGAGAATGGCGACGAGCCGCCCGTAGCTCAGACGGGCGGCTCGCTCCGCGGCTTGCGCCGCCTCGGTCACCGGGGATGCAGGATGACCGGCCTCACCTCGACCGCGCCGGTCGAGGCGGCGGGGCAGCGCGCGCCCCATTCCATCGCGGCCTGAAGGTCCTCGACCTCGATCAGGAAGAAGCCGCCGAGCTGCTCCTTGGTGTCGGCGTAGGGGCCGTCCTCGACGATGCGCGCGCCGTCCCGCACGCGGATCACCGCAGCCTCGTCGGGGGAGGCGAGCTCCTCCCCGCCGCGGAGCACGCCGGCCTTCGCCAGCGCCTCTGTGTAGGCGATCCAGGCCGGCATGTCGTCCGGCGCGCCGGCGTCGCCGGAGCCGCCCTTCTTCGAATAGGGAAGGATCATGAACTGCATGGACATATCGGTCTCCTTTCAGCGCTTCACGACGGCGGGCAGCAGCGCCGTCGGGGTCTTCGATGCGTCGCACATGTCGTTGTCCGGCGGGCGGACGCCGAAACGGAGGCCCGTCTCGTCCATCGCGATGAGGTCGTGATCCTCCGCGCAGACGGAGACGGGCTTCCAGGAGGCGCAGCCCGTCTCCGAGATGTCGGTCTCCAGGTTCACGGTCAGCGCGCAGTCTCCCATCCCCATCGCGGCGGCGAGCGCCGGATCCTCGGTGAGGAGAGTGACATGCTTCCAGTCTTCCGCGAAGACGGTGCGAAAGGCGCCGGGGACGGCGGGGCTCTCCCCCTTCACGTCGTATCCGCCGCCGGTGCGGAACTGGAACGTGCGAAGCGTCATTTCGGGATCGAGCGCATGAGTGAAGGTCAGGCTCCAGCGCCCGTCCCGGAACACGAATTCGCGCCAGCCGAAGCCCCCATACCAGGGCTCGGGCGCTGCGCTCTGCCAGGTGCCGGAGAGGGAGGCGAGCGCCGCCTGCGGCGCCTCCGCCTCCGCTCCGCCCGCAAAGGCGAGAAGGGCGAGGGGGATGAGGGTTCGTTTCATGATAGTCTCCCGTCGGATCGGCGCGGGCCGATCCCGCGCTCACCCCCATGACGGGCGGGGAGGGGCGGATTTTTACATGCGCCTCACAAAAAGCTCTGCGGGTCGATATCGATGGCGAGGCGCACGGCGGAGGGGATGCGGACGGAGGCGCGCCATTCCCGGAGCGCGGCCTGGAGCGGCGCGCCCTTCGGCGCCTTCACGAGAAGCCGGACGCGCGACCGGCCCCTGATCCGCGCGATGGGCGCCGGCGCGGGGCCGAAGAGCTCCGCCCCCGCCGCGCGGAGCGGCGCATCGGCCCGCGCCAGCGCGTTGGCGGCGGCGAAGACCTGCGCCTCGTCCCGCCCGGAGAGGATCACGCCGGCCATGCGCCCGAAGGGCGGCGCGCCGGCGGCGAGGCGCTCCGCCGCCAGCGCCTCCAGAAACCCCTCCGCATCGCCGGAGACGAGCGCGCGCATCACGGCGTGCTCCGGCGCGGCCGTCTGCACCAGCGCAAGGCCCGGCTTCTCCCGCCGCCCGGCCCGCCCGGCGACCTGGCTGACAAGCTGGAACGTGCGCTCCGCCGCGCGCAGGTCACCCCCCTTCAGGCCGAGATCGGCGTCGATCACGCCCACGAGGGTCAGGAGCGGGAAGTCATGCCCCTTGGCGACGATCTGCGTCCCGATCACGAGATCGGCGCCGCCGCGTGCGATCCGCTCGATCTCCGCCCGGAGCGCGCTGGCGGCGATGTCGGAAGAGAGCACGGCGATCCGGGCCTGCGGGAAGAGCGCCGCCGCCTCCTCCGCCAGCCGCTCCACCCCGGGGCCGATTGCGGCGAGCCGGTCCTCCCGCCCGCAGGAGGGACAGGCCTTGGGGATCGGCGCCTCATGTCCGCATTGATGGCAGAGGAGCCGGGCGCGGTAGCGATGCTCCACCATCCGCGCGTCGCAATGAGGACAGTCGAAGACATGGCCGCACGCGCGGCAGAGCGTCTGCGGGGCGTAGCCGCGGCGATTCAGGAAGAGGAGCGCCTGCTCCCCCGCCACGATGCGCTGCGCGACGGCGCGGGCGAGAGGCGGCGCGATCCAGCGGCCGGGGGGCGGTCCCTCCTCCCTGATGTCGATGAGCCGCATGGCCGGCGGCTCCGCCGCGCCGAAGCGTTCGGGGAGGTCGAGCCGCGCGTATTTGCCGGCGGCGGCGTTGGCCCAGGTCTCCAGCGAGGGCGTGGCGGAGGCGAGGACGACGGTCGCGCAGGAAAGCGAGGCGCGGAGCACCGCCATGTCCCGCGCATTGTAGAGCGCGCCGTCCTCCTGCTTGTAGGAGCCGTCATGCTCCTCATCCACCACGATGAGGCCGGGATCGGCGAAGGGGAGGAAAAGCGCGGAGCGCGCGCCGACGACGAGCCGCGCCTCCCCCCGCGCAGCCCCGACCCAGACGCGCCGCCGCTCCGCCCCCGTCACGCCCGAATGCCATTCGGCGGGCCGCGCGCCGAAGCGCGCCTCGACCCGCGCGATGAAGGCGGCGGTGAGCGCGATTTCGGGCAGGAGGATCAGGGCCTGCCGCCCGGCTTCGAGGCAGGCGGCGACGGCTTCGAGATAGACCTCCGTCTTGCCCGAGCCCGTCACGCCGTTGAGGAGGAAGGGCCGGAAGGCGCGGGCTTGCGCCGCTTCCGCCAGCGCGACCGCGGCCGCGCCCTGCGCGGGCGAGAGCGCCGGCGCGCCTTCGAGCCGCAGGGGCGCGAAGGGCCGCGCGCCGGGCCGCCGCTCTTCGACAAGCGCGCCCGCCTCCGCGAGGCCCTTCACGACCGATCCGGAGACGCCTGCGAAGGCGGAAAGCTCCGCCGCACTCATCGCGACGCCGGCCTCCGCCAGCGCCTCCAGCACCCGCTTGCGCGCGGGCGTCAGGCGTTCGGGCGGCGGGCCCGCGCGCCAGTAGCTCCGCATCGGCGGCTCCCGGTCGAGATCGGGGGCCCGCGTCGCGAGGCGGAGCATCGCGCCGAGCGGGGTGAGCGTGTAGTCGGAGGCGCGGGCGAGAAAGTCGCGGAAGGGCGCGGGCGCGGGCGGCAGGTCCAGCGCGCGGAGCACGGGCTTCAGTTTCTCCGGCGCTGCGTCCCCCTCCGCCGGCCCCCAGACGCAGCCGATCACCCGGTTCGGCCCCACCTCCACCTCGACGAAGGCGCCGGCCGGGAGCGCCATGCCCGGCGGCGCAAGATAGTCATAGGCGCGGTCCACCGGCAGCGGGGTCAGGACCGAGACGAGGGCTCCCCCGGCCCCGCTCACCGAATTCCCCGTGGCGGCGGGGAGCCCGCTCCGCTATGCTTGCGCGCGACAGGCAGGCCCCGAAGCCGCGGCAGGCGGCGGGGGCGGAGAGCGGAAGGACAGCGCATGAAATTCTTCGTGGACACCGCGGAGATCGAGGAGATTCGGGCCCTCGCCGAGACCGGGATGGTCGACGGCGTGACGACGAACCCCTCGCTCATCATGAAATCCGGGCGGAACATCCTCGAGGTGACGAAGGAGATCTGCGACCTCGTCCCCGGCCCGGTGAGCGCGGAGACGGTGGCGGCGGACGCGGAGGGGATGATCGCGGAGGGCCGGAAGCTCGCCGCCATCGCGCCCAACATCGCGGTGAAGGTGCCCCTGACCTGGGAGGGGCTGAAGGCCTGCAAGGCGCTGACGGACGAGGGGCGGATGGTAAACGTCACGCTCTGCTTCTCCGCCAATCAGGCGCTTCTGGCCGCGAAGGCGGGGGCGACCTTCATCTCCCCCTTCATCGGGCGGCTGGACGATATCGGCATGGACGGCATGGAGCTCATCCAGGAGATTCGCCAGATCTACGACAATTACCACTTCTCCACCGAGATCCTCGCCGCGTCCATCCGCACGGTGAACCATGTGAAGGCCGCCGCGCTGATCGGCGCCGACGTCATCACCGCTCCGCCTTCCGTCATCAAGGCGCTCGCGTCGCATCCGCTGACGGACAAGGGGCTCGACGCCTTCCTCAAGGACTGGGCCAAGACGGGCCAGACGATCCTTGGCTGAACCGCTGGAAAAACCGGGGCGCGACCTCCGGGCCGAGATCCTCGCCGACCCGGCGGTCGTGCTGGAGGATCGGGCCGTCATGCAGGCGCTGATCGAGGCGAACGCGCCGCCGGGCGGGCGCAAGGTCGTCGATCTCCGCGGCGCGCTCGTCTCCCGGCTCGAGGCGCGGCTCGACAAGCTGGAGACGACGCATCGCTCCGTCATCGCCGCGGCCTACGAAAACCTCGCCGGCGCGGCGCAGATCCAGCGCGCGGTGCTGCTGCTGCTCGAACAGAACCGTTTCGTCGATTTCCTGCGCGCGCTGACCGTGGAGACGCCGGACATGGTGGCGGTGGACCTCGCGCGGCTCTGCATCGAGACGGACGAGGCGGAGCCCGGCCCTGCGCCGGGGCTGACCGGGGAGCTGGGCGAGGCGCTGGTGATCCTGCCGCCGGGCGGCGTCTCCGCCTATCTCGCGCTCGGGCCGGGCGCCGGCAGGCGCGTCGCGCTCCGGGCGGCGACGGCGGAGGCTGAGGCGATCTTCGGCGACGCCGCCGGCGCGATCCGTTCGGAAGCGCTGGCGCCGCTCGACCTCGGGGACGGGCGGCGCGGCCTCCTCGTCTTCGGGGCGGAGGACCCGAGGCGCTTCACGCCCGACCAGGGGACGGACCTACTCGAATTCTTCAGCGGCGTGGTGGAGCGGGCGCTCCGCCGCTGGCTCGCGCCGGACGCATGACCGGCGGGGAGGCCGGCGCGCTTCTCGCCCGCTTCCTCGGGGGCATGGCGGGCGCGAAGGCGGCCTCTCCCCGCACGATAGACGCCTACCGGCGGGATGTGGGGCGCTATCTCGACTTCATGACCCTGCACCGGGGCGAGGCGGCGGGCCGCGAGGCCTTGGCCGGGATTACGCCGCGGGAGATGCGGGCCTGGCAGGCGCATCTCCTCGACGAAGGGCTTTCGCCCCGCTCCGCCGCTCGCGCGCTCTCGGCGGTCAAGTCCTTTCACCGCTGGCTCGGCGAGGCGGAAGGGGCGGAGGCCGCGGCGCCGCTCGCCGCCCGCGCGCCGAAGACGCCGAAGCGGCTGCCCCGGCCGGTGAGCGCCGAGGCGGCGCGGGCGCTCATCGCCCATGCCGGCGCGGCGCATCCCGAGCCCTGGATCGCGGCGCGGGACGCGGCGCTCCTCACACTCCTCTGGGGCGCGGGGCTCCGCATTTCCGAAGCGCTGGCCCTGAACCGGCGGGACGCACCGCTGCCGGAGACGCTCAGGATCGTCGGCAAGGGCGGCAAGCCGCGGATCGTGCCCGTGATCGGCGCCGCGCGGGCGACGGTGGACGAGTATCTCCGGCTCCTGCCGCTGGCGCCGGGGCCGGAGGCGCCGCTCTTCCTCGGCGCGCGGGGCGGGCGGCTCGACCCGTCGATGGCGCAGAAGACGATGGCGACGGCGCGCGCGGCGCTCGGCCTGCCCGCGACGGCGACGCCCCACGCGCTCCGCCATTCCTTCGCGACGCATCTTCTCTCCGCCGGGGGCGATCTCCGCTCCATCCAGGCGCTGCTCGGCCATGCTTCCCTCTCCACCACGCAGGTCTACACAGGGGTGGACGAGGCGCGGCTGATGGCGGCCTACGAGGCGGCGCATCCGCGCGGCGGCGCATGACCGCCCCGCTCGACGAGACCGACCGGCGGCTCCTCGCCGCGCTCCGCGCGGACGGGCGCGCCTCCGTCGCCGCGCTCTCGGCCTCGCTCGGCCTCGCGCGCGGGACGGTTCGGGCCCGGATCGAGGCGATGAAGGCGCGCGGCGTGATCCGGCGCTTCACCGTGGAGACGGATGCGGAGGAGGGGCCGGCGATCCGCGCCGTGATGTCGATCGAACTGAAGGGCTCGATGACGCGCTCCGTCATATCCGCCCTCTCCCGCATGCCGGAGATCACCGCTCTCCATACCACGAACGGCGCGTGGGACCTCGTGGCTGAGATCCGTGTCGCCTCGCTCCCGGAATTCGACCGGGTTCTGCGGGAAGTGCGGGCGGCGCCCGGCGTATCGAACAGCCAGACGAGCCTGCTGCTCGACAGGATTCGCGGGTAGGCGGTCGTTTCGCCTAATCGACTTCTCGTTTCGATCAACAAAGGCTGCAGATCGACCGAAAATCCCGCTTCAGATCGGCCGGCTTGCGTTTCTATCTTCCGGGCGAACAGTGGAGACCGACCATGACAGACATCGCCCTGATCGGCGTTCCGACCCATGCTGGCGCGGCGCAGCCCGGATGCCAGATGGGCCCCGAGGCCTATCGCGTCGCCGGCCTTGCGGAGACGCTTGCCTCGCTCGGGCATAGCGTGGCGGACCGTGGCGACATTCGGCCCGCTCCTGCGCAGGCGCGGGCGCATGAAAACCCGGCCGTCCGCAACCTCGCCGCCGTCTCTTCCTGGACCGCGGCGATCCAGGAAGCCGGGCGGGCGGAGCCGGGTTTTCCGGTCTTCCTCGGCGGCGACCACAGCCTCGCGGCCGGGACTGTTCCCGCCATGGCGGCGCGGGCGGCGGCGGAGGGTCGGCCGCTCTTCGTCCTATGGCTCGACGCGCATCCCGACCTTCACACGCCTGAGACGACGGAGAGTGGCAACCTCCACGGCGCGCCGATGGCCTATGCGACCGGGGCCGAGGGCTTCGCCGACTTTCCGCCCCTCCCGACGCGGGTTGAGCCGGCCAACGTCCTGATGATGGGGCTGAGGTCCGTGGATCGGGCGGAGAACGCGCGCATCGCAGAGGCGGGGTTCGAGGTGCGGGACATGCGGGCCATCGACGAGCACGGGATCGCCGCGCCGCTCCGCGCATTCCTCGCGCGCGTGGCGGCGGCCGGGGGGCGGCTGCATGTCAGCCTCGACGTCGATTTTCTCGACCCCGGCATCGCCCCCGCCGTCGGCACCACGGTTCCGGGCGGCGCGACATTCCGGGAGGCGCATCTCATCATGGAGATGGTGCATGACAGCGGCCTCGCCTCCTCGCTCGACCTCGTGGAGCTGAACCCGTTCCTGGACGAGCGCGGCAAGACCGCGCGGCTGATGGTCGATCTCGCCGCCTCGCTGATGGGGCGGAAGGTGCTGGACCGCATGACGAGGAGCTTCTGATGAAACCCGCCCCCTCCCGCCTCGCCATGGTGCCCTTCGTCTCCGTCGCCCACATGATGGAAATCGTCAACGGAATCGGCCCCGCTCAGGTGATGACGGAACTCGCCGATTACATCGAGGCGGATTTCCGCCGCTGGGAAAGCTTCGACAAGACGCCGCGCGTCGCCGCTCATTCCTCCGATGGCGTGATTGAACTGATGCCGACCTCGGATGGCGAGAACTACGGTTTCAAGTATGTCAACGGCCACCCGAAGAACATGCGGGAGGGATACCAGACGGTCACAGCCTTTGGCGTCCTGTCCAATGTGAACAATGGATATCCCATTCTGCTCACCGAGATGACCGTTCTGACTGCGCTACGCACAGCCGCGACTTCCGCCCTCGCGGCGAAGCATCTGGCGCCGAAGGATGCGCGGACGATGGCGATGATCGGGAACGGCGCGCAGTGCGAGTTCCAGGCGCTCGCCTTCCGGGCCCTGCTCGGAATCGATGAGGTGCGCCTCTATGACGTCGACGGGAAGGCGACGGAGAAGGCCGCGCGGAACCTCGCCGGCTCCGGCCTTCGCGTCGTCTCCTGCGCCTCCAAGGAGGAGGCGGTGACGGGGGCCGAGATCGTCACCACCTGCACGGCGGACAAGCAGAACGCCACGATCCTGACGGACAACATGGTCGGCGCCGGGGTCCACATAAACGCCATCGGGGGCGACTGCCCCGGCAAGACGGAGCTGCACCGGGACATTCTCCTCCGCTCCTCCATCTTCGTCGAGTATCCGCCGCAGACGCGGATCGAGGGGGAGATCCAGCAACTCGATCCCGACCATCCGGTCACCGAGCTCTGGGAGGTGATGACGGGCCGCGCGCCCGGCCGCCGCTCCGCCTCGGAGATCACGCTCTTCGACAGCGTGGGCTTCGCCATTGAGGATTTCTCGGCGCTCCGCTACATCCGTGACCAGCTGGAGCGGACCGGGGCTTATATCGAACTCGACATGCTGGCCGATCCGGACGACCCGCGGGACCTTTTCGGCATGGTCCGCCGCGCCGGCTGAAATCAGCTGCGGAGCCTCGCGCCCTCCGGGTCGAAGGCGGGCTGCGCGAGCACCCTTGCGCCATGCGCCCGGCCAAGGAGGAAGACGTCCACCTCGTCCCCCGGCCCGGCGGCGCCGGGAAGAAGGAACCCCATCGCCAGACTCTTGCCCGCGCTCCAGCCATAGGCTCCGGAGCTGACGCGGCCGGCGGGCTCGCCATTCTTGAGGAAGATCGCCTCGCCGCCGGTCGCGTCGGCCGTCGTCGCGTCGATCTCGAAAAGGGCCAGCGATTCGCGCGGCGCACGGCCCTTCGCGGCCTCCCAGGCTTCGCAGTTCAGGAACGCCTTCTCGCCGCGAACGAGGCCATCCAGCCCGACTTCGTGCGGCCAGAGTTCCGGCGAATAGTCCCTCCCCCAGCTGCCATAGCCCTTTTCGATCCGGAGCGAGCCGAGCGCCCGGGAGCCGACGGGCCCGACGCCGAGCGGGGCGCCCGCCTCCAGAAGCGCGCGCCAGAGCCGAAGCTGGTCCCGCGCTGCGCAGTGCAGCTCCCAGCCGAGATCGCCCGTGAAGGAGACGCGAAGCGCCGAGCATGCGATCCCGGCGACCGAGATGCGCCTCGCGCGGAAGAAGGGGAAGGCGGCGTTCGAGAGGTCTGCATCCGTCAATCCCAGCAGCAGCGCGCGGGAAAGCGGGCCTGCGACGGCGAAGCCGCAGGTCTCCTCCGTCACCGAACGAAAGGTCGTTCCTTCCGGCGGCGGAACCGCGTGCAAGAAGCGCTGGTGATAGCGCTCGGCCATGCCCGAGCCGGTGACGAGAAAGTCCTCCTCGCCGAGCCGCGCAATTGTGAAATCCCCGGCCACGCCGCCGCGGACCCCGATCAGAGGGGTCAGCGCCATCCGGCCCGGCGCCTTCGGCATGGCGTTCGCGAAGAGCGCGTCGAGCCAGGCCGCGGCGCCCGGCCCCTTCACCTCGTATTTTGCGAAGTTGGAGATGTCGATGATGCCGGCCCGTTCCCGCAGCATGCGGCATTCCCGGCCGACCGGCTCGTGCCAGTTCGCCCGCTCGTAGCCGTTCGTCTCTACGACTCCAGGGGCCTCCGCATACCAGAGCGGATGCTCCCAGCCGTAGTTGAGGCCGAAGACGGCGCCCGCCGCCTTCTGCGCCTCGAAGGCGGGGCGGGTGCGGACGGGTCGCCCCGCCGCCCGTTCCTCGTTCGGGAAATGGATCGAGAAGCGGCGTGCGTACTGGTCCGCCACACGCGCCTTCGTGAAGGCGGGGCCCGCCCAGTCTCCGAAGCGAGCAAGGTCCCAGGCGAAGAGGTCCATCGAAGGCTCGCCCTCGACAATCCATTCGGCCAGCAGCCGCCCGAGCCCGCCGGATTGTGAGAAGCCGGGGATGATCCCGCAGCAGCAATAGTAGTTGGAAAGCTCGGGGACCGGGCCGAACAGCGCCGCGCTGTCCGGGGACCAGATCATCGGCCCGTTCACCACGCGGCGGATTCCCGCCCGGCCGACCGCCGGCACGCGCGCGATGGCGCGCAGCATGTTGGGCTCGATCCGCTCCAGATCGTCGGGGAAAAGCTCGTGGCCAAAACCCTGCGGCGTGCCGTTCTCGGCCCAGAAGCGCATGTCCTGCTCATAGGCGCCGACGAGGAGGCCGCGGCCCTCTTGCCGGAGGTAATACTCCCCGTCCCGGTCCGCGACGGAGGGGAGCCGCCGCTCCATCTCCGCGATCTCCGGGATCGCCTCGGTGACGAAATACTGGTGTTCTGTAGGAATGAGCGGCAGGCGCAGGCCGGCGAGCGCCGCAACCTCCCGCGCCCAGAGCCCGGCGGCGTTCACGATCCGTCGCGCTCGGATTTCGCCCGCAGGCGTCTCGACGATCCAGCCGGAGCCATCGGGGCGCGTCGCCGTCACGGGCGTGAAGCGGCGAATCTCGGCGCCCATCGCCCGCGCGCCCGCTGCATAGGCCTGGGTGACGCCGGACGGGTCCACATTGCCGCCCGAAGGCTCGAACATGATGCAGCGGATTCCCGTGAAATCCACGAGCGGGTGCAGCCGCTCCGCCTCGTCCCGGCTCACCTCGTGGAAATCGAAGCCGTAGAGCCGCGCCTTCGCCGCCTGCAGCCGCAGCTGATGCTCCCGCGCCTCGGTCTGTGCGAGATAGAGCGAGCCCGGCTGGAAAACGCCGCAGCCCTGCCCCGTCTCGGCCTCGAGCGCCTTGTAGAGATCCATCGTGTAGTGCTGGAGCCGCGTTACGTTGGAGTTGTCATGCAGTCCGTGGATGTTCGCCGCCGCGTGCCAAGTGGAGCCGGAGGTCAGCTCGTCCCGCTCCAGCAGGATGGCGTCGGCCATGCCGAGCTTTGCGAGATGATAGAGGATCGAGCAGCCGACCACCCCGCCGCCGATAACGACGACTTCCGCTTCCGTCTTCATGCCCGGCTCCTCACCCTTGCCCGCCGATCTCGCCCGGCGAGCCGGGCGGGCGCGCGCCCGAATCCGGCGGGCGGCCCCGCTTAAGCGGCGCCCGGGCGCCCCGTGAGCCTGAAGCGGGCGCTCGGCGAGAGCGCGCCCTCCGCTTCCGCCCGCCCTTCGGAAACGAGTCCGAGAAGATGGGCGAAGACGTTCCGCGCGGCGGCGCCGTGCAGGCGCGGGTCCACGTCGGCGTAGATCTCGGTCGTCAGCGCCGCCGGCGTCGCCTCGCCCGCGGAAGCGAGCGCGGCGACGATCTGCGCCTCCCGCCCGCGCCGGTGGGCCGCCTGATGGGCGATCATCCCGACCGGGTCCTCAACCGCGTGCCCGTGGCCGGGCCAGAAGACGGCGTCTCCGCGCGCCGCCATGCGCGCGAGCGAGGCCATGAAGGCGGCCATGTCCCCCTCGGGCGGGGAAACGAGGGTCGTGGCCCAACCCATCACGAGATCGCCGGTGAAGACGCCGCCGCCCTCCCCTTCCAGCGCGAAGGCGAGGTGGTTGGAGAGATGGCCGGGCGTGTGGAGCGCGACGAGCCGCGCGCCGCCGAATTCGACCGTGTCGCCATCCCGCATAGTCTCGTCCGGGCAGAAGGCATGGTCGCCGCCCTCGCCGCCGCCGAACTCCGCGCCGCTGGCGGCGAGCGCCGCCATCTCGGCGCTCATGCCCGCGCCATGCGGGCCGAAGGCGAAGACGGGCGCGCCCGTCTCCGTCTTGAGGAGTGCGGCCCCGGGGCTGTGGTCGACATGGCTGTGGGTGACGAGGATCGCCGCCACCCGCTCCCCCCGGTCGAGGCTTTCGAGAATCGCGCGGGTCTGCGCCGGATCGGCCGGGCCCGGGTCGACCACCACCACCTCGCCTTCGCCGACAAGGTAGCTCTGCGTGCCGGTGAAGGTCATCGGCGAGGGATTGGGCGCCGTGACGCGCCGCACCTGTGGCGCCAGACGCACGGCGCGGCCGTATTCCGCGGCCGGGTCACGGTTGAAAGGGTCGGTCATCGTCGCTCCGCATTGCACCGCCGGGCGCGGCGCCCGATGAAGGACTTTCACGAGGCGGCCCATGATCTTCAAGCGATACATTCCGCGCAGCCTCTTCGGGCGCGCGCTGCTGATCTTCGTCCTGCCGGTGATCATCCTGCAGGCCGTGGTCGCCTATGTCTTCGTGCAGCGACATTTCGAGGGCGCGACGCGGCAGATGGCCGGCGTGGTCGCCAAGGAACTGAACTACGCCGTCGAGATCGTGGAGCGGACGGAAAGCCCTCTCGATGCGCAGGCGCGGCTCGATGAACTGGCGCAGCCGCTGGGCATGACCTTCGGCCTTGTCGAGGGTGCGATCGTGGAGCCGCGCGCGATTCGGGAGTTTTACGATGTCGCTGGCGGGGCCGTGGAGCAGGCCTTCAAGCGGGACGTGACGCGGCCGCTCGCGCTCGATCTTGTGTCCGATTCGCGCATGATCGACGCGCGCGTGCAGACGGCGAAGGGCGTGCTCCGCGCGTTGATCCCGCGTGACCGGATGATCGCCTCGAACCCGGAATACCTGCTCTTCTGGATGTTCGGCACCGCGGCCGGGCTCATGGCGGTCGCCGTGTTCTTCCTCCGTCGTCAGATCCAGCCGATCAGGCAGCTCGCCGCCGCGGCGGAGGCGTTCGGAAAGGGGCGGGATACGCCCTTCCGCCCGAGCGGGGCCGAGGAGGTGCGGAAGGCGGGCGTCGCCTTTCTCGACATGAAGGCGCGGCTCGAACGACAGATCGAGCAGCGGACGCGGATGCTCTCCGGCGTCAGCCATGACCTTCGTACGCCGCTGACGCGCATGAAGCTCGCACTCGCGATGCTCGATGATGCGGAGGATGTCGACGCGCTGCGGCGCGACGTGGACGAGATGGAGCGGATGCTGGGCGAGTTTCTCGCCTTCGCGCGCGGCGAGCAGGGCGAGGAGATGAGCCCGGTGGACCCGGCGCGCCTCGCCGAAGAAGTGGCGGCGGATGCGCGCCGGCGCGGAGCCGCCGTCACCGTGCTCGCCACGGTCGAGACGCCGGGCGACCCCACCGCGCCGATGCGGCGAATGGCGGTGAAGCGGGCGCTGGCCAATCTCGTCGGCAACGCCGCGGAATTCGGGCAGCGAATCGACATCTCGGTTCGGGTGACGCGGCGATTCGTGGATTTCGTGGTGGAAGATGACGGGCCGGGCATACCGGAGGCGGCGCGGGAGCTCGCCTTCCGCCCGTTCGAACGGCTGGACGCGGCGCGCAACCAGGACAAGGGCGGCGGGGTCGGCCTCGGCCTCTCGATCGCTCTCGACATCGCGCGGAGCCACGGAGGAGAGCTCTCGCTTCACGAGAGCGAGCGGCTTGGAGGGCTCAAGGCGCGGTTCCGGGCCCCGCGCTAGAGACGCCGTTGGCCAAACGAAAACGGGCGCCGGAGCGCCCGTTTCCTTGTTTCCTTCCCGCGCGATGGGCGCGGGCATGAAAAGCGATCAGGCCGCCTTGCGGCGGGACATGAAGCCAAGGCCCGCGACCGCGGAGATGAGAAGCAGCGCGGACGCCGGGAGCGGGATCGACTGAACGTTGAGGCTGATCTGCGTCGTCGAACCAGGGCCAGCGAGGAAGCCGAGGTTGAGCACCTGCGTGAGGCCGTTCACCGAATTGAGAGCGGTGGAAGCGGACATGAGAAACGAGGTGCTGTTCCCGATGGTGGCGATGGCCGTGACCACGCCGTCGGAGATCGTCGGCCCGGAGAAGCCGGAGCCAGCGACGTAGGTCTGGTTCGTCGCGGCGAAGTTCAGCTGCGGATTCGCGGCGGAAGCGCCCGTCCCCGTGAACTGGACCGCAAAGACATGCCGGTTGTTCGGGGGCGGCGTCAGCGTGAAGGTGAAGTGCAGATCGACCACGCCTGACACCGGGCCGGCGAACTCGAAAACGAATTCCGTGTCCGAGGCGATGTCGAAGGTTCCGCCGGGGATGAGGGTCGTCACGGCCTGAGCCGAGAGCGGGGCAGCAGCCGCGAGCGCAGCGGCGAGCCCCAGAGCCTTGAAGTTCATGTCGTTATCCCTTGCCAGGTTTAAGCCTACCGGTCGTGTGTCGACGGCACTCAGAGCAAACTACTGGCGATCCGAAGGGATAGCCCCACTTGAAGCGCGATGCTTACAGACATCGCCGCCTTCCACACAACACCCGACCGTATTGCCGGAAAATTTGATTAAACTCAAGTGCATTCACTCACGCCCCGGGGCGATCGTCGTTAACGCCGCAATTCTCGGCGGCCGCTTCTACCAGAAGGTGAACGATCATCACGACCATCCCGCGAAGGTCGCGCCGCGGCGCGTGACCCGGCCGAATCGTCGCTCGGAGGCTCACTTTCGCGTGAAAGCAGGCCGCCAACTGCCGGACCTCCGCATATGTGCTCATGGAGCCTTGCACCGTTCGTCAATTGTTGCAGGCGAAGTGTTGCGGTAACGTCTGGTCGCAAGTTGTAGTGCGGGCGCGTTTGATTGGGGCGGCATGGCCCGAGGTGGTGGAGCGGATGGCGTCTCTTGATGAGGAACTGAAGGTCGGACCCGCGGTGCGACGGGCCGGTTTCGCCGGACCCGCGCTGTTCCTGCTTGCAGCAGGCACGGCGATCGCGGTCTTCTGGTACGGCTTCTTCGCGCTCTTCGCCGCGTGGACCCTGCCGGAATACAGCCACGGCCCGCTGATTCCGCTTCTTTCCCTTTATCTCTTCCTCCGCCAGCTCCGGGCCGCGCCGCCGGCGCCGGCTGTCGTGAACGACCGATGGCCCGGCGTATGGCTGCTCGTCTTCACGCTCGCTCTCGGCATCCTCGGCAATGTCGCGCGGATCCCGGACATCGTGACCTATGCGATGATTCTGTGGTTCTACGCGGTTCTGCTGATCGGCTTCGGCGCGCGCTATGGCGCGCAGTTCTGGCCGCCGGTCCTGCATCTCGTGTTCATGCTGCCGCTGCCTTCCTTCATCTACTGGAAGCTCTCGATCACCCTCCAGTTCATCTCTTCAGAAATCGGCGTGTGGCTGATCCGGCTGCTCGGGATCCCCGTCTTTCTCGACGGGAACATCATCGACCTCGGGGTCTACAAGCTGCACGTGGCGGAGGCATGCTCGGGCCTCCGGTATCTCTTCCCGGTGATGAGCTTCTCCTACATCTTCGCGGTGCTCTATCAGGGGCCGACCTGGCACAAGGCGGTGCTGCTCCTCTCCGCCGCGCCGATCACCGTGCTGATGAACTCGTTCAGGATCGGCGTGATTGGCGTCATGGTCGACAATTACGGCATCGAGCATGCGGAGGGCTTCCTCCACTTCTTCGAGGGCTGGGTGATCTTCATCTCCTGCGTGCTGATCCTCTTCGGGCTCGCGCGGCTGATGCAGCGGCTGGCCGGTGATCGCCGGCCGCTTTCCGAGGCGCTGGACCTCGAATTCACCGGGATCGGCGAGCAGATGGGCCGCATCCTGAAGATCGGCGCATCGCAGGCGATGCTCGCGGCCGCGATCCTTACCGCAGGCGCCGCCGCCGCCTGGCATCTTTCCCCCGACCGGGAGGTTGTGAGCCCGCGCCGCGACGGGCTCGTGCTCTTTCCGCGCACGCTGGGGGAATGGCGCTCCGGCCCGGCGGAGATTCTGGACCCGAACATCGAGCGCGTTCTCGGCGCGGACGACTATCACGCCGTCACCTTCTCCTCGCCGGAGGAGCGCGCGCCGGTGGATCTCTTCATCGCCTACTACAACCGGCAGACTGAGGGCAGCGGGATACACTCTCCCGAAGTCTGCATTCCGGCCGGCGGGTGGGAGATGTCGCGCATCCAGCAGACGGAGGCGCAACTTACGGACGGCCGGACGGTGCCGGTGAACCGCGCCGTGATCCAGAAGGGGTTGAGCCAACAGCTTGTCTACTACTGGTTCGACGGGCGCGGCCGGCGCATGACGAGCGATTACGTCGCCAAGGGCATGACGCTCCTCGACGCCGTGACCCGCGGGCGGACGGACGGCTCGCTTGTTCGGGTCATCACGCCGATCATCCCGGGCGAGCCGGAAGGCGAGGCGGACAGGCGGCTGAGGGCCCTGATGGACGAACTTGTGGACGTTCTGCCGAGGTTTGTCCCCAATTGACGCATGCGGCGCTGAAACAAGGCGATGTGAGCCTCTTTGCACACAAATTCTTGACACCATGTGATATGTAGAAGGCGCAGAAGGCGTGACGGCCAGCGCCTCTGTGGGCGGCTGTTCTGACGGCAAGGAGGAGCGTGCGATGGCAGGCGACCAAAATGCAGTGATGTACGAGTCGTTCTTCGGCCTGTCCGAACGTCCGTTCCTCACCTTGCCGGATCCGGACTTCCTGTTCTGGTCCGACAATCACATCATGGCGTTCACCATGCTCCGGTATGGCGTGATGACGCGGGCTCCGATCACCGTCATCACCGGCGACGTGGGCGCCGGGAAGACCACGCTTCTGCGCAAGCTCCTGCGCGAGTTGCCCGAGGATGTCACGACCGGCCTGATCTCGAATATGCAGGATGGGCGCGGCGAGCTCCTCCACTGGGTCATGATGGCGCTCGACCAGCCCTTCGACGCGAACGAACCCTATGTCGCGCTTTTCAAGCGCTTCCAGGACTTCGTCATCGAGGCCTACGCGCAAAAGAGAAGGGTGCTGCTGATCTTCGACGAGGCGCAGAATCTCGGCGTCCGGTCGCTCGAAGAGTTGCGGATGCTCTCGAACATCAACTCCGAGAAGGACGAGCTGCTCCAGCTGATTCTCGTCGGCCAGCCGGAGCTGCGCGACCTGATCGCGCGGCCGGAGCTGCGCCAGTTTTCCCAGCGCATCAGCTCGGACTTCAATCTCGGCCCCCTCTCCAAGGCGGAGACGGTCAAGTACATCCGGAAGCGGCTCGCCATCGCCGGCGCGACGGAGGAGATATTCCCGACCCGAACCTGCGAGCTGATCCACGATGCGACGCTCGGGGTGCCGCGGCTCGTCAACATCCTCTGCGATTTCTGCCTGCTCTATGGCTATTCGGCCGAGAGCCGGGTTATCGGTGAGGAGCTTCTGAACGAGTTTCTGGAAAGCGCGAAACTGCGCGGGATATACAATCAGTTTTCGGCTCCGCGAACTACTCCGAAGCTGGTCAGCGAAAAGTAACGCTGCGGCGCCACCTTCGACGTCGCGGCGAGCATGACGCAGAGACCTGCGAAGCGAACGACATGCAACGGCCTGAGAGGCAAAGACGATGTCACTGACGAACATCCTCGCTGCGTTGAAGCGCCGCGCGTGGATCATAGCGCTGTTCTTCGTCACGATCGCGCCGCTGGGCGTCGGCATCGCCTATATCCTGCCGCCGGTCTATTCCGCCAACGCCCGGATCATCGTCGAGAGCCAGCAGATCCCCGATGAACTGGCGCAGTCCACCGTGACCGCCTCTGCGCAGGAGCGGCTCCAGTTTCTCCAGCAGATTCTGCTGACACGGCAAAACCTGATCGCGATCGTGGAGAAGCATAACCTCTATTCCGAGAATCCCCACGCCTCGATGTCGAACAAGATCGACGCTTTGCGCCGGAGCGTCACCCTGTCCGACTTCAACGCCGGGCCGGTTTCCCGGCGCACCGGCCCGGCGATCGTGGGCCTCAACCTCACCTTCCGGAGCAACCGGCCGGTGGTCGCCGCGGCGGTGGCCAACGAGTTCGTAACGCTCGTTCTGGAACTCAACCTGCGCCAGCGCACGGAGCGGGCGACGGAGACGGTGGCGTTCTTCTCGGCCGAAACGAACCGGCTGTCGCAGGCGCTGGTCGCGCTCGAAGCCGAGATCATCGCCTTCAAGCGTGAGAACGCGGATTCATTGCCGGAGGCTGCAGAGTTCCGCCGGTCGCAAATCACATCGCTTGAAAACACCGCGTTCAATCTCGAACAGGAGCTCGCAGCGCTCACCAGCCAGCGGCAGGAAGCGCTCTTTGCGCTCGATCAGGGACTCATCGGCGCTGACACCGCCCAAGCGTCCCCGCAGCAGCAGCAGATCAATGCGCTGCGCAACACACTTATCCAGCAGCGCAGCATGCTTGCGGCGAGCCATCCGCAGATCCGGGCGCTGGAGGCGCGCATCGCGGCGCTCGAGCAGGAGATGGCGCAGGTCTCTCCGACGACGGGGGAGGTTCTGGACGTCGGAATGCTGCAGAAGCGGCAGGCGCAACGGCAGATCGAACGGCTGGAGGAGCAGATCGCTTCGATCGAATTGCGGTCCAGGACAGTGGCGGCGGAGATCGATGCGGTCCGGCAGGCGATCGAGCGGGCCCCTGAGGTCGAGATCGAGCTGAAGGCGCTCGAACGACAGTTCAGCGGCCTGCAGGCGGAACTGGGGAACGCGCAGGCGAAACGGGCCGCCGCCGCAACGGGCGAAAAGCTCGAGGTCAACCAGCAGGCGGAGCGATTCGTGGTGCTGGAGCAGGCGCAGGTTCCGTCCCGCCCGGACTCTCCAAACCGCCCCATCATTGCGGGAGCGGGCGTCGGCGCCTCGCTCGCACTCGGGATCGGCCTTGTGGTCCTGCTCGAACTGATGAACAAGTCGATCCGCACGGCTGCGGACCTGAACGCACGTGTCGGACTTCGCCCGATCGTCGTCGTCCCCTATATCCACACCCGACGGGAACGGCGGATCCGCCTGGCGCGGATCGCCGCCGTTCTCGGGGTTTTGGCGATCGGGGCGCCGTTACTGCTCTACCTGATCGACACGCACTACCTGCCGCTTGAGCTTCTGGCGGACAAGGTCATGACGATGAGCGGCCTGGACAAATTGTTCCGGCTGATCGAACAGCGCCTCTGACTCCGGCGCATCGGGTGGAGGCCCGGACAGATGGTCGAGAGACTGAAACACGCCATCGAGAAGGCCCGCGCCCTGCGCGAGGCGGACGCCTTCCCCGCTGCGCGCCCGCAGCCGGCCGCACAAGCCCCGCCCTCGGCGACGGCCCCTGCGCAGCAGGACGCGGCCGTGCGGCGCGGGCGGCCGACGCCCGAGGATCAACTCTGGGCATCGCTGAAGGAGATCCGCCTCCGGCAGCCGCTCGTCGCGAACCGGCGCATCGTCACGCATGACAAGTCAGACCCCGCGCATATCGCCTTCGATGTGCTCAGAACGCGAATGATCAAGGCGTTCAGGGACAACGGCTGGAACCGCGTCGCGGTAACCTCGCCCCGGAAGGGTTGCGGGAAGACGCTCGTCGCCGCCAACCTCGCGCTCAGCTTCGCGCGCCAACCCGACCTGCGGACGCTCTTGCTCGACATGGACCTGAAGTCGCCCGAGCTGACGCGGACCTTCGCGCCCGAGGGCGCACAGCCGATTTCGTGGTTTCTGTCCGGACGGAGCCCGCTCGAGAGCGCCATCGTCCGCTATGGCGAGAACCTCGCCATCGGCCTCAATGGAGAGCGCGTGCGGGATTCCGCCGAGCTCATCCATGACGAAAAGACAGGGAAGGTTCTTTCCTCAATGATGACGCGGATGAAGCCGGACGTGGTGATCTGCGACCTGCCGCCGATGCTCGTGAGCGACGACGCCATGGCGTTCCTATCCTATGTCGACTGCGTCATCCTTGTCGCCGCCGCCGGCCAGACAACGGCGAAGGAGATCGAGGATTGCGAGCGCATGTTCACGGGCCACACGAATTTCCTTGGCGTGATCCTGAACAAGGCGGAAGTGGGCATGACACGCGAAGGTTACGAATATGTCTGAGGGCCGGGCCAGGAACTAGCCCGCGGCGCGATGCAGACCGCGCGCTGCGTTCCCCTGACAGAATGAGGTGCTTGCCATGAAATTCAGACGTTCCGGCCCCCTTCGAGTCGCCCTCACACTCGCCGCAGGGCTTGCTCTTGCAGGCTGTGACAGCGCGGAGGACCGCCTTGCGCGCCATCTCGCCAACGCCGAGGAGCATCTCGCGGCCGGCGCTCCAGAGAAGGCGACGCTCGAACTGCGCAACGCGCTTTCTCTCGACGCGAACAACGTCAAGGCCCACATGGGCATGGCGACGATCTATGAGGGACAGCGCAATTTCCCCGCCATGCTCGCGCATCTGAACAAGGTGCTGGAGTCGGATCCGACCAATGTCGACGCCCTCGTCAAGGTCGGCCAGATGATGATGCTGGGCAACCGCCTCGACGAGGCGTTGACCAACGCCAACGAGGCCCTCGCCGCGGCGCCGCAGGATGTGGCGGCGATGGTGCTCAAGGCCGGCGTTTCACTCCGCCTCGGCAACTTCGCCAACGCCGTAGAACTCGCCCAAGCGGCGATCGCGCTCGATCCGGACAACCCGACTGCCCATGCCGTGCTGATCGGCGAGCGGCTCCAGGCGGGCGACGCTGCGGGGGCGCGGGCTATCGCGGACGACATCACCACGCGCGCGCCGGAGGATCTCGGCGTGGCTCTGGTCAAGCTCCAGATCGTCGAGCAGGAAGGCGACGAAGAGGCGCTGATCGCCTACATGCGGGAGATGGTGAGCCGCTTCCCGGATCAGGTCGTGCTGCGCCGCGGGCTTGCCCAGTTGCACATCCGCCGCGACGAGTTCGACCTGGCCGAGGCCGAGCTTCGCGCCATCGCCGAAGCCGCGCCGGACGATCCGCAGCCCGCGCTGGCGGTCGTTCAGTTTCTCAACAGCGTCTCCGGAATCGACGCCGCGCGCGCCGAGCTTGCGTCGCTCGTCGAATCCCGGGCGGACAAGGCGCCGTTCGAAATTGCGCTGGCCGAGCTCGACTATGCCGTGGGGGCGAAGGACGAGGCGAAGGCCCGGCTGGAGAGCATGATCGAACGGGAGGCGGCGAATGCGGACGTAGCGAATTCGATCCGGCTCATTCTGGCCCGGCAGTTCCTGCGAGACGAGAAGCGCGAGGACGCGCTCGCGCTGGTGCAGACCGTGCTGGAGGCGGACGCGGCGAATGTGGACGCGCTCGCGATCCGCTCCGCGCTGCGCTATGACGCCGGAGAGTATGACGCGGCGCTGCTCGACGCGCGCGCAGCGCTCGCCTCCGCGCCCGACAACGCCCAGCTTCTGCTTCTCTCCGGCAGGACCAACATGCGCGCCGGCAATGCCGATCTCGCCGGCGAGAACTTCGCGAGCGCGATGCGCGCCTCGGGTTATGCGCCCGAGGTCACGATGGAATACGTTTCCTATCTCCGGCTTCGCCAGCGGAGCGACGCGATCCTCACGGTCCTGGCCGAGGCGGTGGCGAGGCATCCCTCGGACGAAACGCTCTTGACGGAACTCGCCGCCGCGCAGCTGCGCGCAGGCGACTGGGTGGGCGCGGAGGAGACCTCGAACAGGCTCGCCAGCGTCGACAAGGACACCGCGCAGCGCGTGCGCGCCGCTTCGCTCACGGGGCGGGAGCGGTTCGACGAAAGCCTGGCGTTGCTCGGCGAACTGGCCGAGGGCGGCGAGGGGCAGGATTCGACGCTCGCCTCCATCATTCAGGTCTATGCCCGCGCGGGGCGGATCGACGAGGCTCGGACATTCCTCAACGATGTGCTGACGGAGAACCCGGCCAACGCCCGCGCGCTCCTGCTGCGCGGATTCCTCTCCGCTTCGGAAGACGATCTCGAGGCGGCGGAAGCCGATTACCGGGCGGCTGTGGCTGCGGATCCGACCGACCCGGCGGCCGCTCTGACCCTTGCGCGGGTGCTCATGTCGAAGGGCGACGAGGCGGCGGCGATCGCCGCAGCGGAAGAGGCCATCGCCACGGTCTCATCCACCGGCATGTTGCGGCTCTTCATTGGCGGTATTCACGAAGGCGCGCGGCGCTTCGACGAGGCCATCGCACAATACCGTGCGATGTTCGAGGAACAGCCGACTTCCCTCGTGGCCGCGAACAACCTCGCCAGCCTGCTAACGGAGCACAAGTCGGACGACCCTGAGGCGATCGCCGAGGCGGCGCGGATCAGCGTCGTGCTCAGGAACATCGAAGTTCCCGCGTTCCAGGACACCTTTGGCTGGGTCCAGCACCTCAACGGCGACAGCGAGCTTGCGCTTCGCCACCTGATTCCCGCTGCGGATGGACTGCCCGACAATCCCTATGTCCGCTACCATATCGGTGCGGTCTACGCGGCGCTGGGTGACGCCGCTGCGGCGCGCCCGCATCTGGAGGCCGCGGTGGCTACGGGGCCGGAGGGCTTCTCCCGCTACGAGGCGGCAAGAGGCGTGCTCGAAGGGTTGCCGCCGGCGCAGTAAGGCTCAGGCGTCGCCGTTCAGGAAGGCGTGGAGGCTTTCGGCCATCGTGCGCGAAATGCCTTCCACCGCCATAAGGTCAGAGACGCCCGCACGCGCCACCGCCTTGGCCGAGCCGAAATGGGCGAGGAGCGCGCGTTTCCGCGCCGGGCCGATCCCCGGCGCCTCGTCGAGCGGGGTCTTCCCGATGGCCGCAGCGCGCTTCGCGCGGTGTGCGCCGATGGCGAAGCGGTGCGCCTCGTCCCTCAGCCGCTGGACGAAATAGAGCACCGGATCCCGATGCGGCAGGGCGAAGGGGCGCGCGCCGCCCGGCCGGTGGAACTCCTCCTTGCCAGCGTCCCTATCCAGACCCTTGGCGACGCCGACAAGCGGCACGTCGGCGGCCCCGAGCGCGGCAAGCGCCTCGGCCGCAGCGGAGACCTGCCCGGCGCCGCCGTCGATCAGGACAAGATCGGGCCAGTCCGCGCCCTCCCGGTCCGCATCCTCCTTGAGAAGGCGCTTGAAGCGGCGGGTGAGCACTTCCTTCATCATGCCGAAATCGTCTCCCGGCGTCAGCTCCTCGCCGCGGATGTTGAACTTGCGATACGACTTGCGGTCGAACCCTTCCGACCCCGCGACGATCAACGCGCCGACGGCGTGCGCGCCCTGTATGTGGCTGTTGTCGTAGACCTCTATCCGACGCGGCGGCGCCTCCAGGCCTAAGGCCTCGGCGAGGCCCGCAAGCAGCTTGCCCTGCGCCGCGCCCTCCGCCATGCGCCGCGCGAGCGCCTCGCGCGCATTCGTCAGCGCATGATCGACGAGGAGGCGCTTCTCCCCGCGCGCCGGCCGTGCGAGCGTGACCTTGCGGCCCGCCGCTGCGGAAAGCGCGGCGGCGACGAGGTCCGCATCCTCCGGCTCGTGGCTCGTGAGGATCAGCCGCGCCGGCATCTTGCCGCCATAGAACTGGGCCAGGAAGGCGGCGAGGATCTCCTCCTCAGGCACATGTGCGCCGGCGCGGGGGAAATAGGCGCGGTTGCCCCAGTTCTGGTGGCTGCGGAAGAAGAAGACCTGGACGCAGGCCTGCCCGCCTTCGGCGTGGACGGCGACGACATCGGCCTCCTCGACCGTTTCCGGATTGACGCCCTGCGCTTGCTGGACGCGGGTCAACGCGGCGATGCGATCACGGTAGATCGCCGCCTGCTCGAACTCCATCGCGGCGGACGCCGCGCGCATCCGGTCGGCCAGCTCTTCCTGGACCGAGGTCGAGCGCCCCTCCAGAAAGCGCTCCGCATCTTCGACGAGCGCGGCGTAGCCCGCCTCGTCGATCAACCCGGCGCAGGGAGCGGCGCAGCGCTTGATCTGGTGGAGGAGGCAGGGGCGCGTCCGGCTCTCGAACACGGAGTCGGAGCAGGTGCGAAGCAGGAACGCCTTCTGCAACTGGTTCAGCGTCCGGTTCACGGCGCCCGCAGAGGCGAAGGGGCCGAAATATCGCCCCTTGCGCGCACGCGCGCCGCGATGCTTCGCGATCTGCGGATAGGCATGGTCCCCCGTCAGGAGGATGTGCGGGAAGCTCTTGTCGTCCCGCAGTATGACATTGTAGCGCGGCTTAAGCTGCTTGATGAGGTTCGCCTCGAGCAGCAGCGCCTCCATCTCCGTCGGCGTCGTTACGAACATCATCGAGGCCGTCGCCTCGATCATCCGCTGGATGCGCGGAGAGTTGCCCTGCAAGCGCGCATAGTTCGAGACGCGGGCGCGGAGCGAACGCGCCTTCCCCACATAGAGCACCTCCCCCTTCGCGCCGAGCATGCGGTAGACGCCCGGCCGCGCCGGCAGGGACGAAAGGTACGACCGGATCACCTCCGCCCCGGTCTCTCGCCCGAGGCGCGCCTGCTCCTCTTCGAAGCCGGCTGCGGCCTTGCCTCCTGCGGTTTCTTCAGACACGGGCTGATCAACCTCCGGCAGAAATTCGTGCGCGGGATCCGCATCTCATGCGCGAATCTCCCCCGAGTTCCGGCTGCCTCAAATCGGGAACCGGTTCAACGGTTTTCCTGTCCACCAAACCTGTGGATAAGTCTGTCGATGAAATCGGAGTCAGCGGGATTCTTAATGGAATCATAACGGTTTTGTCACCATGCCTATTTTTTGGGCGTCAACTGTAAGATATTGTTTTCAATGCCACTTTTCAATGTCGACTCTGTCGCAAAAGGGCCGTTCCGCTTGCCGGCGGCGAATCGTACGGCCTACGCCGTCGAGTGGAAAACATGAAAAGTCCACCCCGCACTGCAGCTCCGAAGGCGCCTCAGCGACACTCGCCAACTCACTCGACTCCAAGAACATCCGGGGTTTCCCAGGCGAGATGCTGCCCGCCGTCCAGCGCGAGCATCTGGCCGGTGAAGGCGGGGGTTGCGAGAATGAAGCGGAGCGCCGCGGCGATCTCATCCGGGCCCGCGCCGCGGGCGAGCGGCGTCGCCGCCCGTTGCGCGGCGAAGTGTCCGGCGCTCTGCCGCGCGCCCTGCAATGTCGGCCCCGGCCCGATGGCCGCAACCCGGATGTCGGGCGCGAGGCCCTGCGCCGCCATGCGGGTGAAGGCCCAGAGCGCATGTTTCGCGACGCTGTACGACAGGAACATCGGCGTCGGCTTCAGCACGCGCTGGTCGATCATGTTGACGACAACGGCGCGCGCCTCAGGCTCCCCGGCCGCGTCAGGCGCCGCCTTCGGCGCCTGGGCCGCGAAGAGCTGGGTCAACCGGACCGGAGCGCGGAGATTGCTCTCGATCGCCCGATCCCAGCTCGCGCGCGTTGCGCTCGCCATGTCGTCGAACTCGAAGATCGACGCGTTGTTGACAAGGCAGGTCAGAGGCCGGCCCAGCGCCGCGGCTGCAGCGGGAAGGAGCGCGTCCGTCTCCGCCTCCTCGGTGAGGTCGGCGCGAAGGGGCGCGACGCGGCGACCGAGCGCGCGGATCGCCTCCGCCGTCTCCTCCGCCTCCGGCTGAGAGCCGAGCCAGCTGAAGGCGACATCCCATCCGTCCGCGGCCAGGGCGAGCGCCATAGCGCGCCCGAGCCGCTTTGCCCCGCCCGTCACCAACGCCGCGCCCGGACTCATGCCCCTCTCCCTCAGCTGCCCTTCACATCCTCGGGCCGAGCGCGAGGACGCAATAGACGACATAGGCCGTCAGGAAGGCGAGTCCCGCGAGACGAGCAACCGGGAGGCGCAGCGCGATGAAGGGAAGGAGCAGGAGGGAAGAGGCGAGCATGATCCAGAGATCGAGTTCAAGGAAGCCGGCGGGGGTCGGCAGCGGGCCGACGAGCGCGGCGACGCCAAACACAGCGAGAATGTTGAAGATGTTGGAGCCGACGACATTTCCGACGGCGACATCGGCCTGACGTCGCACCGCAGCCATCACGGTGGTCGCCAGTTCCGGAAGCGAGGTTCCGACAGCGACAAGGGTGAGGCCGATCGCCGCCTCGGAGACGCCGAAGGCGAGCGCGGCGCCCCTTGCGCCCTCGATGAGGAGATGCGCGCCCAATGGCAGAAACACCACGCCGCCGAGGATACAGGCCGCGACCACGAGCGGCCGCATGTGTTCGTCTCCCTCCTCCAGCTCGATCTCGATCCGCCCCGCCTTTCCGAGGCGGTACGCGTCATAGATCATGAAGGCGAGCAGGACGAGGAAGAGAAGCCCGGTCCAGAAGAACACGCCGCCGAGGAAGAAACAGGCCGCAATGAGAAGAAGCGAAGCGCCGATCATCACGACGAAGTTTCGCATCACTCCCTTCTGACTGACGAGGATCGGCGAGATCAGCGCCGGAACGCCCATGATAAGAAGGATGTTGGCAATGTTCGAACCGACGATGTTTCCGAAAACGAGGCCTGTGGCCCCGTCGAGCGTCGCCTGGACGGAGACCAGCATCTCCGGCGCCGACGTGCCGAACGCGACCACGGTAAGGCTGACGACGAGCGCCGGCACCCCGAGCCGGAGGCTGAGCGCCACCGCCCCGCGCACCAGCGCGTCGCCCGCGAAGACGAGCAGCGCAAGACCGGCGGCGACGAGGGCGAGGTCTGTCAGCATGGCGAAGGGCTCACTGGTTGAAGCTCACGGGGTCGGCGCGCCGCCGCACTGGCAGCCTTCGCCGGCAGCGGACCATGCGCCGCAAACCGGACAGGGGCGGAGATCCTCCGCCTTGCGCACCTTGCCGGGCTTCGATCTGTCACCGCGCCGCAGGCGTTTCGGCAGCGCGCTCGCCGCGCCCAGCCGGGCGACCACGAAGACGCCGATCAGCACGGCGAGAAAGATGAGAACCTTCGTCAGCAAGATCAGAGACCGTAGCGGGCGAAGAGCGCCCGCTCCTCGATCACGCGCCCTGCGGCGGCGAAGCTCTCCTCCACCCCTGGCGCGCCGAGACGCTGCAAGAAGCCGCGCTTCGGAGAGATGACGGAGAAGCGGATCTTCTCCCCGAACCGCGCCTTCATCACGGGTACGAGATGCCCCAGCCCGTCGACCAGACCGACGTCGACCGCCTGCCGGCCCACCCAGATATCGCCGGTGAAGAGGTCCGTGCCCTCGGGCAGCCGGGCGCCGCGGCGGCTCTTCACCTGAGTGATGAAGTTCTCGTGGATCACTGTCTGGAGGCTGACGATTCGCTCCACATCCTCCGGCTTCTCGGGCCGGAAAGGGTCGAGCAGGGACTTCGAGCGGCCGGCCGTGTGCACACGACGCTCCACGCCCTGCCGCTCCAGCAGCGCATGAAAACCGAAACCGGCGTAGATAACGCCGATCGAGCCGACGATCGAATTGTCGTCCGCATAGATCTCGTCCGCCGCCGTGGCGAGCCAGTAGCCGCCGGAAGCCGCCACATCCTCGCAGAAGGCGATGACGGGGACTGATTTTTCTTCCGCCTTCCGCCTTATGCGCGCAGCAATCAGGGCGCTTTGCACCGGGGAGCCGCCGGGCGAATTGATCGAGAGGGCGACGGCGGCGAGGCGGCGAGGCGCGAAGGCGCGTTCGACAAGCGGCGCCAGCGCCGCATCCGTCAGGCCGCGACCGAACCCGGCGCCGCCGATGGCGCCGTTCAGCCGAAGCACGCTTACCAGCGGCGGCCGCGTCTTCAGGCTTGCGAATCCGTCGCGGAGAGCGTTCAACATGGCGGCTACTTAGTGGTGAAGCGGCGCTGCGGCAACATCTTCGCCGCCTCTCTATCGCGGGGTGACATGCGGGACATGACGGGGGAAAACGACGCAACGCCCAACCTGATGGGCGAGGACGACGTCCTCCGCTTCAAGCTGGACGAATTGCGCCGCCGGCACCGGGCGCTCGACGATGCAATCGCCGCGCTCGAGGCGACCGTGGCGGGCCGCTCCTCCCTTGATCTGAGGCGCCTGAAGAAGCAGAAGCTGGCCCTCAAGGACGAGATACGCCGGCTGAGCGACATCCTGACGCCGGACATCATCGCCTGATCCCGCCTTGCGGCCCGGCCCGGCCCTTCCTATAGCCCCGGTGCTGACACAGGGAGCCCAGGATGAATGACGCCGTCCCCCCGCTAGTCGGCGTGCTGATGGGCAGCCAGTCCGACTGGCCGACCATGCGGCGCGCTACCGAGATGCTCGAAGCGCTCGGCGTGCCGCACGAGGCGAAAATCGTCTCCGCCCACCGGACGCCGGACCGGATGTTCGCCTATGCCGAAGCCGCGGCCGCGCGCGGGCTCCGCGTCATCATCGCCGGCGCAGGCGGCGCGGCGCATCTTCCGGGCATGCTGGCCGCCAAGACCCGCATTCCGGTTCTCGGGGTGCCCGTACAGTCGAAGGCTCTTTCGGGCCAGGACTCGCTTCTCTCCATCGTGCAGATGCCGAAGGGTGTGCCCGTCGGCTGCCTCGCCATCGGGGAGGCAGGCGCGGCGAACGCCGGCCTTCTCGCCGTCGCAATCCTTGCGACGACCGACCCGGCGCTGGCCGCGCGGCTTGACGCCTGGCGCGCTGCGCAGTCCGCCGCCGTGGCGGAGGAGCCTTCCGATGGCTGATGCGGTTCCGCCGGGCGGAACGGTCGGCATTCTCGGCGGCGGGCAGCTCGGGCGGATGCTCGCCATCGCCGCGGCGCAGCTCGGCCTCCGCGCCCATGTCTACGCGCCGGAGGACGCGCCCCCGGCGGCGGACGTCGCCCGCTTCACCCGCGGCGACTGGCAGGATGGAGCCGCACTGGCGGCCTTCGCGCGCGCAGTGGATGTCGTGACCTACGAGTTCGAGAACGTGCCGGCCTCCGTGGTGGACGCGGTCGAGCCCTTTGCCCCCGTCCGCCCCGGGCGCCGCGCACTTGCCGCAGCGCAGGACCGGATCGACGAAAAGACCTTTCTGAACGGGATCGGGGTGGAGACGGCGCCCTTCGCGCCGGTCATGAATGCGGAGAGCCTCGCCGTCGCTCTCGCCCGGATCGGCGCGCCCGCGATCCTAAAGACGCGCCGCCTGGGCTATGACGGGAAGGGGCAGGCGCGAATCATGCGCGCGGAGGACGCCCCGGCGGCCCTTGCCGCAATGGCGGGCGCGCCCGCCGTGCTCGAAGGCTTCGTGCCCTTCGCACGGGAGATCAGCGTCATCGCCGCGCGCGGCGCGGATGGCGCAGTGGCCGCCTTCGACCCGGGAGAGAACGTCCACGAGGGCGGCATCCTCCGCCGCACGACCGTTCCCGCCCACTCAGCGCCTGCGGTGCGGCAGGCGGCGCGGGAAATAGCTGGGCGCATTCTCGCCGCGCTCGACTATGTGGGCGTGATCGGCGTCGAGTTCTTCGAGACGGCGGAGGGCCGGCTTCTCGTCAACGAGATCGCGCCGCGCGTCCACAATACAGGGCACTGGACAATCGAGGCGACGGCGACCGACCAGTTCCGGCAGCACATCAAGGCCATCTGCCTCTGGCCGCTCGGAGACCCCTCGCGCCATGCAGACGCGGTAATGGAGAATCTGATCGGGGACGAAGCCGGCGCCTGGGCCCGCCTGTCCGCGGAGCCCGGGGCCGCGCTGCATCTGTACGGCAAGGCGGAGCCCCGGCCGGGGCGGAAGATGGGGCATGTGACGCGGCTCAGCCGCGCCTGAAGACCTCGTCGGGAGCGACCTGGAGCCCATCGACCAGCGCATTGGTCGTCGCCGCCATCGCCACCACGGCGAGAAACTCGCCGTGCTGCGCCTCGGTGAGCCCCTTCGCGCGGGCGGCGGCCGTATGGGAATGGACGCAGTAGGAGCAGCCGTTCGCTGTTGAGACGGCGAGATAGACTAGTTCCTTCGTGAGCGGATCGAGCCCGCCCTCACGCGGGGCCATCACGGCCTTGAGCCGCTCCCATGTCGCTTTCAGCAAGTCCGGATCGTGTGCGAGAACCCGCCAGAAATCATTTACGAAATCGGAACCGCGGCTGGCGCGGATATCGGCGAAGACCGTCGCCGCCTCGGCGGACAGGTGTTCGTCTTCGAGCCGGGGCAGAACGGCCATGGAACGGCGTCAGCGCCGCGGACGCTTGGGGCCTCGCCGATCATCCGCCCGTACGGGGATCGGCCGCGGCGCGGGCGTTCCCGCAAGACGGTCGAGCCATTCGTTCAGCGCGTCGGCGAGGTCTGACCATTTCACGTTGACGACTCCTCTCGGACTGTCCGACCGAGCGCCAATTCCCACCCGGTCACCTGACATCATGGGGTCTCGGCCCGCTTCTGAAAAGCGGAATCCGCCGAAAATCTGATCTGAGCCGCGGAAATGCGCCCGATCCCGCCAATCATGCGAGGGTGGCGTCGCCCATTTCGAGGAAGCGGCGGCGGCGCGCGGCGCGGAGTTCGGCGGGGCTCTTCTTCGAGAGCGAGGCGAGCTCCTGTGCTATGGCCTCGCCCACGGCGCGGATCGTGGCCACACGGTCGCGCTGCGCGCCGCCCACGGGCTCCTTCACGATCCTGTCCACCACGCCGAGCTTCCGCAGGTCCTGCGCGGTGAGGCGAAGCGCGGCTGCGGCCTCCCGCATCTTCTCGGCGTTTTTCCAGAGGATGGAAGCGCAGCCCTCGGGCGTGATGACGGAATAGATCGAATGCTCCAGCATCACCACCCGATCCCCCGCCGCAAGGGCGACGGCGCCGCCTGACCCCCCCTCCCCGATCACTACGGAGACGAGCGGCGCGCCGAGGCGGAGGCACATTTCGGTTGAGCGGGCGATGGCCTCGGCCTGCCCCCGCTCCTCGGCCCCCTTGCCGGGATAGGCGCCCGGCGTGTCGATCAGCGTGACCACGGGGACGCCGAACCGGTCAGCCAGCGCCAGGAGGCGCGCGGCCTTGCGATAGCCCTCGGGCCGGGCCATGCCGAAATTCCGCTCGATGCGGGATTTCGTGTCATTCCCCTTTTCCTGCCCGATCACCATCACGGCCTTGTCGTCGAGCCGGGCGAGGCCGCCGATCACCGCGGCGTCCTCCGCGAAGTTGCGGTCCCCCGCCAGCGGCGTGAACTCGTCGAAAAGCGCATCAATATAGTCGATCGCATGCGGACGGTCAGGATGGCGTGCGACGAGGCATTTCCGCCAGGGGTCGAGATTGCCGTAGAGATCGGCCATCATCGCGGCGGCCTTGCCGTCCAGCAGCTTCGCCTCTCCCTCGACATCAACGCCGCCACCCTTTCGCGCCATCGCTCGAAGTTCCGCCGCCTTGCCCTCGAGGTCCGCGAGGTCCTTTTCGAATTCGAGATAGGTCTGCATCCTGCGCTCCGTCCGGGCCGGTCGCGGGGATATAGGGCCTCGATCGGGGCGATTGCAATTCGCCCCGCGCCGCAGCGCTCAGTCGTCCGTCACGAGGGAGACCTCGAACACCGCCGCGGCGTCCTTCGCCTCGCGCCGGCTGATCATCGCTCGCGTCTCGAAATGCGCGAGCGCGGCCTCGATCATCCCCTCGCACATCTCAGCCGCAGGCGTCGCAGACCAGTAGCGGATCAGGAGGCGGGTGGGCGAAAGCCGCACGCAGCATAGCCGCGGGGGTCGCGCCTCGGGATAGAGCGCGCGGATCTCCTCGTGCACATGCCGTTCGATATGTTCGAGATAATCCAGCGCCGTGACGCTGAGCGGCACGAAGTCCGGATAGAGGGAAACGAAGCGCTCGAACAACCGCCGCCCGAAGGCGCGGCTTATCTCGCCAGGCCGCTCGCCGGTAAGATAGGCGAGTCGGCCGAGCCGGTCCGGAAGGGCTGCGCCGGGGCCGGCGAGAAAAGCCGCGAAAGCGTCGGGAGCCGCCACGTCCCGGGCGAAATCCCTGAGTTCCGTCTCCATCATCGCCAGCATCTCTCACCCGCCGTGACACTCCACAACCTGAGCGCCGGATATAGTGGCGGGCCTATGCGGCGCGGAAGCGCCAAAATGCACGCGTCTGGCGGGCGATCAGCCTGCCGCCTCGATCAGCTCCGCCATGGAGACGATGACGCGGGCCTGCCGGCAGGATGCGATGTCGATCAGCTTGCCGTCGAGCACCGCGGCGCCCTGCCCGGAAGCTTCGGCCGCCTCCATCGCAGCGAGAATGCGGCGCGCCCGCTCCACCTTTTCCGCCGGCGGGGTGAAGACCTCGTTGGCGAGCGCGACCTGGCTCGGATGGATCGCCCATTTGCCGACGCAGCCGAGCGTGGCGGAGCGGCGCGCCTGCGCGAGAAAGCCTTCCGGGTCGGAAAAGTCCCCGAACGGGCCGTCGAGCGGAAGGATTCCATGCTGCCGGCAGGCGGCGACCATGCGGGTGATCGGATAATGCCAGGGGTCGACAGGCGTCGCCGTCCGCGGCTCCGCGTTCGAGAGCATGTAGTAATCGTCCTGCGTGCCGCCGATCCCGGTGACGGTCATGCCCATGGAGGCGGCGTAGTCCGCGACGCCGAAGCTCATGGACTGGAGGCGGGGCGAGGCGGCGGCGATCTCGTCCACGTTCTGCGCGCCCGCCGCCGTCTCGATGATGACTTCAAGGCCGACGCGCTTCGTCTTGCGGGAGGCGGCCTCGGCGGCGCTGACGACCGCGTCCACCGCGTAGACGTCCTTCCCGTTGCCGGCCTTCGGAATCATGATGAGGTCGAGCCGGCCGTTCGTCCGCTCGATCAGCTGCGTCACGTCCTGGTGCCACCATTCGGTGTCGAGCCCGTTGATGCGGACGGAGAGCGCCTTTTTCCCCCAGTCGATCCCGTTGATCGCCTCGATCGCCGCCTCCCGCGCGGCCGGCTTGTCCGCCGGCGCCACGCTGTCCTCGAGGTCGATGGAGACGACATCCGCGGCGGAGGCGGCCATCTTCGGGAAGAGCGCGGGGCGCGAGCCCGGGCCGAAGAGCTGGCAGCGGCTGGGGCGGGCGGGGCCGGCGGGCTGGACTGTGAAGCTCATGGCGTCTCCGGGTCGGATCGTTTCGTGGTGTTGCGGTGCAGGGTTATTATGTTGCGCCGCATCATGTCAAACGCGGGAGGGTCAGACGGCGCGGCCCGCCGCGAAGCCGGAAGCCCAGGCCCACTGAAAATTGTAGCCGCCGAGCCAGCCCGTCACGTCCACGCATTCGCCGATGAAATGGAGGCCGGGGACAGCGCGGGCGGCGAGACTCTTCCCGTCCAGCGCCCCGGTGGAGACGCCGCCGAGCGTGACCTCCGCTGTGCGGTAGCCCTCCGTCCCGGTCGGCTTCACCTCCCAGCCGGAGACGAAGGCGGCGATCTCGGCCAGCCGCCGGTCGGATAGTTCGGCGAGGGGGCGGGACTCGCCTGTCTCGGCCTCGATCCAGTCCGCCAGCGCCTTCGGCAGGAAGGCGGCGAGGGCGGTGCGGAGCGCGCGCTTCGGCCCCTCGGCCCGCGCGGCCTTGAGCGCGGCCAGCGCCGCCTCTCGCGCCCCGAAGGCGACGCGAAGCGCCTCCCCCTCCCGCCAGAAGGAGGAGACCTGGAGCATGGCGGGGCCGGAAAGCCCGCGATGGGTGAAGAGCATCCCCTCGGCGAAGCTTGCGCCGCCGCCCGTCACCTCCGCCTCCGCCGCGACGCCGACGAGCGGGCGGAGGCGTTCGAGCAGCGCGGGCGGCAGCGTGAAGGGGACGAGGGCGGGGCGCGTCTCCGTCACGGCGAGCCCGAACTGGCGGGCGAGATCGTAGGCGAAGCCGGTCGCCCCCATCTTGGGGATCGACTTGCCGCCGGTGGCGACGATCAGCGCCTCCGCCTCCTCCGCGCCGCTTGCCGAGAGGACGCGGAAGCCGCCTTCGATGCGCTCCACGCGCTCCACGGGTTCGGAGAGCCGCAGGGTCGCGCCCGCATCGCCCATCTCGGTCAGCAGCATCGTGACGACCGCGCCCGACCGCTGATCGCAGAATAGCTGGCCGAGCGTCTTCTCATGCCAGCCGAGCCCGTGCGCCTCCATCAGCGCCACGAAGTCGAGCGGCGTGTAGCGGGAAAGCGCGGAGGCGGCGAAGCGCGGGTTTTCGGAGAGGAAGGTCTCGGGCCGGGCGTGGAGATTGGTGAAGTTGCAGCGCCCGCCGCCGGAGATGCGGATCTTCTCCCCCGGCTTCGCCGCATGATCGAGCACGAGGACGCGCCGCCCCCGCTTCGCCGCCTCCGCCGCCGCGAACATCCCCGCGGCGCCGGCCCCGAGGACGATCGCGTCCCAGGTCACGGCAAGAGCCCGAGCTCCCGCCCGAGCGCGGCGCCCTTGTCCCTGTCGAAGGGGAGGAGCGGCGGGCGGACGTTCGCCCAGCGCGGCTCGCCCGTCGACAGCGCCTTCACCCGCTTCAGAGACTCGATGAAGGAATGGGCGGAGGCGGCCTTGCGGAAGGCGGTGACGGCGGGCTGGAGCGCCGTCGCCTCCTCCGGGCTGCGGTCGTAGGCCGAGATGAGCTCCCCGATGGCGCTAGCGTTCAGGTTCGCCGTCGCCGTGATGCAGCCCGGCGCGCCCCGAGGCAGGGCGAGCGGCAGCGCCGTCTCCGCCGCCGGATAGACCACGAGCCCCTCGATGGCGAGCAGCGCCTCCAGATTCGCCTCGTTGCCGGAAGAATCCTTGATGCCGACCACCTCCTCGAATTCCGCGAAGAGCCGGGCGACGACCGGGATCGGCATCCCCACGCCGGCGACCTGCGGGATGTGGTAGAGGTAGAGGGCGAAGCCCGGGTGATCCACTGTCTCGATCAGCCGCGCGAACCAGGCGAAGAGCCCGTCATCATGGACATTCTTGTAATAGAAGGGCGGCAGGACCATCGCCCCGGCGCAGCCCATGTCGAGGCAGGCGCGCGTCAGCTTCGCCGTGTCCGCGAGGCTGGTGAGCCCCGTGCCGGGGATGAGCTTCGCCGGGTCGGCCCCCGCGGCGATCAGCGCGGCCAGAGCGGCGATGCGCTCCTCCACGCCGACGGAAAGCGCCTCCCCTGTCGTCCCGAAAGGCGCGAGCGCGGCGCAGCCTTCGTCCAGCAGCGCGAGCGCGTGCTCGATGAACAGGTCCTGCGCGATGCTCAGATCGTCGTTGAACGGCGTGAAATTCGGCGCGACGACGCCGCGCGGGGGTATATGGGGCACGGGAGTGTTCCTTTTCGGGCCGGGCGGGGCCTCAGCCCTCTGTCTCGATGCACTCGATGCCGAGGCGGGCCATGCCCGGCAGCTTGTCGCCCATCCGCATCGCCGCCTCGGGGTTGGAGGCGTTGCCGTCCAGCCCGCGCTTCTTGACGCCCTGGAGAATGGCGCAGATGCGGAAGAAGCTGAAGGCGGTGGCGAAGGTGAGTTCGGGGATGGAGGTGAGCCCGACCCGCCTCATGTACATCTCGACATATTCGTCTTCGGATGGAATGCCGAGCGCCTTCCGGTCCACCCCCGCGAGCCCGCGGCCGACCTCACCCGGCGGCAGGCGGCCCTGCATCCGCTGATAGGCGAGGTCTGCGATCGGGTGGCCGAGGGTCGAAAGCTCCCAGTCCAGCACGGCGACGATGCGCGGCTCCGTCGGGTGATAGATCAGGTTGTCGATCCGGTAGTCGCCGTGAACGATGGAGGTGCGTGAATCATCCGCCGGAACCCGCTCCTCCAGCCAGGCGATCAGCGCCTCCATGTCGGGGATCGTCTCCGTCTCCGAGGCGCGGTACTGTTTCGTCCAACGGGAGAGCTGGCGGGCGAAATAGCTGCCGGGGCGGCCAAAATCGCCGAGGCCGACGGCCTCGTGATCCACCATGTGGAGCGCGGCGAGGACGCGGTTCATGTCCTCGTACATCGCCCGCCGGTGCTCGACGGAGACGCCTGGGACGGCCGGGTCGAAGATGATCCGCCCGGGCACCCGGTTCATCACGTAGAACATCGTGCCGACGACGCTTTCGTCCTCGCAGAGGACGAGAGCCTCCGGCACCGGCACGTCCGTCTCCTTCAGCGCGCGCATCACGCGGAACTCCCGGTCCACCTGATGCGCGGACTTGAGGAGCGGCCCCGGCGGCTTCCGCCGGAGCACGTATTCGCCGGAGCCGGCCTTGAGGATGAAGGTCGGGTTCGACTGCCCGGTGGGCGTCTTCTCCGCCGTCAGCGGGCCGCGGAAGCCGGGGAGCGCGGCGGAGAGGTATCTCTCCACCGCCTCCAGATCGATCCGCGCCGCCGCATGGGCCTGATCAGGCGAACTCATCACTTAGGCTCCTCCAGCACTTCATCCGCCGAATAGGTCTTTAGTTCCCTACCGTGGGATAAATTTATGAACAAAATCAACAGTATATTCTTTGTTGATCCAGACTCTATCTGGAAATGTTAACATTTGGCTTATTCTCAGATCACATTCTATTGAGTCTCCATTCCCAATTTTTATTTCCCCTGAGTAAATCCTCCCGAGGAATTCCTGATCTTCAATATAGGCTGATATCTTTATGCCTCGCCAAGCAAATTCCCATTTTCTTCTACCGCCGGAGAAAACTGCTTTCACAATATAGAGATGCGCATTTTCAGTGGCCTCACGGTTTCCCTCCTCGGGGGTCTCTGTTTCTCTTCTCTCGCGAATTCGAGCCCACGTATCCCGCGGCAGGTCTACAAGTGGCACCTCATCATCAAGGTTGGCGGTAATACCAATACTTTCAATCGACGAGTCATCCTCAATCGCATCAATGGCTTTATTGAACTTCTCGTCAACGCGGCTTGGATTTGGAAGCTTCTGGCTTGCTTCGTATTCTTTCTTCGGTATGATAATTCTGTCATTTCCATCTTGTATTATTACATAATCATCCGATACAATAATCTCGAACTTCGACGGATCAATATAGTTATTGTATATATAGGTTACAGCAATTGGAACTATCCCAAGCGTGAATGCTTGTTTGATGAGCCCAGCAAAGGTCTTTGGGACACCCCGAAACTTCGCTCGAAAGCTACCTGGGCCAACGGCCTCTAGCCTAAGCTCAATCGAACGATCTATATTAACTTGTGAGTTGATCTCTCGAAATACATCAGAGATCGCCACAAGAGCATTGGCAAATACATAAGTATTCACCTCATGAGGACGACCTCCGAAATGCAAGACAAAGCCACGCTCGTCTTTTATTTCTCGGAGGTCGAAAGTCGCCATGCTCGCTTACGTCTTTCTCAGGTCTTTATCGACAGGCTTACCCTTTAGACCGCTTCGTTGGTGTATTTCTTCAACTCGTCGCGGGCGATGACGCGGCGATGCACCGCGTCCGGCCCGTCCGCGAGGCGAAGCGTGCGCTGGTGGATCCAGGCGTCCGCCAGATGCGTGTCCTGGCTCACGCCCATGCCGCCATGCATCTGGATCGCCTCGTCGATCACCTTCAGCGAGACGCGGGGGGCGATGACCTTGATCTTCGAAATCCACGGCGCCGCCGCGCGGTTCCCGATCGTGTCCATCATGTGGCAGGTCTGGAGGCAGAGGAGCCGCGCCATGTCGATCTCCATCCGGCACTCGGCGATGATGTCATGGTTCGCGCCGAGGTCCGCCAGCTTCTTGCCGAAGGCGGTGCGGGAGAGGGCGCGCCGGCACATCGACTCGAGCGCCCGCTCCGCCGCGCCGATGGCGCGCATGGCGTGGTGGATGCGGCCCGGCCCGAGGCGGCCCTGGGAAACCTCGAAGCCACGGCCCTCTCCGAGGATCAGGTTCTCGTACGGGACGCGGACATTGGTGAAGCGCATGTGCATGTGGCCATGCGGCGCGTCATCCTGCCCGAAGACCTGCATCGGGCGGAGCACCTCAACGCCCGGCGTGCCGGCGGGGACGAGGATCATCGAATGGCGGCGATGCTTGTTCTCGTTCCCGGCGTCCGTGTTCGTCATAACGATGTAGACCTTGCAGCGCGGATCGCCGGCGCCCGAGGCCCACCACTTTTCCCCGTTCAGAACCCATTCGTCGCCCTCGCGCACGGCAGACATCGAGATGTTGGTGGCGTCGGAGGAGGCGACCTGCGGCTCGGTCATCAGGTAGGCGGAGCGGATCTTCCCCTCCATAAGGTCTTCGAGCCAGTCCTTCTTCATCTTCTCGGTGCCGTAGCGCTCCAGCACCTCCATGTTGCCGGTGTCCGGCGCGGAGCAGTTGAAGGTCTCGGGCCCGAGCTTGGATTTCCCCATCTCGGCGGCGAGATAGGCGTATTCGACCGTGTTGAGACCGTAGCCGCGTTCGGAATCCGTGAGCCAGAAGTTCCAGAGCCCGCGCGCCTTGGCCTCCTTCTTCAGGCCGTCGAGAATTTCGAGCTGCCGGTCGGTATGGTGGAAGCGGCCCTTGGGATGCTTGCCGATCTCTTCCTCGAACTCGGCCTCTACCGGATAGACTCTCTCCACCAGCATCTTCGCCACCGCGTCGAGCAGCGGGCGGACCTTGTCGCTCACATCCAGGTTCATCATCGTCGTCGTCTCCTCAGAAAAGGTCCTTGACGGTTTCGACATGAATGCCGCCGTCAACGGGTATGATCGCGCCGGTCACATAGGCGCCGGCCTTCGCGCTCAGGAACACCATCAGCCCGGCGATGTCGTCCGGCATGCCGATGCGGCCCAGCGGGGTCTTCGCGCCGATCCTGTCCCGGTTCTCGGCGTCCGCCGTCGCGAAGGCGGTCATGTTGGACTGGAAGGGGCCGGGGGCGATGGCGTTCACCGTAATGCGCTTCTCCGCCAGTTCGGTGGCGAGGATCTTCGTCAGGTGATGCACCGCGCCCTTCGAGGCGGAATACGAATAGGCGCCGACGCCGATCGGCGCCGTTCCCATCACGGAGCCGACATTGATGACGCGCGCCGGGTCCTCCAGCGTCGCGGTCTTCTCCAGCAGCGGGGTGAGGAGCTGCGTCAGGTGGAAGAGGCCGGAGACGTTCACCCGCATCACCTTCTCCCAGGCGGAGAAGGGGAACTCGCCATAGGGCTTGCCCCAGGTGAGGCCGGCGTTGTTCATCAGGATGTTGAGCTTGCCCGTCCGCGCCGCGACTTCGGCGGCCAGCGCGGCGCATCCCTCCTCCGTTCCGACATCGCCGGCGAAGCCCTCCACGGAGCCGGGAAGGCCGAGATCGTTGATCTCCTTCGCCGTCGTCTCGCACATCTCCGCCTTGCGGGAGGCGATGAGGACGCGGGCGCCGGCGCCGGCGAGGCCCGTCGCCGCCATCCGCCCGATGCCCGTAGCGCCGCCGGTGACGAGCGCGGTCTTGCCGGCGAGGCTGAACAGATCGTCGAGCGCGCCCATGCGTCCCCTTCCCTTTTTCTGGTTTTGCGGAACCCTATCCGCCGCGCCGCCCGGCGCAAGCCCCCTCGCGCGCATGGCCGGTCTGACCTAGCGTCACTATGGCCGCGCCTGCGCCGCCGGGCTAGGGTCCGCGCCAAACCGGAGGAGACAGAACCATGACCGCAGCCAAGGAAATCCTGCTGAGCGCCTACCCCGTCGGGATGCCGACGAGCGACACCTTTACGATCCGCGACGCCGCGCCGGCGACGGCGCCGGCGAGAGGCGTCGCGCTCAAGCTGCTCTGGCTCTCCGTGGACCCGTATCTTCGCGGCCGCATGTCCTCCGCCAAGTCCTACGCGCAGCCCTTCGAGCCGGGAAAGCCGATCTATTCCGGCGGCGTGGCGGAGGTGACGTCGAGCGACAACCCGAAATTCCCGGTCGGCTCCCTCGTCATGGGGCTGATGAACTGGGCGCATGAGCAGGGCCATTCCGGCGAGGGGCTGACAAGGCTCGACCCCGCGCTCGGCTGGGGGACGACGCTTTCGCCGTCGCTGTCCGTCGGCGCGCTGGGCATGCCGGGCTTCACCGCCTGGGTCGGGCTCAACATCCACGGGCGTCCGGTGGAAGGGGAGACCATCGTCGTCTCCGCCGCAACCGGCGCCGTCGGCGCGATGGTCTGCCAGATGGCGAAGAGGAAGGGGCTCCGAGTCGTCGGCGTCGCCGGTGGCGCGGAGAAATGCGCCTATGCGGTCGAGGTTCTCGGCTGCGACGCCTGCGTCGACCACAAGGACCCGGAGCTGAAGGCGAAGCTGAAGGGGGCCTGCCCGAACGGCGTCGACATCTATTTCGAGAATGTCGGCGGCGTCACCTTCGAAGCGGTCTTCCCGCTGATGAACGATTTCTCGCGAATCCCGGTCTGCGGCATGATCAGCGGCTACAACGCCACCGGACCCTATGAGGGGCCCGACAGGTTCGGCGGGGTCTGGCGCGCAATCCTCACGAAGCGCATCTCCGTGCGCGGCTTCATCGTCTTCGACCATGCGGAGAAACAGGGCGAGTTCCTGAAGGAGACCGCGCCCCTCGTCGCTTCGGGCGAGATCAAGACGCGGGAGACGGTGACGGAGGGGCTAGAGAACGCCCCCGCCGCATTCCTCTCGCTGATGACGGGCTCGAATTTCGGCAAGGCTGTGGTCAAGGTGGCGTGAAGCGGGGGCCTCTGAAATTGCCGAATCACGCATCGCGATGAATGTACCGGTCATGCGCGCCCTTCTCCTGATAGCCCTCGCCGCTTCTCCCGCCTTCGCCGGAGAAGTGGAAGTCGTGGACGCCAGGGCGACGAAGGAGGCGGGCGGCTGGCGGTTCGACGTGACTCTCCGCCACGAGGACACGGGCTGGGAGCACTACGCGGACGCCTGGCGCGTCGTCGGGCCGGACGGCGCGGTCTATGGCCAGCGGACGCTTCTCCATCCGCATGTGGACGAACAGCCCTTCACCCGCTCGCTCGGCGGCGTCGCGATCCCCGAAGGCGTCTCCCGCGTGATGATCGAGGCGCGGGACAATGTGGACGGCTGGAGCCCGCGGGTGCTGGAGCTGCCGCTGCCCTGAAACGTTTCAGGCCGAGGTGAAGAGGTTCCCCCAGGCGCGACGAAGCAGCGCGGGCGTGAGCCGCGGCTCCACGCCCTCATAGGCGCTGATCGCGGCGAGCTGATCGAGCAGGAATTCCGGGTGATAGGCGGCAAAGTCCGCGCCGCCCTCGCCATAGAGCTCGGCGAGGAGGAAGGCGATCCCCTCCTCTTCCGGCGGCACCGCCCGGCGGCGGCAGGCCTCGACGAGGATGCGGATGAAATCCTCCCGGTCCGGGCGGCCGACCTCGATCTTGTGCCGGATCCGGCGGAGCGCGGCGTCGTCCACCAGTTGCCGCGGCGGGATGTTGGTGGAGAAGATCACCAGCGTGTCGAACGGCGCCTCCAGCTTCCGGCCGGTCTGGAGCGTCAGATAGTCGACGCTCCGCTCCAGCGGGATGATCCAGCGGTTGATGAGCGCCTGCGGCTGCTCCCGCTGCCGCCCGAAATCGTCGATCACGAAGACGCCGCCCGCGGCCTTCAGCTGCAAGGGCGCCTCGTAGATATGCGTCGTCGCGTTGAAGGAGAGGTCGAGCATGTCGATGGTCAGCTCGCCGCCGGTCACGACCACAGGGCGGCGGCAGACCTGATAGCGCTTGTCGAAACCGAGCGTGAGCCGGAGCCCGCCCTCCCCCTGCCGCGCCAGAGGCACGACGCGGTGAACCGTCGCGTCGAAGAGAGTGATGATCTGCCGATCCAGCTCGATGGCGTGCGGTATGAAAACGGCGTCGCGGAAGGCCGCGCAGATCGCCTTCGCGATGGAAGACTTGCCGTTTCCGGGCGGGCCGTAGAGCAGCATGGAGGAGGCGGAGTTCGCCGCCGGGCCGACGGCGCCGGTCACCCGCTCCGGCAGGGTCAGACCGGCGAGCACCTTGGAGAGGCGCGCGCGGTCGATCGTCTCCGTCCGGATGCTCTGGCGCGCAACCTGGACGACGAACTGCGCGAGCGGCACGGGCGCAGGGCCGACATATTCAGTCTGTCTGAGGGAATCGAGCGCCCAGGCGCGCCCCGCCTCCGAAAGCTCGTAGCGCATTTCCGCAGCGACCGATCCCGAGCGGACGCCGAGCGTCTGCAGGAGACGCGCGGCCCGCGCCTCCTCGATCAGCCCGTCGACGATGGGCGTCGCGAGCTTTAGCGCCGCGGCGATCTCCGAAGGCGTCTCCGGCCCGAGGCGATAGATGCTGCGCACCATGTGGTCGAGCAGGAAGCCGGGCTCCAGCCCTGTCTCCTCCAGCTTTCGGGGCGAGGGCGGCGGATGTCCCTTCATTGCGTCAGACCGCGAACGCCGCGAGGGCGAGATAGATCAGGAGCGCCGAGGAAAGCGCGACGCCATAGGGAAAGGCGCGCCGGGCGGACCAGACGGCCCAGCCCCCGCGGGCGAGCGCCGTGCGCCTGAGGAGAGAGAGGATCATCAGCCCGACGAGCGCCGAAAGGGAAAGGAGAACGAGCGCGGCCCCCGCATCGTGCGGCGCGATGAGCGGCGCGAAGGCAGCCGCCGCCTTCGCGTCCCCGCCGCCAATCACGCCGAGAAGGAAGAGGCTGAAGCCGCAGGCGAGCACGATCGCCGCGCCAGCGAGCCTCCATAGCGCCGCCTCGGCAGGCAGGGCAAGAAAGACGAAGCCGAGAAAGAGAACTCCGGTCGCTCCGGTCAGCCAGTTCGGAATGCGCATTGTGCGCAGGTCGGACACGGCGACTGCCAGCGCCGGCGGCGTTGCGATCAGGAGCGCAATGAGGGGCGCATCGAAGCTCATCGCCGGTCAGTTCGACACGCTGGCCTGAAGCGCCGCGAGCTTCTCCGCTGCTTCGGGATAGAAGCGCGGATGCGCGGCGACGGCCATGGAGAAGAGGCCCTTCGCCGCCTCCACGTCTCCGCGTCGGAGCGCGACGACGCCGACATTGTGGAGAAGGGTCGCCCGCTCCTCTTCCGAGAGGCTGACGAGCGGCAGGCTGTATTCCCCTTCGAGCGCGCGGGCCACGGCAAGGTTGTTCTTCGCGTTGAAGAGCCGCGGGTCGAAGGAGAGCGCCTCCTCGAAGGTTCGCGCCGCCGCCGCCGCATCGCCGCGCGAGAGGCGGCTGACGCCCCAGTTGTTCAGAACGGCCCCCGGATTCACCGCGCGGCGGCGGGCGGCCTCGTAGGCCGCGTCGGCCCCCGCCCAGTCCTGCCTCTGGTCGGCGAGCATCGCGTCGATCAGGTGGCGGCGCGGCGTATCCAGCGAAGAGGAGACGAGCGCGAGCTGGTTCGCCGCCTCCTCCCACCGGGCGAGGCGGGCGAGGCTGTGCGCATATTCGACGCGCAGGGCGTCATCCGCCAGCCCGTCCGCCTCCAGCCCCTCGAAGACCTCGACCGCCTCGGCGAAGCGGCGCGCACGGGCGAGAGCGAGGACGTAGCCGCGGCGCAGATCGGCCCTTTCCGGCGTCTCGTCGAGCGCCCGCCGGAAATAGCTAACCGCGGTCTCCGGGTCGGAGACGGTGAGCATCAGATCGTTGAGCCCGGCCGCGTCGATCGCGTTCACCGCCTCCGTCGCGCCCGTCTCGCCCTCGGATGGGGCGTCGAACGGCTCCGCGCAGGCGCCGAGAAGGAGAAAGCCGGCGAGCGGGCCGAGAGCGGCGAGGCGGCGAAGGCGGGTCATGGTCGGCGTTCCTCCGGAGCGGCGGCGCGCCGCGGCGCAAGGCGCCAGACGCCATGACCGTATTGAATCACATCGTAGTCGAACTCGTCCAGTTCGACGTCCGCCGACGCCTCTTCGAGCACCGCCTCGGCCAGCGCGATATTCGCGCGGATCGCAGGGTCCTCGCCGCTGACGAGCGCCTCGGCGCGGCGGAAGGCGGCGAGCGCCTCTTCAGGCCGCCCTGCGGCGTAGGACGCGACGCCGAGCGCGTTGAGCGTGACGGGCGCGCCCGGCGCGTCGGGCGCAAGCGCGATGGCCGCCTCCAGCATCCGCGCCGCCTCGGTCATCCGTCCGAGGCGGATCATGGCGACGCCGGCGCCCGTCATCGCCTCGGCGCGCGCCACGGGCCCGTTGGCGGCGGCGATGGCGCGGTTGAAGGCGCGGAGCGCCATTTCGGGCTGATCCTGCGCGAGCAGCCTCAGCCCGATCTCCTCCGGCGGCTCGGCGGAGGCGGCGCCGGGCGGCTGCGGGGCGCAGGCCGATAGCGCGAAGAGGAGCGCGAACGCCGCGAGCGGGCGCGTCATCGGTTGTTGAAATTCGCCAGCGCCCGGATGATCTCGATCAGCGACGGGCCGATCAGGATCAGCATGAGCGGCGGGACTGTGAAGAACATCGTGCCTAGGGTCAGCTTCGTGGGCAGCGTATTGGCCTTCTCCTCCGCCCGCATAAGCCTCTTGTCCCGCATCTCGGCCGCATAGACGCGAAGCGCGGCGGAGATCGACGTTCCGAAGGAGACGGACTGGACGAGCACCGTCACGAAAGCCGAGATGTCGGAGACTCCGGTCCGGTCCGCGAAGTCGCGCAGGACGAGCGCACGATCCTTGCCGGCGCGCATTTCCGCGGAGACGATCTGCAATTCCTCCGCCAGCGCGCCATGCGCCTCCCTAACCTCGCCCGCGACCCGGATGATCGCTTGGTCGAGGGACTGGCCGGCCTCCACACAGACGAGCATGAGGTCGAGCGCATCCGGAAACCCGTCCGCCATCTCCTGCTGGCGGAGCTTGCGGCGGCGGGAGATCCACCAGGAGGGCGCGAGATAACCGAATATCCCGGCGAGCGCAGAGACGACGACGAGCCGCCCCGGGTCCGGCTGCTCGCTCGTCAGGCCGATGACGAGGAGGAAGAACACGACCAGCCCGACGGCGAGCCCCGCCCTTGCGAGATAGAATATCCTGACGGCGGAGCGCGTCCTGTAGCCGGCGCGCAGGAGCCGGGCGCGGACTTCCGAAAGCTGCCCCGCATCCGACGGTTCGAGATAGGGCGCCAGAGCCTCGAAGCGCGGCTTGTCCCGGTCCAGCCGCAGGGCCTCGGAAGTGCGGCTCTGCTCGCGGCCCCGGTCCATCCGCTCGAGCCGTTCGACCGGATCCTCCTTCCGCCGGAGCGCCAGAGGCGCGGCGACGAGGACGAGAAGCGCGCCGATCGCCGCCAGCACATAGAACGGGCCGCCGGGCCCGAATGCCTCGGTCGCCGTGCGCCAGGCGATGTCGAAGAGCCGCTCCATCGCTCAGACCTTGATGTTCACCATCCAGCGCATGAAGAACACGTTCACGATCAGCAGAATGCTCACGATGATCGTGCCCGGCACGAACAGCGGATGGTCCGATACCCGGTCATAGTAGCCGGGCTGAACGATCTGGACGAGAAGCAGCGCGATGATGGGAAAGATGGAGAGGAACCAGCCGGACCACCGCGCCTCCGCCGTGATCGCGGCGACCTTGCGGAAGAGCTTGAACCGGGCGCGGACGACCTGGCTGAGTCCGTTGAGGATCTCGGCGAGGTTGCCGCCCGATTGCGACTGGATGGTGACCGCGACGGCGAGGAACCGGAGATCCGGCACATCCACCCGCGCCGCGAGCCGGTCGAGACTTTCGGTTACGGGCATGCCGTAGGTGCTCTCGTCGGCGATCACGCCGAACTCGGAGCCGAGCGGGTCGGGCATCTCCTGCGCCACGATGTTCACCGCCGCGGTGAAGGGGTGGCCGATGCGAAGGCTTCGGACGATCAGGTCCACAGCATCGGGAAGCTGCTCCTCGAACATCTGGAGCCGCCGTTTCGCCTTGTTCCTCAGCCACAGGAAGACAGAGGCGTAGCCGAGAGCGAGCGCCACCGTCACACGCACGAGAGGCCCGGCGGAGGTCGCGACGGAGAAGATCACGAAGGCTGCGCTCGCGATGGCGAGCATGATGATGACGAGGGTCGAGGGTGCGAGGGGCACATTGGCTTGCGCCGCCTTCTCGAAGACGGCGGAGAAGAGCGGAATCTCCCGCGCGTTCTGATGCCGCTCCTGCTCCTTGCGGAGCTTGACCAGAACCTCCTCCCGGTCCGCGCCCTTCTGAAGCAGTCGGAGCCGGCGATTGACCTTGTTCTCGCGGCTGTGGCTCTTGCCGAAGATCAGGAGATAGACGCCCTCCACGATCATCAGCACGCCGATGAAGATCATCGCATAGAGGACGGGGCCGAGCATGGCCGGTCAGCCTCGCCGGCCGGGGGCGAAGAGATCCTGCGGCAGCGCCACGCCCCATTGCAGGAACCGGTCGGCATTGGCGGAGCGGATGCCGGTGGCGACATAGTCGCCGATCACCCGCCCGTCCTCCGCGACCGTGCGCCTGTCGAAGCGGAAGATCTCCTGCATCGCGACGACATCGCCCTCCATGCCCGTGATCTCCTGGATAGAGACCATGCGCCGGGTCCCGTCCGCAAGGCGGGAGACCTGGACGATGACATGGATCGCCGCAGCGATCTGCGCGCGCACCGCCTTCATCGGCATGTCGACCCCGGCCATGGAGACCATGTTCTCGATCCGGCCGATCGCGTCGCGCGGGCTGTTTGCGTGGATCGTCGTCATCGAACCGTCATGGCCGGTGTTCATGGCCTGAAGCATGTCCAGCACCTCGCCGCCGCGAACCTCGCCGACGATGATGCGGTCGGGCCGCATGCGGAGCGCGTTCCGGAGGAGGTCGCGCTGGCTTACCTCGCCCTTGCCTTCGATGTTGGGCGGGCGGCTCTCCATCCGGCCGACATGGACCTGCTGGAGCTGGAGCTCCGCCGTGTCCTCGATCGTGACAATCCGCTCAACGTTCGAGATGAAGGAGGAGAGGGCGTTGAGCGTCGTCGTCTTGCCGGAGCCCGTCCCTCCCGAGACGAGCACGTTGAGCCGCGTGCCGACGACGGCCTGGAGGAAGAGCGCCATATCCTCCGAGAAAGCGTCGAACTCCAGCAACTTGTCGATTCCGTATGGCTGCTTGGAAAACTTGCGGATGGAGAGGAGCGGCCCGTCCACCGCGCATGGCGGGACGAGGGCGTTGACGCGGCTGCCATCCTTCAGCCGCGCGTCCACCCAGGGCTGGCTTTCGTCAACCCGGCGACCGACGGCGGAGACGATCTTGTCGATCACCCGCATCAGGTGGCGCTCATCCTTGAACTGCACCTCGGTCAGCTCGAGCCTACCGAAGCGTTCGACGAAGCACTGGGTATGCGTGTTCACGAGGATGTCCGTGACAGTCGGGTCCTTCAACAGGGGTTCCAGCGGGCCGAGCCCCGTCACCTCGTCGATCAACGCGCCGATCAGCGTCTCGAATTCCTGCGCGTTCACGACGACGCCGATATCGGCGAGCGTCTCCCGGCTGATCGCGGCGATCTCCTGCCTGAGCTCCGCCTCAGGCGCATCCTCGATGGCGGAGAGGTTCAGGCTCTCGAGAAGGCGCTGGTGGATGGTCACACGCAGATCAAGGAGGCGCCGCCGCCGTCGTATGTCGCCCTGGTCCTCCGCCGTGGGGCCCGGGGCGCGGCGGGGCGGCGGGCTCGGCTGGGTCTGGATCACTGGGACCTGCTTGGCCCGGGGCGGCTCGGGGCTGCGGTAGCGCTTGAACATGTCAGCGCGCCCCCGCCGTCTCGGACCGCGCCGCCTCGACGCTGCGCACGAGGCCGCGCGCTACGCGTCGGATCTCCTTCCGGAGCGCATTCCCGCGCGCCGCCTTCGCGAGCGGCGCGCCCTGGTCGCAAGCTGCCGCGATCTGACGCCCGCCATCCGGCAGGCGGACGACGAACTCCACCCCGAGGCTCTGTTCGAGCCGCCGCGCCCGGCTCTTGCCGCTGAGATCGGTAAAACGCGGCGCGCGGTTGAGGACGACGGCGATCTTCTCGATCGGCAGGTCTTCCGCCTTCACGGCGCGGAGGAATCTCAGCATGTTCTGCGCGCTCCTCATGTCGGTCTGCATGATCGCGAAGAAGCGCTCCGATTCATTGAGCACAAGGTCGGACCAGTGGGTGAGGGTCTGCGGCATGTCGACGAAAATGAAGTCGTAGCTCGCGCGCGCAAGGTCCAGCATCGTCTTCACATCCTCGGGCCCGATTATATCGAGCGGGAGCACGTCCATCGGCGCGGTGAGCACCGCCATGCGCCCGGAATAATCGGCAAGCGCCTGGCTGAATCCCTCCTCATCCATGGTGGACGTGTCGGAGAGCAACTCGTAGATCGCCTCGCGCCGCGGCAGATCGAGGAAGGTTGCGACCGTCCCGTACTGGAAATTGAAGTCGAGCAGCGCGACCTGCTTGCCGGATTTCGCAACCTCGAGTGCCGTCTCCCACGCGAGGTTGACGCAGAAGGTCGTCGCCCCCACGCCGCCCGCGGCTCCGTATACAGGGAAAACGGCGCCGTTGCGGGAGGACGATCCGCCGAAAGGCTGCATACCGCCCGACCGCAGCCGGGCGACGGATTCCGCCAGCGCCGAGGGCGGCAGCGGCAGCGGGGCGAAGTCGTCCGCCCCGGCGCGCATGAGCCCGTGCATCGCCGCGGGGCTCAGGCTCTCGGCGAGGAGGATGACCTTCAGGCCCGAGAGCTTCGCCTCGGCGATGAGTTCGCGCGCCGCGCCGAGTTCCCCTTCCGCCTCGTCGCGAACGCCGATCACGAGGAAACGCCCACCCTCCGCGGCCACGTCATGCACCGCGCCCATCGCCGACCGGATGTCGGCCGCGACCCAGCCGTCGCCGCCGAAAGCAGCGTCGAGCTGCGGCTTCAGCGCGACCGCGCCGTCCGCCGTCATGAAGGAGACGACGGCGTCCGCCTGCGCCTCTCGGTCACGTCTCAGCAGCACTTCCGCTCCTTCAGCGCTCCGCGCGCATCAATTGGTCGAACTCAGGTCTTCCGCGATGGCCGAGGCCGCCACCGCCGGAAGCGTCAGCCGCCTCGATGCATCCTCCCCCGAACCAAACGCAAGATTGAAGAAAAACTGGAGGAAGAAGGGTCGCTCTTCAATGGTCACCTCGACGATCGGCGTGAACGGCCCCCCCGCGAAGCCGAGCGCGGCGTAGGAATAGGTCACGGTCAGATCGTCCGGCGACAGGAGATAGGCGATCCGCCCGACCTCGTCGAAGATGGCGGAGAAGGCCGCCGCATCGCAATCGGCGGAGCCGAGGTCGGAGCCGGAGCAGCGCCAGGGCCCTCCCGGCGCCGCACAGCCGCCAAGCGCGCAGCTGTCGCCGACGCGGGCGCCGGGGGCCGCGGCGTTCTCCCGAGGAATGCCTGTATGCACCGGGTCCCTGACCGCGGCGATCCGGGCCCCAAGCTCGACCGCCTTCTGCGCCGTCAGCGCGAAGTGATAAGCCAGTGCGATCTGGAAGGAGGTGAAGACGAGCGCTATCAGCGGCAAGAGGAGAATAACGTATTCTATCGTCGCCGCGCCGGATTCGTCCCGGCCGAAGGAGGGCGAGCGAGCCTTCATCTCCCGAAGTGCCGGACAGTCTCGGAGGCGGTGATGACGAGCCCTTCGATATCCTCGATCGGCAACCCGTCCGCATTCGTCTTCGATCCGAAGATCGCCAGAATTCCGAGCGCGGGAGTCGGAACCCCGGCCGCGGCGGAAAGCCGCACGGTCGTCACGCCGCCCGCATCGCCGACCACCGGCGCCGCGATCGCGAGATGGGGCGTGTTGACGCGCGATACGATAAGGCCCTCCGCCATCTCGACAACGGGGGCCGGAAACGAGGAGCCCGAAGCATCGAGCGGCACGCGGCTCAGATAGCGCGCGGCGTCGGCGACGGCGTTCTCCAGGGTCGAACGCATCTGCAGCATCCGCCCGTATTCCGTGGTGAGCACGAGAACGGCGAGCAGGATCGGAATGGAAATGACGAAATCCACCGTCACGGAGGCGCGCTCGTCGCCGAGGAAGCGGCGCAGGCAGCCGCGCGCCGCTCGCGCCCGCTTCAGGACGCGCTCGCGAAACCAGCTCTCCCGCCTCGCACCAGGCGCCATCTCACACCCCGATCGCGCCCGTACCGGAGGGGCGCGGCTCCGTCGTACTATCTCAGCCGCCATCTCCCGTGGACACCGTCGTGGTGTTCGCGCTCGCCGGCGGCTCGACATTGTCGGTCCTGTAACGGGTATACATCAAAGCGGCGCGGCGGCCATCCATTCCGTCGCCCACGAAGCCATGAACGAAGCCGGCCACCGCCGTCTCCGCCCGCCGGTTGCGTCGCTCCCGCTCCTCGGTAGCGACGACGGGCTCGCGCTCCCCCCGGCTTTCGACCGCGTCGATGCGGCTCCGCTCGACCCCGCGGAGCGCGAGATGCCGCGCCGCCGCCCGCGCCCGGCGGAGGCCGAGACGATCATTGTAGTCCTCGCCGCCGACGAGATCGGTGTGGCCGGCGACCCGCACCCTGATGTCGGGATTGGCGGCGAGCCAGCGCGCCTGCGCGTCGAGTGCGGCGCGCGCCTCGGCGTCGAGCGCGGCGCTGTCGAAGGCGAAGGTCACGGTTGCGGGCGTCTCGGCCGCGAATCGGGCGCGCTCGGCTTCGAGGAAGCGGCCCCTCCGCCAGGCGGCGGACTGGATCAGCTCGTTGCGCTGATAGGCGCCGCCAAAGGTAGCCGCAGCGTTTTCGTGAAGGCCCACCTCCGTCGTGCATCCGGCGAGGAGCGCGGCCCCGGCGAGAAGGGAGAGGATGCGCATCGCTTCACTCCAGAATGTAGCCGAAGGGCCCGTCGAAATCCTGGCTGGCGACTTCCGGCGCCACGCCGCGCCCCTCCACCTCGCCGAGCAGGAACAGCTCCTGCTCGTTCGGCAGGCGCACCCGGTCCGTCGGGAGGGAGAGCCGCTCCCCCGCATCGACCGGGGTAACGAGCACGGGCGTCACGATGATGACGAGCTCGGTCTGGTTCCGGTTGAAGCTGGCGCTGCGGAAAAGCGTGCCGAGCACGGGAATATCGCCCAGGAAGGGCAGCTGCGTCTTCCCGTCCGTGAAGTTCTCCTGCAGGAGGCCGGCGATGGCGATGCTTTGCCCGTCCCGGAGCTCCACCGTCGTCCGCGCCCGCCGCGTCGAGAAGCCGGTGAGCGCGATGCCGTTGGCGATGACCTGAACCGACGTGTCGAGTGAGGAGACCTCGGTCTCCAGTTCGAGATTGATAAGATCCTCGTCCACCACCGTCGGCGTGAAGGAGAGGCCGACGCCGAAGGGCTTGAACTCGACCGTGATCTCCCCCTCGTCGCCCGAGACGGGGATCGGCACCTCGCCGCCGGCGAGGAAGCTCGCCGTATCCCCCGACAGTGCGACAAGGTTCGGCTCCGCCAGAGAACGGGCGAGGCCCTTCGTCTCGAGCGCGTTAAGCACGACGTCGATCAACACGTCTCCGAAATTGGCAAGCACGCGAAAGACGCCGAAGGCGCCGGAAGCATCAGTGAAAGTCTGGCCGCCGGCGTTGTTGGACGGCACGCTAAGGAATTGTCCCGTCTCGCCGACACCGACCACCGAGTCGCCGACGCTCCCCGCCGCGCCGCCGAGGTTGAACCCGAGGCTCTTGGCCGCCGAGCGCTGCATTTCCGCAAAGCGGATCTTCAGCATCACCTGCTGCGTGCCGCCGACGGTCATCAGGTTGGAGACGTTCTCCCCCGCATAGCGTGCTGCGAGATTCATCGCCGTCTCGATCTTCCGAGCGCCGGAGACGACGCCGGAAAGAATCATCCCGCCATTCGCCTCGCGAACCTCGATCCGCTCGGTCGGCAGCACCTCGCGCAGCCGCTGCTTGAACTCGGAAAGGTCCGGCGTGACCTTGACGTCCACATTGGTGATGAGCCGTCCGGCCTCCCCGAGCAGGGTCAGCGTCGTCACGCCGGTCGCCTTTCCGAGAATGTAGATCGTCTGGTCCGACAGCGCGGCGACATCGGCAATCGCCGGATTCGCAACGGAAACCTCCGTGAAGCGCTGCGCGCTTTCGAGCACGATGGCGCGGTTCACGAAGACGGTCACATCGTCCGAAGCGACGCCGCGGGCGGCGCGAAGCACGTTTCCTGCCTGCGCGGCGGCGCTCTCCGCCGTCATCGCGAGCGGCGGCAGAGCTAGGATGAGCGCCACAAAAAGGCGGCGAAGGCGCATGGCTGCAACCCCGTTTCGGATGGGCGCAAGACGCCCGACAGAGACAACCGTAGCAATCAAATCCGAAAACGCAAGCGAAACTGTGTGTTACAAGACTTCCTTAATGCTGCGCCGCGAGAGACTATTCGCAGATCAGGTCGATCCCCTTGCGCACGCAGAGTCGCCTTGCCGGGGGCGCCGGCGCCGGCTCAACCTCCTCCACGTTCAGAACATCCCCGATGTCCACCGGACGCGCATCCTCGATCACGCTGTTCTCGTCGACCTGCCGAAGCCCCAGGGAGATGCGGCCGACCTGCTGCGCGAGCGCCAGCTTCTGCGCATCCTCGGGGGAAACCTCGACGGTCGCGGTGCGCGCGAGCCGTGCGCGATTCGCGTCCTGATCGGCGAACTGGTCGACCGCGATGACCTTGACGTTCTGCATGATGAGGTTCGAGGTCAGGCCGTCCCGGTCTGTGCGGGTGAGGAACACATCCACCCGGTCGTTTGGCAGAAGAAAGCCGGCGACGCCCGTCACCGCGTCGATCCGCAGCGTGAAGGCGCGCATTCCGGGGGTGAGCTGCGCGGCCATGGTCGCGCGCTCGCCGAAGCCGGTCACCTTGGTCTTCAGGATCGGCTCCTGCGGCTCGATCGCACGCAGGACGATACGGGATTCGCGCCCGTCGCCGAAGAGCTCCTCCGCCGATGCGAACCCGTTCGCCGGAGCGGCGTCTTCGGGAAACTCCACGATCCGCGTGGCGTCCGGCGTCAGTTGCTCGCCAGAGCGGAGTGTGCGCGTCGCTACGACCATCGGTTTCGTGGCGATGGCCGGAGCGGAGGCTCGCGCCGCCTCGGCCGCCTTCTGCGCCAGCGCGGCCTCGATCGCCGCATAGCGTTCGGCAGCGAAGAATACGGCGCCGCCCGCGAGGGCGACGCCGAAGATCAGGATGATGACCGCGATGATCCGCATTTCCCCGCTCCCCTATTCGCTGGTCACGTCATATGTAGTGATCGTGGCCAAATAACGGAACGAAGAGCGAGGCGAGAAACCTTATTCCGTGCTGTCCGGCGGAGTCTCGTTGCCAGTGCCGCCGCCGCCGGCTGGATCCGGAAGCGCAGTGGGCACCGCAGCTTCAAGGTTCGTGGCCGCCTGGTTGATCTCGGTCGTCAGGTTGGTCACGAGGCCGCCGACGCCGGTCGTTCCGTCGCCGAAGATCGCATAAGCGAGGCCGATGCCGATAACGACCACGGCCGCCGTAAGCGCAACCCAGTCGACCGTCACGGCGCCGGAATCGTTGGCGCCGAAGCGCCGGAACGAGTTGAAAGACATGCGCATGTACTCCCTCCACATGCTAGACACAGGTAAACGCGCCCGAACGATCCGACGAGAACATGGACAGACAGACAAGCTCGCCCAAGCCCGCCGCCGGAACCCCACCCACTGGGGCGCCCGCCGCATCTCCGATATGAGAAATAGCACTTCATTCTTTCGGCGCCAAATTAACTTATTCGCTGGATTTTGCGCGGATGGAGGCGATTCTGCGCTCATCGCCGCGCCTCCGGCGATGATAATCCATTATATACAATGCGTTGATTGCCTTCGGGATTCGATTGCGTTTATGTCCACCATTCGTGAAGGACGCATAAATGCATGAACGGAGATGGTTCGCGCTGCACAAGGGCGTCGAATCCGCCCGCTCAAGCACTGATGCGCCAATGCAGGAATCTTTGGCATGGTGATTCGCGCGCTCTTCATCCTCGCTCTCTTCGTCCTTGCGACAGCCGGCGGACCGGGCCCTGCATCGGCGGAGACGCAGGGCGCAAGGAGCTTCAAGGTGGTGAAGCCGCCGGCGGCAGGCGCCCGGAAGCGGATCACCGTCACCGTCACCGGAGCGCCCTCCGCGAGATCCTCGCCGCCCGGGCGGCGCGGCGGCGGGCAGGCGCATGGCTGGTTCTGGCGCATCGCCGCCCCGGGAGCGGACGCGGCGGACCCTGCCCGATTGCTCCCGCTCGCTTCCGCCGCGTCCCGGATCGCGGGCGCGGCCGAGCGGGCGCGGATCGAGGCCGTGGCCGGGGCCTGGAAATCGGAAATCGAGGCCGCCGCCCGCGCCGCGAAGATCTCCCCCGCGCTCCTCGCCGCGCTGGTGGCGGCCGAGAGCGCGGGGAATCCCCGTGCGGTGAGCCATGCCGGCGCACAGGGGCTCGGCCAGCTCATGCCGGGGACTGCGCAGCGATTCGGCGTCGCGGATTCGTTCGACCCGGCGGCGAATCTTCGCGGCGCGGCCGCCTATCTCTCCTTCCTACTCGCCATGTTCGAGGAGGACGCCGTGCTGGCGCTCGCAGGCTACAATGCCGGCGAAAATGCGGTGGTCCGGAACCGAGGCGTCCCGCCCTTCGACGAAACGCGGGACTACGTGCCAATCGTCCTTTCCTATTTCCACAAGGCGCGGGCGCTCTGCCTGCCTGCGTCGCCTGGCCCGCGGGCGGACTGCGCGCTGACCGCCGCGCCACGCCGCCCGCCTCAGAACCTCAACGGCGAGGCGCCCGCGCCCGCCCGCGCGCCGCGCGGAGACTGGTTCTGGCAAGGCGTCGCCCCGGGTCTGGAGGCGGCGGACCCGGCCCGGACCCCGGCCCTCGCCGCCGCGGCGTCGGAGAGGATCGGCGCGCCGCTCCTGCGCGCCAAGGCTGCCGAAGTGGCGGACCTATGGCGGGCGGAGATCGCAGCGGCGGCACGAGGCGCGCAGCTTTCCGAGGCGCTGCTCATCGCCCTCGTCGCGGCGGAAAGCGGCGGCGACCCGGATGCGAAGGGGCCAGGCGGGCGGCGCGGCCTCGGCCTCCTCCTGCCGGAGGACGCGGCGCGGCTCGGCGTCGCCGACCGGCTCGACCCGGCGGAGAACATCCGCGGCGCGGCGGACCATCTCTCCCGCCTCCTCGCCCGGTTCGGGGAGGACGAGGTGCTGGCGCTGGCGGGCTACGCCGCCGGGGAGCGCGCTGTAGTCGACGAAGGCGGCGTGCCGGGGGACAGGGCGACGCGGGATTATGTGCCCGTCGTCCTCGGCTATTATCACGAGGCGCGCGGGCTCTGCCTCGCGCCGCCGGAGGGGCCGCGCGCGCCCTGCGTCCTGGCGGAGCGGCCTAACTGACGAGCGTCGCCTCGGTCAGCCGCTCGACCTCCTCCATTGTCACGCCGTCGGCCAGCTCGACGAGCTTCAGCCCGCCGGGGACCACGTCGAACACGCCGAGATTGGTGATGATCCGGTCCACCACGCCCTTGCCGGTGAGCGGGAGGGTGCATTCCTTCAGGAGCTTGGACTCCCCGGCCTTGTTCGCATGATCCATGATGACCACCACGCGGCCGACGCCGGCGACGAGGTCCATCGCCCCGCCCATGCCCTTCACGAGTTTGCCGGGGATCATCCAGTTGGCGAGGTCGCCCGTTTCCGACACTTCCATCGCTCCCAGTATCGCCATTGCGATCTTCCCGCCGCGGATCATGCCGAAGCTCGTCGCGCTGTCGAAATAGGAGGTGCGGTCGAGCTCGGTGATGGTCTGCTTGCCGGCGTTGATGAGGTCCGGGTCCACCGCGTCCTCGGTCGGGAAGGGGCCCATGCCGAGCATCCCGTTCTCGGATTGCAGCGTCACGTCCACGCCCGCGGGAATGTGGTTCGAGACAAGCGTGGGAATCCCGATGCCGAGATTGACGCAGGTCCCGTCCTGCAGTTCCTGCGCGGCGCGCGCCGCCATCTGGTTCCGGTCCCAGGGCATCCCGTTCTCCTCCGTCGCGGCGCGGCCGCCGATTCTGATCATGCGCTGTCTCCCACATTCCGCGCCGCCGCGCGAGGCCGCTCTCAGCCGATGAAGGCGGCGAGTCCGAGCCCCGCCGCAAGGAAGGCGGAAGCGAGGGAGACCGGCTTCTCCCGCATCGTCGCGTCCCAGTAGCCGGGTGGGGGCGCTGCGCCCTCGACAATGTCGAGCCGCCCCTGCTCCAGCCGCGCCGCCCCCCGCCAGCCGGAGGCGAGCGCGATGCGGGAGGGGGCGCCGAAGACGAGGAAGGCGAAATATTGCGCCGGCGCGATGAGCAGGAGCCAGCCGAGCATGGCGCCAAGATAGACGAGCGCGAGCGGGAGGGCGATCAGCCGGTCCCAAGCCGAGATCGCGGCGCCCCGCGCGCGAATGTGCCCGCCAAAGACGAAGAGCGGCAGGCCCGCAAGCTGCATCGCCGCGCCGGCATAGACCGCCGGATCGGCCGATACGAGCCCGGCGTTCCGGTCCACCCCGCCCCAGGCGAAGCCGATGGCGATGGTGGCGAGGCCGATCAGCGGGCCGGAGCCGAGCCAGAAGGCGAGATAGTCCCGCCCCGCTTCGCGGAAGCCGAACCAGCAGAGGCCGACAAGGAGGAGAAGAGCGGCGAGCCAGAGGAGCCGCCGCCCCATCGGCTCACGCGGCCCGCATCGTGCGGTTCTCGATCCGCTTCTCGTGCGTCCCCTGGATAATGCGGTGGACGTAGATTCCGGGCGTATGGATCATGTCCGGGTCCAGCGAGCCCCGCGGCACGATCTCCTCAACCTCGGCGACGCAGACCTTGCCGCAGGTCGCGGCCGGCGGATTGAAGTTCCGCGCCGTCTTTCGATAGACGAGATTGCCCATGTCGTCGCCCTTCCAGGCCTTGACGATGGCGAGATCCATGACGAGGCCGCGTTCGAGGACATAGGTCTGCCCGTCGAACTCCTTCAGCTCCTTGCCATCCGCGATCACGGTGCCGACGCCCGTCTTCGTGTAGAAGCCCGGAATGCCGGCGCCGCCGGCCCGCATCCGCTCCGCCAAAGTGCCCTGCGGGTTGAATTCGAGCTCGAGTTCGCCCGAAAGATACTGCCGCATGAACTCCGCGTTCTCCCCGACATAGGAGGAGATCATCTTCTTTACCTGGCGGGTCTGGAGCAGCACCCCGAGACCGAAATCGTCCACCCCGGCGTTGTTCGAGGCGACGGTGAGGTTCTTCGTCCCCGCATCGCGGATCGCGGCGATCAGCAGTTCCGGGATCCCGCAAAGGCCGAACCCCCCTGCAGCGATGGTCATGCCGTCGAAAAGGAGGCCGTCGAGCGCGGCGGCGGCGTCCGGATAGACCTTCTTCATGGGGATTCCCTCCTGAGGCGTCGCCCGTGTTTTCCCGCCTCGCGCGGGCGCTGTCAAACCGCCTGTTGCGCCCGCGTCACGAAGAGATGGCCGGCGATCGGCGCGCCGGATTCGAGCCGGAGGGCTATCAGCGTGGCCTCCATCGTCTCGAAGCCCGCATCATCGAGGAGGGACCGCAGCGCCGCCTCCCGATGGGCGAAGCGCTGGTGCGGCGTCACGCGCCATGCTGCGCCCGCGAAAGCCTCCTCCGGCAGCGTTTCGGTCGAGAAAAGGAAGAGCCCGCCGGGCGCGAGCCGGGCGCGCGCGGCGCGGAAGAGCGGGGCGACCTCGCCAAGATACGGCAGAAGGTCCATCCCCGTCACGATGTCCCATGTCTCGTCCGTCTCTTCGAGGAAACGGAGCGCGTCCCCGATGAAGAGGTCATCGTAGAGCTCCTTCTCCCCCGCCACGTCGATCATGCCCTCGGAAAGATCGACCCCGACGCGCCGCGCCGTCATGTCCTCCAGCGCCTCCGCCGCGAGGCCGGTGCCGCAGCCGAGATCGAGCATCGCGCCGAACGGGCCGAGCCCGAGCATCTGGATCCGCTCGCGCGCCAGCATCGGCGCGCCGTATTCAAGCTGGTCGACGAGAATGCCGTCGAACACCTCCGCATGCTGATCGAAGAGCGTGGCGACATAGGCGGGCGCGGCCCGGTCAGGCGCCGGAGCGGCGCCGAGCGCGGCGAGGCGAAGCGCGGCGCCGCCCGGATCCCTCGGATCGAGCGCCAGAACCTCGGCCCATGCCGCAGCCGCCGCCGGGTCCCCCGCCTTCTCTAGCGCCAGCGCGCGCTCATAGGCCTCGGCCAGCGCCTCTTCCTCGGCTTCGGTCATGCGATGATCTCCACATCCGCCCGCGCCGCCTCAGGCAGGGCCGCGAGCATTTCGGACACGCTGCGCCCGGTCAGCGGGTGGCGCCAGCCCGGCGCCACATCCGCCAGCGGCGCCAGTACGAAGGCGCGCTCCTGCATCCGCGGATGCGGGAGGACGAGCCGCTCCGGCGCCGGGGCCCTGCCCGCCGCCTCGGGGCCGAGCGCCATGAGCCGGCGCGCCGTCTTCGCGTCGGGCAGGACGAGATCGCCGCAGGCGATCAGGTCGAGATCGCAGACACGCGCCGCCCACCGGGCGCGCCGCTCCCGCCCGAGCGACCGCTCCACTTCATGCAGGAGCGCGAGAAGCGCTTCCGGCGCAAGCGCCGTCTCCATGAGCGCGGCGCCGTTCACGTAATCCGGCCCTGAGCCAGGCGGGAAAGCGGGCGAGCGTCGCCAGCGCGCTGCGGCGCGCACCCGCGCCCCGCCAGCTTCGAGCCGGCGCAAAGCCTCCTCCAGGGTCTCGCGCGGGGCGCCGAGGGCGGAGGGCATGTTTGCTCCGAACGCAACAAGAACGGAAAAGATTTCCACGGTTCGGTTGGGTTCCTGTCTACAATCGACATTGCATTCCCCGGCCAGTCCCATATTTTCGCACGACTTGCGAACGTCCGGATGAATGTCTCAAGCTTTCAATATCCGGGCCCGCGCCACATTTCGAGGTGTCCCGAATGTTTTATCGTGACGAACGCCTGGCGCTCTTCATCGACGGCTCGAATCTCTACGCCGCCGCACGAGCCCTTGGCTTCGACATCGACTACAAGCTGCTGAGGAGCGAGTTCCTACGCCGAGGCAAGCTTGTTCGCGCCTACTACTACACCGCGCTGCTGGAGGATCAGGAATATTCCCCCATCCGCCCGCTGGTGGACTGGCTGGACTATAACGGCTTCACCATGGTCACGAAGCCCGCCAAGGAGTTCATCGACTCCATGGGCCGGCGCAAGGTGAAGGGCAACATGGACATCGAGCTCGCGATCGACGCGATGGAGATGGCCGAAAAGGTGGACCACATTGTCCTTTTCAGTGGAGATGGCGATTTCAAGCCGCTCATCGCCGCGATCCAGCGCAAGGGATGCCGCGTTTCCGTGGTTTCGACCATCCGCTCTCAGCCGCCGATGATCGCCGACGATCTCCGCCGCCAGGCGGACAATTTCATCGAGCTCGAGGAGCTGAAAGACGTGATCGGACGTCCGCCGCGCCCGCCGCGGATGGATGAGGAGGACATGCCCGCCGAGGCCGCGGAAGAGTGAGCGCGACCGGCGCAGAAGCGCCGCGCGATTGCCGCCTCTGCCCGCGCCTCGCCGCCTATCGCGACGCGACGCGGGCCAGGAATCCTGACTGGTTCAATGGGGCCGTTCCCAGCTTCGGTGACGAGGCGGCGCGGCTTCTTGTCGTCGGCCTTGCGCCCGGAGTGACCGGCGCGAACCGGACCGGCCGGCCTTTCACCGGGGATTTCGCGGGAGACCTGCTCTACGCAACGCTGACGAAGTTCGACTGGGCCAACGGCGCCTTCGCCGCACGGCCCGATGACGGGCTGATCCTGGCGGGCGCTATGGTGACGAACGCGGTGCGCTGCGTGCCGCCCGTCAACAAGCCGGTCGGGGAGGAGATCAACCGCTGCCGCCGCTTCCTCGCCGCGCGCATCGCCGCCCTGCCCCGGCTCCGCGGGATCCTCTGCCTCGGGCGGATCGCGCACGAGAGCACGCTGCGCGCGCTCGGCGCGAAGCTCTCCGCCCACCCTTTCGCCCATGGCGCGCGGCATGAGGTCGGCCACCTCATCCTCTGGGACAGCTATCATTGCTCCCGCTACAACACCAATACAGGGCGGCTCACGGCGGAGATGTTCGAGGCGGTGTTCGGCGCGGTGCGGGCTGAGCTCGGGCCGGAGGGTTAGGCTTCAAGAGCGGGCAGGATGCCATCCGCCACGAGCCGGCGCAGGTCTCCCACATGCCCGGCCGTGCGGGCGGGGCGGTTCGGATCGGAGGTTATGGCGATCACCAGCGCGCGTTCGGGCAGGATGAAGAGCATCTGCCCTCCATAGCCGCGGGCATAGGCGGCGTGCTCCCCGCCGAGTTCAGTCAGGAACCAGCCATAGCCGTAATCGTCCCCCGAGAAGGGGGAGCGGGCGCGGGGCTTCATCGAGTCCGCGAGCCATCCGGCGGGGATGACCTCCCGCCCCTCCCACATTCCCCCGAGGCGGCCCATCTCCCCGATCCGGGCGAGGGCGAGGGGGGAGAGGGCCATCTCGTTCCCGCCGAGGAAGAAGCCCTGCGGGTCCCGCGTCCAGGGCGGGATCGCGACGCCGAGCGGGCGGGCGAGCCAGTCCTCCGCCATCGCATGGAGGCTCCGCCCCGAGGCGACGGCGAGCGCGGCGCCAAGGATGTGAAAGGTTCCGGTCGAATACTGGAAGGCCGCGCCCGGCTCCGCGACGAACGGGCGTGAGAGGGCATGGGCGACCCAGTTTCCGCTCTCCACCCATCGCCCGTAATTCGCGCCCGAGGTCCGCTCCAGCCCCGCCGTCATGGAAAGAAGATGGCCGAGGGTGATCGCCTCCACGCGCGGATCGGCGCCGCGCGGGACGAGCCGGGGCGCGACATCGACCAGCCGCGCCTCCGGCCCTGGCGCGACGCCGCGCGCGAAGGCGACGCCGGCAAGGAGGGCGACGAGGGTCTTCGACACGGATTTCACGTTCGCCGCCCGGTCCGGCGCCGGGCCGCGGAAGGCGCGGGCGAGGCGCTGCTCGCCCTCATGCAGTATCACGAGGCAGCGGAGCTGATCGAGCCCGCCCGCCATACGCGCCGCATCCTCGAGCGCGGCGGCGGGCAGGGCTAGCGTCGAGGCGATGCCGGCGAGGGCGACGCGGCGGGTGATCGTGCTCATGGGGGAGAGGATGGCCCCTCCCCCCCGATCTTCAAGAGCGGCTCAGAGGCAGGATTCGATCAGCGGCCGCATGTTGTCCGTCGTCAGCGGCACGGGGTTGCCGCCACAGGACGGATCGCGGAGCGCGTCCGCCGCCAGGCGGTCGAGATCCGGGTCCTTCACGCCGAGGGCCGTGAGGCCGATCGGGAGGCCGATGCCGGAGATCAGCCCGTCCACGAAGGCGGCGAAGCCATGGAAGCCCCCGCCGATCCCGAGATAGGCAGCCGCCGCCTCGATCTTCGCCTCCACCGCCGGGCGGTTGAAGGCGAGGACGGCGCCCATCACCGCCGCGTTGGTCATGCCGTGATGGGTATGGTGATGCGCGCCGACCGGATGGGAGATCGCATGGATCGCGCCGAGCCCCTTCTGGAAGGCCACCGCGCCCATCATCGCCGCCGCCATCATGTCCGCCCGGGCGAGAATATCGGTCGGCTCCGCGACGGCGCGGGGCAGCGCCGTCTTCACGAGGCGCATACCCTCAAGCGCGATGCCTTGGCTCATCGGGTGGAAATGCGGGGAGCAATAGGCTTCGAGGCAATGGGCGAAGGCGTCCATCCCCGTTCCGGCGGTGATCATCCGCGGCATGCCCACGGTGAGCTCCGGGTCGGCGATGACGACGGCGGGGAGGATTTTCGGGTGGAAGATGATCTTCTTCTCCAGCGCCTCCTCGTTCGTCAGCACCGAGGCGCGCCCGACCTCGGAGCCCGTGCCGGCAGTCGTCGGCACCGCGACGTTGGGGGCGATGCCCTCCGGCTTCGCACGGGTCCACCAGTCCCCGATGTCCTCGAAATCCCAGACGGGCCGGTCCTGCCCCGCCATGAAGGCGACGGCCTTGCCAAGGTCCAGCGCGGAGCCGCCGCCGAAGGCGACGACGCCGTCATGTCCGCCCTCGCGGTATACCCTGAGCCCGGCGTCGAGATTGGCGCCGGTCGGATTCGCGTTCACCTCGGCGAAGACGGCGCGGCCAAGCCCCGCCGCCTCCATGATCTCGAGCGCCCGCGTCGTGACGGGGAGCGCGGCGAGGCCGCGATCCGTCACGAGGAGGGGGCGCTTGATGCCGGCGGCGGCGCAGGCCTCGCCGAGTTCGGCGATGCGGCCGGCGCCGAAGCGGATGGCGGTGGGATAGGAGAAATTGGCGCGGGGAGCGTTCATTGCGGCTTCTTCATGTGGAAGGATTTGGGGCGGGTGAGGGCGTGATAGCCGAGGACGGAGAGCGCGGCGCCGCGCCCCGTATCCTTGCAACCGGTCCAGCAGAGCGCCGGATCGAGATAGTCGCAGCGGTTCATGAAGACGGTGCCCGTCTCCACCTGCGCGCCGAGGCGCTCCGCGCGGTCGATATCCCGAGTCCAGAGCGAGGCGGTGAGGCCATAGGCGCTGTCGTTCATCAGGCGCAGCGCCTCCTCGTCGGTCTCCACTTTCATGATCCCGACGACGGGGCCGAAATTCTCCTCCCGCATCAGATCCATGGAATGGTCGACTCCGGTGAGGATCTGCGGGCCGAGATAGGCTCCGCCCTCGCCCGGGAACCGGGCGGGATCGACGAGCGCCTTTGCGCCCGCCGCCACGGCGGCGGCAGTCTGCGCGCGCACAAGGTCCGCGAAGCGGACCTGCGCCATCGGGCCGAGCGTAGTTTCCGGATTGAGCGGATCTCCGAGGCTGTAACCCTCGACGATGCTCACCGCCTTCTCCACGAACCGGTCAAAGAGCGGCGCGGCGACATAGATGCGCTCGATCCCGCAGCAGCATTGCCCGGAATTGAACATCGCCCCGTCGATCAGCGTCTCCGCCGCGGCCTCAAGGTCCGCGTCCTCCATCACATAGCCCGGGTCCTTCCCGCCAAGCTCCAGCCCGAGCGCGGTGAACGTCCCCGCCGCGGCGCGCTCGATGGCGCGGCCGCCGGCGACGGAGCCGGTGAAGTTCACGAAGCCGAAGGCGCGGGCGGCAATGAGATCCGCCGTCCCCTGATGGGTGAGGTGGATGGGCTGGAACACATCCGCCGGCACGCCCGCCTCATGGAAGGCCCGCGCCATGCGCTCGCCGGCAAGGATGGTCTGCGCCGCATGCTTCAGGAGCACGGCATTCCCGGCGATGAGCGCGGGGGCGACCGTGTTGATCGCGGTGAGGTAAGGATAGTTCCAGGGCGCGATGACGAGGACGAGGCCATGCGGCTCCCGCCGGATATAGCGGCGGAACTTCGCATCGTCCGCGATGTCGACGGGGGCCAGCGCGCTCTCCGCGATGGAGGCCATATAGCCCGCCCGCTCCTTCACCCCGCCCATCTCCCCGCCATAGCGGACCGGGCGGCCCATCATGCGGGCAAGCTCGGGGACGGCGTCCTCCATCGCCGCGAGCCGGGCGACCCCGGCCTCCACCAGCGCGACGCGCTCGGAAAGCGGGCGCGCGGCCCATGCGGCCTGCGCCGCGCGGGCGCGCTCCACCGCCGCGCCGGCCTCGGCGGGGGTGAAGGCCGCGCGCTCGGCGACGAGCGAACCGTCGATCGGGGAAATGCAGCGGATCATCCCGGCCATCTCACGCCCTCTCGAAGCCGCGGCTTCGTTCATAATCTGTGACGCGCGAGTCGAAATCCGCCTGTTCGACACGCGCGGCGTGAGCGTAGTGATCCACCACGGCGTCGCCGAGCGCAGCGCGCAGCATCGCGGAGCCCGCGAAGGCTTCGGTCGCCTCGCGCAGTGTCTTCGGGATTTCCGGCGCGTCCGTTCCGCCATAGGCGTCCCCGGCGAAACTCGGGCCGGGGTCGAGCTTCCCCTCCAGTCCCGCGATCCCCGCCGCGATCTGCCCGGCGAGGGCGAGATAGGGGTTGAGGTCTGCCCCGCCGATCCGGTTCTCCACCCGCACGCCCTTCGTCCCCTCGCCGACGACGCGGAAACCGGCGGTGCGATTGTCCATCGACCAGACGGTCTTCGTCGGCGCGAACATGCCGACGCAGAAGCGCTTGTATGAATTGACATAAGGCGCCAGCAGCAGCGTCGTCTCCGCCGCATGGGCGAGGAGCCCGCCGAGCCAATGCCGCATCGTCTCCGACATCGAATGCCCGGCCCCGGCGTCGAAGAAGGCCGGCGCGCCACCCTTCGTCAAAGACTGGTGGATATGGCTCGAAGAGCCCGCGTGCTCATGGCTCCACTTCGCCATGAAGGTGACGGCCCGGCCCTGCGCAAAGGCGATCTCCTTCACCGCCTCCTTGATGAGAAGGTGGTGGTCCGCCGTCTCCAGCGCGCCGGCATAGCGGACGTTGATCTCCGCCTGCCCGGCCTCCGCCTCGCCCTTCGTGTTCTCCACCGGCACGCCCGCCGCCATGAGGCCGTTGCGGATCGCCCGCATCAGCGCCTCTTCCTTGGCGGTCTGGAAGATGTGGTAATCCTCGTTATAGGGGCTGAACGGCGTCGGGCGCGCATAGCCCTGATCGGAAAGCGCCTCGAAGCTCTCCCGGAAGACGAAGAACTCCAGCTCCGTCGCCGCATTCATGCCGTAGCCGAGCGCGGCGAGGCGTTCGAGCTGCCGCTTCAGCATGGTCCGCGGCGCGTGGGCGACCGGATCGCCGTGATGGTCGAGGAGGTCGGCGATCACCAGCGCCGTTCCCTCCGCCCAGGGGATCAGGCGCAGCGTGGAGAGGTCCGGCTTCTGGATGTAGTCGCCGTAGCCCTTGGCCCAGCTCGTCGCGGCATAACCCTGGACGGTGTTCATCTCCATGTCGGTGGCGAGGAGGTAGTTGCAGCAATGCGTCTCCTCATGCCCCGCATCGAGAAAGTGGCGCGCGGTGAAGCGCTTGCCCATCAGCCTTCCCTGCATGTCCGGCGCGGCGATGATCACCGTGTCCACGCGCCCGGCTGTCGCATGGATTTCAAGTTCTTCGAGCGTGAGGCGGCCCGTCATTTCAATCTCCCTGAAGGCCGGGGGCGGCGCCCGCCCCCGGCCGGTCCTGTTCGGGTCGCGTCAGGCGTAGCGGTAGGGCCGCCCGGCCTTGGCCATGACCTCGTTATACTGCTTGAAGATCGAGACGACCTTCGCCTTGACCTCGCTCTCCGCCGCGATCTCGTCCCAGAACCTGATCGCCGCATCCTCGACCTGCTGCCATTCGGCGTCGGGGATCGTGGTGAGCTTCATCTTCGTGCCGTTGACGCGGAGCGCGGCCTCGCCGCCCCAGTACCACCACTGGCGGTAATAGTGCGAGCTGTCCATCGTCAGCTTCAGCAGTTCCTGAAGCTTCGGCGACAGCGAATTCCAGCGGTCCATATTGGCGAAGAAGGATCCCGCCCAGGCGCCGGAGATGTTGTTCGTGAGGAAGTAATCCGTCACGTCCGCCCAGCCGACCGTATAGTCCTCCGTGATGCCGGACCAGGCGATGCCGTCCAGCTCCCCGGTCTGCACCGCGACCTCGATATCCTCCCAGGGCAGCGTGACCGGCACGACGCCAAACTGCGTCAGGAAGCGCCCGGCGGTCGGGAAGGTGAAGACGCGCTTGCCCTGAAGGTCCGCGAGGCTGTTGATCGGCTCCTTCGTCGCGAAATGGCACGGGTCCCAGGCCCCGGCGGAGAGGTGCTTGACCCCGACCTTGGAATATTCCGCATCCCAGATCTCGTTGAGCCCATACTGGTTGAAGAGCACCGGCACATCGAGCGAATAGCGGGAGGCGAAGGGGAAGTAGCCGCCGAACACGGTCACCTCGGTAGGCGAGGCCATCGAATCGTCGTCCGACTGCACGGCGTCGATCGTGCCGGACTGCATGGCGCGGAAAAGCTCCGAGGTCGGCACCAGCTGGTCGGCGTAGAAGAGCTCGATCTCCATCTCGTCGCCGGCGATCTTGTTGAAGCTGTCGATGGCCGGCTTCACCACATGTTCGGCCAGCGCCGGGCCCGCATAGGTCTGCATCCGCCAGCGGATTTTCGATTGCGCAATGGCGGGGGCCGCAAGCGCGGCGGGGGCCGCGGCGGCGGCTCCGGCGAGGAATTTCCGTCTCGTGGTCATATCGATCTCCTTGTCGCGGTTCGGTTTCGCGCCGTTGGCGGCGTCTCGTTCATAATCCATACACATATCCCGGCAGCCAGAGCGCGATGGACGGGAAGGCCATCACCAGCGCCAGCGCCGCGATCATCACCAGCACGAAGGGCAGGATCGAGGCGTAGATGTCGCGCAGCCCGATCTCCGGCGGCGCCATCGCGCGCATGAGGAACAGGTTATAACCGAAGGGCGGCGTCATGTAGGCTATCTGCGTGGTGATCGTGTAGAGGACGCCATACCACACGAGATCGAAGCCGAGCGCCTTCACCAGCGGCACGTAGAGCGGCGCGACGATGACCAGCATCGCCGTGTCGTCAAGGAACGTCCCCATCAGCAGGAACGAAAGCTGCATCAGGATCAGGATGATCCATGGGTTAAGCCCTAGCCGCTCCGTGAAGAGATCGTCGATGGCGCGGACGGCGCCGAGCCCGTCGAAGACAGCGCCGAAGGCGAGCGCGGCGAGGATGATCCACATGAACATGCAGGAGATGGCCAGCGTCTGCCGCGTCGAGGTCTCGAACACGGCCCAGCTCATCCGCCCCTTCAGCACGGCCGCGAGGAAGGCGGCGATGGCGCCGATGGCGGAGCTTTCGACGAGCGAGGTCCAGCCGTTGACGAAGGGAACCATCATCGTCGCGAAGATGAACACGGGCAGGAGCCCGGCGCGCAGCAGCCGCAGCTTCTCCGCCCTCGGCACGGCGCCGGCGTCCGGCAGGGCGGGGCCGAGATGCGGCTGGATGCGGCAGCGGATCCAGATGTAGAGCACGAACATGCCCGCCATCATCAGGCCCGGCAGAACCCCGGCGAGCCAGAGCTGCCCCACCGGCTGCCGCGCGATCATCGCATAGAGGACGAGGACGACCGAAGGCGGCACGAGGATGCCGAGCGAGGAGCCGGCCTGGATCACCCCCGTCACCATCCGCTTGTCGTATCCGCGCTTCAGAAGTTCCGGGAGCGCGATGGTCGCGCCGATGGCCATGCCGGCGACCGAAAGCCCGTTCATGGCGGAGATCAGCACCATGAGGAAGATCGTGCCGATGGCGAGCCCGCCCCGCACAGGCCCGAACCAGACATGGAACATGCGATAGAGATCGTCCGCGATCCGGCTTTCGGAGAGGACATAGCCCATGAAGACGAACATCGGCAGCGTCAGCAGCGGATACCATTTCATCAGCTTCATCGCCGCGCCGAAGGGAATGTTCGTCGCCCCCGCCCCCCAGAGCGCGAGCGCGGCGACGGCGGCGACCGCCCCTATGGCGCCGAAGACGCGCTGGCCCGTCGCCAGCATCATCAGCATCGAGGCGAACATAAAGAGCGCGATGAGCTCGTAGGGCATCAGCGCGCCTTCTCGAAAGGCCGCGGCCCGAGATCGACCCCGCGGAGCCGCGCCGCGTCCCGCGCCAGCTCGGCCAGCGACTGGAGGATCATCAGCACGATCCCGAGGCAAATCGCGGCCTTTACCGGCCAGAGGAGCGGGCGCCAGGCGGTCGGGTTCCGCTCCCCGTAGGTCAGCGAATAGATCAGGCTGTCGACGCCGCCGCGGAGCAGCACGGCGAGGAAGAAGAGGAGGAAGAACACGGTGCAGACATCCACCGCCGCTTTCCGCCGCTCCGACCAGTCCGCGTAGAAGAGGTCCATCCGCACGTTGGACCCCATCTGGATCGCATAGGCCCCGCCGAGGAAGAAATAGGAGACCATCAGGAACTGCGCCGTCTCCAGCGTCCAGAGCGAGGGATTGAAGAACGTCTTGGAGATCGAGGACCAGAGGAGCACCGCCATCATGGCGAAGAAGCCCCACATGGCGATCCGACCGACGCGGTAGTTCACAGCCTCCACGATGCGCACGAAAAGGCCGAGCGCGCCCATCACGCCCGCCCCGCCCGGGCGGCGTCGCACGCCCGGCGATCCTTGCGATCTCCCCTCATGGCCCGAGACGATTTCAGAACGCGGCGGCCTGTCAACCTTTTCCCGCCTCGCCGGCCTCCGCCGCCTCGAACAAGGCGGCGAGGCGGGCCGCAACCGTCTCCGGATCGTCGACCGGGGAGAGGTGCCCCGCCCCCACGATCTCCTCCCGCCGCGCGGCGGGGAGGATCCCCTGAAGCTCGTCGAGGATCGCCTTGGCCGAGCCCTGCGTCCGCTCCCCCTGCATCAGCATCGCGGGCGCTGCGATGGCGGCCAGCGCCTCCCGCGTGATCTGCCCGTCCGGCCAGCCCGAGACCATCTCGAAATCCTTCGAGAGATGAGAGAGCGCGAAGGCCACCGCCTCCCGCGCCGGCTCCGGCATCCGGTCGAACTGGCCGGGCTGGCCCCAGGCCTCCATGAAGGCGCGCGCGCCGTCATGGTAGCGCCCCGCCGCGCAGGCCTTGTAGACAGGGGCCATGGCGCGGGCGTTCTCCTCGTCCTCGCCGCGCCCGACTTCGGTGAGGAGGTGGAAGTAGACGGGCTCGATCAGCGTCAGCGACCGCGCGAGATCGGGCCGCGCCGCCGCCACCCGCCCCATCACCGCACCGCCAAGCGAAAGGCCGACGAGATGCGCCGGGCCGCCCCCCGCCTCCTCGGCCGCCCCGATCACATAGCGCACGGCCTGAAGCTGGAGCGAGAGCGCCTCGTCGCCCCGCGCGGAGGCGCCGTGCGCCGGCATGTCAACCGAGATGCAGCGCCAGCGCCCGGCGAGCCGCTTCATCACGCCCTTCCAGAGCCCCGCGAAGGCGAGCGAGCAATGCGCGAAGAGCGCGCGCGGCGCGCCTTCCGGCCCCGCTTCGAGAAGGCCGACGGCGTGGCCGCCGACCTCGATCCGGCGCGATGCGAACTCCATCAGATCCTGCCCGCCAGATGATCGTCGAGAAAGTCGAGCCGGTCCTGCCCCCAGAATTTCTGCCCCGTCTCCTTCACGATGTAGAAGGGCGCGCCGAATACGCCGCGCTCGATGGCCTCGGCAGTGAGCGGCGCGACGCGGGCCGCCGCCGTTTCGAAATCGAGCATCGCCGGGTCGAAGCCCGCTTCGCGCAAGGCCGCGTCCACCACCGCCGGATCGCCGATATCCATCTCCTCCGCCCAGCAGGAGGCGAGGAGACGGCGGCAGAGGAGGCCGACATCGCCGCCGCCCGCTGCTTCAGCGGCGAGGATCGCGGCCATCGCGCGGCCCGCATCGGTCGGCCATTGCTTCGGATGGATCGTGATCGGCAGGCCCGCGCGCTTCGCGATGCGCGGCAACTCCTGCAGCCGGTATTCCTGGCGGGACCAGTGGCGCTTCGGCACCGGAAGCCCGCCCGCCGCCTCCATCGCCGCGAAGAAATTCACCGGCTTGTAGGCGACCGAGGCGCCGTGCCGGGCCGCGATCCGCTCCAGCCCGTCCCCGGCCAGATAGGCGAAGGGGGAGAGCGGCGTGAAGTAATAGTCGATATGGGGCATCGGGCCTTCCTCGTTGACGGCGCGGAGCCTCGCCGCGGCGCGCGGGCTTTGCAAGCCCCGCCCCGGCTGATAGAGGCGGCGCAACCGCAGCGCGGCAGAGGGGCCCGCCGATGAAACCCGACAGCGCCATCCGCATCATCTCCGGCAATTCCAACCGCCGCTTCGCCGAGGCGGTGGCGCGGCGCATCTCCGTCTACCGGGGGGAGGCGGTGCGCCTCGCCGACGCGCGGGTTGAACGGTTCAATGACGGGGAGATATTCGTCGAGATCTTCGACAACGTGCGGAACGAGGAAGTCTTCATCGTCCAGTCCACGTCGCGCCCGGCGAACGACAACCTGATGGAGCTTCTCATCATGACGGACGCGCTGCGCCGCGCCTCGGCCAAGCGCATCACCGCCGTCATGCCCTATTTCGGCTATGCAAGGCAGGATCGGAAAACCTCCGCCCGCACCCCGATCAGCGCGAAGCTGACCGCCAATCTCCTCACCGAGGCGGGGGTGGACCGGGTGCTGACGATGGATCTCCATGCCGGGCAGATCCAGGGCTTCTTCGACATCCCGGTGGACAATCTCTACGCCGCGCCCGTCTTCGCGCTCGACGTTAAGCATTCCTTCGGGGACCTGACGGACGTCGTCGTGGTCTCCCCCGATGTCGGCGGCGTGACCCGGGCGCGGGAGCTGGCCAAGCGCATCGGCGTCGGCCTCGCCATCGTGGACAAGCGCCGCGGCGCGCCGGGCGAGATCGAATCGATGACCGTGATCGGCGAGGTCGCGGCCAAGCGCTGCATCATCGTGGACGACATCTGCGACACGGCGGGGACGCTGGTGAAGGCCGCGCAGCTCCTGAAGGACGAAGGGGCGGAGGAAGTCCACGCCTACATCACGCACGGCGTGCTCTCCAATCCGGCGGTGGAGCGGATCGGCAACTCGGTCATGAAGTCGCTCGTCGTCACCGATTCCATCGAGGCGAGCCCCGAGGTCCGCGCCGCTTCGAACATCCGCATCGTCTCCGTCGCCCCGCTCTTCGCGCAGGCGATGCTGAACGTCGCGGCCGGCAATTCCGTCTCCTCGCTCTTCAACGAGGCGATGCTCGGCCCCATCTATGAAGCGTTCTATCGCTTCGACTGAGGGGGCGCGCATGGCCTGGGTCTGGCTCGGCCTCGCGGCCGTCTTCGAGGTGATCTTCGCCCTCGCCATGAAGGCTTCAAACGGGTTCACGAAACCTGTCCCCACGCTCGTCGTCGCCGTCGCGGCCGGGTTCGGGCTCTGGTTCCTCTCCATCGCGATGCGGACCCTGCCCGTAGGCGTCGCCTATCCGGTCTGGGTCGGGCTCGGCGCGGTCGGCGCGGTGGCGTTCGGCGCGATCCTCTTCGGGGAGCAGATCTCCCCGCTCAAGATCGCCAGCGTCGCGGCAATCGTCGCCGGGGTCGCGGGGCTCAAGATCGCCTCGGGCTCCTGAGCGCCGGGAAGGCGGCGAAGAGGAGCTGGCCGGCGAGGCCGAGCGCGCCCGCCGGCGTCGCCAGCCCGGCGAAGGGCGCCGCTCCGAGCGCCATTCCGAGACCGACCTCCGCGGCCATCAGCAGTGCGAAGGCGAAGGCGCCCATGGCTATCCGGGGCCGGAGCGCGCGGCCGAGCGGCCGCGCAAGCCGGCCCGCGGCGAACCAGGAGGCGGCGAGGATGACGGGCAGCTCCGCCAGCACAGCGCCCGTCTCGCCGATCCGGGGCGCGAGCGCGAGCGTCCGCACGACTCCGAGCAGAAATCCGAGCGCGAAGATCGCCGCGAAATAGAGCGCGCCGGCCCGGAGCGCCGCCGCCATCAGCCCGAAAGCGTCGCCGGGTCGAAATTCGCACCGCAGACGAGGACGCCGATATGGGCGCCGGGCTCCGGCGTCACCGCCCCGGAAAGGAGCGCGGCGAGCGCGGTCGCCCCGCCCGGCTCCGCCGCCACGCCGCAGACCCGCCAGAGCGCGGCCTGCGCCGCGCGGATCGCGTCGTCCTCCACCGTCACGAGGTCCTCCACATGCGCCTCTATCAACTCGAAGGTCAGCGGCCCGAGCGCCGGGGCGCCGAGGCTGTCCTTCGCATAGGAGGTCGGCGTCGCCTGCACCGGCTCGCCCGCCTTCCGCGCCTCAAAGGCGCATGCCGCGCCCTTCGGCTCTACGCCGATCACCGCCGGCCCGCCCTGCATCGCGACGCCGACGCCGGAGATGAGCCCGCCGCCGCCGATGGCGACGAGCACGGCGTCCATGTCCCCCCCCTGTTCCCTCACCTGCTCCCGCCATTCGAGCCCGACCGTGCCCTGCCCCGCAACCGTCCCCGGCGCGTCATAGGGATGGATGTCGAGCGCGCCCGTCTCCGCGAGATAGGCGCGATAGGCGGCCATCGTGTCCGCGATCTCCATGCCGGTGATCTGGAGGTCGAGCCCGTAGGAGCGGATCTTGTCCACCTTCCGCTTCGGCGCGAATTCGGGGACGAAAATCGTCGCCTCCCGCCCCAGCTTCGCCGCCGCGTAAGCGACCGCCGCGCCGTGGTTGCCGCCGGAGACTGCGACGGCGGGCCGGTTCGCGGGATCGGAGATCAGCGTGTTGAACGCCCCCCGCGGCTTGAAGCTGCCGGTATGCTGGAAGCACTCGAACTTGAGGCTGAGCCGCCCGCCGAAGGAGAGCCCGAAATCCGCCGGGTCCACGGCCATGACCGGCGTGCGCCGCACATGCGGGCGGATTCGCCCCTCGGCCTCCAGGATGTCGGCGATGGTGACGGTCATGGAGGCCCCCTTCTGCATGCGCGCCGGATCATGCCCGCCGCGGAGGAAAGCGCAAGCCGCCCTGTCAGACGAAGCCCGCGGCGAGGAACCCCGCGAGCAGGATCAACCCCGAATCGCGGTTGGCGCGGAAGAGCCGGAGGCAGTTATCCGGGTCGTCGATGTCGAGCCGCAGGAGTTGCCACGCCAGATGCGCGCCATAAGCCGCGACCCCGGCGAGCGCGACCGCGAGCGCCGGGCCCGAAAGCGCCAGCGCCGCCGCCCCGCCCGCCCCCGCGACGGCGAGCGCCGCGAACCAGACGAGCCATCGCCCCGTCGCCGCGCCGAAGAGCCGCGCGGTGGAGCGAACCCCGATCAGCGCGTCATCCTCCCGGTCCTGATGCGCATAGATCGTGTCGTAATGCAGCGTCCAGGCGATACCGGCGAGATAGAGCAGCACGGGCGCCGGCGCGAGCCCGTGGCTGTGTACGGCCCAGCCCATGAGCGCGCCCCAGTTGAACGCGATCCCGAGGAAGATCTGCGGCCACCACGTCACCCGCTTCATGAAGGGATAGATCGCCACGGGCAGCAGCGCGGCGACGCCGAGGGCGATGGCGAACGGGTTGAAGGTGATGAGGATGAGGAAGGCGAGCAGCGCCTGAACGACCATCCAGACGAGCGCGCCCCGCGCCGTGACCTGCCCCGAGGGGATGGGGCGGGAGCGCGTCCGCTCCACCTTGCCGTCGAAATTCCGGTCCGTCACGTCGTTCCAGGTGCAGCCCGCGCCGCGCATCAGGAAGGCGCCGATCGCCATGGAGAGGAAGAACCAGAGATCCTCGATCCGCCATCCCGTCGCGGCGATGGCGAGGGCGAGGGATTGCCAGCAAGGAATGAGCAGCAGCCACGTCCCCGCCGGCCTGTCGGCGCGGGATAGGCGGAGCCAGGGGCGCGCGGGGCGCGGCGCAAACCGGTCCACCCAGTTGCGCCGCGTCGCGTCGGCCACGCGGCCGTGATTGGAGTCGGGGCTGGCGCCGGTCGTGCGTTCGGTCATATTCGCCTTATGGCCCGTGACGAGACGAAAATCAGGCTCTTTGTGGAGGCGCCCCTCGCCCCCGGCGTATCTGTCGCGCTGGGGCGGGAGCAGGCGCACTACCTTCTCAACGTCATGCGCCTGCCCCCCGGCGCCGCGGTCCTGCTCTTCAACGGGAGGGACGGGGAATGGCGCGCCATCCTCGCCGAGGGGAGCCGGCGCGCCGCCATGCTGATCTGCGAGGAACTGACGCGGGAGCAATCGGAGCCGCCGGATCTCTGGCTCCTCTTCGCGCCGGTGAAGAAGGCGCGCACTGTCTTCATCGCGGAGAAGGCGGCGGAGATGGGCGCGCGCCGCCTCCTCCCCGTCATCACCCGGCATACAAATGCGGAGCGTGTGAACGCCGCGCGGCTCCGCGCCAACGCAGTGGAGGCGGCCGAGCAATGCGGGCTGCTCTCCGCGCCCGACGTCGCCGAGCCGCAGCGGCTGGAAGCCGCGCTCGCGGGTTGGGACGGGGCGCGGCGCCTGATCTTCTGCGACGAGACGATGGCCGGCGGCGGCGCCTTCTCCGGCGTCGGCCCCGGCCCCGCCGCGATCCTGACCGGTCCTGAGGGCGGATTCGCGCCGGAGGAGGCGGCGATGCTCCGCGCTCTCCCCTACGCGCATCCTGTCTCGCTCGGCCCGCGCATCCTGAGGGCGGAGACGGCGGCGGTCGCGGCGATGGCGCTCTGGCAGGCGGCGGCGGGGGACTGGCGATGAGCTTCCTCCGCCCTGAAGCGCAGCGCGCCCTGACCCGCTGGGGGGAGACGGCGATCTATGCGCTCGTCACCGCCGCCGCGCTCTGGTGGATTGTGGCGGACAGCGCGCTGGCGGGGCCGTGGCGCTGGGGCCTAGCCGGCTTGGTTCTCATCGCGGGCCTTCTCCTTTCCCGCTCCGCCGCGCTCTCCGCCCTCGGGCGGCGCGAGGCTTCGGCGCCAGGCGTGGTGAACGTGGACGAACGGCGCGTCGCCTATCTCGGCCCGTATCAGGGCGGGTTCGTCAGCCTCGACGAGCTTCAGGCGATCGAGATCTGGTCGGCGGATGACGCGCATTTCCGGCAAGAGGCGGAATGGGTGCTGCGCGGGCCGGCCGGCGAAGGCGCGCTGATCATCCCGGTCTCGGCGCTCGGGTCGGAACGGCTGATCGACGCCTTCGCCGCGCTCCCCGGCTTCTCCCCTGCCCGCGCCTTCGCTGCGCTCGCCGCGCCGCCGGGCGAGACGATCACGATCTGGCGCCGCAGCGCCGGCCCTGCGAGGCCGGCCCTTGCCGGCGGCGCGGCGGCGCATTAACCCAAGCGCGGGTCGGCGCGGATCGGCCGTCAGGAAGAGGGGCCAGCGCCATGTCCATCCCGCAGCAGGGCGGCGGCTTGATCGAAAGCCGCGACCAGCTCGCCGCCTATCTCGAATCGGGGTGCAAGCCGAAGGCTGACTGGCGGATCGGCACCGAGCACGAGAAGTTCGGCTTCCGCCTCGAAGACAGGAAGCCGCTGCCCTATGAGGGCGCCTGCTCGATCCGCGCGATGCTCGAAGGCCTGCGGGACGGGTTCGGCTGGGCAGAGCTGCGCGAGGGCGGGAATCTCATCGGCCTCGTCAAGGACGGCGCGAATGTCAGCCTCGAGCCGGGCGGGCAGCTCGAACTCTCCGGCGCGCCGCTGGAGACGATCCACCAGACCTGCGACGAGGTGAACGAGCATCTCCGCGAGGTAAAAACGGTGGCGGACCGGATCGGCGCCGGCTTCATCGGCCTCGGCGCCGCGCCGGACTGGGGCCCTGACGAGATGCCGATGATGCCGAAGGGCCGCTACCGGCTGATGACCGACTATATGGGCCGCGTCGGCACCCACGGCACGCAGATGATGTATCGCACCTGCACCGTGCAGGTGAATCTCGACTTCTCCTCCGAGCCCGACATGGTGAAGAAGCTGCGCGTCGCGCTGGCGCTCCAGCCGGTCGCCACCGCGCTCTTCGCCAATTCGCCCTACTTCGAGGGGAAGCGGAACGGCCATCTGAGCTGGCGGAGCCGCATCTGGCGCGATCTCGACGCGGCGCGCACCGGCACCCTGCCCTTCGTCTTCGAGGAGGGATTCGGGATCGAGCGCTGGGTGGACTACGCGCTCGACGTGCCGATGTACTTCGTCTACCGCGACGGCAAGTATATCGACGCGCTCGGCCAGTCCTTCCGCGACTTCCTTGATGGCCGGCTCCCCGCGCTCCCCGGCGAGGTCCCCACGCTCTCGGATTTCGCGGATCACCTGACCACGATCTTCCCCGAGGCGCGGCTGAAGAAGTTCATCGAGATGCGCGGGGCGGACGGGGGCCCCTGGCGGCGGATCTGCGCGCTCCCCGCGCTCTGGGTCGGCCTCATCTATGACGACGCCGCGCTCGACGCGGCCTGGGAGCTTTGCAAGAGCTGGGATGCCGAGGCGCGGGAGGCGTTCCGGGTGGACGCCTCCGTGCGCGGCCTGAAGGCCGAGGTCGCGGGCCGCCCCGCGCTGGAGATCGCGCGGGAGGCGCTGGCCATCGCAGAGGCCGGACTGAAGGCCCGCGCCCGGCCCGGCGCAGGCGGGATGCTGCCGGACGAGACGCATTTCCTAAACGCCCTGCATGAGATCGTGGAGACGGGGGAGACGCCGGCGGAGGAGCTGATCCGCCGCTTCGAAGGCGAATGGGCCGGCGACTTCGGGGCCATGTTCCGCGACTGCGCCTATTGAAAGCGGATGCGCGTACGCCGCCCCCTCCTTGCCCGAGGGGGCGGCGCGCGCACCACAAACCACACTCACTCATAACGCGGGAAACCTGCCCCACCCCGCTTCACCCCCAGACCACTTCCGTTCGGCGCCCTGCGGCCCGCCCCGTCGCCGCCGTCGCCCGATGACCCTTACCTGAAGGTCAACCAAGGCGGAAAGGCGGCGCGGATGCGCCGGGGCTGGGGCGGTTCATGGGTATCTTCGCGGCGCGCGTGCGAAAGCGCACGGCGGCGAGGCTTCAGTCCACGAAGGCGCGCTCGACGACGAATTCGGCAGGCCGGTTGTTCGCCCCCTCGGTGAGCCCCGCCTTCTCGCAAAGCGCCTTGCAGTCCCGCAGCATCTCCATCGAGCCGCAGATCATCACCCGGTCATGCGCCGGGTCGAAGGGCGGGACGCAGAGCGCGGCGAAGAGGGAACCGTCCTCGATCCGCGTCGTGATGCGGCCCATCGTCGGATAACCCTCCCGCGTCGTGGCCGGAACATGGATAAGCTGAGCCGTCGCCATCTCACCAAGAAGCTCGTTCGCCTTCGTCTCCGCCACGATCTCATGCCCGTAGGCAAGCTCGGCGACCTCCCGGCAGGAATGGGTGAGAATCACCTGATCGAACTTTTCATAGGTCTCCGGGTCGCGGATCAGCGAGGCGAAGGGGGCGATTCCCGTGCCGGTGGACAACATCCAGAGCCGCTTGCCGGGCAGGAGCGCGTCGTTCACCAGCGTTCCCGTCGCCTTCTTCCGCATCAGAACCCGGTCGCCCGGCTTCAGATGCTGGAGCACGGAGGTCAGCGGCCCGTCCTCCACCTTGATGGAGAAGAACTCGATCTCCTCGTCCCAGGAGGGCGAGGCGATGGAATAGGCGCGATAGAGTGGCTTCCCCTCGATCTCCAGCCCGATCATCACGAACTCGCCGGAGCGGAATCGGAACTCCGCCGGCCGCTCCGTCCGGAAGGCGAAGAGGCGGTCCGTGTAGTGCGTGACCCTGAGCACTTCGAGCGCGTAGACCCCGGTGGGAACGGGGTCCGGAATGCGGACTTGAGGGGCGGCGGCGATGCGGTCTTCGGGCATGGCGCGCCCCTTCTCCGGTCTCTCGATGGCCGCGAACCTAAGCGGCGCGGCGCGGAATGCAACGGCGGAACCTCTAATTCACGTCGAATAATTCTTTCCCGAAATATATCACACCGGTTGTTCGTTAATCTCTGATGCTACGCTCGAACACGCTACGCAGCCAGTCCGGGAACGGGCGAGAAAGCCGCGTCTCCGGGTCGAAATAGACATTCACACAGGTCGCCGTCGCATGGCAGACGCCGTTGAGGAAGCACCCGTACCCGGTCGTGATCGAGGAGCGGCCCACGCGCAGCATCCGCCCGCCGACCTCGACCACACCGGGGAAATGCATCTCCTTCCGGTAGTCGATGGCGACATGGGCGAGCACGAAGTTGAGGCTCTGGTCCTGCTCGTTCTTCAGGATTTCGGTGAAGAGCCCGATCCGCCCCGCCTCGATCAGCGCGGCATAGGCCACGTTGTTGACGTGGCCCATCGAATCCTGATCCGAATAGCGGAGCGAGACATGTTCGAAGAAGCGGAAGGCGGAACGGTCGGTCAGGTCGGGCGTCATGCGGCGGTCGGTCCTCTTGATGCGCAGGGATCATTCCGCCCAATGCGGGCTGGCGCAAGGGGCGGGGGAAGGCGATGAAGATCGGGCATCGGTTCTGGTTCCTCCGGCATGGCGAGACGACATGGAACGCCATCGGCAAGACGCAGGGGCAGCTGGATGCGCCGCTCTCCGATCTCGGCCGCGCGCAGGCCGCAGAGGCGGCGCGGCTGCTGGCCTCCGAGCCGATCTCCCGCATCGTCGCCTCCCCCCTCTCCCGCGCCCGCCATACGGCGGAGGCGGCGGCGGAGGCGACAGGCGCGGCGCTGGAATTCGACCCCGACCTGATGGAATGCCATCTCGGCGAGTTGCAGGGGCAGCCGCGCGGCGAGTTCGTGCGCGAATACTTCGAGGGAACATGGAATCCCCCGGGCGGCGAGCCCTACGCCGCCTTCGCCGCCCGCGTCCGCGCAGCCATGATGCGGGCGGTTACGGGGCCTGGCGTCCTGATCGTCGCGCATGGCGGGCTATGGCACGCCGCCTGCGGCGCGGCCTCCATCACTCCCCGGCTCTGGCCGATGCCGAACGCGCTCCCGATCCGGGTCACGCCCGGCCCGGCGGAATGGCGCGCGGAGCCCCTCGGTTAGCGCTTCAGGCCGCCGGCATCAGCTCCTCGACAAGCTTCGCCCAGTAGGAACAGCCGACCGGGATGATCTCGTCGTTGAAGTCGTATTCCGGATGGTGGACGGAGGCGGTGTCCCCATTGCCGATGAAGATGAAGGCGCCGGGCCTTGCGTTCAGCATGAAGGAGAAATCCTCCCCGCCCATCAGCGGCGGCGTGTTGCGGTTCACCTTGTCCTCGCCGACGATGCGCGCGGCGACATCCGCCGCCTTCACCGTCTCGTCGTCGGAATTCACCGTCGCGGGATAGTTCCGCATGAAATTGAGCTTCGCCGTCGCGCCGAAGGCTTTCGCGACATGCTCCGCGATCTCCCCCATCCGCCGCTCCGCCATGTCCTGCACCTCGGGCTTGTAGGTGCGGACGGTGCCCTTCAGCTTCACGCTGTCGGGGATCACGTTGTAGGCCGTCGTCTCCGTCTGGAAGGAGCAGACGGAGATGACGAGGCTTTCCACCGGGTCGAGATTGCGCGAGGCGATGGATTGCAACGCGACGACGATCTCCGCCGCCACCAGGGTCGTATCCACCGCCTTGTGCGGGATCGCGGCATGGCCGCCCTTCCCCACAACGTCGATCTCGAACAAGTCCGCCGCCGCCATCAGCGGGCCGGGGCGGATCGCGAAATGGCCCGCGGGCGTCCCCGGCATGTTGTGCATGCCGTAGACCTCCTCGATCCCGAACCGCTCCATCATCCCGTCGTTCACCATCTCGCGCCCGCCGCCGCCGCCTTCCTCCGCCGGCTGGAAGATGACGACCGCGGTCCCCGCGAAATTCCGCGTCTCGGCGAGGTACTTCGCCGCCCCGAGCAGCATCGCCGTATGCCCGTCATGGCCACAGGCGTGCATCTTGCCGGGAACCTTGGAGGCGTGCGCCGCCCCCGTCTGCTCCTCGATGGGAAGCGCGTCCATGTCCGCCCTGAGACCGATGACGCGCCCGCCCTCTCCCTTGCCGCGGATCACGCCGACGACGCCGGTCTTGCCGATCCCCTCCACGACCTCGTCGCAACCGAACTCCCTGAGCTTCGCGGCGACGAGCCCGGCCGTCCGATGCACGTCGAACTGAAGCTCCGGATTCTCGTGGATGTCCCGCCGCCAGGCGGTGATCTCTTCATGCAGGTCGGCGAAGCGGTTGATCGTGGGCATGGTCTTCCTTTCAGGTCAGCGGCAGGGCGCGCTCCGCGAGGCGCACCCAGAAGGAGGCGCCGGCGGGCATCGTCTCGTCCGCGAAGTCGAAGGCGGGGTGGTGGCATTCGGCGCTGTCGCCGTTGCCGACGCAAATCATCGCGCCCGGCCGCGCCTCCAGCATGTAGGAGAAATCTTCCGAGCCGAGCGAGGGCGGCAGGTCCCGCCGGCAGGCCCCGGCGACCTCCTCCGCCACATCCGCGGCGAAATCCGTGCAGCGCGGCTCGTTCACCGTGGCGGGATAGCCCGGAACCCAGTCCACCCGCGCCGATCCGCCGGCCGAGGCGGCGATGCCGGCGGCGAGCGCGTCGATCCGCTCCCGCGCCAGCGCCCGCGCCTCCTTCGTGTAGCAGCGCACCGTCCCGTTCATCCGGCAAAGCTGCGGGATGACGTTGTGCGCCGTCGTCCCCTCCGTCGTCAGCGAGCAGATCGTGACGACGATCATTTCAACCGGGTCCATGTTGCGGGAGACGACGCTCTGCGCCGCGCGCACGAAGCGGCAGGCGGCGACGAGCGGGTCGATGTTCATGTGCGGCTTCGCCGCGTGCCCGCCCTTCCCCTCGATCCAGACGGTGAACTCGTCGCAGGAGGCGAGCGCCGGGCCGGGCCGGATCGCGAAGGCGCCGACGGGGAGGGAGGGCATGTTGTGCATGCCGTAGACCTCCTCGATGGAGAAGCGCTCCATCATCCCGTCCTCGACCATCTTCTCCCCGCCGCCGCCATCCTCCTCCGCCGGCTGGAAGATCACCGCCACGGCGCCGGCGAAATTCCGCGTCTCCGCAAGGTGCTTCGCAGCGCCGAGCAGCATCGCCATGTGCCCGTCATGGCCGCAGGCGTGCATCCGCCCAGGAATGGAGGAGGCGTGCGCCGCGCCCGTCGCCTCGAGGATCGGCAGCGCGTCCATGTCCGACCGAAGGCCGATCGTCCGGCCCGGCGCCGTGCCGCGGATCACCCCCACGACGCCCGTGCGACCGATCCCCTCCACGACCTCGTCGCAGCCGAAGTCCCGCAGCTTCGCGGCGACGATGGCGGCGGTGCGGTGCACATCGAAGCCGAGTTCGGGATGGCGATGGAAGTCCCGCCGCCAGTCCGTCATCTCGGGCAGAAGCGCGGCGAGCGAATTCAGCACCGGCATCAGGAGGCCAGCCTGTCGATGAGCCGGCGCATGAAGGCCTCCCCGGCCTCGTATTCCTTCACGGTGATGTATTCGTCCGGCTGGTGCGCCTGCGCGATGGAGCCCGGCCCGCAGATGCAGGTCGAATAGCCGCCCTCCTGAAACTGCCCGGCCTCCGTGCCGTAGGAAACCACATTCTCCGAATTGTCCCCCGTAAGCGAGCGCGCGAGCGCCTCGGCGGCGCCGTTCGCCTCCCGCTGGCAGGCGGGATTCATCATGCGTTTGGTGACCTCGATCCGCGCCTCGGGCCGGATCGCCTTCATCTCAGCCTCCACCTCCGCGACGAAGGCGAGGTACGCGTCGAGCCAGCCTTGAGGCGTCTCGGGCGGGCAGACGCGGAATTCCGACATGACCTCGCAGTATTTCGCGGTGATGTTGCCTGCGGTGCCGCCCTTGATGATCCCGCTATGGAGCGTTGTGAAGGGCGGCTCGAAGGGGGAGGCCGGGTCCGCCTTCGTCTGGTTTTCCAGCGTCCGCTCCCGCATCCAGTTCACCAGCCGCGCGCCCTGCATCACGGCGGAGACGCCCGTGTGCATCAGGCTCGAATGAACCTCGAAGCCGTGCACCTTCGTGATGAGGCCGACCGAGCCCTTGTGCTGCGTCACCACCTTCATCAGCGAGGGCTCGCCGACGATGACCGCAGCCGCCTTCGGCAGCGTCTCCCGCATCTCCGCGATCATCCGCGGCGCGCCGAGGCAGCCGACCTCCTCGTCATAGGAAAGCGCGATCTGGATCGGCCTCTTCAGCCCCGCCTTCAGCATGTCGGGCACGAGCGCGAGGGCGAGCGCGTCGAAGCCCTTCATGTCGCAGGTGCCGCGGCCGAAAAGCTTCCCGTCCCGCTCCACCACCGTGAACGGATCCGACGTCCAGTCCTGCCCGTCCACCGGCACCACATCGGTATGGCCGGAGAGGACGACGCCGCCCTCCGTCTCCGGCCCGACCAGCGCGTAGAGATTGGCCTTCGTGCCCGTCTCGTCATAGACGCGGCGGGAGGAGACGCCGTGGCTGGCGAGGTATTCCTCCGCGAAGTCGATGAGTGGCAGGTTGGACTCCCGGCTCACTGTCGGAAAGGAGACCAGCTTCGCGAGCATCTCCCGCGGGCTCATGTTCATCGCCATTCAACGCTCCAGCACATTGCCGAGCGAGCCTGTGGCGGCGGCGCGGAAAGGTCAAGAAGCCTGCCCCGCCTTCGCCGGCCCGGCCTTCTCCGGTCTTGCCGCGGCGGCGCGGGGAGGCTACCTCCGGCGAAAGGCGGAACGGAGGCGCGCATGGACTCCCTGAAGGTGATATTGTTGATGATCCTCAACTTCGCCTGGTGGATCATCATCATTCAGGCGGTGATGAGCTGGCTCATCTCGTTCAACGTGCTCAACATCCGGCAGGCTTTCGTCTACCAGATCTGGTCCGGGCTCAACCGGGTGACGGAGCCGGTCTACCGCCCGATCCGGAATTTCCTTCCCTCGATGGGCGGACTGGACCTTACGCCGGTCGTCGTCCTCATCGCCATCGCCGCGCTCCAGGTCGTGATCGCCAACAACCTGTGAGCGGGGCGCGGCCCTGGCGCCCGGCGCCGGGCGGCCTTTCGCTCCGTGTGCGCGTCACGCCGCGAGGCGGCGCGGACCGGATCGAGGGTCTCGGCGCAGATGCCGCGGGCGCGCCCGTCCTCCTCGTCCGCGTCTCCGCCCCGCCGGCGGATGGGGCGGCGAACAAGGCGCTTGTCAGGCTCGTAGCGAAGGCGGCGGGCGTTCCGAAGGGCGCGGTGACGGTGGAGGCCGGCGCCGCGGCGCGCATAAAGCGTCTCCACATCGCCGGTGAGGCCGCGGCGCTCGAAGCCTCGTTCGTCGCAGCCTTCGGCTAAGGAGGGCTCAGAGCCCCGGCACGCCCCCGCGGGCGATCTCCGCCGCCGCATGCGCCTCGAAGAGCCGCAGCACCCTCGTCTTCCGCGCCCCACGCATCGTCCCGAGGCCGAGACGGAGCGGCGCAAACCGCCCTTCGAGCGCGACGGCGGCGAGGGCGGAGCCGTCCGGCGCCTCCCGGCTCGGGGAGCGGATGTTGAGCAGGGCATAGCCGAAGCCACGCCCGACAAGGCTCCGCAGCACCGAAAGCTCCGCCGTCCGCTCCGCGATGAGCGGCCGGAACCCGTGCGCAAGGGTCAGGCCGAGGAAGTACTCACGGCTGATCGGCAGGTCGAGCAGCACCATCGGCTCCCCGGCCAGATCGTCCAGCGCCACGCTCTCCCGCGCCGCGAGCCGGTGCCCGGCCGGAAGCAGCACATAAGGGGAGAGCGCCGCGAGCGGGCGGAAGGCGATCTCCGCCGGAATTTCCATGTCATAGAGCAGCGCGACGTCGATCTCCGCCCGGCGGAGAAGCTCGAAGAGCCGCGCCTGGTCCGCCTCCACCTGGCCCACCCGCGCCTCCGGGCAGAGCGCGGCGAAGGAACGGCGGAGCGCGGGCAGGAGGAAGGGCGCGAGCGTGACGAAGCACCCGAGCGAGAGCGGCCCGCCCGCGGCGCTCGCCACGTCCCCCGCGACGTCATGCAGCGCCCGCCCCTGTTCCAGGAGCCGCTGCGCCTCCTGGAAAAGCCGCCGCCCGCCCGGCGTCAGGCTCAACCCCTGCGCATGGCGGCGAACGAAAAGCTGCACGCCGAACTCCGCCTCCAGCGCGGCGATGGCGGCGGAAATGGAGGGGGAGGAGACGGAGACCCTCTCCGCCGCCCGCGCAATCGACCCGGCCTCGCCCACGGCGACGAAGTATTCGAGCTGGCGGAGCGTGTAGCGGAGCGGCATGGCCGGAACCTGCGGGAGCGGCGGGCGGCGCGCAAGGGGCGGTCGGCCTTGCCGGGCGCCCCGGCCCGCGCCATGCTCCGCGCCGCCCAAGGAGGATTCATGACCGATCTCGCCCTCGTCTCCCGCTCCGCCGGCGGCGCCGTCGCCACCGTCACGCTCAACCGGCCTGAGGCGCTCAACGCGCTCTCCCTCGCGCTCGAGGCCGCGCTCCGCGACGCCTTCGCCGCGCTGGCGGAGGACGATGCGGTGCGCGCCATCGTGCTCACCGGCGCGGGCCGCGCGTTCTGCGCCGGGGTGGACCTGAAGGAGCTGGGGAGCGGCGCGGGGATGGGCCGCATCTGGCACGGGCCGGGCTCGCTCTCCCATCTCATGCGCGACTCAAAGGCGCCGATCATCGCCGCCGTAAACGGGCCGGCGATCACCGGCGGGCTCGAACTCGCGCTCCAGGCCGATTTCATCGTCGCCTCGGAAGCGGCGCGCTTCGCTGACACCCATGCCCGCGTCGGCATCACCCCCTCCTGGGGCCTCTCTCAGATCCTCCCCCGCCTGATCGGCCCCGCCCGCGCCCGGCGCATGAGCCTAACCGGCGGCTTTGTCGACGCGAAGACGGCCTATGAATGGGGCCTCGTCACAGAAGTCGTTCGCGCGGCCGACCTTCTCCCCCGCGCCGAGGCGCTGGCCGCCGAGATCGCGGAGACGGACGCGCTGGCGGCGGGCCGCATCCGCGGGCTGATGGCGGCGGGCGAGGGGCGGCCGCTGGAGGAGGCTTTCAGGATGGAGACGGAGATGTTCGACAGACACATGGCGGGCGTGACGCCCGAAGCGGTGGAGGCGCGCCGCGCCGCGGTGCAGGCCCGCGGCAAGCGCATCGCGGCGGGAGCGGGCGCATGAGCACGCCCCTCCTCTTCACCCCGATCACGCTCCGCGGCCTCACGCTCCGCAACCGCATCGTCATCGCGCCGATGTGCCAGTATTCGGCGGAGGAGGGGCTGGCGAACGACTGGCACTTCTCCCACCTCACCGCCTTCGCCCGCGGGGGCGCCGGCGCGATCCTCACCGAAGCGGCGGCGGTGCAGGCGCGCGGGCGCATCACGCACGGTGATCTCGGCATCTGGTCGGACGCGCATGCCGAGGCGCTGAAGCCGATCACCCGCTTCATCGCCGCGCAGGGCGCAGCGCCGGGCATCCAGCTCGCCCATGCGGGCCGCAAGGCCTCGATGCAGCGCCCTTGGTTCGGTAACGGCCCGCTCGGGCCGGAGGATCACGCCCGCGGCGACATGCCGTGGACGGTGGTCGGCGCCTCCCCCGTCCCGCTCGACGAAGGCTGGCTGACGCCGGAGGAGATGAGCGAGGCTCACATCGTGCAACTGATCGGGGATTTCGCGACAGCGGCGAAACGGGCCGACGACGCGGGCTTCGCCTTCGCCGAGCTTCACGCCGCCCACGGCTACCTGATCCAAACCTTCCTCTCCCCCCTCTCCAACAAGCGCAACGACCGCTGGGGCGGGGACCTTGCGGGCCGCATGCGCCTCGCGCTGGAGACGGCGCGGGCTGTCCGCGCGGCATGGCCGGAAGAGAAACCGCTCTTCACCCGCATCTCTTCGGTGGATGGGATCGATGGCGGCTGGACTCTGGACGACAGCGTGATCCTCGCCCGGGAACTCAAGATGCTTGGCGTGGACGTGATCGACTGTTCCTCCATGGGCAATTCCGCCGGCGGCGCCACCGCGAACCCGGCCGCCCGCGGCGCCGGGTTCCAGACGCCCTATTCCGCCCGCATCCGACGGGAGACGGGGGCGAAGACCATGGCCGTCGGCCTCATTCTCGACGGGCCCATGGCGGAAGAAGTGCTGCAGGAAGGCCGGGCCGACCTCGTCGCCATCGGGCGGGAGGCGCTCTTCGACCCGTTCTGGGCCCACCACGCCGCGCATGAGCTTGGGGTGGAGGACTGGTCCGCCTGGCCGAAGCAATACGGCTGGTGGCTGGAGCGCCGCGCCGGCGCCGTCCGCCGCATCCGCGAGGCCCCGGAGGGCCGGAATCTCCCGCCAGCCTGAGGGCGCCGGGCGCGCCTTGCCCCCGCTTCCCGCCCGGAGTAGGTTCCGCGCCCGCGCGGCGGCGGTCGCCGCGCGGCAAGTGAGGTCTCTCCCATGTTCCACGGCTCGCTCCCTGCGCTCGTCACCCCCTTCCGGGACGGAGCGGTGGACGAGAAAGCCCTGGCCGATCTCGTCGAATGGCAGATCGCGGAGGGGAGCCACGGCCTTGTTCCCGTCGGCACGACCGGGGAAAGCCCGACGCTGAGTCATGAGGAGCACGAGTTCGTCATCGCCCTCGTCGTCCGGGCGGCGAAGGGGCGCGTTCCCGTCATCGCCGGCGCAGGCTCGAACAACACGGCGGAGGCGATCCGCTTCGTCGAATTCGCAAAGAAGGTGGGGGCGGACGGCGCACTCGTCGTCACCCCCTACTACAACAAGCCGACCCAGCGCGGCCTCTACGCCCATTACAAGGCGCTGAACGACGCGGCGGACATCCCGATCATCATCTACAACATCCCCGGCCGCTCCGTGGTCGACATGTCGGTGGAGACGATGGCGCGCCTCGCCGAGCTCCCGAACATCGCCGGCGTGAAGGATTCGACCGGGGACGTTTCCCGCGTCTCCGACCAGCGGGCGGCCTGCGGGAAGGAGTTCATCCAGCTGACCGGGGAGGACGCGCAGGCGCTCGGCCACCGGGCGCATGGCGGCGTCGGGGCGATCTCCGTCACCGCCAACGTCGCGCCGCGGCTCTGCGCCGAGTTCCAGAACGCCCTCTCCGCAGGAGACTGGAGCCTCGCGCGGGACCTGCATGACCGGCTGATGCCGCTCCACCGCGCCCTCTTCGTCGAGCCCGGCGTCGTCGGCGCCAAGACCGGGCTTTCCCTCCTCGGCAAGTGCTCGGACGAGGTCCGCTCCCCGCTCACCCCGGCCCTGCCCGAGACGAAGGCGGCGATCCGCGCGGCGATGGTCTCCGCCGGCGTACTGAACGGCTGATGGCCCCCAAGAAGGAGCCGAAGCAGAAGATCGCCGCGGAGAACCGCAAGGCGCGGCACAACTACTTCATCGAAGAGGAGCTCGAGGTCGGCATCATGCTGGAAGGCTCCGAGGTGAAGGCCCTGCGCGAGGGGCGCGCGCAGATCGCGGAGAGCTACGCCAATGTGGAGGGCGGGGAACTCTGGCTCATCAACGGCTACATCCCGGCCTATGCGCAGGCCAAGACCTTCGGCCATGACGAGCGCCGCCGCCGCAAGCTCCTCGCGAAAAAGGCGGAGATCGCGAAGCTCTGGCAGGGGATCGGGCGCGAGGGGGCGACGCTGGTGCCGCTGAAGCTCTACTTCAACGAGAAGGGCGTCGCGAAACTCTCCCTCGGAATCGCCCGCGGCAAGAAGATGGCCGACAAGCGCGAAACGGAAAAGGCGCGGGACTGGGCGCGGGACAAGGCGCGCCTCCTGCGGGAGAAGGGATGAGCGCCCTTTTCGCCGCGCTCGACGCGACCTGGCCGGCGGCGGAGACGAGGGAGCGCGCCGGCTGGCTTCTGCGCCGGGGCGCCGGCGGCGGGCGGCGCGTCTCCTCCGCCACCGCGCTCCATCCCGATGCGGATATCGCGGATGCCGAGGCGGGGCTGGCGGCTTGGGGGCAGTCGCCCGTCTTCCGTATCTCCGGGGCGGAGACGGCGCTCGACGCGGCGCTCGAAGCGCGGGGCTATGCCGTCGAGGCCCCTTCCGTCCTCTTCTCCACGCCCGCCGCCTCCCTGCTGGACGACCGGCCGGAGACGGCGCGCGTCGTCCGCGGCTCCGGGCGCGTCGCGCTGATGGAGGAGATCTGGGCCGCGGGCGGGATCGGCCCCGCCCGGCTCGCGGTGATGGACCGCGCCGCGCCGCCGAAAGCCTTTATGCTCGCAAGGCTGGGGGACCGGCCCGCCGCCGTCGCCTTCATCGCCGCTGCGGGTGGCGTCGCAATGATCCACGCGGTCGAGACCTTGCCCGAACATCGCCGCAAGGGCGCCGCGCGGATGCTCCTCGCCGCCGCCGCGCGCTTCGCGGTCGAGACCGGGGCGGAGACTCTCGCCCTTGCCGTAGAGGCGAAAAACGAACGCGCGATCCCGCTCTATCTCTCTCTCGGCATGGGCGAGCGGGCGCGTTATCATTACCGTGTCAAGCCGGGCTGAACCCGGCGGGGAGGCGATATGGGCGGAGAGCGGCTGACGGCGCTGAACCTTCCGGCGGTCGAGCCGCTGCCGGAGGATATCGAGAAATACTACCAGGTCTGCGAGGAAAAGCTGGGGATGATCCCCAACGTCCTCGCCGCCTACGCCTTCGCTCCGGAGCGGCTGCGCGCCTTCTCGCGCATGTACAACGAACTGATGCTGGCCGAGTCGGAGCTGACGAAGGCGGAGCGGGAGATGATCGCCGTCGCCGTATCGTCGGAGAATCACTGCTTCTACTGCCTTGTCGCGCATAGCGCCGCGCTCCGGCAATTGACCGGAGACCCGGCGCTGGCGGAAACCATAGCCGCGAACTACCGCATGGCGGACCTTCCCCTTCGCCAGCGCGCGATGCTCGACTTCGCGGTGCTGGTGACGAAGGCCAGCGCGACGATCGGGGAGGCGGACCGGGAGGCGCTGCGCGCGGCCGGCTTCTCCGACCGGGCGATCTTCGACATCGCGGAGGTGGCGGCCTTCTTCAACATGACGAACCGCGTCGCCTCCGCCATCGCCATGCGGCCGAACGCGGAATATCACGGGCAGGCGCGGTGATCCGCGTCGCGCTGGCGTTGGCGCTCGCGCTCCTCGCCGGCGCCGCGGCGGCGCAGGAGGAGGCGGCGCCGGAATTCGGCGCGCTCGAAGGCGCGGAGCTGAGCCATTTCCTGACCCGGAGCTTCGACGATTACGCACTCCCCGTCGGGCGCTTCACGCGGGAGGGCAAGCCGGTCCGCGTCGTCGAGGGGGCGGTGCGGGAATTCGTCTACCGGCTGGAGGGCGAGACCTCGACGCTGGAAGCCATCCGCAACTACGGGCGGCGCTTCGAGGAACTGGGCTACGATATTCTCTTCGAATGCGCCGGGGACGAATGCGGCGGGTTCGACTTCCGCTTCGGGGTCTATCTGGTCGAGCCGCCGGCGATGCGGTTCGACCTCGCCGATTTCCGCTATCTCGCGGTGGAGGCGGAGGGACGCGCCGCCTCCGTCATCGCCTCGCGGCAGGGCGGGCGGCTCTATGTCCAGATCGTCGCAGTGGCCGGGGAGGACGCGCCGGAGCGGATGACCCCGGCGGGCGCCGCTCCGCCGCCGCGCGCCAAGCCGGGGGAGGCGCGGCTCTTCGAGATCGCCCGGCGGCTGACCGAGGACGGGGCCGCGCCGCTCGACGGCATCGCCTTCGAGGCCGGCTCGGCGCAGTTGACGGCGGAATCCGGCCCGGTTCTGGACGAGGTGGCGAAGGTGCTGCGGGCCAATCCGGACCTCTCCTTCCTCGTGGTCGGCCACACCGACAACGAAGGCGCGCTGACGCCGAACATCGCCCTGTCGCTCAAGCGCGCGGAGGCGGTGGCGGCGCGGCTTGAGGCGGCGGAGGGCGTCGGCGCCGGGCGGCTCATCCCCTACGGCGTCGGCTTCCTCGCCCCGCGCGCCAGCAACATGAGCGAAGAGGGCCGGGCGCTGAACCGGCGGGTGGAGCTGGTGCTGCCGTGAGGCTTTGCGACGTCGAAGACGCAGGGCGACCGCAGAATGCTTTTTCTAATAACATAACAAAATCAATATATTGACTTCGATTTCCATGGAAATCCTCTGGAATCGGGCGATTTCGACCTGCTCAAGGCGGCCCCTGCGCGCCTCTCAACGCCGCCTGAAAGCCGCCGCCAGCTCCACATGGCCGGACCAGAGGAACTGGTCGACCGGGACCACCCAGTCCATCTGATACCCGCCGTCGATCAATGTCCGCGCGTCCCGCGCGAAGGTCGCCGGCTCGCAGGAAAGCATGGCGAGCCGCTCCGGCCCCGCCTTCGCCAGCTCCTCGCATTGCGCCGCCGCCCCCGCCCGCGGCGGGTCGATCACCGCGCCGTCGAGCGCGGCGAGCTCGGGCGCGAGGAGGGGGCGGCGGAAGAGGTCCCGCGCCCGGGCGACGACCCGCTTCAGCCCCGGCGCGGCGCGCCAGCCGGCGTCGAGCGCGGCGACCATCGCCGTCTCCCCCTCCACCGCCAGCACCTCCGCCTGTTCCGCGAGCGGCAGGGCGAAGGCGCCCGAGCCGGCGAAAAGGTCCGCGATCCGCTTCGCCGGGCCGAGCGCCTCCCGCGCCGCCTCCAGCAGCGCGACCTCCCCCTCCCTCGTCGCCTGGAGGAAGCCGCCGGGCGGCGGCTCCACCAGCGCCGCGCCGAAGCGGTGGAAGGCGGGCCGCCTGGAGGCGACGATCTCCCCGTTCCAGGCGAGGCGCGCGAGGTCCGCCTCCTCGGCCAGCGCGACGAGGTCGCCCCAGAAAGCCGGGTCCAGCGGCTTGCCGCCTTCGACGCTGAGGTCGAGCCCGCCTTCGGAGAGCGTCGCCGTCACCCGCAGCTCCCCCTTCCGTGACCCGCCGATCCGCGCCAGCCCCCGCGCCGCTTCCAGCGCGCCGAGGAGCGGCGGGGCGACCAGATGGCAGTCCTCCAGCGCCGCGATCTCCCCGCTCCGCCGCCCGTGAAAGCCGGCGAGCGCCCCGGTCTTCGTCCGCCGCGCGGCGAAGACGGCCCGGCGGCGGGAGCGGGGCGGGGAGGTCCGCGTCTCCCGGATCTCGACGCCTTCGATCCCCCTTCGGGCGAGCGCCTCTGCGATCCGGTCCCGCTTCCAGCCGGCGAGGAAATGCCCGGAGGCGTGCTGAAGGGCGCAGCCGCCGCAAGCGCCGAAATGGCGGCAGGGCGGCGGGGCGCGTTCCGGCGAAGGGCGGAGTATTTCGAGCGCCGCCATGCGGCCGCCTTCGACGACCCCGCGCACCCTCTCCCCCGGCAGCGCGAAAGCAACGAAGACGCCCCCGTCGGCCTCCCCGTCCCCGGCCGCGCCGAGACGGACGATTTCGAGCTCGGCGCTCATGGCCCTGCCAGCCGCAGCCGGGCGCGGGCGGAGACCGGGATGAACCAGAGGCTGACGGCGAGGAGATAGGCCGCCATGCCCGCGCACTGCGCCTCGAACCCGACGCCGGCGTCAAGAAGCGCGCCGCTCAATCCCGGCCCAAGCGCCGAGGCGAGGACGGCGAGCGCATAGGTCAGCGCCTTGACGCCGCCAAGCCAGCGTGTCCCGTAAAGCTCCGCTGTGACGGCGCCGTGGACCACGGATACGGCGCCCGAGCCGATCCCCCCGACCGCGAGCGCGATCACGCCGGCGAGCAACCCGCCGGAAAGCCCCATGAGCGCCGCGCCGGCCGCCCAGCCGAGAAGGTAGACAGGCAGGAGCCGGGCGACCCCGAACCGGTCCGCCGCCCAGCCGAAGCCGAAGCTCCCCGCGGTCGCGGCGAGGGAATGGGCGGGAAAGGCGAGCGCGGCGTAGGCCGCAAGGTCCCAGCCCTTGATCTCAGTAAGGTGGACGGTCTGGAAGAAGACAACCGTTCCGATCCAGGCCGGGCCGATCAGCCCGGGGACAAGCGCCCAGAACGTCCGCTCGGACACCATCTCGGAACGTGTCCAGTGCCGCCCGTCCATCCCGGCGGAAAGCTCCGGCGCCTCCGCCGCCGCAAGCGGCCTCCGCTCCCGCCGCAGGAGCCATGCGAGCAGCGGCGCAAAGACCAAGAGGAGAGCGCCGGCGATCAGGAGCCACGCGTCACGCCATCCGACCAACCCGATCACGGCGATCGCACCCGCCGGCAGGATCGCCTCCCCCAGCGAGAATCCGAGCGTGGCGATGGCGATGGCGCCGGCCCGCTTGGCGCGGAACCACTTGCCCATCGAGGTCATCGCAATGTGGCTCAGCATCCCCTGCCCGCAGAACCGGAGCCCGAATATGAGGAGCGCAAGCGTCCACCACGCCGTGACGAGAGAAAGGCCGACAGCGACGAGCGCGAATGCGAACAGAACCGCGAGGGCCAGCGGGCGCGCCGGCCAGACATCGGCAAGCCGCCCCGCCTGGGTCAGCGCGACGGCGGAGGCCAGCGTCGCCGCCATGTAGATCGCACCCCAGTCGCCGTGGCTGAGCGCAAATTCCTCCCGCCATACGCCAGCGAAGGCGGCGATGAAGAAGGTCTGTCCGAAGCTTGAGCCGAACGCCATGAGCGCGCCGGCGGAGAGCCAGGGCGCATCCGGGCGGAGCGAAGCGAGAACGGTCATGAGCCGGGCTTACGCCGCTTGCCGCCGCGCCGCCAGTGGCCTCGCTTCTTGCGCGCCGCCGCGCCCCATGCTTTACCCCGACGACCTGAACGGGAGGACGATCATGGACAAGCTCGACAAGCTCACCGGCGTCGCCGCGCCGATGCCGCTCATCAACATCGACACCGACATGATCATCCCCAAGCAGTTCCTGAAGACAATCAAGCGCACCGGCCTCGGCAAGAACCTCTTCGACGAGATGCGCTATGACGAGGCGGGGCGCGAGAAACCCGATTTCGTGCTGAACAAGCCGGCCTATCGCGAGGCGAAGATCATCGTGGCGGGAGAAAATTTCGGCTGCGGCTCGAGCCGGGAGCATGCGCCGTGGGCGCTGCTCGATTTCGGCATCCGCTGCGTGATCGCCCCCTCCTTCGCGGACATCTTCTACAACAACTGCTTCAAGAACGGCATCCTGCCGATCGCCCTGCCGCAGGAGGAGGTCGACAGACTTCTGGACGACGCAGCGCGCGGCGCGAATGCGGTGTTGACCGTCGATCTCGAACGGCAGGTGATCTCCGGCCCGGACGGCGGGGAGATCGCCTTCGAGGTGGACGCGTTCCGCAAGCATTGCCTCCTGAACGGGCTCGACGATATCGGTCTCACAATGGAGAAGGCGGCCGACATCGACGCCTTCGAGACCGAACGGTCTGCAAAGCAACCATGGCTTGCCGGCGCCTGAACTCCAAATCGGAGAGAAAGGTCGGCTTCGCCCCTCGCAAAGCGAGGTGAGCCCCGCTATCCTCCGGCCGCTCGGCAGGCGGGGGAGGAGCGATGCGGCGCGGGGCCTATGCGGCGGGCGTGTTTACTGCCTCGGCCTTCTTTCTGCCCGCCGCGCTCGCGCCTGGCCCCATAACTCTGGCGCATGGCGCAGCGACGGCGCTGGCGCTCTGGCTTGGCTTCGCGGTCTGGCGGGGGCATGGACGGCGCGATCTTCCGTCATCGTTGCCGCTACGGATTTTTCCGGTCGCGCTGGGGCTCACGCTATCGGCGGCGACGGTTTTTCTCGCCGTGATCGCCGGGGCCTGGGCGGAGCCCGGCGGGCCGCTCCTTGCGCTTGTCGCGCTGCTCCGGTCCTGGTGGCTCTTCCCGGCCAGTCCGGTGGCGATGTTCACGGCGGCGGAGCCCGGGCTTCCGCCGATTTCGGAGGCTTCAGCCCGGTTGGCGACCTTGGCGGCGACGTCAGCGCTGTTCGCGGGCATTGTCTTCGGTTTCCTGACGCTGATCGGCGCGGTCTCCGAACGGGAAAGCCTGCACGACCACGCCTCGATCTGGAAGGATGGGCGCGCGCCGGACAGCGCGGCGCGGTTGTCCGACCGGGGCGCGCGCGGCCTCAGGCCGGTTTCCGATCCGCTTTCCACCGCCCGACGGACCCCGGTTTCGGGCCGGCTCTGGCTGCGGTCGCTCTCGCTTCTCGTCGCCTTCTTCTGCCTTCTCTACGCCCCGGTCTTCGCACGGCTGGTCGGCGGCGCGCAGATCCCACAGGTCGATGCAGCGTTTTCGGCCTCGCCGCTCGGCGGCCCCTTCGTCACGCTCTGGCTGATCGGACTGTGGGGGACTTGCCTCTCCTCCGCCCTGATCTTCTCGGCGGCCTATCTCCGCCTCGGCTTTGCGCTCGCACGATGAGGAGGGCGGCGGCGCTCCTCGCGATCTTGCTCGGCTCGGCGGCGTCGGCGGAAGCGCCGCCGCCGCCGGCTGAGGGCTCGGTCCGCATCGCGAGCTTCAACGCCGCCTTGAGCCTTCCCGCACCGGGCGAACTCGTACAGCGCCTGCGCCTCGGCGGCTCGAAGCGTATCGACATTGCGGCGGAGATCATCCAGCGGGTCCGCCCGGACGTGATCCTGATCAACGAGATCGACCATGACCGGCGCGGCGTCGCCGCGGCGCTTTTCCGCGACCATCTACGGGACGGGAGAGGCGGCGCGGAGGGTATCGACTATCCCCATATCTTCACCGCGCCGGCGAATACCGGCGCCGCCTCCGGCTTCGATCTCGATGGCGACGGGCGGAAGGACGGGCCGCGGGACGCGTTCGGCTATGGCCGCCACGAAGGCCACTACGGCATGGCCGTGCTCTCCCGCCTCCCGCTCGATGAGGCGGGCGCGCGCACCTTCCGCGAAACGCTCTGGGGGGACATGCCCGGGAACCTCCTGCCGGCGGGCCATTTCGGGGAGGCCGCCGGCGCGCTCCGGCTCTCCTCCAAGAGCCATTGGGACATCCCGGCCCGCCTGCCGGACGGTCGCATCCTCCACCTCCTCGCCTCGCACCCGACCCCGCCGGTCTTCGACGGGCCGGAGGATGCGAACGGGCGGCGGAACCATGACGAGATCCGCTTCTGGGTCGACTATATCGGCGGCGCCGACTGGATGAAGGACGATCAGGGCCGCGCCGGCGCGCTTGCCCCCGGCGCGGCCTTCGTCGTGCTCGGCGACCTCAACGCCGATCCTGCGGACGGGGCCGCGCGACGTGGGGCGCTCCAACTCCTCCTCGCGCTGACCGACGACCCGGGGCCGGAAAGTGCGGGCGGCGCGGCGGCGGCGGATGCGGGGCATCGCGGCGACCCCGCGCTCGACACGGCGGACTGGCGCGCGCCGCCGCAGGGCCCGGGGAACCTGCGCGTCGACTATGTCCTCCCCTCGAAGGGATGGGAGATCACGGGCGCGGGCGTGTTCTGGCCGACGCCGGATTCACCCCTCGCACGGCTCATGGGCCGCGGCGGGCCGGACCATCGCCTGGTCTGGGTCGATCTCCGCTGAGGCCGCAGGAAACGGGTGGCGCGGCGCCGCTCCGGCCCGCACATTCGGGGCGAAGGAGACGACGATGAACCAGGTTCCCTCCCCCTCCGCCTTCCATTACGGTCTGATCGCCGAGGCGCTGCGCCTCATCGAGGAGGCCGTGCCGGAGCAGCCGGGGCTCGACGAGATCGCGGCGCGGATGGGCTTCTCGCCCGCGCATTTCCAGCGCATGTTCTCCGAATGGGTCGGCGTCTCGCCCAAGCGGTACATGCAATACCTGACGCTCGACCTCGCCAAGCGCCTGCTGGCGGAGCGCTTCACGGTGCTGGAGACGACGATGGAGGCCGGGCTTTCCTCACCCGGCCGGCTCCATGACCTCTTCGTACGGTGGGAGGCGATGAGCCCCGGCGCCTGGGCCTCGGGCGGCGAGGGGCTCGACATCGCCTTCGGCTGGTTCGACGGCCCTTTCGGCGAGACGCTGGCGATGGGGACGGAGCGCGGACTCTGCGGCATGGCCTTCGCGGCGGAGACGGGGCGGGCTGCGGCGCTGGCGGACATGCGGGGGCGCTGGCCCAACGCGCGTTTCAGGGAGGATCCGGCCGCGCTCGCCCCCTGGGTTTCGGCGGCGTTCGGGGGCGAGGGGGAGGCGCGGCTGGCGCTGATCGGCGCGCCGTTCCAGATCAAGGTCTGGGAGGCGCTGCTTTCGGTGCCGACCGGCCATGTGACGACCTATTCCGAGATCGCCCGCGTCATCGGCCGACCCAAGGCGGCGCGGGCCGTCGGCACGGCGGTGGGGCGCAACCCGATCTCCTGGCTCATCCCCTGCCACCGCGCCCTGAGGAAGAGCGGCGAGCTCGGCGGCTATCACTGGGGCCTTCCGGTGAAGCGGGCGATGCTCGCCTGGGAGGCGGCGCGGGCCGGCGCCTGAGGTTCAGAGGCGGCGGAGCCGCGCGGCGCCCGCCTGCATCTCTCCCTCCGCCCGGTCGAAGCGCAGATGGGCGAGCCCTTCGCCCCCGGCGACGGTGTGGAGCGTGCCGGCGGGCTTGCCCTCCGCCTCCACCGGCGTTCCGGGCGCCGCCTCGCCCTCGACCGAGACGCGGACGAGGCCCTTCTTCAGCTCGGTCTTGTGCTTCATCCGGGCCGTGACCTCCTGCCCGACATAGCAGCCCTTGCGGAAGTCGACGCCGCGCAGCCGCTCGAACCCGGCTTCGAGGATATAGGTCTCGTCCGGGATCAGCTCGGCGCCGCTTTCGGGGACGAGGCGGGCGACGCGGAGCGCGTCATAGGCCGACAGGCTCCCCTCCGCGGCGCCTTCGGGGCGGGCGAGGCCGTAGAGGCGAAAGCCGAGCGCCGGGTCGCGCGGGTCCGCCAGCGCGCCCTCGGGCGGCTCGCCGCCCCAGAAGAGCGCGACGGGAACGCCCGCCGGCGCGATCTCCACCTTGCGGCGCAGGCGATACATCGAGAGCCGCTGGACGAGCGCCGCCGCCCGGTCCGCCGCCACGTCGAGGAGGAAACCCTCCCCTTCCCGCCCGACGAAGAAATCGAAGAGGTATTTCCCCTGCGGCGTCAGGAGCGCGGCGTAAAGGAGCGCGCCTTCGCCCAGCTTCGAGAGATCGTTGGTCACGAGGTCCTGGAGGAAGTGCTCAGCCTCCGGCCCCGCGACTCGGACGGTCGCCCGCCACTCCGCCGGCATCCAGAAACCCTCGCCCATGCGCGCCTCCCTTCAGATCGTTCCGCGAAGATAGGGGCGGCCGAGCCGTTTGGCGACCGCCCCGATGCGCACATTGCACAGCCATGCCAACTAATTGACGATAAAGGTGAATCTATCATGATACCCCATGTGCGCAAATCGGTGATTTTCGTGGCGGCCTGCGGTCGGGGAAGAACCATGGCCGCGCGAACGGGGCTTGCGCAACCGGTGTTCCGGCCCGATGCTTCCGCCGCCAGAAACGGGAGAACGCCATGTCCACTTCGATCCTCCGCCACCCGACCACCCACAACGACCCGGATTGGGAGATGCGCTGCGACCTCGCGGCCTGTTTCCGATGGGCGGTGCGGATGAACTGGCATGAGGGCGTCTCCAACCATTTCTCCGCCGTGGTGGACGACGAGACGAACGGGGGCGGCGGCTCCCGCTTCCTGATGAACCGGGACCAGATCCATTTCACCCGCGTCACCGCCTCCAACCTCCTGCTGCTGGACGCGAACGACCCCGACGTGATGAAGGGGCCGGACGCGCCGGACCCGACAGCCTGGGCGCTCCACGGCGCGATCCACCGCCACGTTCCCTTCGCGAAGGTCGCGATCCATCTCCATTCGAAATACGCCACCGTCCTCGCCTCGCTGGCGGACAGCCGGCTTCCGGCAATCGACCAGAACTCGGCGATGTTCCATGACCGCGTCGTGATCGACGAGAATTATGGCGGCCTCGCCTTCGACGAGGAGGGGGAGCGCGTCGCCTCGCTCTTCACCGATCCGAAGAAGAAGGTGATGGTGATGGGCAACCACGGGATCATGGTCATCGGCGAGACGATCGCCGAGGCGATGAACCGGACCTATTTCTTCGAGCGGGCGACGGAGACCTACATCACCGCGCTGATGACGCAGCGCCCGCTCCGCTATCTCTCCGACGAGGTGGCCGAGGCTGTCGCCTTCGAGACGGAGCGCTATCCGGGCCAGGCCGTGCGGCACATGGCGGAGATCCGGCTCAACCTCGACAAGACCGAGCCGGACTACGCCGCGTGACAGCGGGCGCCGTCGAGATCGGCGGGCCTCGGCCCGGCGATCTCGGATGGCTGATCGGTCTCCACGGGCGCTGGTATGCGGCCCATTGCGGCTTCGGGCTCGACTTCGAGAGGATCGTGGCGGGGATTGCGGCGGACGTCTCCGCCCGGATCGCCCCGCCCCGCGTCTCCATGCTCTTCGCCCGGGATGAGAGCGGCCCGCTCGCGACGCTGACGGCGGACGGGGAGGACAGGGACGAGGCCGGGCGCGGGCATATCCGGATCGTGATCGCGGAGGAGCGGGCGCGCGGACTCGGCCTCGGCCATAGACTGATGGCGGAGGGGCTGGCGGCGTTGCGGGAGGCCGGGCTCAGGGGCGCGTGGCTCGACACTTTCGCCGGGCTCGACGCGGCGCGCGCCGTCTATCTCCGCGCCGGCTTCCGGCTTCTCCATGAAGCGGAAGGGCGAAGCTGGGGCGTGGCGGTGCGGGAGCAGCGCTACGCGCTCGACTTCTGAAGGCGGCGGCTCACGCCGCCGGGCGGGGGAGGATGGGCGGCGAAATCTCATCGGGGATCGGGCAGCGATAGGGCGTGCGCGCCAGCATCCGTTCGTGCTCCGCCTTCGCGGCGGCGAGGGCCGCCGGCTCGGTGATGAGGCGCGCCGCGGTGGCGGCCATGATCTTCGCGGCGTGGACCATGCCCTTCTTCGCCAGCGGCGATTTTCCCTGCGCCGTGAGCTGCCAGGTGTGGAAGGGCGTGCCGAGCGCGCAGGTCGTCACCCGCGCCTGAACCGTCGGCGCGGCCCAGCTCACGTCTCCGACATCGGTTGAGCCGTCCCCGCCTTCGGGCCGCCGGTCGAGCGGCAGGAGGGCCTCCGAGAGCGGGGAGTCGGGGTCCAGCTCGACCCCCATGCGGCGCATGGCGGCCTCCGTATCCTCGGGGCCGAGCGTGGCGCGGATGGCTCGGGCGAAGTCCCGATCCGCCTCGTCGAATACGGGCGGGCCGAGGCGGTCGAACTCGGCCTGCATCGCCGCCTCCAGCGCGGAATTGCCGACGAGATTGGAGACGCCGGAGAAGATGCGCGTCTCCACCCGCGTCTCCGTCATCAGGGCCGCCCCCTCGGCGATCTTGCGGACGCGGGCGACAAGCGCGGCGAGGCCCGCATTGTCCCGCGCGCGGATGAGCTGGCGCACCGTCGCCTTCGCCTGCACGACATTGGGCGCGGCCCCGCCGGCGTCGATATAGGCGTAGTGGATGCGGGCGTCGTCCGGCATATGCTCCCGCATGTAGTTGACGCCGACATTCATCAGCTCGACCGCGTCGAGCGCGGAGCGGCCGAGCTCCGGCGCGCCGGCGGCGTGCGCCGCCTTGCCGTGGAAGGTGAAGTCGATCCGCGTATTCGCGAGCGCGCGGGCATGGTCCACCGCGGTGAAATAGGCGGGGTGCCAGGTGATCGCGGCGTCCACATCGGCGAAGAGCCCGGCGCGGACCATGTAGGTCTTCGCGGCGCCGCCCTCCTCCGCCGGGCAGCCGAAATAGCGGACGCGGGCTTCGATCCCGGCCTCGGCCAGCCAGTCCTTCACCGCGGTCGCGGCGAGGAGGGCGGCGGCGCCGAGAAGGTTGTGGCCGCAGCCATGGCCGGCGCCGCCGGGCTCGGCGGGGCTGTGCTCCGCGACGCCCGCCTCCTGGCTGAGGCCGGGCAGCGCGTCATACTCGCCAAGAATGGCGATGACGGGCCCGCCCTCCCCCGCCTCCCCGATCACCGCCGTCGGGATGCCTGCCGGGGCTTCGACGATCCGGAAGCCTTCGGCGCGGAGCGCGGCCTCATGCTCCGCGACGGCGCGGAACTCGGCGTAGAGCGTCTCGGGCGCGTCGAAGATCCGGTCCGACAGGGCGAGGAAGGGCGCGCGCTTCGCCTCCACAAGGTCCGGGATCGGGTCGGAATTCCGCATCGTGCTCTCCTGTCTCACGCCGCCATCTGGAGCGCGGCGGCGGCGGCGCGCAAGCTCAGACGCGGCGGAAGGCGAGGAAGCCCGTCATCGCCGCCCAGGCGAGCGCGAGCGCGCCCCAGGTGATCGCGTATTCGAGGTGGTTGTTCCGCACATCCACCGCCGCCAGCGGCTGGGGCAGCGGCCATTCGCCGATAGCGGTGGAGGTTTCCGCGACGACCAGAACGGGCTCCGTGCCGAAAAGCGCGGCCATCTCTGTCAGGTCCCGTTCCGTCCAGACATTGTCGGAGGCGCCGAAATCCGGGCCCTCGTCGCCCTCCTCGGGCCAGCGGAGCGCGCCGACGAGGATGATCGGGCCTTCCGGCGCGGGAGTAGGGCGCGAGGCGGCGCCGCCTTCGTTCTTTTCCTCGACGGGGACATAACCGCGATCCACCATCACGCGGCGACCATCCGAGAGCGTAAGGGGCTGGATAACGCGATAGCCCGGCCCGTGGGGGCGGGCCGAAGTGAGCAGCGGCGCATCGACGAAACCGTGCGCGCCCGGCGCGAACTCGAAGCGGCCGCTCAGCGCGACGCGGGAGAATTCCTGGATCTCCGGGTCGAAGGCGACGGGGAGAGGAACGGGGTCGGCGGCGAGTCGCGCCTCGAGTTGCGCGATCACGCCCTCCTTCCATTCGAGCCGCTGAAGTTGCCAGATGCAGAGGCCGATCAGGATCAGGATGCCGAGGGCGCCCGTCGCCAGAACGCCGATGCGGCCGAAAGAAGAAGGGCGGCCGGAGCCGCCCTTTCCCGCCCCTTGAGCCATGAGGGCCTCAGGCCCCCCAGACGTAGACGGCCATGAAGAGGAAGAGCCAGACGACGTCCACGAAGTGCCAGTACCAGACCGCCGCCTCGAAGCCGATATGCTTCTCCGGCGTGAAGTGGCCCTTCAGCGCGCGGAAGTAGCAGACGGCGAGGAAGATCGTGCCGACGATTACGTGGAAGCCGTGGAACCCCGTCGCCATGTAGAAGTTCGCGCCGTAGATGTTTCCGGCGAAGCCGAAGGCGGCGTGGCTGTATTCATAGGCCTGGGTGATGGTGAAGAGCACGCCGAGCAGGACCGCGATGAGGAGGCCCCACTTGAGCCCCTCCCGGTCCCCCTCCTGCACTGCATGGTGCGCCCATGTCGCCGCGCAGCCGGAGCAGAGGAGGATCAGCGTGTTGATGAGGGGCAGGTGCCAGGGATCGAAGGTCTCGATCCCGACGGGCGGCCATACGCCGTCCGCGCCGTAGGCGGTCGCGGTCGTCTTCGTCGCGACATCCGCCATCGGATAGATCGCGTGCTTGAAGAAGGACCAGAACCAGGCCGCGAAGAAGGCGACCTCGGAGGCGATGAACATGATCACGCCGTAGCGGAGGCCGATGGAGACGACGGGCGTATGATCGCCCGCCTGGCTCTCAGCCACCACTTCCGCCCACCAGCCGTACATGACGTAGAGGACGCCGAGGAGGCCGACGACCGCGATCAGCGGCGTATAGTCATGGAACCAGAGCACGGCGCCGAAGAGCATCACGAAGGCGCTGAGCGCCCCAAGGAAAGGCCAGATGCTCGGCGCGATGATGTGGTAGTCGTGATTCTTCTCGTGGGCCATCTCGTTTCCCCTCGGCGGATTTCGCCTTGTCACCCGGCCGGGTCGGGTGCGTCAACGGCTTGCGGCGCGGCGGCCGCTTCCGGCATGTCGGTTTCGTGGAACGTGTATGAAAGCGTGATCGTGTGCACGAGGGCGGCTTCCTCGTCTTCCATGATCGACGGATCGACGTAGAAGGTCACCGGCATCTTCACAGACTCGCCGGGCTGGAGCACCTGTTCGGTGAAGCAGAAGCAGGCGATCTTGGTGAAATGGCCGCCGGCGGAGAAGGGCGTGACGTTGAAGCTCGCCGTGCCGGCCACCGGCCGGTCGGTCGGGTTCGTCGCCTCGTAGAAAGCCAGGCCAGTCTCGCCGATCCGCACCGTCATGGACGTCTCGACCGGGCGGAAGCTCCACGGCATCCCACGCTCCACGCTCGCGGCGAAGCGCACTGTGACCTCGCGGTCGAGGATCACGTCCGGCGCGGTGTCCGACACGGAAGTCGTGCCGCCATAGCCGGTGACGCGGCAGAAGAGATCGTAGAGCGGCACGGCGGCGAAACTCATTCCGAGCATGAAGACGCCCAGGCCGGCGAGGCCGAACATAGTCTTGCGGTTGCGCACCGACCCTGTCATCGCGACTCGCTCCAGCTCATTTCGGGTTTGATCACGTTGGCGCCGAGCTTCGCGATCGTCACGCCGAACATCAGCGCGACGAAGCCGATCAGAAGCACGCCGATGGCCATGTTCCGCCCGCGGCGGCGGCGGTGCAGTTCGTGCTCCTCCCGCCCGATCATGCGCCGAACCCCGGAACCGGGAGGGCGAGCCCTGCATGGCGGAGCCCGGCCTCGACCGCGAGCGCGGAGAAGACGAGGAAGAGCCAGAGGATCGAGAACTTGAAGAGCCGCTTTTCCGCCCGGTGCCCGTCCGCCTCCGCCGCCTCTTCGGAGCGGATGCCGACAAGGGCGGCGAGACGCAGGAACTCGGCGGAGAGCGCCCCGGCGGCGACGAGGTAGAAGAGCCCGCCGATGGCGGTGAAGGCCGGCGCGACGGCGACTGCGGCGAGCGCGACAGAATACCAGAAGATCTGCCGCCGCGTCGCCCGCGGCCCGGCGACGACCGGCATCATCGGCACGGCCGCCCGTTCGTAGTCGCCGTTCCGGTAGAGGGCGAGCGCCCAGAAATGCGGCGGCGTCCAGAGGAAGATGATCGCGAACATCAGCGCCGCCTCCAGCCCGACGGACCCGGTGGCGACCGCCCAGCCGAGGAGCGGCGGGAAGGCCCCGGCCGCGCCGCCGATGACGATGTTCTGCGGCGTCGTTCGCTTCAGCCACATCGAGTAGATCACGGCGTAGAAGAAGATCGTGAAGGCGAGGATGCCGGCGGAGAGCCAGTTCGCGAAGAGCCCGAGCATCGGCACCGAAAGGAGCGAAAGCCCGAGGCCGACTGCAAGCGCCTCACCGCCCGCCACCCGGCCGGAGGGCACGGGGCGGTTGCGCGTGCGCGCCATCTTCACGTCGATATCGGCGTCCCACCACATGTTGAGCGCGCCCGAGGCGCCGGCGCCGACCGCGATGCAAAGGATCGAGGCGAAGGCGATCATGGGGTGGACCGGGACCGGCGCGACGACCAGCCCGACCAGCGCGGTGAAGATGACAAGAGACATGACGCGCGGCTTCAGCAGCGCGAAATAGTCCCCGAACTCGGCGTCGCGCGGCGGCGCGGCTTCGGCGGAGAGGGTGCTGGCCATCGGCTCGCTTCGGCGCCGTTCAGTCCGCCGCGGCGAGCGTCACGCCGTTCTTCGGCGGGAGGCCCTGCGCGACGCGCGTCTCGTCGACCCAGGCGGCGTAATCCTCGGCGCTCACCACCTTCACCGTGATCGGCATGTAGGAATGGTCCTTGCCGCAAAGCTCCGAGCACTGGCCGAAATACGTCCCCACACGGTCCGCGTTGAACCAGAGCTCGTTCATCCGGCCCGGGATCGCATCCACCTTCACGCCGAAGGAGGGGATCGTCCAGGCATGGATCACGTCCGCGCCGGTGACGAGGAGATGGACGTTGGCGCCGACCGGGACGACCATCGCCGTATCCGTCGCGAGCAGATACTCGTCATCGGCGTAGCCGTACTCCCCGAGTTCGTCCCTCGCCAGCATGATCGCGTCAAAGCCGATCTCCTCGTCAGGATACTCGTAGGACCAGTACCACTGGTTTCCCGTCGCCTTGATCGTGAGGTCTGGCTCCGGCACGTCGAGCTGCTTGAAGAGGATCGGGAGCGAGATCGCGCCGATGACGAAGAGGATGACGATGGGCCCGGCCGTCCACGCCACTTCAAGCCCGACATGATGGGTGAAGCGCGCGGGGGTCGGGTTCTTCTTCTCGGAGAACCGGAAGATCACGATGCCGAGGAGCGCAGTGACAAGCACGACGATGGCGAGGCTGATCCAGTGCAGGATCGCGTCGAACCACACGAGATCCCGCATCAACTCGGTCACCGCCGGCTGGAAGCCGATGCCGTCCGGAACAGGCTTGCCGACGCTTTCGGCGGCGGCGGCGCCGGCGATGAGCGCCGTTGCGGCGGCGGCGGAGAGGCGGGCGGCGAGTTTCGCTCCGGTCATGTTCGGGACCCCTGGACCTTGATCCGCCCAAAGGCGGTTTCGCTTTTGGCGGCGGACCGCCTATCTTCACTGCGTCTAAGACCACAGCCCCCTTTCGAGGGCAAGCTGGACGATTGCGTCATATTGCGTCATCCAGCGCCTGATCGAGAGGCAGAGTAGCATCGGAGACGCGCCTTGACCCGCGACATGAGCGACGATGACGGCCCATTCCGCCCCTTCGAAACCGATCTCGACAGGCAGGAGGCGCTCGGCATCCTCCACGGGGCGGTGGCCGGCGCGGATGACGGGGAGCTCTTCCTCGAACGAACCCGCTCTGAATCGCTGACCTTCGACGACGGGCGGCTCCGCGGCGCCTCCTATGACAGCGCGAAGGGTTTCGGGCTCCGCGCCGTCGCAGGCGCGGCGGCGGGGTATTCGCACTCGACCGAACTCAGCGCCGCGGCCCTCGCGCGCGCGGCGGAGACGGCGCGGCTGGCGGCGGCCGAGGGCGGCGGGACGCTGGCTGCGCCGCCGGCCGCGAGCAACCAGAGGCTCTATGTGCAGGAGAGCCCCGTCTCCGCGATGAGCTTCGGGGCGAAGGTCGACCTCCTGAAAGAGATCGACGACTGGCTCCGCGCGCGCGACCCGCGGGTCAGGCAGGTCTCCGTCAGCCTCGCCGGCTCGTTGCAGGAGGTGGAGATCCTGCGGCCCGAGGGCGGCGGCCTTCGCGAGGCGCGCCCGATGGCGCGGCTCTCCGTCTCCGTGATCGTCGAGAAGGACGGGCGGCGTGAATCCGGCTCTGCGGGCGGCGGCGGGCGGATCGGCTACGAGACGCTGATCGCGCCCGAGGCCTGGCGGCGCGAGGCGGAGGAGGCGCTCCGCATCGCGCTCGTCAATCTCGAGGCGGAGGAGGCGCCCGCCGGCGTCATGGAGGTCGCGCTCGGCGCGGGCTGGCCGGGCATTCTGCTCCACGAGGCGATCGGCCACGGGCTCGAGGGCGACTTCAACCGCAAGAAGACCTCGGCCTTCTCCGGCCTCATGGGCCAGCGCGTCGCCGCGCCCGGCGTGACCGTGGTGGATGACGGCACGCTGCCCGGCCGCCGCGGCTCCCTCTCCTTCGACGACGAGGGCACGCCGACCTCCCGCACCGTGCTGATCGAGGACGGCATCCTCGTCGGCTACATGCAGGACCGGCAGAACGCGCGGCTGATGGGCATGGCTCCCACCGGAAACGGCCGGCGCCAGAGCTTCGCGCATATCCCGATGCCGCGGATGACCAACACGATCATGGCGAACGGCTCCGCGAAGCCGGGCGACGTCGTCGCCGCGGTGAAGGACGGGATCTACGCCGTCGGCTTCGGCGGCGGGCAGGTGGACATCGTGAACGGCAAGTTCGTCTTCTCCTGCACCGAGGCCTACCGGGTGAAGAACGGCAAGGTGCTGCATCCGGTGAAGGGCGCGACGCTGATCGGCGACGGGCCGACAGCGCTTCAGCGCGTGCGGATGATCGCGAACGACATGGCGCTCGACCCCGGTATCGGCACCTGCGGCAAAAACGGGCAGGGCGTGCCCGTCGGCGTCGGCCAGCCGACCCTGCTGATCGACGGGCTGACGGTCGGCGGGGCCGCCGCCTGAAGCCGTGATTCCCTCCCCCGAATCAAAGGGTTGGACCAGAAGCCTTTTGATGTGATATTTCCGACAAAAGAGCGGATCGGGCGGCGAGGAACAGGAAAATGGCGGATTTCACAGGGATTCCCCTTCTTGAAGGACTTCCGGAAGCGGTTGGGGCCCGCGCGGCGCCGCGCTGCCGCTGGCGCCATTTCGAGGCGCATGAACTGATCGTCGATTACGGCGACGAATCGAACGACGTCATCTTCATCATTTCCGGCCAGGTCCGGGTGCTGATGTCCTCCGCCTATGGCCGGCACGTGATTCTGAACCACCTCGACAAGGGCGACTTCTTCGGGGAGATGTCGGCGATCGACGGTCGCTCCCGCTCAGCCTCGGTCATCGCGCTCTACAATTCCGAGGTCTGCGTGATGCCCGGCGAGGTCTTCATGGAGATCGCGACCACGATTCCGGCCGTCGCGAAGCGGACGATGGAGAAGCTCACCGAGCGGGTGCGGACGATCAACGAGCGGCTGGCGGAGCAGGCCTTCCTCACCGCGCGGCAACGGCTTTGCGCGGAGCTTCTCCGCCAGTCCCGCCCGCGGGCGGGGCATCCGGGGCAGCGCATCGTCTCGCCGCCGCCGATCCAGGAAGATCTCGCCAATCTCATCTCCTCCCGGCGCGAGGTGGTGAGCCGGGAGCTTTCAGCGCTGACGAAGGACGGCGTGATCGAGCGGAGCCGCGGCGGGCTCATCCTTTCGGACGTCGAGGAGCTTTCCCGCCGCGTCGAGGAGGCTATGGGGCCGATCCGGCCCTGAGCCGCCTTCAGGCGAGCGCGGACGCCTCGGCCTCAAGTCGCTCCACCAGAGCGGGCTGGAGCCGGAGCCGCGCCGCCAGCGCCTCGAGCCACGCGGCCTCCGCCGGATGATCGGGGACGATGGCGAGACGCGCGGCGAGCCAGAGTTCCGCCGCCTGCTCCGGCCCTTCGGCCAGGGCGGCAATGTCCGCAAGGCTCGGCGGCGCGGCGAGCGCGTCGAAGACGAAGCCCTTCTCCTCGCCTGAAAGCGGCAGCGAGGTGAGCCTGTCGAAGATCGCCGCGCGCTCCTCCGGGCCGATATGCCCGTCCGCGTTCGCTGCGCCGATCATGGCGAGGACCAGCGCGAGTTCGAAAGGCCGGCCGTCGGAGGCCGGCGCGGAGGCGGGGAGGAACTTCGACCCCTCGGGCGGCGGCGGCAATTGCGAGCCGAGCGCAGGCTCGCCGCCCTTCCCAGCCTCGAAATTCCGCCAGGCGCGATAGGCGAGCGCGCCGAGCGCCGCGGCGCCGCCGTAACCAACGGCGCCGCCGGCGATCTTTCCGACCGTCTTGCGCGCGGATTTCGAACCGAGCAGCAGCCCGATCAGCCCGCCTGCGGCGAGCCCGCCGCCGACGCCCGCCATGCCGGAGCCGGCCAGCCTGTCCCGCGCGGCGTTCGCCGCGCCGCCCGCCTTGCCGGCGGCGTCAGGGCCGAGGAATTGTTCGAGGAGAGCGCGCGGGTTCATCGGAAACCTTTCATTCGACGGCCTTGATCGACCTTCAGGCGGAAATAGGCGCCGCGCCGGAAAAGCGAAAGGCCCGGCGCTGCGGCCGGGCCTCCGTGACTTCGCACCTCGAACTCAGATCGATTCGCGGATCCAGGTCTCGATCGAGGATTTCGGCACTGCGCCGACCTTGGTGGAGGCGGGCTTGCCGTCCTTGAAGAGGATCAGCGTCGGGATGCCGCGCACGCCGTAGCGGGAGGGGCTGTTCGGGTTGTCGTCGATGTTGACCTTCGCGATGACGACGTCATCGCCCATCTCGCGGGCGATCTCTTCCAGCGAAGGGCCGATCTGCTTGCAGGGGCCGCACCATTCCGCCCAGAAGTCCACCACCACCGGCTTGGAGGATTTCAGCACGTCGGTCTCGAAACTCGCGTCGGTGACTGCGACGGTCGCCATTCGGGGCCTCTCTTTCCTGTCTGCGCCGTTGTTGAGGGGGCGTTCGCCCGGCGCTTGAGGGAAGCTATGAAGGCGCCGCCCGCCGGTCAAGCGGGCGGCGCCGGGCTATCACTTGTGTCGTGAGACTGTCGGGAAGATCCCGCGCGTCATCTGCCGGCCGCCCTCGATCGTCGAAAGAGTGCCGCGCTTCGGGGAAAGGAGGGGCCCCATCCAGCCGGTGAAGTGGCGACCTCCCGGAAACACCGAACGCCGGTCCTTCCGCTTGGAAAGCAGGGGCAGGTTGAAGGCGGTCGAGAACAGGCCGCGCCGGCGCCCCTTGTCCTTGCCGAACATCAGCGGATGATCCATCATCACGCTGAGGCCGACGAAGAGTTCGCGCTTCGGCTCCGTGCGGACATACTCGTTCTCGTTGGCAACGCCGGCGTTCAGGGGCTGCCGGGAGTCCATCATCTTCATGGCGGTGGCGGCGGCGCCGATGGGCTGGAAGCCGGCGCGGACCACGACAAGCGCTGCGCCGCTCTCCATGTGCTGCGCATAGAGCGCTGCGGAGGCTGGATTGACGCGCGCCGCTTCCATGCGTGCGGCGGCGTCCTCGGCTCCCGCGATCACTTCGATGTCCCCGGCGGGGATGCCGACGCCGGCCATTGCGGCGGCGAGGGCTTCGGCCGTGGCCACGTCCCTGTAGAGTCTCGTCACGATCGTCGTCATGCGTCTCCCTTTCCGTTACGCGCCTCTCGCGCGTCCATCCGGCGCCTTTTTCCGGCGCGCCTCATCCCGCCCGTTGCGCAAGCGCTTCATCCCGGAAGATACGCTCCGCCTCCGCGGTTTCCACCGGCCCCGCGCGCTCACCTCTGAGGAGCGGGCGCGCGAAGATCGCGGCGGCGGCCAGCAACAGGATCTCGAAGCCGAACACCGGGAGATAGGGCGCGGCCGCCCAGCCGCCGCCTGTCCCGGCGAGGATCACGTCGCGCGCCGCGCCGCCCGCAGCCACGGCGAGCCCGGCCGCCGTCGCCTGCGCCGCGCCCCAGGCGCCGATGGCGAGGCCGATCTGGGATTTCGGCGCCGCGCGCAGCGTCGCCGTCAATGTGCCATGTCCGAAGAGCCCGGCCCCGAAGCCGGCCAGAACGGTTCCCGCCGCAAAGAGCGCGGCTGATCCGGCGTAGGCCGAAAGAATCACCGCACCAAAGGCCGGAGCCCCGGCGAGCGCGCCGAGCGTCGCGAGCGCGAGCGGCCGGCCCCCGCGCCCGAGGCTGCGGGAGGCGACGGCGAAGCCGACCAGCGTGCCGAGGGCGAGGAGCGCGGTGAGTTTCGTCGTCTCTGCTACGGAGAGGCCGAGCGCCTGCCCGCCATAAGGCTCCAGCAGGACATCCGCCATGCCGAAGCCCGCCGTGCCGAGCGCGATGACGGCGAGAAGCCGCTTCGCCCCCGCGCCGCCGGCGAAGCTGCGCCATGCGTCGCGAAAGGGCGGCCGCTTCGCGCCTTCCAGCGCCGCGGCGCGGGCCCGATCGCGCGATTCCTGCTTCCAGAGAGCAATCCCGTTCAGAAGGACGGTGACGACCGCCGCGCCCTGAATGACCTGGATCAGTCGACCGGGCGTGTAGGATTCCAGCAGCGCTCCGAAGACAAGCGCGCTTGCGACCATGCCGAAGAGCAGCATCACATACATGAGTCCGACGACTTTCGGCTGGTCGTCCTCCTTCACCAGATCGGCTGCGAGGGCGAGGCCGGCGGTCTGCACCATGTGGAGCCCCGCGCCGACAAGCAGGAAGGCGAGCGCCGCGGCGCCCTGGCCGATCCAGAGCGGCTTCGAAGCCGCCTCGCCATAGCCCGAGAGGACCAGCAGCGCGAACGGCATGATCGCAAAGCCGCCGAACTGCCAGAGCGTGCCCTTCCAGATGAACGGCGTCCGCCGCCAGCCGATCGCGGAGGCGTGATGATCCGAACGATGACCGATGAGCGCCCGGAACGGCGCGAAGAGGAGCGGAAGCGCGAGCATTCCGGCCACAAGCGAGGCCGGCACGGCAAGCTCGACGATCATGACGCGGTTGAGCGTGCCGACGAGGAGCACGAGCGCCATGCCGACGGTGACCTGGAAGAGCGAAAGCCTGAGGAGGCGCGAGAGCGGCACTTCGGGCGTTCCGACATCCGCGAACGGCAGCCATTGCGGGCCGATCCGCGAAAGCTTCGAAACTGCGTAGGCCCTGATGTCCATCATGCATCCCGCCTCGTCCGAACCCGGCGCGGGTCGCGCCGCGACGGGAGGAACGGGCCGCGCCGGCATGCGGCGCGGCCCCATCCCGATCCGGCTACCTGTACTGCAGGTCGGCCAGGGCGACCGGCGTCTGGAGGATCGCCTTTGCGGTGGTCCCATCCGGCATGACGACGAGAACGACCTGCGCCCCCGCCTCCTGCGTCATCGCCGCAGAGGTCGTCGTCGCAAAGGCGGCCGGGCTGACCGCCGGAGCGACGTCCTGCGCGGCGGCCATCTTGTCGCCGCTGCCAATCTCGCGCCCCGACAGGAAGTCGGAGACCCATGTCGTGTTGCTGAGAACGGCGACGTGGACGGCGAACGAGCCGATCGCGACGGCCGACAGGAAGAGGGGAATCCCCACTGTCGGCTTCACGACGAGCCACATTTTTGCGTTGTTCATCTCTCGCCCTCCTTCAGCCGAGCCACGGCGTGGACGCGGCCACGAGAAGATGCGCGATGATCGCGATCACGCCGAAAACCCTGGTCCCGTCGATGAGGTAGGAGTGGACTTCCTCCGCCTCCTTCAACGTCAGGCCGGTCGGCCATACCTTGTCTGGATCGTCTGCCATTTGCTTTCCTTCTTTTTCCTCACCCGGTTCGAAGGCGACGGAGGCGCGGCCCTGGCGGCCGAGCGCCGGCCTTCTGCGCCCTGCGGCCCCGGAATCGACGGCCGGCTGATGACGCCAGACTCAGATTGTCACTTCAAATTTACAATATCAACTGTAAAGTAGAACTGACATCCACTGAATGGAACGATTTAGCCACGCCTCGCCATATCGTGGCGCGATCGGGAGGCGCGCGGCTTGCGCGGTTGTTCCGGCTCCGTAGTGTTCCTTGTCCGAAGGCCCCGAGGAGCCACAGCCATGCCGCAATCAGGCCCGCGCCCCGGCGCCGCGCTTCAGACTATCGCCATGCCGGCCGACACGAACGCGAATGGAGACATTTTCGGCGGCTGGCTGATGGGGCAGATGGACCTCGGCGCCTCCGTCCTCGCCCGCGGGCTGGCCGAGGGTCGGGTCGCCACGGTGGCGGTCGAGTCGATGCTCTTTCACCATCCCGTGCGGGTTGGCGACGTCGTGTCGATCTTTCCCTCGGTCGCCACGCTCGGGCGGACGTCGATGACGCTGGACGTCGAGGTCCGCATCTTCAACGCCGAGAGCGGGGCGGAGCGGCGCGTCGCCGAATGCCGGATCGTCTTTGTCGCCATCGACCGCGACGGAAGGCCGCGCCCGCTGCCCGGGCGCGAAGCCGCGCAGGGATAATCCCGGATTAACCTGATCGGTCTACCCAGTACCGTCGCGGAAATGCGGGGGGTGGGTCTGCGCCTTCGCACGCGCCGCGCCGCGGGGGCGGCGCAGCAGGATGCTGGAGGGTCGATGGCGGTCGAGACGACGCGAGCCGGATCGAGGGCCGCCCTGTTCTTCGGGCTGTTCGTCGGACTCGGTTTCCTCATCGCCGCAGGTCTCGGGCTTTCGCTCACGCACCGGGCCGTCGAGACAGCCATGCGGGCGGTTCACGCCTCCATCGTATCGAACAAGGCGGATGGCCTCCGCGCCGTGGCGGAGCGAACCCTCGCCGCGGATCTCGAGACGACTCGGCGTCTCGCCGGCTCGCCGATGGTCCGGTATCGGGTGACGAAGGAGCTTCGTCACTCGCCCGAACTTCTTCATGCGATCATCTTCGACATTGAGGGAAGGCCGGTCTTCGTCGGCGCGGAGACGACCGAGGCGACGCTCGCGGCGATGGCGCGGATGGCGGAGCAGGGCATATCGGCGGGCTCCCTGGATTTCGCCGCCGTGGCGCTCGCGCCGGATCGCCGAAACCTCATCTTCGTCGCGCCGGTGCAGGGCGCGACTGGATTGCAGGGCGCGCTGACGCGCATCGGACCCTCCCCCGCGGCCGGACGCATCGGGGAGGGCGAGGCGCTTGTCCTGCCCCTCAACATCGTAGAACCGCGCCTCTCCGAAGGCGCGGGCCGCCTGATCGCCGACGCGCCGCTATCCGCCGAGGGGCTCGCTCTCCGCTATTTCGAGCCTTCGAACGCGATGGCCGCACATATCAAATGGGTGGAGCAGGTCGTCTCGCTCGCGGTCGTCGGCGGGCTGGTGGTGTCGTTCGCCCTGATTCTCGTCATCGGCCGCAGGCTGATCCTCCGACCGCAGATCGAGCTCGCCCAGTCCCGGCGCCGTCTCGAGGAAAGCGAGAAGGAGGCGCGGCGGCTCGCGATGGTCGCGGAAAGGGCGACGGACCAGATCGCCATTTCGGACCGGGAGGGGCGGCTGATCTGGGCCAATCGCGCGCTGATCGAGGGGACCGGCTATACGCTCGAAGAGATCGAAGGGCAGTTTCCGCACCAATTCCTTCTCGGCGATCCGGCGCCGCCCGAGGCGCGGAAGGCGCTGCGGCGCATGATGGAGACCGGCGCCGCCGTCGAGTTCCGGAGCGAGATCCGCCGGAAGGGCGGCGGCCGCTTCGTCTCAGACATCGCGGTGACGCCGGTCCCGGACGAGACCGGCGCGAGGAGCATGCATGTCATCGTCGCCCGCGACGTCACCGAGGCGGCGCAGGCGGAGGAGCGGCTCCGGAACGCCGTGAATCTCATGGACGACGCATTCGCCATGATTGGCGCGGACGGGCGCTTCCGGGTCGTGAACCGCGCCTATCAGGACTGGATGGCGAAGCGCGGCGTCAAGGTCACCGTCGGCGCCGACTATGGGGACTTCCTGCTGGATTTCGCGCGCAACGCCGGCCACGATCTCGCCGGCAAGACGCCTGAGGCCTGGCGCGACGAGTTCCTCCGCTCGGTGATGGAGGAGGGGCGCGAGTTCTACCTTTCCGATCTGGACGGCGTGACGACATGGCGGCGGTATCGGAGACTTCCGGGCGGAGAACTTGTCATCCTCGCCACCGACGTCTCCGAGCTGACGCGCGCCCGCGCGCGGGCGGAGGCGGCGGTCGAGGCGAAGGCGCGTTTTTCGGCCTCGATCAGCCACGAGCTCCGCACGCCTTTGATCGGCGTCATCTCGATGTCCGAGCTTCTGCTCGAGAGCGAGATGACGGACAGCCAGCGCTCCGGCGTCGAGCTGATCGCGGCCTCGGGCGCGGCGCTGCTCGCGATCATCAACGACATCCTCGATTTCTCGAAGCTTGAGGAAGGACGGCTGACGCTGCGCGAAGCCCCGTTCGACCCGGTGGAGCTGGTCGAGGATGTCTGCGCGCTTCTCACCGCCGCGGCCTCCGCCAAGGGGATCGATCTTCTCTTCCGGTTCGACCCGGACGCGCCCCGCGCGCTCCTTGGCGATGCGGGCCGGATCCGGCAGATCGCGACGAACCTGATTGGCAACGCCGTGAAATTCACGACGAGCGGGCGCGTCGAAGTGCGGCTGCAGGCGCCGGCGGACACGACGGGCCGCGCGCGGCTCCGGCTCGAAGTGGAGGATACCGGGCCGGGCGTGCCGGGAGCGGATCTCGACCGCATCTTCGCGCCGTATGAGCAGGTCGAGGGGCCGAGGGTCTCCTCAGCCGGGGACGGGACGGGGCTGGGCCTCGCGATTTGCCGGCAGCTCGCGGAACTGATGGGCGGGCTGATCGGCGCGACCTCGACGCTCGGGGTCGGATCGGTATTCCATTTCGAGGCGCCGCTCACCTGCTCCGGAGAGAAGAACGAGGCGCCGGCCCTGCCGGAAGGCTTCGTGATCGAACTCGCGGGGGAAGAGCCGTGGCGCGGGGCGATGGAGGACCAGCTGCGCCGGATCGGCGCCGCGCCCTGTGCGCCGGGCGCCGCAAGGCCGGCTGCGCCGCGTCTCGTCGTCGTCGGGCAGTGCGGCGCGGCTCCGGCCGACGCGCTCGCCGGAGGGAAGCGCACCGGACCTTCGATCCTCGTCGTGGCCCCCGGCGCGGAGCCGCGGCCCGAATCGCTCGGCGACCTGATCGAGGCGCTGGGCGTCGGACCTTCGCAGGTCCTGCGTCGACCGATCCGCAGCGTGCTCCTCGCGCGGACGCTGCGCGCCCTTGCCGATGGCGGGAAGGGCGCGCCCTCCGCCTCACCCCCCGCGCGCGGCGCCGGGCCGAGCGTGATGCTGGTCGAGGACAACGACACGACCGCGATGATCGTCGAGGCGATGCTGCGCGGGCAGGGCCTCCGCCTCCGCCGCTTCGCCGCCGCTGCGCCTGCGGTAGCGGCGCAGGCAGATGAGCCCGCGGCGGTGATCCTGATGGATATGCACCTGCCGGACATGACCGGGCCGGAGGCGGCGCAGGCGATCCGCGCGGCGGAGACAGCCTCCGGGCGGAAGCCTTCGGCGATCCTCGGCTTCACCGCCAGCGCGGAGGAAGCGGACCATGCGGCCTGCCTCGAGGCCGGAATGGACGGGATCGTGACGAAGCCGGTGGCGCGCGACGCGCTCCTTTCCGCCATCCTCGAGCGCCTGCCGAAACCCGAGGCCCGCTCCGCCGCCGCGGGATAGCGCCGCGCCTCCCGCCCCGCTAAGAGCGGGTGATGGAATTCTCCGAAGATCAGGCCCGTGCGCGGGCGGCGATCGTCGCCCTGCTCGAAGGCGCCGGGGTCGACCTTGCCGCGGGCCGGCACGCGCCTTCGCCGGAGCGGCCGGCGGCGGCGCTCGCCGTGCTCGGCAAGGCGGGCTCGGGCAAGACGGCGCTGCTGGCCGACATCGCGGGGGCGCTGGCCGAGGCGGGGCTGGAGTCCGTCGGCGGCGACTACGAGCCGCGCAAGGCCCGCGGGCGGCGGAGCGTGGCCGTGCTCGCGCCGACCAACAAGGCGGCCTCCGTCCTCCGCGCGCGCGGCGTGCCGGCGACGACGATCCACCGCATCCTCTACATCCCGGTCTATGACCCGGAATTCGAGAAGATCGCGAAATGGCTGACGGACGAGGCCGCGCCGAAGCCCGAGGTCGAAGGTCTCGACGACGCCACGCTCGCCCGCATCCGCGCCTTCTTCGAGCAGCACCGCTCCGTCCCCGGCGCGCTGGCGATGGCGGGGCTTTCGGGCTCCGACTTCATCAAGGGCTGGACACGTCGGGAGGAGCCGCTGGACGTCGCGCTGGTGGACGAGGCGTCCATGCTCGACGCGAAGCAGTTCGAGGACCTGACGGAAATCTTCTCCACCCTCATCCTCTTCGGCGACCCGGCGCAGCTCGCCCCCGTCGGCTCCTCCGGCGCGATGGTGTTCGACGCGATGCCGGAGGCGGCGAAACCCTATCTCCACCGCATCCACCGGCAGACGGCGGACAACCCGATTCTCGACCTCGCCCATGCCCTCAGGGACGGCATCGGCTTCGAGGAGTTCGAGCGGGAAGTGGAGCGGATGGCGGCGAAGGACGACCGCATCGTCGTCGCGCCCCGCGCCGATCCGGACCTGATGGCGCGGGCGCCGATGCTCGTCTGGCGGAACGCGACGCGCCTCCGGCTGATCCAGGCATTTCGCGCCGCGCATGGCGCGCCGGAGGATTCCCTGCTCCCCGGCGAGCCGCTGATCTGCGACGGGATCGAGCTGCCGCTCAAGCATCGCAAGAAGCGGATCGACCTTGAGGCGCGGGGCCTCATCAAGGGCGCGCAGGCGATCTATGTCGGGCCGGGCGGAAAGCCCGGCTTCGCGCGGCTCCACGTCGTCGGCGCCGAGGCGCCGACAGTGAGCGCGGCGGCGATCATCAAGATCGAGGCGCCGGACAGGGAGGAGCCGGCGATTCTGTCCGCCGCGCGGATGGGCGCCGCCTTCGTCCATGGCGCGGCGACGACGATCCACAAGGCGCAGGGCTCGCAATGGCCCGCCGTGCAGGTCTTCGCGCCCGACCTCTTCGCGGCTTCGCAGGCCGGGCGGACAGAGGCCGGCGTCCCGCTCTGGCGCCGGCTGGCCTATGTCGCCGTGACGCGGGCGGAGCAGCGGCTCATCTGGGTCGCCCGCTACCGCATGGCGCGGCCGGCGCGAGCGCTCGGAATCGCCGATCTGGGCTAGGAGACCCGCCGGGGCGGTGTTGCGGTTACAAGATGAAGTCGCCCTCGGAGAGCGCATCGCGCTCCACCCGCGCCAACCGGATGAAATCGCCATCTCCGAGATTGAGGACGACGCCTCCGTTGCGGTCCGACGCGCCGTCGAGAACCTCCGGGAACCCGGAAAGGCCGAAAGCGGACAGATCGATCACATCCTCCCCCGGCCTGAAGTCCCGCACGACGTCCCTTGCGCCGTCGGCCGTGAAGACGAAAACGTCGGCGCCCTTGCCGCCTCTGTAGATGTCGAAGCCTGCGCCGCCTTCGATCGTGTCGTCTCCGGCTCCGCCATTCATACGGTCGCGCCCCGTGCCGCCGAGCAGAGAGTCGTCCCCGCCTCGGCCGGCGAGGCGGTCGTCGCCCTCATCCCCCGACAGGGTGTCGCGCCCTTGACCTCCGCGGAGGACGTCATTGTCCGCCCCGCCTTCTAGACTGTCGTCGCCGAGGCCGCCGATGAGCCTGTCCTCGCCCGACCCTCCCAGCAGCATGTCGTCGCCGCCGCGGCCGATGAGACGGTCGTCGCCGCCCTCGCCGGACATGCGGTCATCCGTCATGTCCCCCCGCATCCGGTCGGGGCCGGCGCCGCCAGTCACCGGCGCGGCGTCGGAGACATTCCGGAACTCAGCGGGGATCAGCGCCTCAAGCCGCGCGATGTCAGCCTCCGTCGCGAGGCGCTCCTCGACGGTTCGCCCACTGGCGTCATAGCGTTCATAGATCCCGTTCTCGATCTCCTCCTGTGCGCCGTCCGGGTAGGTGACCTCGATCTTTCGGGGCCCGAACTCGACGGTGGAGCCGTCCTCCAGCCTCACTTCACGCAGCGCATCCGCGCCCGCTCCTGCGACAAGGGCTTCAAGACGCGCGAAGTCCGCAGCCGTCGCCGCACGCTCCTCGACGGTGCGGCCGCGCGGATCGTAGCGTTCATATATTCCGTTCTCGATCTCCTCGACGCTTCCATCGGCGAAGGTCACCTCGATTTTGTTGCGAAGCCGGTTCAACTCGATCTCGGTCACAGGGGCGGTCATGCAGCCGTCTCTCCTCAAGTTGGGTCGACGCGGACATGGTGAGGGCGAAGACCCATGCAAGAGGCGCATGCCTGATATGCGTCAATCCAACTCATGAGCAGCGGTTCCGCTTCTCGCCGCAATCGGATGCGAGGTCGCATTGACCGCTTCGAAGCCGGCGGAGAAGGTAGATAGCCGAGCCGAAGGAGCTGCGCCGACATGAAGAAGACAGGAGCCATCCTCGGCGGCCTCGCCGCTTTCGCCGCGCTTTGGAGCGCAGGCTGGTTCGCGGGCAAGAGCCTGTATGTCGAACCGGAGGCGGACCGGGCGGTGGAACGGATGCGCGCCGGGAGTCTCTTCTTCGCCTATGAACGGCGTGCGGTGACGGGCTTTCCCTTCGGCTACGACATCGCCTTCGAGGACGTCTCGGTCAGCGATGCGGGCGGGCTCTGGCGCTGGCGCGCGCCAGCGGTCAGCGTCTCGGCCGGGCTCTCTGACCCGGCCGCGCTGGTCATCCGCCCGGCGCCGGAAAGCCGGCTGACGGTCGAGAGCGCGGCGTTCGGCGCGGGCGGAGCGCCGGCCTCGGTCTTCGACGTCGAGGCGGAGGGCTTCGTCGTAACCCTCGCAGAGGACGGCGAGGGGCCGCGCGCAACGATCGAGGCCGCAAGGCTCGCCGCGGTCCAGGCGCCGGGCGGAGGCGCGCTTTCGGACGTTCGCATCGTCCTTTCCGCGCTGGAGGCGGAGGGGCGCTTCGGCGCCGGCGCCGGGCGGGGCGCCCTTAAGGCCGCTTCGGCGGAGTACGCGCTCGCGCTCTCGCTCGACCAGGTGAGCGAGACACGCGCCGAAGGGCGCTATGAAGACCTCTCGCTCACCTTCGAGGGCGCGGCGCTGGACGCCGGGGATCTCGCCGCCTTTCTCGCCGCGGACGGGATCTTCGACCTCAGGATGGAGACCGGCGCCGTGTCGGGCGTCAGCCGTTCGACCGGCGGCCCGAGCGCGCCGCCGGTCGCATACGATGCGGCCGCCGGGCGGAGCGAGACGCTGATCGCGCTGCGGGGCGGGCGCGCCGCCTATTCCGCGACCGCGGAGGGGCTGACCTTCTCTTATGACGCCGAACCGCCGGCTGCGTTTCCGGGCGGCGGAGGCGCGGCGGCGCGCGTCGAGATGCGGCTCGACATGCCCCTGCGGCGGGCGCCGGAGCCGGCTCCCTGGGCGCTCGATCTCGTTCTTGCGGGCCTTGAGCCTGACGAGGCGCTCTGGTCCGCCGTCGATCCCGCCGGAGCGCTCGGCCGCGGGCCTCTCGCTCTGGAGGTAAGGCTCGACGGCGCGGCGCGGATCACCGCAGATCTCGGCGCCGCGTCGCTCTCGGGCTCGCCGGTCGCAGTTGAGACGCTGGCGATCCGCGCCGCGCGGCTCTCGCTGCCCGGTTTCGCGGCGGAGGCGGAAGGCGCGCTCGACATCGTCGGCCCCGCCTCCCAACCCGAGGGAGAGGTCGCTCTCGAACTGCGCGGCGCGTACGATCTTCTCGATCGAGCGGCGCGCGGCGGCCTCCTCGCGCCGGAGGCGGCGGATGGCTACCGGGAGGTTCTGACGGTCTACGGGAAACCGGGGCAGGAGGGGGCGGACCATCTTCTCGCGGACATCCGGCTCGGGCGCGGCGAAGTCTCGATCAACGGAACTCCGCTTCGCTAGTCGCCTCGTCGCTCGGGCCAGTCGCCGCTCTCGGGCATCGCCTCCGCGACCTCGCGCAACTCGACGAGAAGGGCGAGCAGGGCCGCCATCTTCTCTGCCCCGAAGGCCGCCTCGATGCCGGCGTAGATCGCCTCGGAGGCGCCCGCCATCCGGTCATGCAGCGCACGCCCCTCCCCGGTCAGCGCGACGACATGGCGGCGTGCATCCTCCGCCGCTTCCGCCCGGATCAGCCCGCGCGCCTCCAGCGCCCGGAAGATGCGGGTGAGCGACGGGGGCATGATGACGCAGCGGGCGGCCAGCGCCTTCGAACCGAGCGGGCCGGAATCGGCCAGCGCCCGGATCACCCGCCATTGCTGGATCGTGAGCCCGTGCGCGTCCACATGCGGCTTGAAGCGGCGCATCGTCGCCTCCCGCGCGCGCAGGAGCGCGATGGGAAGCGACTTATCGTAGCCGCGAAGCTTCGTTCCCGCGCCATCCGTCATGGACCGACCTTTCCGCGCAAATTGGCTGCTTTCCCCGCCATCGGAGAGCGGCTTAGCGCCGCGCGCGGAGGAGTTCGGCTCCGTCCGCGCCTCGAAGGACGAGCGCATCCTCCGCGATGTCGAATGAGGCGGCCGCCCCGAGCGCGGCGGCGAAGGCCCTCTCCCGCGCCATGAGGTCTTCGGCGCAGGCCATCATCGTCATCCCGGCGTCGGCGAAGGAGAGCCGCTCCCCCGTCAGCTCGAAACTGGCGAAATATCGGTTGCAGCCGGCGAGGCCGGCGACCCTGCCCTCCTCGAAAAAGAGCAGCGTCGGGAGGCCCTCGCCCGAGACCGGCGCGCCGCCAAGCGCCGCCACGGTCCATTCCCCGCCCAGAAGAAGGTCAAGCGGCCTGCCGCCGCAGCCGGCGAGGCGCCTTCCATCCGTTTCGACCGAGACGGCGAAGGGATGCGGCATCCCTGTCGCGTCGTCGCGGCAGAGCCCTTCGGCGATGCGGATCGCGGCCCCGAGCGCGTCGGAGGCAATCACCGTCTCCCCGTCCGGCCCGATCCCGGGCGGCGGTAGCGGCGCGGCGCGGCGTTCGGCCCCGTAGTCCAGCGTCAGCGCCGCCACGCCGCCCCGGATCGCAAAATCCCATCCGGGCTCGTTGCCGCCGGCGCGGAAATCCGGCGCGGGGAGGGGGGCGAGCGCGCATTCCGGCAACGTCTCGCCCGCAAGCGAGACGAGCGCCGACCCGCCCTTCGACCAGAAGAAGGTCTCCGAATCGCCCGCCATCTCGTATTTCGCGCCCGACGCGGCGGGAACGGGCGCGAGGCGATAGCGGTCGCCCCGCGCCTCGATCACTACGGCGCCGCCATCGACGCCGACGAGAACCTCCTCGGCCCCGCAGCGCATGCGGCTTGCGAAGGCCATCGGCGAGAAGGGATCTAGCGTCACCCGGAGCGCGTCGACCGGCCCGGAGGGCGGGATCGCCGCCGGCGGCGAGAGCCAGCGCGTCTCCCCGTCCAGCTGGATCGCCGCGCGCAGCGTTCCCCCGTCGGGCGGCGCTGCGAGCGCGAAGGGAAGCGGGACCTGCCGGCCCCCTGTCCTCTCCCGCATCTCCGAAAAGAGGGCGCCGGCCGCATCCCGCGTCTCGACCACGAGCATGGCGGAATCCGGCAAGGCGATGCGGGCGGGATAGGCCGCCTCCCCGCGCACGACGCGCTCCCCGGCGCCCGCTTGAAGCGCAGCGAAAGCGGCGAACGCGAAGGCGAGGCGGGCGAGGCGCATGGCGTCTCCTTTCACCTGTTAAGTATGGGGCCGGGCGCCCGGCGCTTCAATCCGCGCGGCCTCGCATCCACGAGGGGAGAGCGCTACGGTGCTCATGCGCCCGGTTCGCGGGCGGATGCGAAGGGACAGGCGGATGCGCGAAGCGAGAGAAGAGACCGCCGGAGGCGCGGGGCCCCTGAACCGCGCCCCGCGGCTCGCCGTCCTTATCGACGCTGACAACGCCAGCCCGAAGATCGCGGGGGACCTCTTCCGCGAGATCGCAAAGATCGGCGAGGCCAGCGTGCGCCGCATCTATGGCGACTTCTCCTCCGGACAGCTCGCCTCCTGGCTCAAGGTCCTGCCCGAACACGCGATCCTGCCGCAGATGAACCAGGCGAACACGACGGGCAAGAACGCCTCCGACATCGCGCTCGTGATCGACGCGATGGACCTCCTGCACACCGGGCGGTTCGACGGATTCTGCCTCGTCTCCTCCGACAGCGACTTCACCCGCCTCGCCGCCCGCATCCGGGAGCAGGGCGTGGCCGTCTACGGCTTCGGTCAGGAGAAGACGCCGAAAAGCTTCGTGCAGGCCTGCCAGCGCTTCATCTACACGGAGAATTTCGTGGTGAGCGAAGCCCCCACGTCACAGGGCGAGGCGCAGGGCGAGGCCCCGAAGCGGCCGGGTGGGCGGAAGTCACCAGAGGACGCAATGCCGCTCTTCATCAAGGCGATGGGGGAGCTGGCGGAGGACAGCGAGTACGTCCATCTCGGCGCGCTCGGCCAGCTGATCGCCAACATGGAGCCGGATTTCGACCCGCGGAGCTATGGCTGCGCCAAGCTCTCCAGCCTCGTGGAGAAGACGGGCCGGTTCGAGATCGAGCGAAATGACGGGTTCGGGGTGCAGATCCGTCTCCTGCCGAAGCCGAAGCCGCGGCGGGGCTGACCATGAAGACGGCGCTCGTCACCGGCGCGGCGCGCGGCATAGGCCTCGCCATCACCAAGCGGTTCCTCGCGGAGGGCTGGCGCGTCCTTATGCTGGACAGGGCGGCGGAGACGCTCGCCGCCGCGCATCGTGCGCTCGCCAGCAACGCGGCGCATGCGATCCATGCCGATGTCTCCCGACCGGAAGACGCCGCCCGCGCGATCCGCGAGGCGGAAGCGCTGGCGGGGCGACTCGACGCCCTCGTGAACAACGCCGGTGTCGCCGATTTCGGCCCGATGCTGGAGACGAGCTTCGAGACCTGGTCCGATATCATGGCGGTCAATCTCGGCGGCCCCTTCCTGATGACGAACGCAGCCGCGCCGCTTCTTTCCGCCGATGGCGGCGGCGCGGTCGTCAACATCGGCTCGATATCGGGCCTGCGCGCCTCGACGCTCCGCATCGCCTACGGCACGTCGAAGGCGGCCCTTACCCATCTCACCAAGCAACAGGCGGTGGAGCTCGCCGGGATGAGCGTTCGGGTCAACCTTGTCGCGCCCGGCCCGGTCGAGACGGAGATGGCGAAGAAGGTCCACAGTTCGGCGATCCGGAAGGACTACCACGACGCGATTCCCCTCGCGCGTTACGGCGCGGAGGAAGAGGTCGCCGCCGCCGTCTTCTTCCTCGCCTCGCCCGAGGCGTCCTTCGTCACCGGGCAGGTTCTTGCGGTGGACGGCGGGTTCGACGCTGCGGGGATTGGCCTGCCGACGCTGCGGCGGGGTTGAGCTGGCGCTCTTGCAACCTTGCACGTCCGGTGCGCCGGGCGGCGGGATTTCCCTTGCTCCGCCAAGCTCCTCCTATACCGTTAACCGTGCCAGAGGCGCTCGCCTCTCAGGCGAAACCGGGAGGGGGACATGGCGAAAGCGAAGGACAAGTACGGGCAGACGCCCTGGGAAGGGCTGAAGCCGACGCCGCCGGCTGATTTCGCACAATGGCCGTTCTATTACGCCTCGCTCCAGTGCAACTGGGTCTACTGGTACGCCGATCTCGATGTCGCGCGCGGCTATGTCGAGGATTCGGGCGGCAAGCCGACCGGGCTCCGCGCCGCGCGCTTCCCCGTTACGGAGGGCAAGAAGACGGTGGACAAGGCCGTCGTCCTCCTCAATTTCCAGCGCTACACGGCGCATTACACGAACGCGCTCGGCACGACCAACGAGGTCGAGTTCAACGTCGTCGCCTATCCGGAGAACCGGGCGCCAGGCGTTCCCTACATGCCGCTCGAACGCTTCCTGAACGGGAAGGACCAGACGAAGACGCTCGGCCATCTCCGCCTCCATGTCGCGGCGGACAACGCCATCGCGGTGAAGGCGGGGCGGGAGGTGTTCGGGGAGCCGAAATTCGTCGGCCAGTTCGTCTACGAGGCGCCGACGCTGAACGGCCCGCCCTCCGCGGACTGGAAGGTGCGGCTGGTGAACCCCGAGAATGCGGACGAGTTCGTCTATGACATGGACGCCGATTTCGCCGGCCTGCCGTTCTGGCCGACCAACTGCACCCCGATACCCGAATTCGCGCTCGGCCTCGGCCGGACGGTGATGACGCGCTGGACCATCATGGGCCAGTTCATGACCGCGATGCTCGACGACAAGGAAGATCGCAAGCGCGTGAAGCTGAAGATCGGCGCCAACGATTTCTCCATGACGGAGGACATGCGCGCCCTGATCGGGGAAAAGAACCGCGCCGTCGCGGCGCAGAGCTTCACCTCCCTGCCGGCCTGCGCGGAGCCCGAAGGGTTCTATGTCGACGCGATGGACCGGAGCGGGATCTATGGCTGAGCCAAAGGACGGGGACGGCTTCGTCACGCTCTCCGCCGCGCTGACGGGTTACGATTCGGCCTCGCTCTGGGCCACGGGATGCCTCCCGGAATATCGCCGTCAGGTCGCTGCGGTAGCGGGGCCGGCGCTCATGGCGCGGCTAGAAGCGGCGGGGATGGACCTCGCCGCCCTGCCGCCGGGGCCGGCGCTTGACGGGGCGGCGCGCGAGCTGGTGCTTGCGGACCATGATCTCGGCCCCCTCGCCCGTTCGCTCATCCAGCTCTGGTATCTCGGGCAGTGGACGCCGATGCCGGCCGACTGGGTGGAGCGGAACGGCGCGAAGCGGGAGGATGTCGCCCGCATCCTTTCCCCCCGCGCGTATCGCGAGGGGCTCGTGTGGGATGCGATTGGCGCGCATCCGATGGGCGCGAAGCAGCAGGGCTTCGGCGCCTGGGCGGAAGAGCCGCCCGTGACGCCGGAGGAGGCGCGATGAGCGGAACCTACGATGCGGTGATCGTCGGCGGCGGCATGTCCGGCGCCCTGATCGCCAAGCGATTGACGGCGGAGGGCCGGCGCGTCCTCATCCTCGAAGCAGGGGCGGACGGGGGCGCGGAGCCGTCGACCTATCGCGCCTATCACACGACCTATCAGCTGAACCCGATCAAGGTTCCGAACTCGCCCTATCCGCAGAACCCTTCCGCCCCCTCCCCCACCGTGCTCGACATCGGGCCGATCGCGCCCGGCGCCCCCGATACGGCGGGCTATTTCGTGCAGAAGGGCCCGCGCCCCTTCCGTTCCGACTATCTCCGCGCCCTCGGGGGGACGACGCTGCACTGGCTCGGCACCTGCCTCCGGATGCAGCCGAGCGACTTCCGCACCGCGACCGAGTTCGGGCGGGGCGACGACTGGCCGCTCTCCTATGACGATCTCGCGCCCTGGTACGAACAGGCGGAATGGGAGATCGGCGTCTCCGCCGACAAGGAGGACAACGCCTTCCACGGCATCGACTTCCCGGAGGACTACGACTTCCCGATGGAGGCGATTCCGAAATCCTTCGTCGACCGCTGGTTCGAGGAGGGCGTGCGGGGCATGTCCGTCCGCCTCTCGGGCGGGGAGGAGCGGGAGCTCTTCGTCGCAGGCACGCCTGTTGGCCGCAACTCGATACCCCGCCGGGGGCGCTACCGGGTCGGCGGGTCGGAGGCCTGCGACTACGAGGCGGCGGGGGCGACCGGCCCCTATGCCTTCCAGGGCCAGCGCTGCGAGGGCAATTCCTCCTGCATCCCGCTCTGCCCGATCCAGGCGAAATACAACGCGCTGAAGACGCTGGAGCAGGCGCAGCGCACCGGGCTGGTGGACGTCGTCACGCAGGCCGTCGTCTCGAAGGTGGAGACGGACGGGGCGACGGGGCGGGTGACCGGCGTCATCTACAAGAAGTACGCCTTCCCAGGCGCGCCCGTCTGGGAGATGAAGCGGGCCGAGGGAGCGATCTATGTCCTCGCCACGAACGCCATCGAGAATGCGAAGCTGGCGCTCGCCTCCGGGCTCTGCTCCGGCTCCGGCCTTCTAGGCCGGCATCTGATGGACCATCCTTACGTCAATGTCTGGGGCCTCGCGCCCCGGCCGGTCGGCCCGTTCCGGGGGCCGGGCTCCACCGGCTCGATCCCGGCGCTGAGGGACGGGGCTTTCCGGAAGGACGTCGCGGCCGTCCGGCTCGAATTCGACAACTGGGGCTGGAACTTCGCGGCGAACGCGCCCTATTCGGACGTGGAGCGTATGGTGGAGGAGGAAAACCTCTTCGGCCCCGCCCTCCGCGCCAAGCTGCGGGAGCGGGTGCAACGGCAGGTTCGCGTCGGCATCATGCCGGAGCAGCTTCCGGCGCGCGCCAATCGGGTGACCATCGACCCGGCTTACCGGGATTCGCTCGGTGAGCCGCGGCCCGTGCTCGAATACGATGTGGACGAGTACAGCCGCGCCGGAATCCTGCAGGGGATCGACGTGACGCTGGACGTGTTCCGCAAGCTCGGGATCGAGAACCACACGGCGTGGAACCCTGCGGACCCTGGATATGTAAGTCTCGGCGGGCGCGGCTTCGTCTATTTCGGCGCGGGGCACAACGCCGGCACCCACCGGATCGGGCGAAACGCGCGAGAGGGGGTGACCGATCTCGACGGGCGGTCATGGGAGCATGACAATCTCTGGCTTGTCGGCTGCGGCGCCATGCCGACCATCGCCACCTCGAACCCGACGCTGACGATGACGGCGCTGGTGCTGAAGGCCGCGCACGGGATGAAACGCGCTCTGGAGGGCAAGGCATGAGCCTCGAGAGGGACCGCGCCGCGCTGGCGGAGATGCTGCGGGCGGCGATGAAGATCGAGCTGACGACGATCCCGCTCTACGCCACCGCCTGCTACACGATCTCCGAGGTCGGGGACTACGCCCGCATCTCGCCGGCGGAGGCGAACGCCGAGCCCCGGGAAGTGATCCGGCAGGTGATGCTGGAGGAGATGCTGCACCTCTCCCTCGCCGGGAACATCCTCAACGCCATCGGCGGCGGCGTTATTCTCGACCGGGCGGAGGCGATCCCCGCTTATCCCTGCGCCATCCTGCCTTCGGGCAAGGGCCCCGTCGCTCGGCTTCGCCGCTTCTCCAAGGATCAGGTGCGCCTCTTCCGGGAGATAGAGCGCGCGCCGGCGAATTTCGAGAAGGTGAAGGACGGGGACTGGCGGAAGGCCGAGACGATCGGCGGCTTCTACCACTGCGTGGAGCTGGCTCTCGACGCCATTGTGAAGGCGCATGGTGAAAAGGCCGTCTTCACCGGCGACCCCTCCTGGCAGATAGGGCCGGAGCATTACTGGGGCGCGGGCGGCGAGATGATCCCGGTCACGGGGCTTAAATGCGCGCGCCGGGCGCTCGACATGATCGTGGAGGAAGGGGAAGGCGCCGATCTCGGCGGCCGCGCGGGGGACGGAGACCCGATCCCCGGCGGGGGCGGCGAGGACGTGGCGCATTTCTTCAAGTTCAACGAAATCCTCCTCGCCCGCCGCTACCGGCCAGACGACCGGATCGGCCATCCGCCGACAGGGGGCGACCTCGTGACGGACTGGAGCGCCGTCCACCCGATGCGGGACGATCCGAGGGCGGAGGAATGCGCGAACCTCCCCGAGATCGAGGCGCGGATGCTCGCATTCGACCGGCTCTACACGGATTTCCTCCTGACCCTTCACGCCGCCTTCAACGGCGCGCCGGAGCGACTTAGGGAAAGCGCGCCGACCATGATCGCCATGGCGCGGGCGGCGGAGGCTCTGGTTCGCATCCCGGTCAATGCGGCGGGGGAGACGGCGGGGCCCGGCTGGACCTTCCGCGCCTGATCCGCGCCGCGCTTGCCGCGGCGCCCGCCGCCCGATATAGCCCGCCCTCGGATGAAGCCCCGCGCGCCGCCCGGCCGGCGCGCCCCGAGAGGCCAGCGCATGAAGATCAACGGCAACGAAATCCGCCCCGGCAACATCATCGAGCATGATGGCGGGCTCTGGGTCGCGGTGAAGACCGCCCATGTGAAGCCCGGCAAGGGCGGCGCCTTCGCCCAGGTCGAGCTCAAGAACGTCCGCGACGGGCGCAAGCTCAACGAGCGCTTCCGTTCCGCCGACAAGGTGGAGCGCGTGCGGCTCGATCAGAAGGACCAGCAGTTCCTCTACGAAACGGACGGCAAGCTGGTGTTCATGGACAGCGAGACCTACGAGCAGATCGAGATCGACGCCGAAATCCTCGGCGAACGGCGGCCTTTCCTGCAGGACGGGATGACGGTGACCGTGGAATTCTACGAGGAGGAGGCGCTCTCCTGCGCCCTGCCCGAGAAGGTGACCTGCGAGATCGTGGAGACCGAGCCGGTGGTGAAAGGCCAGACCGCCGCGAACAGCTTCAAGCCCGCCGTGCTCGACAACGGCGTGCGCGTGATGGTGCCGCCCTTTGTCGGCTCCGGCGAAAAGATTGTCGTCAACACGGAGACCTTCGAGTATGTCGAGCGCGCGTGAACCGGCGACGCCGGAGACGATGGTGGACAACGAGCGGGTGCGCGTCACGAAGTGGAGCTTCGCGCCCGGCGCGGCCACGGGCTGGCATGTCCACGAATTCGACTATGTCATCACGCCGGTCATCGGCTCGAACGTGACGATCGTGGACGAGGCGGGGAAGGAAAGCGCCGTGCGCATGGAGCCCGGCCTCTCCTATTTCCGCAAGGCGGGCGTGGCGCATGACGTGATCAACGCCGGGCCGGGGCCGCTCGTCTTCGTCGAGACGGAACTGAAAGAGCCCGCCGCGTGACCACCGGCTCCGCCAATCTCAACGTCATGATCAAGGCCGCGCGGAAGGCCGCGCGCAGCCTCGTGCGCGATTTCGGCGAGGTCGAGAATCTCCAGGTCTCCATGAAGGGCGCGGGCGACTTCGTATCGAAGGCGGACCTCAAGGCCGAACAGATCATTCGCGACACGCTGATGGAGGCGCGCCCCGCTTATGGCTGGCTCGCCGAGGAAAGCGAGGAGGCCGAGGGGGCGGACGGAATGCACCGCTGGATCGTCGACCCTCTGGACGGGACGACGAACTTCCTCCACGGCCTGCCGCACTGGGCCGTCTCCATCGCGCTGGAGCGGAAGGGGGAGATCATCGCCGGCGTCGTCTACGACCCGGCAAAGGACGAGATGTTCACCGCCGAGAAGGGCCAAGGCGCCTGGATGAACGACCGTCGGCTCCGAGTCTCCGGCCGGCGCGACATGATCGAGATGATCTTCGCAACCGGGGTTCCCTTCGCCAACTCGAAGCATCTGCCGAAGACGCTGAAGGAAATTGCGATCCTTATGCCTCGGTGCGCCGGGCTCCGCCGCTGGGGCGCGGCCGCGCTCGACCTCGCCTATGTCGCCGCCGGGCGCTATGACGGCTATTGGGAGCGCGGCATCAACGCCTGGGACGTTGCGGCGGGCGCGATCCTCGTGAGGGAGGCGGGCGGCTTCGTCGGCCCGCTGGACGGGCCGGGCGACCCGATCGCCGAGGGCCGCATCGTCGCCGCCAACCCCCTCGCCTACGAGCGCTTCTGCGAGCACCTCGCCGCCGCCTGAGATCTTCGCCATGATCAGAGCGCAAGGCGGGTTTGCGCCTGCGCCTCTCGGATTTTCCGCCGATGCCGCTACGTTGCACTGCAACAGAGCGGGCATGGCCCGCCGCCGCCGGGGGGGCCGCCATTCGCATGGAGACCCGAGATGAAGCCTGAAATGAACAAGAACTCAGAACCTTACCGCGCCGATCTGGATTACGCCGCGGTCGACGCCGCCATGCTGCATGCGCGTCGTCTGCGCGCCGAGGCGATGGCGGCGACGCTCATCGCGCTCTGGCGCGCGCCAGGCGCCGCGCTCGACTGGCTGCGCGCCGCGCGGCCTGCGGCGGCTGCGCCGCGCCGCCATGCGGCGGAGCGCATCCGCACCGCGCTGACAGGGCTCCGCGCGTCGGCGGAGATCCTGCGCGACCATCCGGACATCAGCGCCGCGGAGCGCCGCCGCCTCGTGGAGATCGTTCTGGCCGAAGAGGCGCGGCTGGAAGCGTTGACGGGCGCAGGCCGCGAGGCCGGAAAGGCCTGAATCCGCCGCCCCTTGCGGGCGGCGCCGCAGCGCCGCATGATGCGCCGCGAAAGGGCGCGCGGAGGGCGGCATGGTCGGCGGGGGCCAGATCAGGGTGGAGTTCGAGCAGCCGGTCCGCCAGATCCTGGCGATGCTCGGCTCGCTCGGCGCCATCGGCATTGCCGCCTGGGTTCTCCACAAGCCCATCGAGACAGTATTCCTCGCCAATGTCGGCCTCAACGGGCTGATCGGCGGCGTCTTCGTCATCGGCGTCGTCGCCACGTTCTGGCAGGTCTTCGCGCTGATGCGCGCCGTGAGCTGGATCGAGGGCTTCGCCATCGACCGGCCCGGGCATGAATTCGTGGAGCCGCCACGGCTCCTCCGCTCGCTCTCCACGCTGCTGCGGGACCAGAGAGCCAGGCGCGCGCTGACCTCCACCTCCACGCGCTCGATCCTCGACACGGTGGCGACGCGGATCGACGAGAGCCGGGACATCACCCGCTATCTGGCCAATCTTCTGATCTTCCTCGGCCTTCTCGGCACCTTCTGGGGGCTGTCGCTAACCGTGCCGGAGGTCGTGAACACGATCCGTTCACTCCGCCCGACCGAGGGCGGAGGGATCGATTTCGACGCGCTGATGAGCGGGCTCGAAAACCAGCTCGGCGGCATGGGCACCGCCTTCGCCTCCTCGCTGCTCGGCCTCGCCGGGTCGCTCGTGGTGGGGCTCCTCGAGCTTTTTTCCTCCCGCGCGCAGAACCAGTTCTACCGCGCGCTGGAGGACTGGCTGGCCTCGATCACCCGCATCTCCTTCGGCGCCGAAGCCGGCGAGGGCGATCAGCTCGGCGCCGCGATGCAGCTCGTGGAGCAGAACGCCGCGCAGGTGGCGGAGCTTTCCGCCCTCGTCGCCGAAATGGCGGCGCGGGCCGAGGCGCAGGCGGCTGCGGAGACCGTTCGCCCTGTCGATCCGGAGGAGCCGGCGCGGCAGACTGCGCTCCTCGCACGCATCGCGGAACGGCTGGAGACGACGGCCGCGAAGCCGGCGCCGGGCGCGCTCGGCGAGGAGGCGGAGGCGCGGCTCCGCAATATCGACCGGCAGCTCCTCCGCCTGAGCGAGGAGCTGGCGACCGGCCGGCAGGACGCGATCTCGGAGATCAGGGCGGAGCTAGGCGGCCTCGCCCGCGCGCTCGGTCAGGTGGCGGAACGACTGGGGCGCGGCTGACATGGCCGTGAGCCGCCTTTCGGACAAGGCGCGCGGCTCAGCGGCGATCTGGCCCGGCTTCGTCGACGCGATGACGGCGCTGCTGCTCGTCCTCATGTTCGTCCTCTCGATCTTCATGCTGGTGCAATTCGTGCTCCGCACGCAGATCACCGGGCAGGAACAGGTGATCGAGGAGCAGGAGCGAAGGCTCGGGGACCTTTCCGCGCAGCTCGCCGGGCTTTCCAACGTGCTGGCGATGGAGGTGACGCGGGCGGAGGAACTGGACCGGGAGCTCGGCGTCGCCCGCGCCACCATCATCGAGCGGGAGGCGGAGCTCGACGCCGCCACCGACCTCGCCGCAGGGCTCGCGGAGGAGCGGACGGCGCTCCGCGGGCGCGTGGCGGATTTCGAGACGCAGGTCGCCTCGCTTCTCGCGGAGCGCTCCGCGCTCGAGGGCCGGGTGGCGGCGCTGGAAGGTGAGGTCGCGGAAGAGATCGACGCGAAGGAGGCTCTCGCCCTAGCCCTCGCCCGCGCGCGGGATGAGATCGACGCCGGGACGGAGGAGGCTCGCCGCGCCGCCGCGGAGCGTGAGGCGCTGGAGGCGCTTATCGCCGACCTCAATGCGGACATGGCGGCGGGAGACCGGGCGATCTCCGCGCTTGAGGCGGACCGGGCCGCCAACCTCGCCCTGATCGCCGCGCTGGAAGCGGAGCGGGTCGCCGCACAGGCGGAAACCGCGGAGGAACGCGCGGCGCGCGACGCGGCGCTGGCGCGGATCGGCGCGCTGGAGACGGAACTGACGGAGGAGGAACGCCTCCGCCTCGCCTCCATCGCGGCGGCGGAGGCGCTCCGCGCGCGGCTCCGCGAGGCGGACGCCGAGATCACGGCGATGACGCTTGCGCTGGAGGAGCGGAGGCGGGAGGCGGAGGAGACGCTCACGCTCCTCGCCGCCGCCGAGGCCGCAAAGCGGGAAGCGGAAGAGGCCGGCGCCGCGCTCTCAGAGCAGCTCTCGGCGGAGGAGGCGGAGCGGCGGCGGCAGGAAGCGCTCCTCGCCCTCGCCCGCTCAACCCTCGCGGAGCGGGAGGACGCCGTCTCCGACCAGGCGAAGGAGCTGGCGCTCCTCAACGAGCAGGCGGCGGAGCTCCGCGCCCAGCTCGCGCAGCTTTCAGCCCAGCTGGATGCGTCGGAGGCTAGGGACCGGGAGGCAGGCGTGGAGATCGCCAATCTCGGCTCCCGGCTCAACGCCGCGCTGGCGCGCGAGGCGCAGCTCCAAGCGCGGGAGGCGGAGCGTCTCCGGGCGGAAAAGGAAAGCCTCGAGGCCTATCGCTCCGAATTCTTCGGAGAGATGCGGAAGGTGCTCGGCGACCGGGAGGAGATCCGCATCGTCGGGGACCGCTTCGTGTTCCAGTCGGAGGTGCTCTTCGACACCGGCTCCGCAGATCTCGGTTTCGAAGGGCGGCGGGAGCTGTCCAGGCTTGGCGGCGCGCTCCGTGAGGTCATCGATCGGATCCCGGAGGGGATCGAATGGCTGCTCGTCGCCGAGGGGCATACTGACGACGTGCCTCTCTCCGGCGCCGGCGAGTTTCGCGACAACTGGGAGCTGAGCCAGGGCCGCGCGCTCTCCGTCGTCCGCTATCTGACGGATTTCGAGGGCCTGCCGCCAGAGCGGCTCGCCGCGCTCGGCTATGGCGAATTCCAGCCGCTCGACACGGCGGGAACGCCGGAGGCGCGGGCGCGGAACCGGCGGATCGAGTTGAAGTTCACCGAGCGCCCGGCGCGGGGCGGCGGCTGATCACGCCCGTTGGGGTGAGGATTCTCACGACCCGCGGCCCGCCCAGGCGCAACTTCTCTTCGCTTTCGCCATCCCGGCGCCATATTCTGAAGGCGTTAACCGGGGACTGAGCCATGAAGCCGTTCGCCCTTCCGGCGGCCCTCGCCGCCCTCCTCTCGGCCCTCGTCGCCTTCGCGGCCGGCGCGAGCGAACGTGTAGCGCTCGTGATCGGCAATTCGGACTATGCGCACCAGGCGCCGCTCGCCAACCCTGCGAACGACGCGAACCGGATGGCGGAGACGCTGCGGAAGATCGGCTATGACGTACGGCAGCACTTCAACCTCACCGAACGCGAACTGATGCGCACGCTTTCCGATTTCGCCGATGTGGCGGACCGGGCCGAGGTCGCGCTCGTCTACTATTCCGGGCACGGGATGGAGATCGGCGGGCGCAACTATATCATTCCCGTTGACGCAGAGCTGAAGCGGGAGCGGGACGCGCAGTTCGAGGCGGTGGACCTCGCCAAGGTCCGCACCGCCATCGCAGGCGCGGCGAAGCTGAAGGTCGTGATACTCGACGCCTGCCGCAACAATACCTTCCTGCCCTCGACTCGCGGGGGAACAAGGGGCCTCGGGCGGATCACCGCGGAGGCGGGGGAAATCATCGCCTATTCCACCGCGCCCGGCTCGGTGGCGCAGGACGGGCCCCCGGGCGAGCTCTCGCCCTATACCCGCGCGCTTGCGGAAAAGCTGGAGGAATCGCCGGATCTCGACGTGCGCTTTCTCTTCACCTCGCTCGGCCGCCTGACAGAGCAATATGCCGGGGTGCAGCAGCGGCCCTATACAGAATTCGCCGCGATCCTGCCCGAGGGGTCGCTGCCGCTCGGCCGGGCGGGGCCGCCGCCGGCGGACGAGGCCTATCGCGTAGCGCTTGCGGGAGACGACCCGGAGGCGCTTCGGAGGGCGGTCGCCGCCTTCCCGGATCATACCGACCGCGCGGCGGCGGAGGCGCGGCTGGCGGCGCTGGAGGCGGATCGCTTCGTCTCCGCCGCCCTCGCCTCGCAAGACCGGGCGGCGCTCGAAGCGGCGCTGGAGCTGGCGACGGACCATGAGGAGCGGCCAGCGCTACTCGCCGCCCTCGCGCTTCATGCGCAGATCGACGAAGCGCTGGGCTCCGGCGCGCTCGACGCGCTGGACGGGGCCTGGCGCGCGGCGGGAGAGACGCATCCGCGCCGGGCCGCGCTCGAAGCCGCGCTGCCCGAGGCGGTCTTCGCCGAAGCCTGCGCGAAGCTCGAAGGCTACGGGCTCGATTGCCCGGCAGCGCCGGCCACGCTCGCGGAAGGCGCGGCGCCCGTCATCGCCGCCGCCGCGCCCGCAGCGCCGCCGCCGCCTGCCGATCCGCTCGCGGACTGGCTGGCCGATGTGGACGACGCCTCCCTCGGCAAGGCGGAGGAAATCGCGATGGAATGGCGGCAAACGGCGCTCGCCGCGCTCGGCCATTACCGGGGCGCGATCGACGGGGCGAAGGGGCCGGGCACCGCCGGGGCCATTTCCGCCTGGCGATCCGCGACCGGCCTCGCGGCCACAGGCGACCTGACGGCGCAGGAGATTGTGGCGCTGATGAAGCAGGCCGCGCCGCGAAGGGCGGAAGCGCAGGCCTATCTCGGCGTGATGTACGGGCTCGGCGTCGGCGTGAAGAAGGATCCGGAGGCGAGCCGGCGGCTCCTTGAGGGCGCGGCGGAGGGCGGCTTCGCCGACGCCCGCGCCTATCTCCGGAGCGTCTCGAACACATGGTGAGCCGGGCCGCCTTGCTCGCCGTCGCTCTTCTCGCCGCGCCGGCGGCGGCGCAACGGGTCTGCGAGGAGGAACTGGCGGGCACCTGCCTGAAATGGCGGGAGGAGGAGCCGACCCGCGCCGCCCCCGCCCCGGCGCCGCCGCCGCCTTCTGCAGAGGCGATTGCGGAGCAGGCGCTCGGCCTCGATGCGGATGCGCGGCGGCGCGTCCAGGCCGCGCTCAACCGCGCCGGTTTCGAGGCGGGGATGCCCGACGGCGCCTTCGGACCGCAGACGCGCCGCGCGCTCCTGAACTGGCAGCGCGCTACTGGCCGCGTCGCGACCGGCTATCTCGCGGCGGAGGAGGCGGAGGCGCTGGAAGGGGCGGCCCGGCCGGCGCCCTCGCCCGCTCCCGCGCCTGTCGCGGTCGCGCCCCGGGAGGCGCCGGAGCCCGAATCTGCTTCGCCGATCTCGGCGGAGATGCGCCACGGCGCGAGCCGCTTCGCCCTAAGGGCGGAGCCGGCCGATAGTGAGTCGGTGACACTGAGCCTGCGGATGACCACGCAGAACCGCAGCTCGACCTTCGAGCAGACGTGCAGGGCCCCGCGTTCGGGCCCATTTGAATGCATTCTGGGTCAATCCGGTTGGAACCGCGTGCGCGTCGAGGGCGCGTTGCCCGAGGTCACGCTTCGCTTCGATCCGCGAACCTTGATCATGGGCGACCCGAACGCGCAGGATTCGCCCGGCCTGCTCACCCTGACGCTGCAATAGACATCACGCCAATCGGATGCAGGGCGCGCATTACGGAGGACATGACGTGCCGTCGAGACAGATGCTGACGATCATCGCCGCCTTCGTGGCCTTCGCCGGCCCGGCCTTCGCGCAACAACGCATCTGCGTGGAGGAACTGGCGGGAACCTGCCTGAAATGGCGTGAGGAGGCCCCGCGCGCGGCGGCGCCGGCTTCGCCTGCGCCTTCGGCCGCCGTCTCGCCGGAAGCGGCGGCGGAGCGGAGCCTCGGCCTCGGCGCGGCGGAGCGCCGGGCCATCCAGACCGGGCTCAACGCCGAGGGGCTGGACGCCGGCGCGCCGGACGGCGCCTTCGGCCCGCGGACGCGCCGCGCGATCGCGGCCTTTCAAAGGTCGCGAGGAGAGCCGGCGACCGGATTTCTTACAGCCGACCAGGCCGTGGCGCTTCGCGGCGCCGCCTCTCCCCCAGCACCTGAAACGGCGGGCGGCGCGACAGCCCCGGAGTTCACTTCGGTCTCGAAGTTCTCAGGCAGCACCTTCCGTATCTTCGTTTCTCCGGCCGATGCCGGGGCGATGCGGCTGCGTCTCCGGGTAGAGACTTTCGACGCGGGCGCGCCCTTCGACCAGTCCTGCATTCTCTCGACCCAAGGCCGGGACGAATGCGTGCTGGACCAGCTCCAATGGCACAACGTGGCTGTTGAAAGCGCCTACCCGAATGTCAGGCTGCTGTTCCAGCCGACACTGAGGCGCACCAATCCCTGGGGCCCCAGCACTTCGCCGGGCCTCATTGCCGTCACTATAGAATAGAGCAGTCCGGCGAGAGCCGCCGGCGCGCACACGGCGCGCCGGCGAAATCTGTTACTCCGCCGTCAAAAGCGGGGGCTTGTCGCCGGAGAGGCGCTTCGCCTCGGGCGGCGTCACGTCGAGGACGAGCTTGCCGTCCCGCACCTCGACCTTCACGAGCCCGCCCTTCGACAGTTTGCCGAAGAGCAGCTCTTCCGCGAGCGGCTTCTTGATGTGCTCCTGGATCACGCGGGCGAGCGGGCGGGCGCCCATACGATCATCATAGCCCTTCTCGGCCAGCCATTCCGCCGCGGCGGGGCTGAGCTCGATGGCCACCGCCCGGTCCATCAGCTGCGCCTCGAGCTGGAGCACGAACTTCTCGACCACCTGCAGGATGACTTCCCGCGGCAGGGCGCCGAAACTCACGACGGCGTCGAGCCGGTTGCGGAATTCGGGGCTGAACGCCTTCTCGATCGCCGCGACATCCTCACCCTCGCGCCGATCCCGCCCGAAGCCGATGGCCGTGGCCGCCTGCTCCGCGGCGCCGGCGTTGGACGTCATAATCAGGACGACGTTGCGGAAGTCGACCGACTTGCCGTTGTGGTCCGTCAGCTTCCCGTGGTCCATCACCTGCAGGAGGATGTTGAAGACATCCGGATGCGCCTTCTCGATCTCGTCCAGCAGCAGGACGACATGCGGATGCTGGTCCACCCCGTCCGTCAGGAGGCCGCCCTGATCGAAGCCGACATAGCCCGGCGGGGCGCCGATCAGGCGACTCACCGAATGCTTCTCCATGTATTCCGACATGTCGAAACGCAGCAGCGTGACGCCGAGAATATCGGCCAGCTGCTTCGCCACTTCCGTCTTGCCGACGCCGGTGGGACCCGCGAAGAGATAGGAGCCGATCGGTTTCTCCGGCTCGCGGAGCCCGGCGCGGGCGAGCTTGATCGCGGAGGAGAGCGCCTCGATCGCACTGTCCTGCCCGAAGACGACGCGCTTCAGCTTGCCTTCGAGATCCTTCAGCAGTTCGGCATCGTCCTTCGAGACGGATTTCGGGGGGATGCGGGCGATTTTCGCCACCACCGCCTCGATCTCCTTCGCGCCGATGGTCTTCTTTCGCTTCGATTCGGCGACGAGATGCTGCGCGGCCCCGGCCTCGTCGATCACGTCGATGGCGCTGTCGGGCAGCTTCCGGTCATTGATGTAGCGATGCGCGAGGTCGACGGCGAGCTTCACCGCCTCGTTGGTGTAGCGGAGTTCGTGATGCTCCTCGAAATAGGGCTTGAGACCGCGGAGAATCTTCACTGCGTCGTCGACCGAAGGCTCGTTCACGTCGATCTTCTGGAACCGGCGGGAGAGCGCCCGGTCCTTTTCGAAATGCTGGCGGAACTCCTTGTAGGTGGTGGAGCCCATGCAGCGGAGCGTGCCGGACTGGAGCGCGGGCTTCAGGAGGTTCGAGGCGTCCATCGCGCCGCCGGAGGTCGCCCCCGCGCCGATCACGGTGTGGATCTCGTCGATGAAGAGGATCGCGTCCGGATGCTCCTCCAGCTCCTTGACGACCGCCTTCAGCCGTTCCTCGAAATCGCCGCGATACCGGGTTCCGGCGAGCAGGGCGCCCATGTCGAGGCTGAAGATCGTGGCGCCTGCCAGCACGTCCGGCGTCTCGCCCTCGACGATCTTCTTGGCGAGGCCCTCGGCGATGGCTGTCTTGCCCACGCCCGGGTCGCCGACGAGGAGCGGGTTGTTCTTCCGCCGGCGGCAGAGCACCTGGATGCAGCGCTCCACTTCCTCGGCCCTGCCGATCAGCGGATCGACGCGGCCCTGGCGCGACTTCGCGTTGAGATCGACGCAGTATTTGCCCAACGCCGTCTCCTCCTGTTTGCCGCCTGACGCTTCCTGCGTTTCCGCCTCCTCCGTCTGCTCGGCCCCGCGCACGGGCCGCGGCTCGCCATAGGCCGGGTCCTTTGCAACGCCGTGGCTGATATAGTTCACGGCGTCGTAGCGCGTCATGTCCTGCTCCTGCAGGAAGAAGGCGGCGTGGCTCTCCCGCTCCGCGAAGATCGCAACAAGCACGTTCGCCCCCGTCACCTCCGACCGACCTGAAGACTGGACGTGAATGGCCGCGCGCTGGATCACGCGCTGGAAACCGGTGGTGGGCGCAGCTTCAGAGCCCTCGATCTCGCTCACCAGCGTATCGAGCTCTTCGTCCACGAAGCGGATTAGCGACGCGCGCAAGGCTTCGAGATCGACCCCGCAGGCGCGCATCACGGTTGAAGCCTCCGGCTCGTCGACAAGGCTGAGAAGCAGATGCTCCAGCGTCGCGAGCTCATGGCGCCGCGCATTGGCGAGTGCGAGCGCCCTGTGGATGGCCTCTTCGAGCGATTTCGTGAAGGACGGCATGACAACTCCGTTCGTCGGCGATGCGGCGCCCGTATGACCCCGCGTCTTGTGCCGATCTCACCATTATATCTCGGCCTTGTCAGCAGCCGATCAAGGGAGGATGCCAGAGAAGTGTGATTTATCCGTGAGCGGAGCTGCGGCGCCGAAAGAACGGGCGCCGGCGCCTACTCCTTTTCCATCGTGCACTGGAGTGGGTGCTGGTTCCGCCGCGCATAATCCATCACCTGGGTCACCTTCGTCTCAGCCACCTCGAACGAGAAAACGCCAACAACGGCGACACCGCGACGGTGGACAGTCAACATCAGCTCCACCGCCTGCGCGTTCGTGAGCCCGAAAATTCGCTCCAGCACATGCACGACGAACTCCATCGGCGTGTAGTCGTCGTTCAGCAGCATGACCTTGTAGAGCGAGGGCCGCTGCGTCTTCGCCTTGGGCTTTGCGACGATTACCGTATCGGTGCCCCGCCGACCGCCGCCATTCCCGCCCCGATCGTCGCCGCCCTCCGCGGCGCGGATGATGGAGAGGTGCGTCATTGTGCGGAACTCGTCCATCGGTTCTGCCGTCGTGCCCGTCTGTTTCATCGTCGCGATGATATAATGGAACGGCCCGAATAGAAAAGGGGGCCGCGGCCCCCTTCTCCCTCATCCGCGCTTAAGAAAGCGTTAGATGCGATAGGACTTCACGAGGTCCGCTGCGGCGACAGCGCGCGCGTTCATCGGCTCGGCGGCGTCCTTCGCGGCGGCCATGAACATCTCGTTGAACTTTGCGGCCTGCTTCATGTAGCCGTCAAGCGCGGACTTGGCGAAGGCGGCCTGCTTCTCGACGAATTCGGGCATCGTCTTGATCGACGACATCTCCTTCGCGGCGGCGACGCCTTCTTCCATCGTCTTCTTCGAGAAGCTGACGAACTCGGCGTTCATCTCCTCGGCGGCCTTGGCGAAGATGTTGGACGATTTCATCATCGCGTCCACCGTCTCCTGCCCGAAGGCGGCGACGTCCTCGAAGGACTTCGCGAATTTCTCGAACTGGTCGGTCGCGGCCTTCTGCGCGTCGGCGGCGAGCGACTCGACCTTGGCGGCGGCGTCCTTGGCGGTGGCCATTGTCGGATCTCCTTTTTTGCGTCCGTTGGCGCTCACGGGGGGAGCGGGCGGCTCGGATTGCGTTAACGATGCCTCATATGATGGCTTTGCTGCACTGCGTCAATACCCGTTTTGCGGCGCAACAATTCCTCCGGTTGCAGAATCCGGTCTTTGCGCCGTGGTTAACGACACGGAAATTAGTTTCTGTTTCCATAGGCTGGCCGTCGATGTTACGATGCTCCCGCAGCAGACGTGACGGCGAGCCGGGAAAAAGAGCATCGCCACGCGGAGACGGATACGGGCAAATGAGGGCGTCATGAGCGGTTTGCGCATGATGATCGCCGTTATGGCGGTCTTGGGGGCGGCTTTTTCAACAGGCCAGAGAGTCGAGGCGGCTCCGTACGCTGCGTTTGTGATGGACGCGCGGACCGGCGCAGTTCTTCACGAATCGGACGCGGACCGGCGGCTTCACCCCGCCTCGCTCACCAAGATGATGACGCTCTACCTGACCTTCGAGGCGGTGAAGGCCGGGCGGCTCGGCCTTGACCAGCGGGTCACCATCTCCCGCCACGTCGCGGCGAAACCGGCTTCGAAGATGGGTTATCGCGCCGGGCAGAAGGTGCGCATCCGCGACCTGATTCGCGCGGCGGCCATCAAGTCGGCGAATGACGCGGCGGCGGCGCTCGCGGAAGCCGTGGGCGGCTCCGAGTCGGCGTTCGCCGACATCATGACGCGGCGAGCGCGCGAACTCGGCATGGCGAACACGCGCTTCCTGAACGCCTCCGGCCTTACTCAGTCAGGCCAGTATTCGACGGCGCGGGATATGGCGATCCTCGGCCGAGCGCTGTTCTATGACCACCCGCAATACTACAACCTGTTCAGCCGGATCACGACTCCGGCCTCGGGCCGCACGATTTACAACACCAATCGGCGCTTTCTGAACGCCTATCGCGGCGCGGACGGGATCAAGACCGGATACACCAGCGCCGCCGGCTTCAACCTCGTCGCCTCCGCCGAGCGCGGGCAGGAGCGGATCATCGCCGTCGTCTTCGGCGGCAAGTCCACGCCCTGGCGGAACAAGCGGGCGGCGGAGCTGCTTGATCTCGGCTTCGGAAAGGCGCCGTCGGAGGCCGAATACATCTCGACGGCCGCCCTCATCCGCCGCGTCGGGTCTGGCGGCGGGGAGAATCGTGTGGCTTCCGCCTCGACCGCCGCACGGGCGGTCGCCGCGGCCGCGCCTGAAGAAAGCCCGCCGCCGCCGGCCCGGCCCGGGGACGAAAGGGCCGCCTCCGCTTCGCTCCTCGCCCAGGCAGGGGAGATGCTCGTTCCGTCCGCAGCCGCTTCCGAGACGCCGCCGCAAGAATATACGCGCCTGTCGCCGCGCCGCAGCCCTTGGCCGCGGATCCGACCGGGTTCGGAACTGGCGGTCGCCCCGGCGCCGATCCCGCGGGAGGACGCAGTCTCCGACTGGTCGGTTCAGCTCGGCATCTTTGCGAAGGAAGAGACGGCCATCGCCGAACTCGCCTCCGCGGCGCTTGGCGTGCGCGGCCTCGCCGCCGCCGGCAGGGACGTGGATCAGTTCACCCTCTCCGGCAGGCCCGCGTGGAGGGCGCAGCTGACCGGGTTCGACAGGCCCGGCGCCCTCGCCGCCTGCGCCGCGATCCAGGCGCAGGGCAAGGATTGCGTGCCGGTGGAGAGCGCCGGGCGCTGAGCGCACTCCGACCCGAGTGAAACAACGGGCGGAAGACTGCGCGAAAAATAGAAACCTGGAGCGGGGTTCGACGTGGCCCTGTCAGATCGAACCCCGCTCTGAACGTCACCCCGCGGCGGGGGCCAGCTTGTCCTGCGTCTTCGTGTCGAAATCGGACGCGTCATGCCGCTCATGGAGCTGGAGCGAAGGCTCGCCGAACACACGGTTGACCATCCGTCCGCGGAGGACGGCGGGGCGGGCGTCGATCTCCTTCGCCCATCGCATCACGTTCGCGTAGCTCGCGACATCGAGGAACTCCGCCGCCGAATAGAGCCGACCGAGCACGAGCTGGCCATACCAGGCCCAGATCGCCATGTCCGCGATGCTGTAATCCTCGCCGGTCATGAACCGGTTGTCGGCCAGCCGCCTGTCCAGCACGTCGAGCTGCCGCTTCGTCTCCATCGCGAAACGGTTGATCGGATATTCCCACTTCTCGGGCGCATAAGCGTAGAAATGGCCGAAGCCGCCGCCGAGATAGGGCGCGCTGCCCATCTGCCAGAAGAGCCAGTTGAGGCACTCGGTCCGCGCCGCGCCGGAGGGCAGGAACTCGCCGAACTTCTCCGCGAGGTGCAGGAGGATCGAGCCCGATTCGAAGACCCGCACCGGCTCCGGCCCGGACCTGTCCAGCAGCGCCGGGATCTTCGAGTTGGGGTTGATCTCGACGAAGCCGGAGCCGAACTGCTCCCCGTCCCCGATCCTGATGAGCCAGGCGTCATACTCGGCGGCCTTGTGTCCGAGAGCCAGAAGCTCCTCGAACATCACGGTGACCTTCACGCCGTTCGGCGTCGCCAGCGAATAGAGCTGGAACGGATGTTCGCCGACCGGCAGCGCCTTCTCATGCGTCGCGCCGGCGATGGGGCGGTTTATGCTGGCGAACTGGCCGCCGCTCGCCTGCTCCCATTGCCAGACTTTCGGGGGGGTGTATGCGTCGCTCATCTCGGTCTCCGGATTGCGGGTCGGGAGGAGACTTAAGCGATGAGCTCCGGCTTTGCGAGCCTCCGGGTCGTACTGACGAAGCCGTGATCAGGCCGCGCCACGCCCGACGCCGGTATAGGCGAAGCCCGCCGCCTGCGCCTCGTCGCGGCGGAATATGTTGCGGAGATCGACCAGAACGTCCCCTGCCATCCCCTCGCGGAGCCGTTCGAGATCAAGCCCGCGGAAGGCGTTCCACTCGGTGATGACCACCGCCGCCGCCGCGCCCGAGGCCGCCTCGTAGGCGTCCTCCGCCCAGTCCGCGCCGGGCAGCAGCGATTCGCCTTCCCGCCGCCCTTCCGGGTCGACGATCACCACCTTCGCCCCCCGCCCGATCAGCGCGGGGACGATGGTGAGCGAGGGCGCGTCGCGCATGTCGTCCGTATCCGGCTTGAACGTCACGCCGAGCACGGCGATCCGCTTGCCGGCGACAGAGCCGCCGCAGGCGTCGATCACCTTCTCCGCCATCTTTCGCTTTCGCGCCTCGTTCACCTCGATCACCGTCTCTACGATGCGGAGAGGGCTGTTCGCCTCCTGCCCCGTACGGGTCAGCGCCAACGTGTCCTTCGGGAAGCAGGAGCCGCCATAGCCCGGCCCGGCATGGAGGAACTTGGAGCCGATCCGACCGTCGAGCCCGATGCCGCGGGCGACGGCCTGCACGTCCGCCCCCGTCTTTTCGCAGAGGTCCGCGATTTCGTTGATGAAGGTGATCTTCGTCGCGAGGAAGGCGTTGGCTGCGTACTTGATCATCTCCGCGCTCTCCAGCGAGGTGAAGACCATGGAGGGCCCGCGGAGATTGAGCGGCCGGTAGAGCCGCTTCATCGCCTTCCGCGTCGCGTCGTCCTCGATGCCGACGACCACGCGGTCCGGCCGCATGAAATCCTCGATCGCAGCGCCCTCCCGCAGGAATTCCGGGTTCGAGGCGACGGCGATGGCGAGGTCTGGCCGCGCCGCCGCGACACGGCGCTTCACTTCCCGGTTGGTGCCTACCGGGACGGTGGATTTCAGAACGATGATCGAGGGACCGGTCAGCGCCGCCGCCACCGCCTCCGCCGCCGAAAAGACATAGGAAAGGTCCGCATGACCCTCGCCGCGCCGCGTCGGCGTGCCGACCGCGATGAACACGGCCTCCGCCCCCTTCACCGCGGCGGCGAGGTCGGTTGTGAAGGAGAGCCGCCCGGCGGCGACATTCTTCTCCATCATCGCGCCGAGGCCGGGTTCGTAGATCGGCGTTTCGCCCCGGTTCAGCAGCGCGATCTTCGCCGCGTCGAGGTCGACGCAGACCACGTCATGCCCGAAATCCGAGAAGCAGACGCCTGAGACGAGCCCGACATATCCCGTTCCGATCATGGCCACGCGCATCGCCCGTCCCTCCCGTCAGATCGCCGCGCTCACCCCGGGGAGGGCGAGCGTCTTCAACAGGTCCCGCACCTCTTGCCGCGCCGCGACATGGGAGAGGGACATCGAGCCTCCCGGCAGGTCAAGCAGCGTGAGCCCGTCGAGAAAGAGTTCGCGGAAGATCACCCGCTCCGAGAAGCCGGGGGCGAGGCGAAACCCGATCCGCTTCGCGAGTTCCCCGAGGAGGCCGCCCACCTTGCGCTTGTTGTGCGCCTGAAGGTTTGACATCCGGTTGCGCGTCACGATCCAGTCGAGCGGCCTAAGCCCCGCCTCCGCCCGGATCTGCCGCGCGCGCCAGACCATCTCGGAATAGACGGAGGGGCCGATCACCTTCTCCGTCAGCGGATCGACGCGGGCGAGGAGGTCGAAATCGATCAGGCTGTCGTTCATCGGGGTGATGAGCGTGTCCGCGCTCGCATGGGCGAGCTGCGCGAAATAGGAATGCGCGCCGGGGCAGTCGATCAGGATGAAATCCGTCTCCGCCTGGAGCGATTCGAGAGCGCCGCCGAAGGCTTCGTCATCCGCCGCGCGGGCCTCGCGCCGGTCGTTCAGCTTCGAGGCGGAAATGTCCCGCCGAAGCGGAAGCGCAAGCGCCTCTCCCGTCTTGCCGGCGCGGGCGGCGCGGTTGTCGAGATACCGGAAGAAGCTCTGCTGCCGGAGGTCGAGATCCATCGCGCCCACGCGCTTGCCCTGCCGGGCGAGCGCGGCGAAGAGGTGCATCGCCGTCGTCGACTTGCCGGAGCCCCCCTTCTCGTTGCCGAGCACGATGACATGGGCGCGGGGCATGGGGCGATCCGGAGGCGACGGGAAAGGCGGAGGGGGCCGCGTGCGCGGCCCGGATCAGAAGCCGAAGCCCTCGAACTTCTTCTTGAACCTGGAGACGCGGCCGCCCGTGTCCATCAGCCTCTGCCCGCCGCCGGTCCAGGCCGGGTGGACGGAAGGGTCGATGTCGAGCGTCATCACGTCGCCCTCCTTCCCGTAGGTGGAGCGCATTTTCACGACGTCGCCGTTCAGCAGCTTCACGTCGATGAAGTGGTATTCGGGATGGATGTCTTTCTTCATGTCGTCGATCCTGGTTCTGGGCGCGGATTGCCGACCCGCGCCGCCACGGAAGCGCGCCGTATAGAGGAAGAGGCGGAGCCCGGCAAGCCTTCGAAGGCGGCTGCCGCCGCGCCTTCAGAGCTGGCCGGGAACGCGCCTCAGCTCGAACTCGAAGCAGAGCTTCCGCGCGCGCTCCGTCAGCATCGCGCGCTCGTTCGCCACGCGCTCGGGCGGCAGGGCCGCGCAGGCTTCGCGCCGCACCATCGGCCCGAACAGGCAGAGCTGCTCAGCCTCTACCCGCCACTCCACGTTCGCATATCCTTCGATATAGGACGCCGTCGCCTTGCCGCCCGCCTCGAACTTCATGTCGAAGGGCGTGCCGAAGGCGGTGAAATAGCAACTCTCGCCGATAAGCACCGCCGTCCGTTCGCGGTCAAGCGCTCCCGGGCCGGAAGCGGCGGCCGGGCTGCCGGGCGATCCGGAGTTCGCAAGCGCGGCCGCGGCCGCCCTTTCAGAAAGGGCGCGGAACTGGCCTGCGGTCAGGAACCCGGTCTCCGCCTCGCCCGCGCGTCGCTGCCAGGCCCGGATCGCGCGGCGGGTGCCAGGGCCGACAAGGCCGTCGATGGAGCCGTCGTAGAGCCCGTCCGCGCGCAACCCCTGCTGCACGCGCCGGCGCTCCGCCAAGCCGAGACCGAGCGCCCGCTCCGCCCGCTCGGCGTCCGATACGGGCGCGGGCTCCGCGGGGGGAGCCGGGGCGGGCCCCGGTGCGGGATCGGCGTATTTGAGGCAGGTGCCCGCAAGTTCCTCGACGCAGACGCGCTGCGCCTCGGCCGCCGAGAAAGCGAGGCAGATCGCCGCGAGGATTGGCAGCGCCTTCCGCATGGGCATCCCTCTTCCGCCGCTCACCCTCCGTTTACCACAACGCGGCTGTGGAGAAGTAGACGATGCGACGTCAGAGCGCCACGCGCTCGTAGATCTCGTATTCCCTCGCCGCATGTTCTCGAAATCGCGCGCGCAGCTCCGCCGCAACCGGCTGAGGCGGGCGGCTTGGAGAGACATTGCGGGTCTTGGGCCGCGCCGGCCGGCCAAGGCGGCCCCTCACATAGGCGAGGAAGTCGTCGATGTGGTCGTAGCGCCAGATCCGGTCGATCCCCACGGCGCCGGTCTCGTCCGTCACGAAGCGGGCGGGCGAGCGAAGGTTGGCGGGGCGTCTCCTCCCGTCGACATATAGCTCCACGAACTCTTCGAAGCTCACGCCCGCCGTGCTGTTCGGCCCGTTCCGCGCCGCCGGCCGCTGGCGATAGCGCCAGTGGCTCTCCAGCCAGTCGAGAGGTTCGCGGAAGAGGCAAACGGTCTCGATCCCGGTGAAGCCGAGCGATTCGAGATAGGGGACGAGATGCAGCCGCCAGGTCATGTAGTTCGTGTGCTTCACATCTGGGGAACCGGCGAGCCGGATCGCATTGATGCGGGAAAACTCGGCATGAATCGCGCTCGAAGCGCATTTCGGCATGGCGAAGATCGCGAGCTTCTTTTCGAGGGAGATCAGCATCGGATTTCAGACGGCCACGTTCTCGTAGATCTCGAAATCCCGCTCATAGACGGCGCGGTGCCGTGCAATGAGTTCGGGGGGCGGCGGCGTCGCGACCGCGCGCACAGGCGAGACATTCACCTGCGCGAGCGGGACGGAGACGCCGAGCCGCTCGCAGATATAGGCGTGGCACTCGCCGATGTTCTCGTATCGGAAGATGCGGTCCATCCCGATCCCGCCGTCCGGCGCGGTCACGAAGCGGGACTGGTTGCCGACGCGCGCCGCCCGGTCGCTGTCGGCCAGATTGTGCTCGATGAACTCCGCGAAGGTCATGGAGGCGGTCGACGTGCCCTTGCGCAGCGCCCTCGGCCGCTGGCGATAGCGCCACCAGCTCTGGTGCCAGTCCAGCGGCTGGCGGAAGAGGCAGACCGTCTCGAACGGCTGGTCGGTGAAGGTGGCCAGATAGGGCTTCAAGAACTTGTTGTACTTGTGGAAAGGCGTGTGTTTCATCCGCGCCGGCCCGGCGAACGTCGCGCCAAAATGCGGGCCGAGCGCGGCCAGAAATGCGCTCGATCCGCATTTCGGCATCGAGAAGAGGACAAGCCGCTTGTCCACCGAGATCAGCATCCGCACTCCCCTCGCGCCGCCGGGCGGCACCGTATAAACAACGCGCTCCGCATGTAAAGGAACCCGCCGATGACCGGAATCGCCTCATCCGACGCGCTCGGCGCGCTCCGCGCGCATCTCCGCCGCATCGCCGCGCTGGAACAGGTCGCAGGGCTCCTCTCCTGGGATCAGGAGGCGATGATGCCGGCCAAGGGCGCGGCGCAGCGGGCGGAGCAGGCGGGGGCGATGGCGGCGACGACCCACGCGCTTTCCGCCGATCCGCGGATGGGCGAGTGGATCGCGGCGTTGGAGGGCGAGGCGCTTGCGCCCGACGAGGCGGCGGACCTGAAGGCGGCGCGGAGGCGTCATCGCGCCGCGACCCGGCTGCCCGAGCGGCTGGCGGAGGCGCTGGCGCGGGAGACGGCGGCGGCGCACGAGATCTGGGCCGCGGCGCGGGAGGCGCGGGATTTTCCGGCCTTCGCCCCCGCGCTCGAACGCATCGTTTCGCTGAAGCGGGAAGAGGCGGCCTGCCTCGCGGAGGGCGAGGGCGCGGATGCGCTCTATGAAGCGCTTCTCGACCAGTTCGAGCCGGGCGCGACCGTGGCCGAGGTCGCCCCGCTGCTCGAAGGGCTCCGCCCACGCCTTTCCGCTCTCCGCGCGGCGATCGCGGAGAAGCCGGCGCCGGCGACCCTCTCCGGCGCCTTCCCGGCGAATGCACAGCTCGATCTCGCGCGGAAGGTCGCCCGCCGTCTCGGCTACGATTTCGAGGCCGGGCGGATCGACCTCGTCGTCCATCCCTTCTGCTCCGGCGTCGGCGGCGACGTGCGGATCACGACGCGGACGGACGAGACGGACCCGTTCAACTGCCTCTATTCCACCATCCACGAGGTCGGCCACGCGCTCTATGCGCAGGGCGCGCCGGACCCGTTCCTGCCCCATGCCGACTATTGCTCGATGGGCGTGCATGAGAGCCAGTCCCGCTTCTGGGAGAACCAGATCGGCCGATCCCGCCCGTTCGCGGAGTGGCTCTTTCCCGCGATGCGGGACGCCTTCGGCGAATTCGGGATCGACGGGCCCGAGGCGCTCCACGCCGCCGCGAACCGGGTGGAGACCGGCTTCATCCGCACGGAGGCGGACGAGGCGCATTACAACCTCCACATCCTCCTCCGCTTCGAGCTGGAGCGGGAGCTGATCTCCGGCGCGCTCCCCGTCGCGGCGCTGGAGGCGGAGTGGAACGCGCGGTTCCTGCGTGATTTCGGGCGGGAGGTTCCCCATGCCGGGCTCGGCGTCCTGCAAGACGTGCACTGGTCCGCCGGGCTCTTCGGCTATTTCCCGACCTATGCGCTCGGCAACATCTACGCGGCCTGCCTCGACGCCGCGATGAAGCGTGCGCTGCCGGGGCGGGAGGCGATGATCGCTCAGGCGGAGACGGGGCCGATCCTCGCCTGGCTGCGGGAGCGCATCCATGCGAAGGGCGCTCTCCTTCCGGCCCCCTTGCTCATCGAGGCGGCGACGGGCGAGGCGCCCTCCGCGGCGCCGCTGCTCGACCATCTCGAAGCGAAGTTCGGGGCGCTCTATGGGCTCTGACGAGGACAGGATCGTGGCGCTAGAGACGGCGCTCGCCCATGCCGAGGCCGAGATCGCGGACATCGCGGAGACGGCGCGGGCGCACTGGGCGGAGATCGAGGCGCTGAAGGCCGAGATCGGCAAGCTCACCCGCTCGATGGAGGCGATGCTGGAGGAGCAGGGCGACGCGCCGCCGGCTGACGCGAAACCGCCGCATTACTGATCCGCGAATTCCGGCTCTTCCCGCAAGGCCGCTGCGAAGAAGCGCCTGCAGGCGGCGACGCGCGGCGTATCCGCGAGGTCAGGATGGGCCGCGACCCAGAGCGACGCCTCCAGCCGCTCATCGAAGCCCGGCGCCGGGCTCAGCCCTTCGGCGACGACATCCGGCAGCATGGCGAGGCCGAGACCGGCGCGGGCGAGTGCGGCGAGGCTCACGAAACTGTCCGCGCGGGCGACGATCGCCTCGGCGGGCAGAACCTGCTGCGACGCATAGGCCGGCGACCGGGAAAGCAGGGCGGAGACGCCGAGCCAGCGATGCGCGGCGGGGTCGCGAGACGTGTTCTGGTCCAGATAGGCCCTCGCGCCGAAGACGCGCATCCGCATCTTGCCAGCCGGTTCAGCAACCAGGCCCTCCGGCGCGGAGCCGGCTGGCCGGATCGTAAGTTCGGCATCGAGCCGGGCGAGGTCGATCCGCGCATTGGTGGCGATGAGCTCGACGCGCATCGCCGGGTGCAGCGTTCGAAACCGCGCGAGGATGCGGGGGAGGACCGTGAATGCCAGCGAATCGGTCGTCGTCAGGCGGAGTTGCCCGGTCAGCGCGTCGCCTGTCGCGCCGAAGCCCGCCGCCGCCCGCTCGAACCCGCCGACCGCCGCCTCTACCGCCCTGAGCCGATCAATCAGCGGCGCGGCGCCATCCGCCACCACGGCGCCGCGGGCGCTTCGCTGGAAGAGCTTCACACCGCGACCGCGCTCGAAGGCGTCGACGCGACGGAGTATCGTGGCATGGTTGAGGCCGAGCGCTTTCGCCGCCGCGTTCACCGAACCGGCCTCCGCCACGGCGAGGACGATGCGCAGGTCGTCCCAGGTCGAGTTGTGCGCCATTGCACAGGTTCCTCCCGTTTTTTGGAGAGTTCTAGCATGATTGCGCACAATGTATCGTCCAGTCCACGCAAGAGGATTGGCCCTTGAGGCCCCCAGCAGGAGACGACCCAGATGACTGGCAAGACGACCGGAAAGATCGTGAAGCTCGGCCTTGCGGCCCTCGTCGCCCTCTCCGCCGGCGCCGCCGCGGCGCAGGACATGGACCGCGCGGTAAAGGCGCGGAAATCGCTGATGACGCTCTACGCCCACTACCTTGGCACCCTCGGCGGCATGGCGAAGGGCGAGATCGCCTATGATTCGGCCAAGGCGGCCTCCGCCGCCGCCTCGCTCGCCGCAATGTCGACGGCGGACCAGTCCGCAATGTGGCCCCAGGGATCGGACAATGCGACCCTCGGCATGGACAAGACCGAGGCGCTGCCGGTGATCTGGACGACCTATCCGGCGATCGCGGAGAAGGGCAAGGCGCTGGCCGAGGCCGCGGCGAACCTCTCCGCCGTCGCCGGGAACGACCTCGCCGCGCTTCAGGGCGCGATGGGCCCGGTCGGCGCCTCCTGCGGCGGGTGCCACAAGGAGTTCCGTCAGCCGAAGGGCTGACGGATGCGCCGGGCGCTCATCCTCGTCGCCGCGCTCGGCCTCGCCGGGATCGGCGGCGGCCTCGCGCTCACTGCGCCGGAGCGCGTCGACCCTGCGCGCCTCGAAGGGCTCACGGGGGACGCGGCGCGGGGGGAGGCCGTGTTCCGAATCTCCGGCTGCGCCTCCTGCCACGCCGCGCCGGGGGCGGAAGGGGAGGCCCGGCTCGTCCTCGCCGGCGGCCTCGCCTTCGAAACGGATTTCGGAACCTTCCGCGCGCCGAACGTCTCCCCATCGCCGGAGGGTATCGACGGCTGGTCCGTCGCGGACCTCGCGAACGCAATGCTGGCGGGCGTCTCGCCTGACGGCGCGCACTATTACCCGGCCTTCCCCTACGGCTCCTACGCGAAGATGGAGCCCCAGGAGATCGCGGACCTCCACGCCTACATGATGACGTTGCCGCCATCGAACGCGGAGAGCCCGCCGCACGAACTCGGTTTCCCGTTCTCGATCCGAAGGGGGATCGGGCTCTGGAAACTGCTCTATCTCTCGCCGGAGCCCGTGATCGCCGTGGAGGGAGAGACGCTTTCTCGCGGGCGCTATCTGGTGGAAGGCCCCGGCCATTGCGGCGAGTGCCATACGGCGCGAAACGCACTCGGCGGGCCGGACCTTTCCCGCTGGCTGGCCGGCGGCCCGAACCCGGACGGCAAGGGCCGCATCCCCAACCTCACCCCGCACGAGACCGGCCTGACCTGGAGCGCCGCCGACATCGCAGAATACCTCAGATCCGGCTTCACGCCTGACTACGATGTCGCGGGAGGCTCCATGGCCGACGTGGTGAAGAACACGGCCGCGCTATCCGGCGAAGACCGCGCGGCCATCGCCGCCTATCTGAAGGCGCTTCCCCCCCATCCGACCGAACGGTGAGCCCGGCGCTCCGCGCGGGGCTGCCCCGCGTTTCGCGCTCTGGCCAGCGCGGCTCCCGCCTGCTCTATGGAGGCAGGGAGCGAAACGGGGACTGAATGGCCCGCAAGGAACGCATAGACGCCTTCGGTGGCGCCTTTCTCGTCGGCTTCTCGGCGCTGCTCGGGCTCAACCAGGTGCTGGTGAAGCTGGTGAACGCCGGCTTCGCGCCGGCCTTCCAGGCCGGGCTCCGCTCCGCCCTCGCCTTCCTCCCGGTCCTCATCTTCGCGCTCCTGATGCGAAAGCGGCTTTCCTTGAGCGACGGGAGCTTCCGGCCGGGCGTAATCTGCGGGCTTCTCTTCTCGGTCGAGTTCGTGCTGCTCTTCATGGCGCTGGATTTCACCACCGTCTCCCGCGCCTCGATCTTCTTCTACACGATGCCGGTATGGGTCACCCTCGGGGCGCATTTCCTCATTCCGGGCGAGGGGATGACGAAGGCCAAGGCGCTCGGCCTCGTCTTCGCCGTCTCGGGCGTCGCGCTCGCGCTTTCGGGCAACGCCACGCCGGCGACCGAATGGGCCCTGGTGGGGGACCTGATGTGCCTCCTCGCCGCGCTCTGCTGGGCCGCGATCGCGCTGATGGCGCGGACGACCGCCTTCTCGAAGTCGATCCCGGAGATGCAGCTCCTCTACCAGCTTGCGGTCTCCGCGCCGGCGATGATCGCCTTCGCCGTCCTGACGGGGGACACGATCAGGGAGCCGACGGAGGCGCATCTCGCCATCCTGCTCTTCCAGTCCTTCGTCGTGGTCGGAATGGGCTTCCTGACGTGGTTCTGGGTGCTTTCCGTCTATCCGGCATCGGACATGGCGAGCTTCGGCTTTCTCGCGCCGGTTTTCGGCGTCATTTTCGGCTGGCTCGTCTTCGACGACGCGCTGACGCTACAGCTCGTCGCGGCGCTGGCGCTCGTCGGGCTCGGCATCGTCCTCGTGAACCGGAAGTCGAAACGCGGCCCTACGCGCTCCTGATCCGCCAGAGCCGACCGAACGGGTCCATGACCCGGCCCTCCCGGCCGCCGCAGGGAGCGCTGTGCGCGCGCTCCACGATGCGCCCGCCGCGCGTCGCGCCCCGCGCAATGCAGACATCGACATCGCGCACGAGGGCGTCATGCTTCGGCTCCGAGTCTGCGCCCGGAATGATGCGGTAGCGGCGCGTGCCGATCCGCATGGAGCGGGCGCCATTCTCTTCACGTGCGAGCGTTTCCGCCTCGAACACGGAGGCGTACCATGCGCAGGCGGTCTCGACATCGGGGGTGCGGACTGTCTCGAATTCCTCGGTCATCGAATGCTCCTTGATGGTTAATAAATCTGCCTTGAACAATACCGCAGACGAGGCTCCTCGAAAAGGAGAATCGGGGCGCCGCCGCCCCGCCTTGCGCGCCCGGCCGCAATCCCTATAAACCGGCGCGATCCCGCCGGCCGCGCTCGGAAGGATCGAGAAACCGATCCTGCCGGGGGCCTTCATGCCGAAACGCGCCGACATCGACAGCGTGCTGATCATCGGCGCGGGGCCCATCGTCATCGGCCAGGCCTGCGAGTTCGACTATTCCGGCGCACAGGCCTGCAAGGCGCTTCGGGAGGAGGGCTACCGCGTCGTCCTCGTCAATTCGAACCCGGCCACGATCATGACCGATCCGGGCCTCGCCGACGCAACCTATGTCGAGCCGATCACGCCCGAAGTGGTCGAGCGGATCATCGTGCAGGAGCAGGCCCGCCATCCCGGCGAGAAGATGGTGATCCTGCCCACGATGGGCGGCCAGACCGGGCTCAACACCGCGATGAAGCTGGCGGAATCCGGCGCGCTGGACCGGCTCGGGATCGAGCTGATCGGCGCGAAGAAGGAAGCCATCGACATGGCGGAGGATCGCAAGCTCTTCCGCGAGGCGATGGACCGGATCGGGCTCGAGAACCCGAAGGCGGTGATTGCGGAGAGCATGGCCGAATGCGTAGCCGCACTGGAGATTGTGGGCCTCCCCGCGATCATACGCCCGGCCTACACGCTCGGCGGCACGGGCGGAGGCGTCGCCTATAACCGGGAGGATTTCCTCCGTATCTGCGAGAGCGGGCTGGACGCCTCCCCGGTGAGCCAGATCCTGATCGACGAATCCCTCCTCGGCTGGAAGGAGTTCGAGATGGAGGTGGTCCGCGACAAGGCGGACAACGCCATCATCGTCTGCTCCATCGAAAATGTGGACCCGATGGGCGTCCACACCGGCGATTCCATCACCGTCGCGCCCGCGCTGACGCTGACGGACAAGGAGTATCAGATGCTCCGCACCGCCTCCATCGCCGTGCTGCGGGAGATCGGGGTGGAGACGGGCGGCTCCAACGTGCAGTTCGCGATCAACCCGGAGGACGGGCGGATCGTCGTGATCGAGATGAACCCGCGCGTCTCCCGCTCCTCCGCCCTCGCCTCGAAGGCGACGGGCTTCCCCATCGCCAAGATCGCCGCGAAGCTCGCCGTCGGCTACACGCTCGACGAGCTCGACAACGACATCACGGGCGTGACCCCGGCGAGCTTCGAGCCGACCATCGACTATGTCGTGACGAAAATTCCCCGCTTCGCCTTCGAGAAGTTCCCGGGCGCAAAGCCCGAGTTGACGACAGCGATGAAGTCGGTCGGCGAGGTCATGGCCATCGGCCGCAGCTTCCACGAAAGCCTTCAGAAGGCGCTGTCCTCCATGGAGACGGGCCTGTGCGGGCTGGACGAGATCGCCATTCCCGGCCTCGAGGAGGCGGGCGGGGACGAGGAGAGGCGCGCGGCGTTGATGGCCGCCCTCTCCCGCGCGACGCCGGACCGCATCCGCGTGATCGCGCAAGCGATGCGCGAGGGCTTGCCGCAGGAGGACATCCGCGCCGCCACCGCCTTCGACCCGTGGTTCCTCGACCGGATCGGAGAGATCGTCGCGGAGGAGGCGCGCATCCGCGAGGCGGGCCTGCCAGGCGATGTGGAGGGCGTGCGCGACCTGAAGATGATGGGCTTTTCCGACGGCCGCCTCGCCATGCTGACCGGCATGGAGGAGGCGGAAATCCGCCGCCGCCGTCTCGCGCTCGGGATCAAGGCCGTCTTCAAGCGGATCGACACCTGCGCCGCGGAGTTCGAGGCGCAGACGCCCTACATGTATTCGACCTACGAAGCCGACGCGATGGGCAAGGTCGAATGCGAGGCGCGGCCCAGCGCGCGGAAGAAGGTCGTCATCCTCGGCGGCGGGCCGAACCGGATCGGCCAGGGCATCGAGTTCGACTATTGCTGCTGCCACGCCTGCTATGCCCTGACGGATGCGGGCTACGAGACCATCATGGTCAACTGCAACCCGGAGACGGTCTCGACCGATTACGACACGTCGGACCGGCTCTATTTCGAGCCGCTGACCATCGAGCATGTGCTGGAGATCCTCCGCGTCGAGCAGGAGAAGGGGGAGCTGCATGGCGTCATCGTGCAGTTCGGCGGCCAGACGCCGCTGAAGCTCGCCAACGCGCTCGAGGCGGCGGGCATCCCGATCCTCGGCACGACGCCGGACGCGATCGACCTTGCGGAGGACCGGGAGCGCTTCCAGAAGCTCCTGACGAAACTCGGCCTCCGCCAGCCGCCGAACGGCGTGGCGCGGAGCCGCGACGAGGCCTTCGCCGTGGCGAAGGAAATCGGCTATCCCGTGGTGATCCGGCCTTCCTATGTCCTCGGCGGCCGGGCGATGGAAATCGTGCGCTCGGACGCCGAGCTAGAGCGCTACATCCGCGAGGCCGTGGTCGTCTCGGGGGCGAGCCCGGTGTTGATCGACGGCTATCTTTCCGGCGCCGTGGAGGTCGACGTGGACGCGCTTTCGGACGGGCGGGAGGTGCATGTCGCCGGCGTCATGGAGCATATCGAGGAGGCCGGCGTGCATTCGGGGGACAGCGCCTGCGCCCTCCCGCCCTATACGCTTTCCGCCGCAACCATCGCGGAGCTGAAGCGCCAGACCGGCGAGATGGCCCGCGCGCTGGGCGTCGTCGGGCTGATGAACGTGCAGTTCGCCATCCGCGAGGGCGAGATCTTCGTGCTCGAGGTCAACCCCCGCGCCTCCCGCACCGTGCCCTTCGTTGCGAAGGCGGTCGGCGCGCCCGTCGCCGCAATCGCCGCGCGGGTGATGGCGGGCGAGCCGCTCTCCGCCTTCGCGCTGCCGGGCTCGGCGCCTGGCCATGTCGCGGTGAAGGAGGCGGTGCTGCCCTTCGCGCGCTTCCCCGGCGTCGACACCCTCCTCGGCCCGGAAATGCGTTCAACCGGCGAGGTGATGGGGATCGACAAGAGCTTCCCCCGCGCCTTCCTCAAGAGCCAGCTCGCCGCCGGAATCGCGCTCCCCGAGGGCGGGCGCGTCTTCGTCTCCGTGAAAGATGCGGACAAGACGGTGGCCTTGGAAGCCGCGCGCCTCCTCTCCGGGCTCGGCTTCGAAATCGTGGCGACCTCCGGCACCGCCTCGCATCTTTCCGCCAACGGCGTGGAGGCGACGGCGGTGAAGAAGGTCTATGAGGGGCGGCCGAACATCGTGGACATGATGAAGGACGGCCAGATCGCCCTTGTCTTCAACACGACCGACCTGCCGCAATCGGTGAAGGACAGCGCAAGCCTCCGCGCCACCGCCCTCGCCATGCGGACGCCCTATTACACGACCGCCGCCGGCGCGCTGGCCGCCGCCCGCGCCATCGCGAGCCGCAGCGAGGGGCCGCTCGGGGTGGAGACGCTGCAAGCCTACGGGCGCGCATGAGCGGGCCGGAGCGCGTCTACGCCGTCGGTGACGTCCACGGCCAGCTCGCGCTCCTCAATGCGGCGCACGAGGCGATCGAGGCCGATCTCGCGGCCTCGCCCGTCTCCGCCCATGTCGTCGTCCATATCGGGGACTTCGTGGACAGGGGGCCGGAGAGCGCAGGCGTGATCGGGCTTCTCCTCCGCGGGGAAGAGGAGGGGCGGCCCTGGATCAACCTCCTCGGCAACCATGACCGGATGTTCTTCCGCTACCTCGCCGCGCCGGGCGGGCGCGATTCGAAGCTGCGGAGCGAATACTGGTGGCTGCACGAGCGCATCGGCGGGGCGGACACGCTCCGCTCCTACGGGCTCTCCGTGCCCGAGGGCGCCTCGGAGGCGCGCGGCGCGGCCTTGCACCGGGAGGCGCGGCTAGCCGTGCCGGCGCTGCACTTCGCATTCCTCGCCGGCCTCCGCCGCTTCTGGCGCTGGCGCGGCTGGTTCTTCGCCCATGCCGGCGTGAAGCCCGGCGTAGCGCTGTCGGACCAGGCGGAGGACGATCTCATCTGGATCCGGGACGAGTTCCTGAACAGCCGGGCGGACCACGGCGCCGTCATCGTCCACGGCCATACGCCGGTGGACCGGGTGGAGGACCACGGCGTCCGCATCGCCATCGACACCGGCGCGGGCTATGGCGGGCCGCTCGCCTGCGTCGCGCTGGAGGCCGACGGCGCTGCGCGCGTGCTCGGCGGGCCGCGCCTGCGCTGAGCCGCTTGCAGGCGTATGACGGTTCTGTTTCAGTTTGGTGACGCGGCGAGGGGCCGCGCCGGAGACAGACGCCGTGCCCGCCGACGAGATCGACTCGCTCCCGCTTGACCGAAACCTCGCCTCGCAGGAGGGGATCAGCACAGACCAGATGACCCGCGTGCGACTTGCCTATCTGCAGGGGCAGAACGCGACGCTCGTCCAGCAGACCCAATTCGCCGACGCAAAGGCCGGCGCGCTGCTCGCCATGATCGGCCTTATCGCGACGCGCGGCCCCGGGGCGGCCTTCGACCCGACCCAGGTGACGGCGGAGGGCCTTGCGCTCGTCCTGCTTCACGCCTCCGGGCTCCTGGCCTGCCTGATCGTTCTCATTCCCCGCTATGTCGGGAAGGAGGCGAGGCTCCGGCTCGCGGCGCGGGAGAGGTATTCGTGGCCCGCGCTGGCTTCCTATGACGGGAGCGACGGCTATGCGGATTTCGCGAGAACGGCGCAGGTCAGCCAGCTGGTCGTCTCGCTGGCTCGCGCCAATGCGGCGCTGGCCGGCATCCTCCACCGGAAATTCGCGTGGCTCCGCGCGGCTTTCCTGATCGCCGGGCTGGACCTCGCATTTATCGCCGGGGCGGCGGCGCTCTCCGCGCGGTGACCGAAGGCGCTTGCGCGCGGGCCCGGCGGCGCTAGGCTTTCTCGAAGCGCGGAGGGGCAATGCGTGTTCAGGTCGTCATAATCGGGGCGGGGCCTTCCGGCCTCCTCCTCGCGCATCTCCTGCGGAGGAGCGGCGTCGAGACGGCGGTGCTGGAGCGGCGGCAGCGCGGCCATGTGCTCGCCCGCATCCGCGCCGGGGTGCTCGAATGGGGCACGGTCGAGACGCTGCGCGAGGCCGGACTCGGCGCGCGGATGGATCAGGAAGGTCATATCCACGAGGGGACGTATTTCTCGGCGCGCAACCGCGGCTTCCGAATCCCGCTCGCCGCGCTCGCGGGGCGGCCCGTCATGGTCTACGGCCAGACCGAGGTGACGAAGGACCTCTACGCCACGCATGACGAGGCCGGGAGCTTGCTGATCGACGGCGCCGAGGGCGTCGCGATCCATGAGGCGGGCGGTGCGGCCCCGTTTGTCACCTATGTAAAGGACGGCGCGGGACACAGGATCGACTCCGATTTCGTGGTCGGCTGCGACGGGTTCCACGGCGTCAGCCGCCGCACGATCCCCGCGAGCGTCCTAACGGAATACGAGCGTGTCTATCCATTCGGATGGCTCGGCGTTCTCTCCGAGTCGAAGCCGGTGAGCGGGGAGCTGATCTACGCCCAGCACGAGCGCGGCTTCGCGCTCTGCTCCATGAGGAACGAGGGGCTCTCGCGCTACTACGTTCAGGTTCCCGCCGGTGAGGAGCCTGAGGCCTGGCCTGACGCCCGGTTCTGGAGCGAGCTTCGCCGACGCATCCCCGCGGAGGCGGCTGAGGCGCTGGAGACCGGTCGGGTGATCGAGAAATCCGTCGCCCCGCTCCGCTCCTACGTCGCCGAGCCAATGCGCTGGGGCCGGCTCTTCCTCGCCGGGGACGCGGCGCATATCGTGCCGCCAACGGGGGCGAAGGGCCTCAACCTCGCCGTCTCCGACGTGCGCTATCTCCACGAGGCGCTCGCGGCCTTCTACCGCGAGGGGGACGAGGCGGGGATCGACGGCTACTCCGCCCGCGCGCTCGCCCGCATATGGAAGGCGGTGCGGTTCTCCTGGAGCCTCACAACCATGCTCCACCGCTTTCCGGAGCAGACGGCCTTCGACCTCCGGATGCAGGAGGCCGAGCTCGACTGGCTGGAAGGTTCGGAGGCGGCGCAGCGAGCGCTGGCCGAGAATTATGTGGGGCTCCCCTATTGAGCGCCGCGGACTTCGCGCCGCTCGGCCCGCAGGCGGGCGCGCTTGAGGATTATCGCGGCGCGGTGATCATCCCGCACGATCCGGCGGGCCGCGTCCTCCTGCAGTTGCGCGACCTCGCCGCGCCGGTCCATCCTGGCGAATGGGGCCTCTTCGGCGGCGGGGTTGAGCCGGGGGAGAGCCTCGCCGAGGCCGCCGCGCGGGAATTCGAGGAGGAGACGGGGCTCCGCCGCCCACCCACCGCCTTCGCGCCCTTCGCCAGCATCGTCTCGCCCGTCTCGCGCCGCGCGCTCTTCGCCTTCACGCTTTCGCTGGATGTCGGGGCGGAGGCGATCCGCCTCGGCGAAGGCGCCGGGTTCGGCCTCTTCGCGCCCACGCAATTCGCTTCGCTCCCCATGGTGGGCGCGACGCGACTCCTCCTCGCGGCCTGGGCGGCGCGGCGGTGATGTTCAACAGCCCGCAAGTCTGTTGAAGACGCAACCCTAGCCGCGCCGGAGCGCCGGCAGCACCATCACCGCGGTCAGCGCCGCGCAGGTCAGCGCCATGGAGACGACTTCGCGCCAGCCGACGATCTCCCCGAGGATCAGCGCGCTGGAATAGACCCCGATCACCGGCACCGCGAGCGTGCCGATCGAGGCGATGGCGGCGGGAAACATCCGTACGACCTTGAAGAACGCCCATTGGCAGAAGATCATGGGCAGCGCGAAAAGATAGAGCAGCGCGATCCAGACCTTGGCGCTCAGCGCCGTCAGATCCGGCGCCGGCTCGAGGATCAGCGCGCCCGGCAGGATCACCGCGAGGCCGATCAGCAGTTGCCAGCCGATCAGCGCGGAGACGGGCGAATCCCATTCGTATTTCTTGAAGAGGACGGTCCCCGTCGCCCAGCTCAGCGCCGCGCCAAGCATGAAGAGCGCGCCTGCAGGCGCCGACGAGAGCGCCATCAGATCCGGCCCGATCAGCACGGCGAGCGCCGCGACCCCGAGCACGAGCCCCGCGACCTTGTAGGCCGTGATCCGCTCCCCGAGGATCAGCGCGCCGAGCAGCGCGGCCCAGACCGGCATGGTGAAGGCGATGATAGAGGCGCGACCCGCCGGCATGAGCGAGACGCCATAGCCGGTGAAAAGATGCCAGCCGACGATGTTGAAGAGCGCGCAAATGAGCAGAGGCCGCAGCTCCCGCCGCGTCGGCCGCAGCGCGCCGGTCGAGGCCCAGGCGATGGCCATCAGGCCGACCGCGCCGACGCCGACGCTCAGCACCCGGAACCACCAGATCGGCAGCTCCGAGAGCGCGATCTTCATCCCCGGCCAGTTCAGCCCCCAGAAGAGGCTGACGAAGGCGAGAAGGACGAACCCGCCGACGGGGAGCCTTTCCGCGCGCGCGAGGCTCACAGCCAGTCCCTCAGCGCGGCGACGAGAGGCACGTCGGCGGGCGGCATCGGCAGGTCGCGCAGCTCCGACGCGCGCGCCCATTTCAGCCTCTGCCCCTCCCGCGCCGTCACGACGCCCTCCCATTTCCGGCAGGCGAATAACGGCATGAGGAGGTGGAAATCCTCATAGGCATGGGAGGCGAAGGTGAGCGGCGCAAGGCAGGAGCGCCAGGTCTCGATACCGAGTTCCTCCCGCAGCTCGCGGATCAGCGCCGCCTCCGGGCTCTCCCCCGGCTCGACCTTGCCGCCGGGAAACTCCCAGAGCCCGGCCATGGACTTCCCCTCGGGCCGCTCCGCGACCAGCACGCGCCCGTCCCGGTCGATCAGCGCGACGGCCGAGACGAGCACGACCTTCAAGAGCGGTAATCCGCGTTGATGTCGATGTAGCGATGGGTGAGGTCGCAGGTCCAGACGAGCGCCTCACCCGAGCCGAGGCCGAGATCGACGCCGATCTCGATCCGGTCCCGCTTCATCGCCGCAGCGCCTTCCTCCTCACGATAACCGGGCGCACGCCAGCCCTTTTCCGCCACGAGGATGTCGCCGAAACGGATCGTAAGGAGATCCCGCTCGGCCGGCTGGCCGGACTTGCCGACGGCCATGACGATCCGGCCCCAGTTCGGGTCCTCCCCCGCAATGGCGGTCTTGACCAGCGGCGAATTGGCGATGGCGCGGGCGACCACGGCGGCGGAAGCCTCCGATTTCGCGCCCGTGACTTTCACGGAGACGAATTTCGTGATCCCCTCCCCGTCCTCCACGATCTGGATCGCGAGGTCGGTCAACGCCGCGTTCAGCTCCGCCTCGAAGAGGGCGGCGCGCGGGTCGCGCCGCGTCAGGATCGGCTCGCCCCCGGCCTTCCCGGTGGCGGCGACGATCAGCGTGTCGGAAGTCGAGGTGTCCCCGTCCACCGTCGCGCAGTTGAAGCTCGTCTTCGTCGCGCCGGAGACCATGGAGCGGAGCAGCGGCTGCGCAACCGGCGCATCGGTGAAGACGAAGGCGAGCATCGTCGCCATGTCGGGCGCGATCATGCCGGAGCCCTTGGCGAAGCCGGCGATGGCATGAGGAACGCCGCCAAGATCGAACTGCGCGCCATATCCCTTCGGGAATGTGTCCGTCGTCATGATCGCCTCGGCGGCGCCCCTGCCCGCGGAGGGGGAGAGCGCGGCGGCGAGGTCGCCGAGCTTCGCGGCGATCTTTTCAGCCGGCAACGGCTCCCCGATGACGCCCGTTGAGGCGATGATCACGCCCTCGGGCGCCCCGCCGACCGCTTTCGCTGCGGCGGCGGCCGTCGCCTCGACGCCCTTCATACCGGCTTCGCCGGTGAAGGCGTTGGCGTTGCCGGAATTCACGACGATGGCGAGAGGCCCCTTCGGCGCGGCTTCGTCCATCGCCGCGAGCCGGGCGCGGCACCAGTCCACCGGCGCGGAACGGGTGGCGGAGCGGGTGAGGACGCCGGCGACGGCGGAGCCCTCCGCGATCTCGGCCAGCATCACGTCCGTCCGCCCCGCATAGCGGACCCCGGCGGCGCCGGATGCGTAGCGCACGCCGGCGATCTCCGGCAGGTCGGGGAAGGGCCGAGCGAAGGGGGAGACGGGGCCCTTCGACTTCGCCTTCGGGGGCGAGAGGGCCGCGATCTCCGCCTCCGTCTCCGCAAGCCGGGCGCGCAGCTTCTCCGCCTTCTCCCCGAGTTTCAGCAGCCGCTTTTCCGGGTTCTTCCTCGTCTTGCCCTCGCCCATCCCCGCCTACTCCACTGCGATCTCGTCATTGCGGAGCTGGTCGAGCCCCGGCTGACCCTCGGCCGTCGAGACGTCTCCGGCCTCGCGCAGCGCCTCGACCACGGCGTCCGTGATCTCCCCGCTCATCGCGCCGATCAGCTCCTCGCGCACCTCGTCGAGCGTCGGCGCCGGCCGCTCCCGCGTCTCTTCGAGCTTGATGACATGCCAGCCGAACTGGGTCTGCACCGGGTCGGAGACCTGGCCGGGCTCCAGAGCAAAGGCGGCCGCCTGGAATTCAGGAACCATCTGGCCCTCCTCGAACCAGCCGAGATCGCCGCCGACGGGGGCGGAGGGGCCCTTGGAGCGGGTCTTGGCCAGCTCCGCGAAATCCGCGCCCTCAGCCTTGGCGAGCGCCGCGATCTCCGCCGCCTCGGCCTCGTCGGGAACGAGGATGTGGCGCGCCTTGTACTGCGTCGGCTTAGGCGCGTTCAGATAGCGCGCGACATATTCCGCCTCGACCGTCTCCGGCGTGATCCGCTCGTTCAGCCGCTCCCGCACATAGAGTTCGGCGAGGAAGCTCGTGCGCTGGAATTCGAGCCCGCGGAGCACCGCCGGCTCCTCGGCCAACCCGGTTCGCTCCGCCGCCTGGCGGAGGAGGATCTGCCGGGTCAGCTGCTCGATCAATCCATCGAACAGCACCGTGTCCGGGATCGCCTGGAATTGCGGCGGCAGCTCCATGCGGAGCGCGACGATGTCGCGGAGCGTGATCTCCTCCCCGTTCACGGTCGCGAGAACGAGCGAGGGATCGACCTTCGGCTCCTCCTGCGCGACGAGCGGCGCATGGGGCGCGAGAAGCGCTAGCGCGGCGATGAGGGACGGGGAAAACAGGCGCATCGGCGGCCTCCATGGGGCTGCGAGAGAAGCGGCCGGGCCGCGGCCGCGCCCCTTCGGCGAAGCCCGGCCCGGGCGCGCGGCGTTGACAGGCCCGGAGGCGGCGCATACATGTCCGACCGGCCCACGGGCCCGAACGGCGCGCGCCGCCTTCATCTACGATGTCGGGCCGTGGCGGACAAGCGCCCCCGACCCCATCCCGTGAAAACCGCGCGGCCCGAGGGCGCCCCTGAGCCTTACGGGCGCGCTCGGCGCCACAAAGAAGGACGCGCGATGCTCGGTCTTGGCGGAATTGCGAAGAAGGTGTTCGGCACGACCAATGACAGGGTCGTGAAGGGGGCCACGAAGCAGGTTCAGGCAATAAACGCGCTGGAGCCGCAATTCACCGCGCTCTCCGACGAGGCGCTGGCGGGCAAGACGGCGGAGTTCCGTGCGCGGCTGGAAAAGGGAGAGACGCTGGACCAGCTTCTGCCCGAGGCTTTCGCCACGGTGCGGGAGGCGGCCAAGCGCACGATCGGGCTCCGCCCGTTCGATGTGCAGCTGATCGGCGGCATGATGCTGCACCAGGGCAAGATTTCCGAGATGAAGACGGGCGAGGGCAAGACGCTTGTCGCGACCATGCCCGCGTATCTCAACGCGCTGGAGGGCAAGGGCGTCCACATCGTTACGGTGAACGATTATCTCGCCCGCCGCGATGCGGACTGGATGGGCCGCATCTACCGCTTCCTCGGCATGACCGTCGGCGTCATCGTCCCGAACATGGACGACCGGAGCCGAAAGGCGGCCTATGCCTGCGACATCACCCACGCGACGAACAACGAACTCGGCTTCGACTATCTCCGCGACAACATGAAATACGGGCTCGACCAGATGGCGCAGCGCGGGCACCGCTTCGCCATCGTGGACGAGGTCGACTCGATCCTGATCGACGAGGCGCGCACGCCGCTCATCATCTCCGGTCCGACGGAAGACATGTCGGATCTCTACATCGCCATCGACAAGTTCCTGCCGGAGCTTGAGGCGGGCGATTTCGAGATCGACGAGAAGCAGCGCACCGCGATCCTGACCGAGGAGGGGACGGAGCGGGTCGAGCAACTGCTCAAGAAGGCCGGGCACCTCCCGGAGGGCACGACGCTCTACGACCCCGAGAATGTCACCTATGTCCATCACGTGAACCAGGCGCTTCGCGCGCACAAGCTCTACCAGAGGGACAAGGACTACATCGTCCGCAACGGCAAGGTCGTCATCATCGACGAGTTCACCGGCCGGATGATGGAGGGCCGCCGCTGGGGCGACGGGCTGCACCAGGCTGTCGAGGCGAAGGAAGGCCAGCCGATCCAGCCGGAGAACGTGACCCTCGCCTCGGTCACCTTCCAGAACTACTTCCGCCTCTACGACAAGCTGGCCGGCATGACCGGCACGGCCATGACAGAGGCGGAGGAGTTCCGCGCCATCTATGGCCTCGAAGTCGTGGAGATACCGACGAACGTCGCCGTCGCCCGGAAGGACGACGACGATCAGGTGTTCCGCACCGCACAGGAAAAATACGTCGCCATCATCCAGGCCATCGCGGACGCACATCACCGCGGGCAGCCCGTGCTCGTCGGCACGACTTCCATCGAGAAGTCGGAGATGCTCTCGGGCATGCTGAAGAACGGGAACGTCCTGCGGGACGCCGCGTCGAAGCTCCGCGACTTCGCGGCGAAGCTGAACCAGAAGAAGGAGGCGGCCGAGATCGCGCGCCTCACTGCGGAGGCCGAGCGGATCGAGGCGCTGGCGGCGCTGCCCGAGGGCGTTCCCCATCAGGTGCTGAACGCGCGTTTCCATGAGCAGGAGGCGCAGATCATCGCGCAGGCCGGCGCGCCGGGCGCGGTGACCATCGCGACGAATATGGCCGGACGCGGCACCGACATCCAGCTCGGCGGCAATCCCGAGGGGCGCATCCTCAACGCGCTGATCGAGGCGCACAAACCGGAAATCGAGCGACAGGTGAACGCCGCGGCGGAGCAGATCACCGCAGCGCAGCCGCCGCTGGAGGACCCGCAGCAGAACGCTGCGCGCGCCCAGGTCATCCGCCAGATGGTCGCGCAACAGATCGTCTCATCCGCTGTCAAGGTGCTGAAGGCCGAGGCGGACGAGGGCAAGCACGAAGACGTCGTCGGCCCGATCAAGGCCGAGGTCACGGCGGCGAAGGAGGCGGCGAAGGCCGCCGGCGGGCTCTGGGTGATCGCCACCGAGCGGCATGAGAGCCGCCGAATCGACAACCAGCTCCGCGGCCGCTCGGGCCGGCAGGGCGACCCGGGCCGCTCCACCTTCTACCTCTCGCTCGAAGACGACCTGATGCGCATCTTCGGTTCCGAGCGGATGGACGGGATGCTCCAGCGGCTCGGGCTGAAGGAAGGCGAGGCCATCGTTCATTCCTGGGTCAACAAGGCCATCGAGAAGAGCCAGGGCAAGGTCGAGGCGCGAAACTTCGACATCCGCAAGAACCTGCTGAAATTCGACGACGTGATGAACGACCAGCGCAAGGCCATCTTCGGTCAGCGCCGCGAGGTCATGGAGGTGAAGGACGTCGCCGAGACGGTGGAGGAGATGCGTGTCTCCCTCATCGAGGATCTCGTGACGCGCCACATTCCGCCCCGCGCCTATGCCGAACAGTGGGATGTCGAGGGCCTCGCCGCCGCGGTGAAGGAGCAGTTCGCGCTCGATCTGCCGGTCGTCGCCTGGGCCGCAGAAGAAGGCGTGGACGACGAGGCGATCCGGGACCGGCTGGAGGCCGCGACAGCCGAGCAAGCCGCGCGCCGCGTCGCGAAGCACGGTGCGGAGCCGATGCGCGCGGCGGAAAAGGGCGTGCTCCTCGAATGCATCGACGCCGGCTGGCGCGAGCACCTGACGACGTTGGATCATCTCCGCTCGGTGATCGGGCTGCGCGGCTACGCGCAGCGCGACCCGCTTAACGAGTTCAAGTCCGAAGCCTTCGAGCTCTTCGACCGGTTGATGACCCGGTTCCGCGTGGACGTGACCCGCCGCCTGAGCCACGAGGACTTCCCGGCCGAGCGCCCGGCGCAGCCGCAGATCCCGCCCGAGCTTCTCGCGGCGATGCAGGGCGGCGCGCAGCCCGCCCCGGCGGCGCCGCGGCCCGCTGCTTCACCCGAATCCGCCGCGCCCGAGCCTGCGCGGGAGGCCGCAGCCGCTGTCGCGCTTGATCCCGCGCGGCCGGAAACATGGGGGAAGGTGGGTCGGAACGATCCCTGCCCGTGCGGCAGCGGGAAGAAATACAAGCATTGCCACGGCCGTCTGGCCTGATCCGGCGCCGGAATCGTCACATCGCTGTCACCGTAGGCAGGAGTCTGCGCAACCCGCAGTTGCCTTGCGTGCATTCCTGCACCATTTTCAAAAAAGTGGGCGGGGACAGAGAGGTGACGACGATGCGCGCTTCCATCCTGTTATGTCGCGGCGGCGCGGACGCGAGTTCCGCCTCGGCTTTCGCCTTTGCGCAGGCGCGGGCCGCGCGCCAGACCCGCGCAGCGGCGGAGCGGATCGCCGCGCGGGTGGAGTCCGCCTATGCAGAGGCCTGTCGCGCCTTCATCCTTCATTCGGAGCGTGACGGCGCGCATCCCGCGCTCCGCCTGACGCTCGAACCTGAGACGCTTTCACCGCGCTTCGAACTTGTCGCTTCGGCCGGTCGCAATCCGCGCGGAACCCCTCGGGCGCTCCGCGCGCTTCGCGTCCGCGCCTTCCTCGAAGCCCGCGCGGGGCGGGAGGAGGCGCGAGCCTGAGGCAGCGGCTTAGCCCCTCAGCGCCTCCCAGACCCGCCACGGGGAGAACGGCCCCTCGATCGGGCGCCCTCCCGCGCGAAGCAGCGCGTCATGCGCCGCCAGGGTCGCAGCAGGAATGCCGGCGACCGTCCCCGACTCCCCACCGCCCTTCACGCCATAGGGATTGGTCAGGCAGGGGATCTCGATGAATCGCGGCTCCAGCGCCGGCAGGTCGTCCGCCCGCGGGATCGCATAATCCATGAAGCTCGCCGTGAGCGGCTGGCCCGTCTCCGGGTCATAGACGGCGCCTTCCAGCAAAGCTTGCCCCACGCCCTGCGCCACCCCGCCCTGCGCCTGTCCGCCGGCGAGAAGCGGATTGATGATGACGCCGAAATCGTCGGCCATCGTGTAGCGGGCGAGCGTGAGGCGGCCCGTTTCGAGGTCGATCTCCACTTCCGCCGCGTGGCAGCCATTGGGGAAGGAGGGTTCCCGGTCCCCCACCACGCCCATGGCGGAGACGCCGCCCCGCTTCTTCACGACGGAGAGGAGCGATGCGCGCCGGTCCGTCCCCGCGATGGCGAAGGCGCCCTCCTCGGGGAGGAACTCGACATCGGCGGGGGAGACCTCCAGCTCCTCCGCGGCATCGGGGAGCGTGAGGCGGATGATCTCGTCCGCGGCGTTCCGGAGCACCCGCGTCGCCATGATCGTGGAGCGTGAACCGCCCGTGCCGCCCCCGAGCGGCAGCGCGTCGCTGTCCCCCGGCGCGAGGCTGATGGAGCCGATATCGAGTCCGAGCGCGTCGACGAGGACCTGCCCCCAGGTCGTCTCATGCCCCTGCCCGGTCGACTGCGTGCCGATCTTCACCAGTACGCCGCCATCCTCGCCGATGGAAACCTCGGCGTTCTCGTCCGGCCCGCCGCCTGTCCGCTCCATGTAATAGATCGCGGCGCGACCGCGCACGGCCCCGCGGGAAGCGGCCTCGGCCGCCCGGTCTTCGAACCCGCCCCAGTCGGCCGCTTCCAGCGCGGCGTCGATCAGCCGCGCAGGGTCCAGCGAATCGAAGACGAGCCCGCCCGGCGCCTTGTGCGGCATCTCCGCCGGGGTGAGCAGGTTCAGCCGCCGGAGCGCGACCGGATCGACCCCCATCTCCCGCGCAGCCTTCTCCATCAGCCGCTCGGTGCAGTGGATCACCTCAGGCCGCCCCGCCCCGCGATAGGCGTCCGTCGGCGCCGTGTTGGTGAGCGCGCCTTTCACGCGGACATGGATCGCAGGCGTGCGATAGACGCCCCCGGTCAGCCCGCCGGAGAAGATCGTGTGGATCGCCGGCCCCATCGTCGAATGATAGGCGCCGAGATTGGAGACGCTTTCCGACCGGATCGCGAGGAGCCGCCCCTCCGCATCGAAAGCCCCCTCGATCACGGTGTCGAGGTCGCGCGCCTGCGCGTCGGAAAGGAAGCTCTCTGAACGGTCCCCGATCCACTTCACCGGGCGCCCGGTATCCTGCGCGGCGAGCGCGGCGAGCGCGTATTCCGGATGCTGCATGATCTTCATGCCGAATCCGCCGCCGATATCCGGCGCATGGATGCGGAGCCGCGCCGGCTCCACCCTCAGCGAACGGGCGATGCCGTTCCGCATCGAATGGGCGCCCTGGCTGCCGACCCAGCCCTCCCATCGCTCCGTTCCGGCGTCGAAGCGGATCACCAGCCCGCGCGTCTCCATCGAGGTGACGACGAGCCGCTGGTTGACCACATGCTCCCGCACGACATGCGCCGCAGCGGCGAAGGCCGCCTCCGTCGCCGCGGCGTCGCCGGCCTCCCACGAATAGGCGAGATTGCCCGCCGCCGCCTCGTGCAGAACCGGCGCCCCCGGCTCCAGCGCCGCGCGGGCGGAGACGACGACGGGCAGGTCCTCATAGTCCACGGCGATCATTTCGGCGGCATCCCGCGCAGCGGCGAGCGTCTCCGCTACGATGAAGGCGATCGGCTGCCCGACATGGCGGACGACGCCCTCCGCCAGATGCGGCTGGCGCACCGGCGCGAAACCAGGCAGGGGCGCGGAGCTTTCGAGCGGCGCCAGCCGCTCTGCGACATCCCCGGCGACATAGAGCGCCGCGACGCCCGGCGCCGCCCGCGCCGCCTTTACGCCGGAAACGGCGATCCGCGCGTGCGCGGCCGCGGCGCGAAGGACGTAGCCGTGAAGCAGCCCCTCCGGCGCGTGATCGTCGATATAGCGCCCCGCGCCGGTGAGGAACCGCACATCCTCCCGCCGCCGGACCGGCTGACCGACGCCAAACTTCATCGCGCTGAATTTCATGGCGTCGCCCTCCTGTCTGCCTCTTCGCGGCGCAACTTAACGCCCTGCACGGCGGGCGCCAGAGCGGGCGGCGCATTGCCGGCTTGCATTGCGCGGCCCTCGACGGGAAAGATCGCGCCCTGTCGCGGGGCGCGCGGCGGGCGTTCAGGTGAGGAGAGGCGGAGTTGTTTCAGGACGACCGGGTCATGTCGATCCTGACCGGCCTCGTCATCGTTGTGGCGATGGCGACGCTGGCGCAGCGCTCGGACGACCTGATCGACTTTTTTCTCCGGGAACGCGCGGCGATGATCGCACCGGCGGACGATTCCGTGATCGCGGCGGCGGGGGAGACTCTCCTCATCGACGTACTGGCGAACGACCTCAACGTGATCGAGGCAGACCGGGCGAACCTGCGCATCGTCGCCTCCCCGTCCTGCGGCGCGGCGGAAGTAGCCGAGGCGGGCATCCTCTATGTCGCGAACGATCTTTGCGTCGGGGAGCAGGTCTTCTCCTATTGCGCTTCGCGGGGCGATTCCTGCCCTGTCGCCTTCGTCCGGGTCGCGGTGCAGGGCCCGGGCGCGGCGCGGGAGCCGTCCGCCGCGGCCTCCGGGCAGACCGCCGAGACGGCGCTGCTCGCTCAGCCGGCCATCTCGGAGAAGCCGGCGGAGCCGAAGGCCGAAGCAGGCGGGCCCGAGCCCGAGGCGGGGCCGGGCCCCGAGCCGGACGCCGCGCCTTCGCCACCCCGCCATTCCGTCGCCGACATCGCCGCCCCGACCCGTGGCCCGGCGGACGAGCAGCGTCTCGCCTCCCCGGCGCCGGGCGCCGCGCCGGCCGAAACTCCCCGCGCAACCCGACCCGCCGCCGACGCGCTCGCGACGGCCGAAGAGGGGCGGGCCTGCCCACCGGCCATCGCCCGCTCCACACCGGCGCCGGGCGGCGCGAGCCGCGTGCATGTCCTCGCCCCTTGCGCGGCCGGCGCCGTCGCGGCGCTCGACCATCGGGACGTCGCCTTTCCCGTGCCGCTCGATGCAAAGGGAGAGGGCTGGATCGACCTGCCGGTTCTCGACGCAGCCGAGGGCGCGACGCTGCGCCTTCCGGCGGGGGAGGCGCTTCCGGTTCCGCTCGCCTTCGACGAGGCCGAGCTTTCGCGCATCGTCCGCGTAGCGATCGCCTCGCCCGCCGCCGCGCGGCTCCATCTTCACGCCTTCGAATACGCCGCAGCGCCGGGTGGCCCCGGCCATGTGCGCTCCGGCGGCGCGCCGGGCGACGGCGCTGGGCGGGTGGAAAGCTTCGCCGCGCCGCCGGGCGCGCCCGCAGCGGCGGGGCTGAGTCATGTCGAGGTCTATTCGCTCCGCCTCGGAGCCGGGGGAAGGCGCGGCGTCGCGCGACTCGCGCTCGATCCGGCGGCGGGGGCATGCGGAGCGGGCGGCGCGACGGAATATCTGGTCATCCGCGCCGAGGGCGGTAAGGTTCGCGGCGCGGTCAACGGCAGCCTCGCCGCCGCTTCCTGCGATGCGTCGGCCGGCCTGGCCGCACGGCTCGCCGCGGGTGCGGTGACGGAGCTGAGAATCGAGTGAGGCGCGCGCCGGGGGGCGTGCGCCGCAAGCGACAGGGGTGGGGCATGGGACTGTTTCGAACCGGAGCCGGTTTCCTTGGCGCATTCCTCGTCGCCGCCGCTGCGTCGGCCGAGCCGGTGACGCTGACAGCCCGCGGCACCGGCTTCACCGTGACCGGAGAGCTTCTGGAATTCGACGGCGCGCGCTACGTCATCGCCTCCCCGATCGGGAGGCTCACGATCCCGGCGAGCGAGACGGACTGCGCCGGCGCCGCCTGTCCGCCGCCGCCGCCAGCAGGGGGCGCGGTGCGGATCGCCGGAGGCGGCGCGCTGGCGGCCCTCCTGGCCCCGGCGCTTGTCGAGGCGATGGCCTTTGCGGCTGGCGGAACGGCGGAACGGAACCCCGAAGCGTCAGGCGAGGCTCCGCGCCTCCTTGCGCCGTTCGGCGGCGCGGAGCCAGCCGAATACCTCATTGACCCGAGCGGAGACCCGGCCAGAGCTTCCATCGCGCTCGTCGCCGAGGCCGGCGAGGAGGCGCCGCTGGCGCTCGACGCGTTCGTTCTCCTCGTCTCCCCGGCTTCGCCGGTCGCCTCGCTCACCTTCGCCGAGGCCGGCAGAATCCTTTCAGGGGCCGCGTCCGACTGGTCGGATGTCGGCGGCCCGCCGGGGCGAATCGCGCTCCATCTGCCCACCGAAGGGCCGGAGGCGGATGCGATGGCCGCCTTCCTGCCAGGCGGCGCGAAGCCCGCCCCCGGCGCGACGCGCCACGCTTCGCTGCGGGACCTCTCCGACGCCGTGGCGCGGGACCCGGCGGCGCTCGGCTTCGCTACCCTCGCTTTCGAGCGGAGCGCCCGCGCGCTGACGCTGGAGACGGAATGCGGCGTTCCGGCGGAGCCTAGTCGCTTCGCGGTCAAGGCTGGGGACTATCCCTTCGTCCACCCCCTGGCGGCCAAGCCGGGGCCCGCGCTTTCGCCTGCGGCGCGCGCCTTTCTCGACTTCGCGGCCTCCGAGTCCGGCCAGGCGGAAATCGCCGCCCTCGGCGCGGTGGACGCGCGGCTGGAGACGCTTGCGCTCAACGCGCAAGGCGCGCGGATCGCGAATGGCTTTCTGAAGGCGCGGGCGCCGGCGGCGGCGACCCTCATGGCCGAATTCGCCGCCAGCGTCGTCGCGGCGGAGCGGCTCTCCGCAACCATCCGGTTCGCCGAAGGGGACGCGTCGTTGCCCGCAGGGTCGCGCGCCGCCCTCGCCGCGCTGGTCGATGCGGCGGCCGAAGGCGCATTCGCCGGGCGGGAAATCCTCGTGATCGGCTTCGCTGACGATGCGGACGGCTTCGCAAGCGGCGTCGCCATGTCCGTCCGGAGGGCGGAAGCCGCAGAGGCCGCGCTCCGCCTCGCTCTCTCGGCCGCTGGCGCGGCGCCGGTCCCGATGCGAGCGAGCGGCTACGGCCCGCTCGCGCCCGTCTCCTGCCCAGGCCCGGGCGGGCGCCGGGTCGAATTCTGGGTCAGGTCCGCGTCGCGGCCCTGAACGGAGGCCGCCGCCGCCCCAACACGCCGCATTTCTCACCCGGAATGTCGTTTAATGCGCAGGACGGCGTCCCGCCGCGCGGCACGGTCGAGGGACGGGGGTTGAGACATGGGACCGTCCGGTCCACACTAAGGACAGAATTGCGGCTTGCGCCCGCGTCGCGCCGCATGATCGACAAGATGAAACCGCGCTTCACAGAAGGCGCGTCGGCACAACAGGGAGACTGCACATGAAGAAGAAATCCGACCTCACGCTCAGCGGAGGGCCGCTGCATCGCGGCGTGGAGCTCTACGCCGCAGAGGCCCGGGCGGGCGAACTGGACCGCCGAGAATTTCTCACCCGCGCCAGCGCCCTCGGCGCGACGGCGGCGGCGGCCTACGGGCTGATCGGCCTCGCCGCGCCGGATCGCGCGCGCGCCGCGGGCAAGCCCGGCGGCACGCTCCGCATCCAGATGGAGCTCAAGGCGCTGAAGGACCCGCGCACCGCCGATTGGTCCCAGATCGCCAACTTCTCGCGTGGCTGGCTCGAATATCTCGTCCAGTACGAGATCGACGGCACCTTCACGCCGAAGCTGCTGGAGAGCTGGGAGGTCAACGACGACGCCTCCGAATACACGCTCAACGTCCGCCAGGGCGTCACCTGGAGCAACGGCGAGCCGTTCACGGCGGAGGATGTCGTCCACAACATCGAGCGCTGGTGCGACAGCACGGTGGAAGGCAACTCGATGGCCTCCCGCCTTGCCGCACTGGTCGACTCCGCGACCGGCAAGATGCGCCCCGGCGCGGCCGTGGCGACCGGGACTCACACCGTGAAGCTGGCGCTCTCCGGCCCGGACATCGCGCTCATTCCCGGCCTCGCGGACTATCCGGCGGCCGTCGTCCACAAATCCTATTCGAACGACAATCCGCTCGACAATCCGATCGGAACCGGCCCCTACATGCCCGAAAGCTTCGAGGTCGGCGTCCGCGCCGCTCTGGTGAAGAACCCGAACCACAAGTGGTGGGGCGAAGGGGCGTATCTCGACCGGATCGAGTTCATCGACTTCGGCACGGACACGTCCGCCTGGGTCGCCGCCGCCGAGTCGGACGAGGTGGACATGCTCTACCAGACGACCGGCGACTTCGTGGACATCATGGACGCCATCGGCTGGACCCGCTCCGAAGCCGTCACGGCGGCAACGCTCGCCGTCCGCTTCAACCAGCTCGCCGCGCCTTACGACAACGGGGACGTCCGCCGCGCCCTTGTGAAGGCAGTCAACAACGAGGTCGTGCTCGAGCTCGGCTACGCCGGCCGCGGCAAGGTGGCGGAAAACCATCATGTCTGCCCGATCCACCCGGAATACGCCGAGCTGCCGCCGCTCCAGCCCGATGCGGCCGCTGCAAAGGCGATGCTGGACGCGACGGAACATGCCGACATGGAGTTCGAGTTGATCTCCATCGATGACAACTGGCAGCGGGATACCTGCGACGCAGTCGCCGCACAGATCCGGGACGCCGGGATCAACATCAAGCGGACGATCCTGCCCGGCTCCACCTTCTGGAACGACTGGCTGAAGTATCCGTTCTCGGCCACCGAGTGGAACATGCGCCCGCTTGGCGTGCAGGTCCTCGCCCTCGCCTATCGCTCCGGCGTCGCCTGGAACGAGAGCGCCTTCTCCAACGCAGAGTTCGACGCCCTGCTCGACGAGGCGATGGCCATCGCGGACGCGGACAAGCGCCGCGAGGTCATGGCGAAGATCGAGAAGATCATGCAGGACGAGGGGGTGATGGTGCAGCCCTACTGGCGCTCGCTCTATCGCCACTACAAGGAGACCGTGAAGGGCGCGGAAATGCACCCGACCTTCGAACTCCATCTCGACCGCTACTGGATCGACGCCTGAGGCGACCGGGCGGGGCGCGCCCCGCCCGAATTCCCGGCCCGGCGCCCCGCCGGGCCGCAACGACCCGCGATAGCTGAGACGGAGAGGCCGGATGGCGACTTTCCTCGCGCGACGCATCGGCACGATGCTGCTTACGGCCCTGTGCCTCACCTTCGTGGTGTTTTTCCTCACCAATCTCGAACCCAATCTCGAGAAGCTGGCGAAGAGCGAAGGCTCCGTCCGCATGTCCGACGCGGACGTATCGAGTTGGCTCGATCGGAACGGTTACGACCAGCCCCTCGCGATCCGCTACGGGCAGTGGCTCGGTGTCGTCCCCTATGACCATCCCGCCCCTGATTCCGGTGCGACTGTGCGCTGCCGCGCCGTCGCGGAGGGGGAGCCGCTCCCGACCTTCTGCGGCGTGCTTCAGGGGTATTGGGGTCATTCCACGGTCTTCAAGGAAAATGTCGGCCCCATCGTCGGCACGCGGCTCGGGGCGACGGGCGTGCTGATGTTCTGGGTCATGGTCGTCATGGTGCCGTCGGCGCTCCTCATCGGCGTGCTGGCGGGGATGCGGGAGGGTTCGCGCACGGACAGGACGCTTTCCACCTTCGCAATCTCGACAACCGCGACGCCTGAGTATGTCTCCGGCGTCGTCTTCATTGTCGTCTTCGCCTCCTCCGTCGGCGGGCTCCGATGGTTCAAGGGTACGGCGACCTCCGCGATAGACGGCGTGACCTTCGAGAATTTCACCCTGCCGGTGCTGACGATGGCGCTTTACGGCATGGGCTACATCGCGCGGATGACGCGCGCCTCGATGGCCGAGGTGATGACGGCGCAATACATCCGCACCGCGCGCCTGAAAGGCGTCAGCTTCCGCAACGTGGTGCTGAAGCATGCGCTCCGCAACGCGCTGATCGCGCCCTTCACGGTCATCATGCTCCAGTTTCCCTGGCTGCTGACCGGCGTGGTGATCGTGGAGACCCTCTTCAACTACAAGGGCTTCGGCTGGCTGCTCGTGCAGGCGGCCGGAAACAACGACATTGACCTGCTGCTCGGCTGCTCCGTCGTCGCCGTCTTCGTCGTGCTGATCACGCAGCTGATCTCCGATATCGGCTATGTCTATCTCAACCCGCGCATCCGCGTGAAGTAAGGGGGCGGGCAATGGAACCCTTGGGATGGGGCGCGATTTTCGCGGGAATGTTCGTGCAGTTCACGCCGGTCTGGATCGGGCTCGCGCTGATCTTCACGCTGTCGATCTGGTTCAAGCGGCGGCTCAGCCTCTACGGCAAGCTGATGAACTCGCCCATCGGCATGGTCGGGCTCGGGATCGTGCTGTTCTGGATTCTCACGGCGCTCTTCGCGGACCAGATCGCGCTCTTCGGCCCGCTGGACCAGGTCGCCTCGCTGAAGAACAAGGTCCCTGGCCTGCCGCATCCGACGGAGGAGGGGAAATACTACCTTCTCGGCGGGGACAATCTGGGGCGGGACGTCTTCTCCCGCATGGTCTACGGCTCTCAATCCGTGCTCGCCATCGCGCCGCTCGCAACGCTCTTCGCCTTCATGGTGGGCGTGACGCTGGGCCTCCCCGCCGGCTATTTCGGCGGGCGGATGGATACCGTGCTGTCCTTCCTCGCCAATCTTGTCCTCGCCTTCCCGGTGATCCTGCTCTTCTACCTGCTGGTGACGCCGGAAATCCGGCAGACAGGCATTCCCGTGATCCTTGCGGCGGTGCTCTTTCTCTTTCCCATCGTCTTCTTCTGGGTGTTCTTCTACAGCCGCTACGAGACGCGACCGGAACTCATGGTTCCGCTGCTGACGGGCACCGTCCTTATCGGTTTCTGGGCCTATTCCGGCCTAGCCTTCAACGCGGATCCGCTCGGCGTCTTCTCGATGGACCCGAACCTCCTCAACGTCTTCGTCTCGGTCGTCTTCGTGAACTCGCCCACCGTCTTCCGTATCGTCCGCGGCATCACGATGGACATCAAGACGAGGGATTATGTGGCCGCCGGCCAGACGCGGGGGGAGGGGCCGTTCTACATCATGCTGTGGGAGATCCTGCCGAACGCCCGCGGGCCGCTGATCGTCGATTTCTGCCTCCGCATCGGCTACACGACGATCCTCCTCGGCACGCTCGGCTTCTTCGGCCTCGGCGTCTCCCCCGAAAGCCCGGACTGGGGATCGACGATCAACGAGGGGCGGAAGCTCCTCTCGATCTACCCCCACCCCGCCCTGCCGCCCGCGCTCGCGCTGATGAGCCTCGTCCTCGGCCTCAATCTCCTGGCCGACGGGCTCCGCGAACAGTCGCTGAAGGATTGAGGAGGCGATGATGACCGCGAACGACGCATACCAGGGCCCGATCCTCGAGATCGAGAACCTCCACATCTCCTTCTTCACCCAGGGCGGCGAGATCCCTGCGGTGATGGACTTCTCCTGCACCGTCCAGCCCGGGGAGGCGATGGGGCTCGTCGGGGAATCAGGCTGCGGCAAGTCCACCGTAGCGCTCGGCGTGATGCAGGACCTCGGCAAGAACGGGCGCGTCGTCGGCGGGACGATCAAGTTCAAGGGTCGCGATCTCGGCAAGATGTCCGAGGAGGAGCTGCGCCAGCTCCGCGGCTCCGAGATCGCGATGATCTATCAGGAACCGATGGCCTCGCTGAACCCGGCGATGAAGATCGGCAAGCAGCTGATGGAAGTGCCGATGATCCACGAGGGCATGGGCGCGGCGGACGCCTACGCGCTCGCCCTCGAAATGGTCGCCTCGGTCAAGCTGCCGGACCCGAAGCGCATCCTCGACTCCTACCCGCACCAGCTTTCCGGCGGGCAGCAGCAACGCATCGTCATCGCGATGGCGCTGATGTCGAAGCCCGCGCTCCTGATCCTCGACGAGCCGACCACCGCGCTCGACGTGACGGTCGAGGCGGGAATCGTCCAGCTCGTGAAGGAGCTGGGGGTGAAATATGGCACCTCGATGCTCTTCATCTCGCACAATCTCGGCCTCGTGCTCGAAGTCTGCGACCGGCTCTGCGTCATGTATTCGGGCGAGGCGGTGGAGACGGGATCGATCGAGGAAGTCTTCGACCACATGCGCCACCCCTATACGCAGGGGCTCTTCCGCTCGATCCCGCTTCCGGGGGCGGACAAGAACGCCCGGCCTCTCATCGCAATTCCGGGCAATTTCCCGTTGCCGAACGAGCGGCCGCCGGGCTGCAATTTCGGCCCCCGATGCTCCTATTTCGAGGCCGGGCGCTGTGATGCGGGGGATATCCCGATGGAGGCGCTGCCGGACCGGGACCGGCACGAAAGCCGCTGTCTCCGCTGGCGGGAGATCGACTGGAGCGCGCCCGCCGTGTCCGACCGGGACATGACGGCGACGGAGCCGGGCGACGTTGTCCTGTCGGTCGACAACCTGAAGAAGTACTATGAGGTCTCAGGGAGCACCTTTGGCCGCGGCGCGACGAAGGTGGTGAAGGCGAACGAAACGCTGACCTTCGAGGCGCGCGAGGCGGAGACGCTCGCTATCGTCGGCGAGTCGGGCTGCGGCAAGTCCACCCTCGCCAAGGTGCTGATGGGTCTCGAGACAGCCACAAGCGGCCATGTCAAACTCGCCAATCAGGAAATTGGCGATGTCGAGATCGAGAAGCGGGAGACCAAGACGGTCGCCTCCATCCAGATGGTCTTCCAGAACCCGTTCGACACGCTGAACCCCTCGCACAGCATCGGCTCGCAGATCATGCGCGTTCTGGAGAAGTTCAAGGTCGGCAAGAACCAGGCGGAGCGGGAAGCGCGGATGCTGGAGCTTCTAGACCTCGTGAAGCTTCCCCGCGCCTTCGCGAAGCGGATGCCGCGGCAGCTCTCCGGCGGACAGAAGCAGCGCATAGGCATCGCCCGCGCCTTCGCAGGCGATGCGAAGGTGGTGGTGGCGGACGAGCCGGTCTCAGCGCTCGACGTTTCGGTTCAGGCTGCGGTGACGGACCTCCTGATGGAGATCCAGCGCGAGCGGCGGACGACGATGCTCTTCATCAGCCATGACCTCTCCATCGTCCGCTACCTCGCGGACCGGGTGATGGTCATGTATCTCGGCCATGTGGTGGAGATCGGCTCGACTGAGCAGGTCTTTTCCCCGCCCTATCACCCCTATACCGAGGCGCTGCTCTCCGCCGTGCCGATCGCGGACACGCGGGTAAAGAAGAAGCATGTCGTGCTGGAGGGCGACATCCCCTCGGCGATGAACCCGCCGCCCGGCTGCCCGTTCCAGAGCCGCTGCCCGCGCAAGTCCTCCGTCCCCGGCGGACTATGCGACCGGGAGGTTCCGCCAATGGTCCGCCTTGCGGACGGGCACCAGATCAAGTGCCACCTGCCCGCATCCGTGCTGGACGGGATGGAGCCGGTGATCGAACTTGTAGGGGCTTGAAACGGGAGCGTGAAGGGGTTCGGGCCGGGACGCGCACGCCCCGGCGCGGCGGTCACGCGCGAGGCGCCACGACCATGATCATCTGACGGCCTTCGACCTTCGGCATCGACTCGACCTTTGCGACCGCCTCGATATCACCGGCGATCCGCTCCAGCAGCGCACGGCCGAGCTCCATATGCGCCATCTCGCGCCCCCGGAACCGCAGCGTGACCTTCACCTTGTCGCCATCCTCAAGGAAGCGGCCGACATTCTTCATCTTCACGTCGTAGTCATGCGTGTCGATGTTGGGCCGGAACTTCACTTCCTTGATCTCGATGACCTTCTGCTTCTTCCGGGCTTCCGCAGCCTTCTTCTGGCTCTCGTACTTGAACTTGCCAACGTCCATGATCTTGCAGACGGGCGGAACGGCGTTCGGAGAGATTTCTACGAGATCGAGCCCGACTTCCTCGGCCATCGCTATGGCGTGGGCGGGCGTGACGACGCCGTGATTGTCGCCATTCTCGTCTATGAGCCGGATTTCGGGGACGCGGATCATCTGGTTGATGCGCGGTCCGGTCTCCCGGGTCGGCGGGGCGTTGTGCGGTCTGCGGGCTATGGTTCGGTTCCTTCACCGTTTCAACGATATCTGCGCGGCCCGCATGGCGAGCCGCGCATATGCCTTAAAGATAACGCGGCGACGGTCAAGCGCAATGATTCCGCTGCAACCCGCCACGCCACATCGGCGTGCTCCAAATGCTCGAAGCACAGAGCGCACCGCCAGGAACGCGCTCATCCAGCACGAAGCGCTGTAGTGCGATCAAGGAAGTGGCGCGCCGAGAAGGACTTCCTTCGAACGCGCCATCACGCTCAAGCAGCGCGAAGCGCGGTAGCGCAAACAGGAAGTTGGCGCACCCGAAGGGATTCGAACCCCTGGCCTCTGCCTTCGGAGGGCAGCGCTCTATCCAGCTGAGCTACGGGTGCCGCTTACGCCTCGTATAGGCGGCTTCGCCCGCCGCCGCAATGCCTTCAGGACGGTCCTATTGCATGCTTGGCTGCGGCGGGCGCGGGCGGGGCGGAAGGGGGGCGCCTGCGGCCTCGGCGGCCGGCGGCTCAGGCGCCTTCGCTTCAGCGCGCGTGGGCGCAGCCTGAGGCGTGGCGGCCGGCTTCGGCGCCGGCTCGGGCTCCGGCTCGGCGGTCACGATCGGCAGGAGCGCCGCAGTCTCGGCATCGGCGGCTTCGCCCTCGCCCTCGCGCCAGGCGAGCGTGTCGAAGGCCTCGCAGCGATGGCAGACCGGCGCCCATTCGCCATGCCGCGCGCCGCAGGCGTCGCAGGTCCATTGCGGGGCCCGCGGCGCGGCGACGGCGCGGGCGAGCCAGCCGCGCACCAGCGCCTCGCCGCCGCCGTCTGCCCGCTCGATCGCCGCCATGAGGGCGAGCGCCCGACCTGTCGGCTGGGTCTCCGTCAGGTTCCCGAGCGCGGCGCGCGCCTCGCGCGGGTCGCCGTCGGCGAGGGCGAGCTCCGCCCGAAGCATGCGTGTTTCGGGGTGGTCCGGCTGGAGGCGCGTCAGATCGAGGAAGCGGCGGCGCCGGTCCCGCGGGGTCTCGTCCGGCGCGAGCGCGGCGAAGGCGGCGGCGAGATCGGGATGCGGGCCGGAGCGCCAGGCGTCGCGCAGCGTCTTTTCCGCCTTCCGGCGCGCGCCGTCCTCCTCCAGCTGGCGGGCGACGAGAATAGCGGCGGGCACCAGGCCAGGCGTCTGCCGCAGCGCGCGCTCGGCGAGGTCGCGGGCCTTCATGGCCTCGCCGCGCGCCGCCGCCTCCCGCGCATCCGCGACGAGGAGGACAGCCGAGCGCCGGGCGGCGACGTCCCGGCCTATCAGCGCGATCTTCGTCTCCGAATCGAGCGTGCGGCGCGCGCCTTCCCAGTCCTTCGCCTCGCACTGGAGCGCGAAGAGGGCCGTGAGCGTACCCGCATCCTTCGGCTTGAGTTCGGCGGCGTGGCTCGCGAGCTTCAGCGCGCGGTCCTTGTCGCCGTCCTTCATCGCCTGTTCGAGGAGCCCGCTGACGCCGACGAAGGCGGTGGATGGAGCGGAGGCGAGTTCCTTGAAGTAGGCCTTCGCCGTCCCCTTGTCCCCGGCGGCGCGCGCCGCCTGCGCGACGAGGAGGCGCGTGAGGTCGGGCCGGGCGAGGAGTCGTTCGGCCTTCCGCGCCTTCGCCAGCGCCTCGCGCCCGTCGCCCTCGGCCATGGCGACGAGGCCGCCCGCCAGCGCGTCGAAGCCCCTCCGCTCGCGCGAGCGGTTCCAGAAGCGGCTGAGCGCCGTCTCGTCCCCAGTCATGAACCGCACGAGCGCGACGCAGAAGCTGAACGCCTTCCACGCCAACCAGAGGAGGAGCGCAGCGAGGAACACGAGCGCGACCGTCTCCAGCAGCCGGAACGGGCCGTAGGCGCGGCCCGCCAGCTCCAGCGTCACGCCGCCCTCTGCGTCCTTCAGCCAGACCACGGCGAAGGCCGCCGCGATGATCGCGAGCCCCCAGAGCGCGGTGCGGATCAGCATGAAGATCATGGCTCAGCCCCCAAGGTTCGCGGTCGCTTCGGCCCGCCATGTCTCCAGCGCGGCGGCGGCCTCGACAGCGCCGCGGAGCGCTTCGAGCCAGCCCTGCATCGCCGCCGCCGCCGTCTCCGGCAGCTGCGCGGCCTCCTCGGCGGCGGCGGCGAGCCGGCCCTCCTGAAGTCGCGCCTCGATCCGGGAGAGGACGGCGCCGGCGTCAGGCCCCTCTGTCTCGGTCGCCGGCCGCCCGCCGATCCGGCCCGACAGCCGGGCGAGCAGGGATTCTCCGAAGCCTTCGCCCGCCTCCGCCTCCACCGCAGCGGCGTAGCCGGAGCGCGCGGCGGCCGCGAAGGCGGCGGTCAGCGCGCGCGGCGTTGGCGCCCCGCCCTCGGCCACCGCGGCGAGCGGCGCCGGCGCGGGCGCGCCAGATATCGCCGTCGCCGTCGTCAGGGCGGGGGCGAAGGGGGCGCCGGTCTGCAAGGCTTCGCCGATCCGTGTCATCGCCGCATCGAGATTCGCCCGGCGGCGGATCGACTCGGCCTCGTCGCGCGCGCCGGCCGTCGCCGCCTCGCCAGATTCGAGCGCGGCGACGCGTTCGTCCAGCGGCCCGATCTGCGCCGCCTCAGCGCGGAGCGCGGCGATGTCGTCCTGCAGCGCGGCGAGCGCCACCTCCACTGCTCCGAGACCGGCGCCAGGCTCGCCCGGCGCGGGCGCGGTCGCGATTTCTTCGCGAAGCGCCGCAATCGCCGCCTCCGCCTCGGCAAGCCGCGGCTCCAACACGGCGTCAGGAGCCGCCGCGGGGGCGGAAACGGCCGTCTCGGCTGCGGCGAGCGCAGCGGCGGCCGTCCCGGCCAGCTCCGCCCGCGCGGCGTCCGCCTTGTCGATCCGGGTTTCAAGCCCCGCGATTCGCGCATCGAGCTCCGCCCTCAGCGCCTCGATCTCCGCCTCAGCCCCGCCGCCGCCCGGCGTCAGGAAGGCTGCGACCGGCGCGGGCAGCGAGGGCGCAAGGCGCGGCCCGAGCCAGAGCGCGATCACGCCGCCCGCGATGAGAATGAGAAGCGCCTGAAGGATAAACGCGGAGAGCGGCCTCTCGGCCTTTGGCTCCGGCTGAGGGGGCGGCGAGGCCTTGCGTTCGGGCTCCGGCTCCGGCTCCGCTGCGCGCTCGGATTCCGTCTGTTCAAGCGCGGATTCGTCCTTCGCCTCCGGCTCCGGGTCATCCTTCCGGTCCGCGGCGGCGCGGGCGGCCTCGTCCTCCGGCGGGGCGCCGACCGCCGCAGCCTCCGCCGCCGCGTTCGCTTCCCCGGCTTTCTTGTCACCTGCTTCTTTCGTCGACTCCGGCTCTTTCGGTCCGCCCGCCACGGCCGCCTCCGCCGTCGAGGCCGCCTGAGCCGCAGTTTCGACGATCTCCGCGTCCGACGCCGCAGCCTTGGCCGCTTCCAGACGTTCGCGCGCGGCTTTCGCCTTGTCCTCGTCCGCCATGCGCCTCGCTCCCCTCGGCTCGTCGCTCCACCGCTCGGGCGGGCGCTTCCTAGCCTCCACAGGAGCGCGCGCGGGTCAAGCCGCGGCGCGCATCATGGCGCGAAAGGCCGCGGCGTCCGGCCGCGGCGCGACGCGGATTTCGCCGAAGCCGAGGCCCGAGAGGGGGGCGGCGGCGGCGGCGCTGATCGCGAAGGCGGTCATCGCCGGGTAGGCCGCGCGCCAGGCTTCGGGGGCGGCTTCGGCGAAAAGCGCGGCGCTGCGCGGGGAAAAGAGCGCGGCGGCGTCGATCCGCCCGGCGCGCATCGCCGCGTCCACATCCTCGTCCGGCGGGCCGCCCGGCTCCGCGGCGTAGGCGACGATCTCCCGCGCCGCGCGACCTGCCGCGCGCAGCGCGCCGGCGAGATCGCCCGCCGCCTCCCGGCCGCGGACATGCACGAGCCGGCGCGGCCCGCCGCCGGCCGCAGAGAGGAGCGCGGAGAGCAGCGCCTCCGCGTCGCCCCCGCCCTCGATCGCCTCACCGAATCCCGCCGCTCGCGCGGCCTCCGCCGTCGCCCGCCCGACACACCATGCAGGCAGCGGCGGCGCGCCGAAGGATGCAAGCGCCTCCGCCGCGCGGGCCGAGGTGAGGATCGCCGCCTCAGCGTCGCCCCAGTCGGGCGCCTCCCGGAGCGTCGTTACGATCTCGATAACGGGCCAGATCGTCGCCTCCCATCCGTCCGCCGCGATCTCCGCCGCGAAGGCTTCGGATTGCGCGCGCGGGCGGGTAAGGAGGATGCGGGGCATAAGCCCTCAGGGCTCGAAGAATCCGTCGCCGCCAAGGGCGCGCAATTCCTCCGCCGCGTCGAGGCCGAGCGCCGCCGCGTCTGAGCCCGTCCCCTCTCGGCGCGTCGCATGGCGCACCGAGCCGTCGGGCCGGAGGATCTCCCCGCGGAAGACGATCCGCCCGCCGACAAGCTCCGCGAGCCCCGCGAGCGGCGTGCGGCAGGAGCCGTCAAGCGCGCGGAGGAAGGCGCGCTCCGCTTCGAGCCGGAGACTCGTCTCGCGGTCGTCGAGCGGCGCGATGAGGGCGTGGACCGTATCGTCCCCAGCCCGCGCCTCGATCCCGATCGCGCCCTGGGCGACGGCGGGGAGCATCACGTCGGTCGGGATCGGCGCAGCCTCGACCGGCGCGTTCAGCCGCTTCAGCCCGGCGCAGGCGAGGAAGGTCGCGAGCGCCACGCCCTCCTCCAGCTTCCGCATCCGCGTCTGCACATTGCCGCGGAACTCGACGACGCGAAGATCGGGCCGCCGCGCCAGCGCCTGCGCCTTCCGGCGGAGCGAGGAGGTGCCGATCACGGCGCCCTCCGGCAGGTCGTCGAACCTCGCGACATGGGGGGAGAGGAAGGCGTCCCGCACATCCTCCCGCGGCAGGCAGGCGATCATGGCGAGCCCATCCGGCAGCACGGTCGCCACGTCTTTCATCGAGTGGACGGCGATGTCGATCCGCCGGTCGAAGAGCGCGACCTCCAGCTCCTTGGTGAAGAGCCCCTTGCCGCCGATCTCGGAAAGCGGCCGGTCCTGCACCGCGTCTCCCGTCGTCTGGATCACCTCGATCCGGAACGCCTCCTCGGGGAGCCCGTGCGCCGCCATCAGCCGCGCCCGCGTCTCGTAGGCCTGCGCGAGCGCGAGCGGGGAGCCGCGGGTGCCGATGCGCAGCGGATTGTCCGGGGTGAAGTCGGGGGAGGAGGTTTCGGTCGCCATGAAAAAGCACTATCCCGCGCCCGAACGGCGCGCAATGCGCCGAGCCGGAGCCTTTCTCGCATGGAGCGTCTCGTCCTGGGCCTTGAATCGAGCTGCGACGACACCGCGGCGGCGCTCGTGCGCGCGCGGATCGGGGCCGCCGGCGCGGAGGGGCCGGGAGAGATTCTCTCCTCCGTCGTCCTCGGGCAGGAAGGGCTCCATGACGCCTTCGGCGGCGTCGTGCCGGAAATCGCCGCCCGCGCCCATGCCGAGCGGCTGGACCTCGCGGCGGAACGGGCGCTGGCGGAGGCGGGGGTCCGCCTCTCAGCCGTCGATCTGATCGGGGTAACGGCGGGGCCTGGCCTGATCGGCGGCGTTCTTTCCGGAGTCATGTTCGCGAAGGGCCTGGCCGCGGGCGCCGGCCTGCCGCTGATCGGGGTCAACCATCTTGAGGGCCACGCCCTCACCCCCCGACTGACGGAGGGATTGGCGGCGCCCTATCTCCTCCTCCTCGTCTCCGGCGGGCACTGCCAGTTCATCGAGGTGGCCGCGCCGGGCCGCTACCGCCGCCTCGGCGGCTCGATCGACGACGCGCCGGGGGAGGCGTTCGACAAGGCGGCGAAGCTCCTCGGCCTCGGCTATCCGGGCGGGCCGGAGGTGGAGCGTGCGGCCGCCGGGGGGCGCGAATCGCGCTTCCCCCTGCCCCGCCCACTGATAGACCGGCCGGGGGCGGACATGTCCTTTTCCGGGCTCAAGACGGCGCTTCTGCGCGCCCGCGACCTCGCAGTGGAGCGGGAAGGCGGGCTGACGGCGCAGGACAGGGCGGACCTCTGCGCCGGCTTCCAGGCCGCCGTCCGCGATCTCCTCGCCGCCAAGGCGCGCGCGGCGATGGCCTCGCTCGGCTGGCCGGAGGGGGAGCGGCGCTTCGCCGTCGCGGGCGGCGTCGCCGCGAACGGGCCGATCCGCGCCGCGCTCGCCGCGGCAGCGGCGGCGGAAGGCTTCACGCTCTCCGCCCCGCCACTCCGGCTCTGCACCGACAACGGCGCGATGATCGCCTGGGCGGCGGCGGAGCGCTGGGCGCTCGGGGAGCGGGGCGGTGAGATCGCCGCCCGTCCACGCTGGCCGCTCGACGAGGGGGCGACGCCAATGCTCGGCGGCGGGCGCAAGGGGCCGCGGGCGTGAGGCGGGCGCCATTTGCGCCCGCCGCGAACCCTGCCATTATGGCAAGGTCGGTCCCAAGCGCGAGGCGAGCATGAACATCGGCGAGGCGGCGGTGGCCTCCGGGGTGTCCGCCAAGATGATCCGGTATTACGAGAGCGTCGGCCTCGCGCCCGCGGCGGCGCGCACCGGAGCCGGCTATCGCGCCTATGCGGAGCGGGACGTGCATATGTTCCGCTTCATCAGGAGGGCGCGGGATCTCGGCTTCTCCGTCGCCGAGATCGGCGAGCTGCTGGCCCTCTGGCGGGACAGGTCGCGCCGCAGCGCGGACGTGAAGCGCCTGGCGCTCGGCCATCTCGATGCGCTCCGTCGCAAGATCGCGGAGCTTGAGAGCATGGCGGCGACGCTCGAATCGCTCGCCGAATGCTGCGGCGGGGACGAACGGCCCGATTGCCCGATCCTCGACGATCTCGCACGCCCCGCCGCTCCGCGCCGGTGACGCCCCGATGACCCCGGGCGCCCGCGCCGCCGCGGCAATTGAAATCCTCGACGCCTGGGAGGCGGGGGAGGGGAGGGCCGAGCCGCTCCTCCGCGCGTGGGGCCGCGCCAGCCGCTTCGCCGGGGCGAAGGACCGGCGGGCCGTGGCGGACATCGTCTATGACTGCCTCCGCCGCCGCCGCTCCCTAGCCGCCCGCTCCGGCGCGCGGGGCGGGCGCGGGCTCGTCCTCGGCCTCGCGCTGGCGGAAAGCTGGCCGCTGGAGACCGTCTTTTCCGGCGAGGGTCACGCTCCCGCGCCGCCCTCGGCGGCCGAACTGAAGGGCGCGGAAGGCCCCCGGCCGCCCGACCATCCAGACTGGCTGGAGCCGCTGCTGCGCGCAAGCCTCGGTCCGCATTACGATGCGGCGACGGCCGCTCTCGCCGCCCGCGCGCCGGTCGATCTCCGCGTCAACCGGCTGCGGACGGACCGGGAGGGCGCGCGCGCCGCGCTCGCCGCCGAGGCGATCGAAGCCGCCCCCTTGCCGGAGCCGGACGCGCTCCGCGCCCCGCCCGGCGCGCCCGCCGCCCGCAGCCGGGCCTATCTCGATGGTCTGGTGGAGCTGCAGGACGCCGCGAGCCAGGCCGGCGCCGCCTTCGCCGCGCCGCAGCCGGGGGAGACGATCCTCGACTTCTGCGCCGGCGGCGGCGGCAAGGCGCTCGCCTTCGCCTCGATGACGGGCGGGCGCGCCCGCATCCTCGCCCATGACGTCGCGCCGACGCGGATGCGGGACCTGCCCGCACGCGCCGCAAGGGCGGGAGCGAAGATCGAACTCGTCGGCGGCGCAGCGCTCGCCGCGCTCCGGGGGCGGTGCGACCTCGTCTTCGTGGACGCGCCCTGTTCCGGCTCCGGCGCGTGGCGGCGCGACCCCGAGGCGAAATGGGGCCTGACGCCGGAGCGGCTCGAGCGCTATCTCGACGCGCAGCGCGAGGCCTTCGCCGCCGGCCTCGGCCTTGTGCGGCCGGGCGGGCGCATCGCCTACGCCACCTGCTCGATCCTGAGCGCGGAGAACGAGGCGCAGGCCGCCGCCTTCACCGCGGAGCATGGCCTCTCCGCACCGACCGAGATGGCGCGATGGCCTGGGGAGGCAGGGGACGGTTTCTATTGCGCCGTGTTCTCGCCCCCCATGCGCCCGTGAAGGTTGCGTAACAGCGTTAACCCCTCCTTAATGGCGGGCGACCATAAGGTTAACGCGATGATGACGAACCGGGCGGCGGCGATGGCGATGGCTGAGCGAAGGGGTGGAAGCGGCGAGCATCCGGAAGGCGCGCGGCGCGCGCTGCGTCCCGGCCTGCTCTGGGCGGCCGCGCTCCTGCTTTGCGGGGCGGCGCTGGTGGCGCGAGGCGCGATGGAGGAGGGCGAGGCCGGCGCTTTCCAGGCGCTGGCCGGTCTCTTCGCCTTCGTGGCGGCGATTTTCGCCGGCGCGCCGGCGGTCGCCCGGCGCCATGGAACCGCCGCGGCGATCGACGCCTTCGAGGCCCTGGCCCGGAACGAGGGAGCGGCCGCCTCCTGCGTCCTCACCGATGCGAACGGGCGGGTCGTCGCCGCGCGCGGCCCCGGCGCGACCGGTTTCGTCCGCGGCTCAGGCGCCCATGCGGTCGGCGTCGCGCTCGGCGCGATCGCGGGCGATGGGAAGGCCGGGGAGGCGACAGCCTATCGCCTCGCCCGCGCCGCACGCCTTCAGGGCGCGGCGACCGGCTCGCTCTACGTCGTGAAAGGTGGAGGCGAGGAGCGGATCGTCTCTGTCCATGTCGCCGGCGCAGCGGACGGGCGGCTGCTCTGGACCGTTCACGAGGAAGAAGCGCCAGACGCCGCCGCCCACGAGAGCGCTCCCTACGCCTTCGCACGCAGGCGGGCGGACGGCGGGCTTCTCTGCGCCAATGCCGAGTTCGACGCCTTGCCGGAGGCGCGCCGCCATTCCCTACTCGCAGCTGCGGAGGCGGCGGAGGCCGGAGGCCGCGCCCATGCCGAGGCGCCGGGCGGGGCCATAGCGCTCATGCGGCATGGCCCGGCGAACACGCGGGAACTCTTTGTCTTTTCCGGCGGCGGCGCCGCCGCCGAGGCGTTCTTCGAGGCGGCGCCGGTTGCCCTGGTTCGGCTCGATCTCGAAGGGGGCATCAGGGCGGCGAACGCGGAGGCCCGCGCGCTCCTCGGCCCCGGCGCAGTTACGGGCGGCGCCTTCGGCGACCATGTGGAGGGGCTGAGCCGTCCGATCTCGGCCCGCATCGCCGAGGCGGCTGCCGGCCGCGGCGCCGGGCGCCCCGACCTCGCCCGTGCTGCGCGACGCGACCGGGACCTCTACCTCCAGATTGCCCTCCGCCGCGTCGAGACCGAGGGCGAGGCCGGCGTGCTCGCCGTCATCTCCGACGCGACGGACATGGAGGCGCGGGAGCGGCAATTCGTCCAGTCCCAGAAGATGCAGGCGGTGGGGCAGCTCGCCGGCGGCGTGGCGCATGACTTCAACAACCTCCTTACCGCGATCCTCGGCCATTGCGACCTCCTGGCCGTGCGGCGGGACGAGTCGGACCCGGATTTCGAGGATCTGACCCAGATAAGGCAGAACGCAAACCGCGCCGCGGCGCTGGTGCGCCAGCTGCTCGCCTTCTCCCGCCAGCAGAAACTCAACCCGGCCTCCGCCGATCTTCGCGACGTGCTGGGTGAACTGAGCCATCTCCTCAATCGCCTGATCGGCGAGCGCGTCAGCCTCCGCGTCGAGTGCGCGGAGGCGCTCTGGCCGGTCTGGATCGACGCGCAACAATTCGAACAGGTGATTCTCAACCTCGTCGTCAACGCGCGGGACGCGATGCCGGAGGGCGGGGAGATCTCCATCGCCTGCCGGAACGAGACAATCACTGAGGAGGTGCGGCGGGATCGGGCCTCCGTGCCCGCGGGCGATTACGTTCGAATCGAGATCGCGGACAGCGGCGAAGGAATGAGCGAGGAAGTCCGCGCAAAAGTGTTCGAGCCCTTCTTCACGACGAAGCGGCCGGGCGAGGGCACCGGCCTCGGCCTCTCGACCGCCTATGGCATCGTGAAGCAGACTGGCGGCTTCATTTTCGTGGACAGCGCACCCGGAAAGGGCGCGACCTTCACGCTCCTTATGCCCCGCCATGCAGGGGCGGCGGCGCAACCCACTTCGCGGCGCGCCCCCGCCGCCGCACGAGACCTGACCGGGGAGGGCGTGATTCTCCTGGTCGAGGACGAGGCGCCCGTGCGCGCCTTCGCCGCGCGCGCCCTCCGGCTCCGAGGCTACGAGGTAATCGAGGCGGCGAGCGGCGAGGATGCGCTCGCCGGGCTCGATGACGCCGAGCTGAAGGTCGATCTGGTCGTCTCCGACGTCATCATGCCGGGGATGGACGGGCCGGCCTGGGTGCGCGAGGCCCGCAAGGCCCGCCCCGACCTCGCCGTGATCTTCACATCCGGATATGCCGAGGACATGTTCCGCAAGGGCCTCGGCGGGCTGGAGAATTGCGGGTTCATTCCGAAACCGTTCTCGCTGGACGGGCTCTCGGCCGCGGTGAAGTCGCAGCTTTCCGGCGCTCAACCGGCGGCGCTGGAGACCATGGAGGACTGAGCCGGCCTCGCGCTTTTCGTAACGCAACTTAGATGTTCTCTTTTTGTTTTTATTCTGATAGGAACATTAACCGAACACGGGAGCGCCTCTCCCGTTGCGCTCGGCAAAGGAATCCGCGATGACACAGAACGTGCTTGAGTTGGCGGGAAGACGCGACATGGACAAGGCGAAGGCCCTCGAATCCGCTTTGGCGCAGATCGAGCGGAGTTTCGGCAAGGGCTCGATCATGAAGCTCGGGCAGAAGGGCGCCGCGATGGACATCGCGGCGATCTCCACCGGCTCGATCGGCCTCGACATCGCGCTCGGCATCGGCGGGCTTCCGAAGGGACGGATCATCGAGATCTACGGCCCTGAAAGCTCGGGCAAGACGACGCTCGCGCTCCACGTCATCGCAGAAGAGCAGAAAAAGGGCGGCGTCTGCGCGTTCGTGGACGCGGAGCACGCGCTCGACCCGGGCTACGCCCGCAAGCTCGGGGTGGATGTGGACGAGCTGCTGATCTCCCAGCCGGACGCCGGGGAGCAGGCTCTCGAGATCACGGACACGCTGGTGCGCTCCGGCGCCGTCTCCGTCGTCGTGGTCGATTCGGTGGCGGCGCTCACCCCTCGCTCCGAGCTCGAGGGCGACATGGGCGACAGTTCGGTCGGCGTCCACGCCCGGCTGATGAGCCAGGCGATGCGGAAGCTCACGGGTTCGATTTCCCGCACCGGCTGCATGGTGATCTTCATCAACCAGATCCGGATGAAGATCGGCGTCATGTTCGGCAGCCCGGAGACGACGACGGGCGGCAACGCGTTAAAGTTCTACGCCTCCGTCCGGCTCGACATCCGGCGCATCGGCTCGATCAAGGACCGGGACGAGGTCGTCGGCAACACGACCCGGGTGAAGGTGGTCAAGAACAAGGTCGCGCCGCCGTTCCGGCAGGTCGAGTTCGACATCATGTATGGCGAAGGCGTCTCCAAGACAGGCGAACTGATTGACCTCGGCGTGAAAGCCGGGGTGGTGGAGAAATCAGGCTCCTGGTTCTCCTTCGGCGACGAGCGGATAGGCCAGGGCCGGGAAAACGCGAAGCAGTTCCTTCGCGACCATCCCGAAACGGCGCAGGCGATAGAGGAGCGCATCCGCGCACAGCACGGGATTGACGCGTCAATGGCCGCCGGAGACGACGGCGAAGACGTAATGGAATAGAGCCTCAAGGCGCCCGCCGCGCCCCTCAGTGGACAGCGACGGGCCCGCCCGATAAACCCGCGCCAACAGGGTCAGACGGGCGCGGGCGCGCCGTCAGGGGAGCGAACGGCGCATGGTCAGCCTCAACGACATCCGGGCGACATTCTTCGATTACTTCGTGAAGCACGGGCACCGGCAGGTGGAAAGCTCGCCGCTAGTCCCGCGCAACGACCCGACGCTGATGTTCACGAACGCCGGCATGGTGCAGTTCAAGAACGTCTTCACCGGCGTCGAGCACCGGGATTATTCCCGCGCCGTCACCAGCCAGAAATGCGTGCGCGCGGGCGGCAAGCACAACGACCTCGACAACGTCGGCTACACCGCCCGCCACCACACCTTCTTCGAGATGCTGGGGAACTTCAGCTTCGGCGACTACTTCAAGGAAGAGGCGATCCCCCTCGCCTGGGATCTGATCACGAAGGAATTCGGGCTCCCGAAGGAAAAACTCCTCGTCACCATCTACCATGACGACGACGAGGCGGCCTCGATCTGGAAGAAGCATGCGGGCCTCTCCGACGACCGGATAATCCGCATCGCGACTTCTGACAATTTCTGGTCGATGGGCGCGACGGGGCCCTGCGGCCCCTGCTCGGAAATCTTCTACGACCACGGCGACCATATCCCAGGCGGCCCGCCGGGCTCGCCGGAAGAGGACGGAGACCGGTTCATCGAGATCTGGAACCTCGTCTTCATGCAATTCGAGAGCCATGAGGACGGCTCCCGCACCGCGCTCCCCCGCCCCTCCATCGACACCGGCATGGGGCTGGAGCGCATCGGCGCCGTCCTGCAGGGCAAGCACGACAACTACGACACCGACGTGATGCGGAGCCTCATCGAGGCCTCCGCCGCCGCGACGGGGACGGACCCGGACGGGCCGGGCCGCATCCATCACCGCGTGATCGCCGATCACCTGCGCTCCACCAGCTTCCTGATCGCGGACGGCGTGCTGCCCTCCAACGAAGGCCGCGGTTACGTCCTCCGCCGCATCATGCGCCGCGCCATGCGCCACGCCCATCTCCTCGGCGCGGACCGGCCGCTGATGCACCGGCTGGAGCCGTCGCTGGTCCGCCAGATGGGGCAGGCCTTCCCGGAACTCGCACGCGCGCAGGCGCTGATCGAGGAGACGCTGGAGCTGGAGGAGACGCGCTTCCGCAAGACACTGGAGCGCGGCCTCCACCTCCTCGAAGAGGAGGTCGCGTCCCTACCCGAAGGCGCCGCACTCCCGGGAGAGGCCGCCTTCAAGCTCTATGACACCTACGGCTTCCCGCTCGACCTCACGCAAGACGCGCTGCGCGAAAAAGGCCGGACGGTGGATACGGCCGGCTTCGACTCCGCGATGGCGGATCAGAAGGCGAAAGCCCGCGCCGCCTGGTCCGGCTCGGGCGAGGCGGCCGAGGCGGCGATCTGGTTCGACCTCGCGGAGCGCCTCGGCGCAACCGAATTCCTCGGCTACGAGACGGAGCGGGCAGAAGGTCAGGTCCTCGCCCTCGTGAAGGACGGAGCCGAGACGAAGGCGCTGAAGGCCGGCGAGGAGGGGGCCGCGATCCTGAACCAGAGCCCGTTCTACGCGGAGAGCGGCGGGCAAGTCGGCGACACCGGGCTTATCAGGTTTGAGAGCGGCGCGGCCCGTGTAACGGACGTGAAGAAGATGCAGGGCGTCTTCGCCCATATGATCGAGGTGACGGAGGGCGAGCTTCGCGCCGGCGGCGGCGCGGAACTGATCGTCGACCACGCCCGCCGCAGCGCGATCCGCGCCAACCATTCCGCCACGCATCTGATGCACGAGGCGCTGCGCGGCCTCCTCGGCCCGCATGTCGCCCAGCGCGGCTCGCTCAACGCGGAGGAGAGGCTGCGCTTCGACTTCAGCCATTCCAAGGCTGTGAGCCGGGAGGAGATCGCGCACGTCGAGCGGGAGGTGAACGCCTATATCCGCCAGAACGCGCCGGTCGTCACCCGCCTCATGAGCCCGGACGAGGCCCGCGCCCTCGGCGCGCAGGCCCTCTTCGGCGAAAAATACGGCGACGTGGTGCGCGTCGTCTCGATGGGGCGGCGCCCCGACGGCGAAACGGGCCCGACTGGCGCCGTCTATTCGATGGAGCTTTGCGGCGGCACGCATGTGAGGGCGACAGGGGAGATCGGGCTCTTCGTCGTCACCGGCGAATCCGCCTCCTCCGCCGGCGTGCGCCGGATCGAGGCGCTGACGGGCGCCGCCGCGCTCGACCATCTCGCCGCCCGCGACGCGGCGCTGGCGGAGGCGGCCGCCGCGCTGAAGGCGCGGCCCGAGGAGGTTCCCGCCCGCGCGAAGGCGCTGCTGGAGGAGCGTCGCGCGCTCCAGGCCGAGATCGCGGAGCTTCGCAAGCAGGTCGCGATGGGCGGCGGCGCGGCGGAGCGCCAGGCCAGAGAAGTCGCCGGCGTGAAGCTGCTGGCCGAGAAGCTGGAAGGGGTCAACGCGAAGGACCTCCGCGGCATCGTCGACGAGATGAAGGCGAAGCTCGGCTCCGGCGTTGTCATCCTCGTCGCCGATATCGGCGGCAAGGCCGCGGCGGCGGCGGGCGTGACGGAGGACCTGACGGGGCGGATCAGCGCGGTGGACGTCGCCCGCGCCGCCTCCGCCGCGCTCGGCGGGCAGGGCGGCGGCGGAAGGCCCGATTTCGCGCAGGCGGGCGGGGCCGACCCGTCCCAGGCCCCTGCCGCCTTCGCCGCGGTCGAGGCGCTGCTGGAGGGAATGAAATGAAGGCCTACTGGATCGCCCATGTCGAGGTGACGGACCCGGAAACCTACGCCAAATACGCCGTGATCGCGACCGAGGCGATCACGGCGCATGGCGGCGTCTTCCTCGCCCGTTCGGGGCGCCACCGGCAGCTCGAGGGGACGGACCGGGCGCGCAACGTCGTCGCCGTCTTCCCTTCTTTCGAAGCCGCCTGCGCCTGCTATGACAGCCCGCGCTATCAGGAGGCGGTCGCCTTCGCGAAGCTCTCCTCGAAGCGCGATCTCGTGGTCGTCGAGGCGCTCGAATAGCGCCCCGCCCGGTCCGCGCCGTCACGGACGGCGCAGCCGCCCCGGCACGGGGTTCATCCTTGACGGCGCGGACCGGCCGCCATGCTCGGCTCCGGCCCGCCATGCGGGCCTTCCCAAGCACATTCTTCTTCTGATTCGCAGCGCGCGAGACAGGCGGCCTCGTCGGGGGCGCGCCCCGACGAGGCCGCGCCTCCCTTCAAGGCTCTCGCCAGAACCGGGTTTCGGGCGCATCATCAAGCGAAAGACGCGAAGCGGGGGAAGCGCAATGTGCAGATGGGCGGCCTATATCGGCGATCCGATCTATCTGGAGGACGTGGTGACGGCGCCGGGCCAGTCTCTCATCAGCCAGTCCCTCGCCGCCTCCGAGGGCAAGACGCCGACGAACGGAGACGGGTTCGGCCTCGCCTGGTATGGCGAGCGGGAGGGGCCGGGCCTCTATCATGACGTTCTGCCCGCGTGGGCGGACGGCAATCTCCGCTCCCTCGCCCATCAGGTCCGCTCCGGCCTCTTCCTAGCCCATGTCCGCGCCGCGACCGGCACCGCGACGAGCCGGACGAACTGCCATCCCTTCGCCGCCGGCCGCTGGAGCTTCATGCACAACGGGCAGGCGGGCGGATACGCCGGCTTTCGCCGCAAGGCGGATTTCAGCATCGACGAGGCCTGCTACCGCCACCGCCACGGCACGACGGATTCCGAAGCGATCTTCCTCATCGCCCTCGGCGCCGGAATCGACCGGGACCCGAAGGCGGCGCTCGAACGCGCCACCGGCGCGATGGAGGGCTGGAGCCGGGAGGCGGGCGTGACCCCGCACATGCGGATGACCGTCGCAATGTCGGACGGCGAAAGGCTCTATTGCGCCCGCTACGCCTCCGACGAACACGCGCCGACGCTCTACCACCGCCGGACGGAGGCGGGCCGCGTCGTTGTCTCCGAACCACTCGACCGTACATTGAAGGACTGGGAGCCGATCCCCCCCGGAAGCTTCGCCGTGATCGGGCGGGAGGACGTGGAGATCACGCCATTCCGCCCGACGCTCTGAACCTATTCCGTCGCCGCCGCAGCGATAGCGGCGAAGATCGCGTCAAGCTCTGCGGCGATCTTCATCACCTCCGGGCTGTCCCCGGCATAGGGGGCGAAGACGAGCCCCGGCGTCTTGTAGCTGAGCGTCGCCGTCCCGTCCGGCTGTTCAGTGACATAGAAGCGGACCGGCGCCTCGATCATCGCCGCCTCCGAAGCCTCCAGCATCCGCACGGCGAAGAGGTTGTTGAAGACGCCGATCACCCGGTTGCCGGGGATCGCGACGCCCCGCGCCGCGGCGGCCTCGGTCGGCCCCGCTTCGGTCACGACGCCCATCTTTTTGGCCTTCGCGGCCTCCTTCACGCGGTCGATCAGCGCCTAATAGGGCTGGTCCGTCTCGATGACGGACCAGCCTTCGCGGGGAGGCGGGCTGGCGGCGGCGGAAAAGGCGAAGAGCGAAAGGGCGAGAACGACGAGGCGCATGGGTTTCTCCTTCATGCAGGCTGCGCGCGAGGGGCGAGCGGCGGGTCCATGGCGAGGCGGGCGCGCAGCGCGACGCCGAGCCAGCTTCCGGCGAAGCCCCAGACGAGCCACCAGAAACCGTGCAGCGAGCCCGAGACGAGCCCGCCGAGATAGGCGCCGATATTGCAGCCATAGGCGAGGCGGGCGCCGTAGCCCATCATCACCCCGCCGATGACCGCGGTCGCCACGTCCGGCCCGGAAAGGCGGAGCGAGGGCGCCCATTTCCCGGCTAGCGCGGCGGCGGCCATCGCCCCGGCGACGATGCCGAAATTCATCACTGAAACCCCGTCGGCGAAGAGCGAAGCCTCGAGCTGCCCCGCCCGCCAACCGGACCAGTAGGCCCAACCCTCCACGCTCCCGCCCGCCATCAGCCAGAGCTTCGCGCCCCAGAGCGCGAAGGCGGAGGTGACGCCCCAGGGCTGCCCGAGCGCGAGAAGCGCGCCGATCCCGACGAAGGCGAGCGCGACGGCTCCGAGCGTTAGAGACCACGGCCCGGAAAGCATGGAGCCGGTCCACCGCCCGGGCTCCAGTGCGCCATGCGCCCGTCGCTCCATCATAGCGGAGCCGAGCGCGACGAGACCGCAGAAGCCGAGAATCGCCGCCAGCGCCCCGAACCCGCCCAGCTCAACGATCAGCGAGATCCCGCGATTGTCGTTGAACCGCGCCGTCGCCGCGGCCTTCAGAAGGCCCCAGGCCCCCTCCGCCTCCGGCTCCGGCCGCGTCCAGAACTCCCAGTGCGCAGTGGCGGCGAAGGAGCCGGCGATGAAGAAAGCGAGGACGAGCAGCATCCGTACGGAACCGCCCCCGGCGGTGAAGAGCGTGCCCGAGGCGCAGCCGCCGCCGAGCTGCATCCCCGCTCCGAAGACGAAAGCGCCGAAGGCGGAGGCGACGCCGATCGGCAGGATGAAGCCCCGCGCCTCAACGCCGATCAGCCCGCCCCAGGCGAGCAGCGGATAGGAGACTAGGCAGGTGAGCGCGACCAGCAGCATCTGCGCGCGCAGCCCCGCGCCGCGCCGCTCCCGCGACACACGGCGCCAGGCGGCCGTGAAACCGAAGCTGGCGTGATAGAGCGCGAAGCCGGCGAAGCCGCCGAGCGCCGCCGCCGCCGCAAACGCTCCGCCCCGTTCGGCGAAGGCGAGCGCGGCGACGAGGGCGAGGGCCGCGAACGCGAGAATGAGAGGGGCTTTCGGTCGCATGGTCCATCGCATGAGGTCGGCTTCCCGTGCGCCGCCTCCATGCCCATAACCCGAAAAACCCGGGCGGGCGCGGCGGGCGCGCAAAGCTCACAAAGAGGTGAGAGGCGAAACGCACGCCGCGCCGAGGCCGTATTTCCGGGTTAAGAGGCGCTTTGACCAGAGAGGTGGCGCGTGACGACAGGGCGGGACAGGGCTGCCGCGGCGAAGGCGCCGCGCGATCTGAGGCTCGATTTCTTTCGCGGCCTCGCGATGTTCATCATCCTGCTCGCGCATACGCCGGGAAACACCTGGACCCTCTGGATACCGGCCAGGTTCGGCTTTTCCGACGCGACGGAAATCTTCGTCTTTTGCTCCGGCTTCGCCTCCGCGCTCGCCTTCGGGGCGCTCTTCGTGAAGTCAGGCTGGGCGATGGGCGCGGCGCGCGTGGCCTTCCGCGTCTGGCAGGTCTACTGGGCGCATCTCTCCGTGATCTTCGCGACGGCGCTGCTGATGGCGGCGATAGACGCGTCCGGGCTCGGGCCGGAGGGCAAGATCTACAAGGAATGGTGGCCGGTCTCCGGCCTCTTCGAAGATGCGGGAACGGCCCTGCTCGGCTTCTTCACGCTCACGAATGTGCCCGGCCTCTTTGACATCCTGCCGATGTATCTTGTGATCCTCGCCTTGATCCCTCTGGCGATGACGGCGCATCGCTTCGGCGGGGTCCCCGCCTTTCTCGGCTTTGTGGCCGCGCTCTGGCTCGCGGCGCAACTCGCGATCTGGCATCGCGCCATCGGGGGGGAGGAGACGCATGCGCTCGGCGCGGCGCTGGCGGGGGTCGGCGGGCTCTTCTCCTTCCTCCTCCTGCCCGCGAACCCATGGGGGGATGGCGTCTGGTTCTTCAATCCGTTCGGCTGGCAGCTGATCTTCTTCACCGGCTTCGCCTTCGGGATGGGCTGGCTGCCGGCGCCGCCCGTGCGGCGGAGCTTGGTCCTGATCGCCGCCGCTTACCTCATCCTCTCAATCCCCATCGCTTACTTCCGGATTCTCGACGGGTCCTACCTGCCCTATGAATGGCCCCTCCGCATATGGCTCGCCGACGCGCGGGACTTTCTCTCCCCGCTGATCGGCAAGTCCGGCGTCGGCCTCATGCGCTATCTCCATTTCCTCGCGCTCGCCTATCTCGCCTGGGTTGCGGTCGGAACGGGCGGCGCGCGGCTTGTCTCGGGCTGGCGCGCGCCGGGCCCGGCGCGGGCTCCCGTTCTCGCGCTCTGCGGCGTCGTCGCGCTGGCGACGCTGCCCTACGCCTATGCGGAGGAGATCAAGCTGCTTGTCCCCGCGCTCGACGCGGCGATGCTGAGCTACATGGAGCCGCGCGGCTTCATTCCGCCCTGGCAGAGGCTCGGGCTGATCCAGTTCCTTCACTTCCTGGCGCTTCTTCCCCTCGTCTGGTGGGCCATCGGGGCCGCGTGGCGCGCGCGCATGACGCGGGACTGGTTCCTCGCCGCCGTGCCGGTGATCCGCAAGGTCGGCACGCAATCCCTCGCCGTCTTCCTCATGTCCATTGTGCTGAGCCGGTTCAACGGCTTCGCGCTCGACGCCATCGGACGGAACGTTTTCACGACGGCGGCCGTTAACCTCTGGGGTTTCGGCGTGCTGATCGGAACCGCCTATCTCGTCGGATGGTTCAAGGCCGAACCGTGGCGCAACGCGCGGAAACCTCAAGTGAATGCGCCGCATGGTCAGAAAGTGGCCAATCCCGGTCCCGCGGAATAGATTGGAGGCTCATGAACAAGCTCGACGCCTCAGACGCGCCGTTGACCGCGCTCTCAATGGAGGGGCCGCTCGTCGTCGCGCAGCTCGGCCAGTCGCTCGACGGTCGGATCGCGACGTTGACGGGCGCCTCCAAATACATTTCGGGCTTCGAGGCGCTGAAGCATCTCCACCGGCTCAGGGCGGAGGTGGACGCGGTGCTCGTCGGCGTCGGCACATTGATCGCGGATGATCCGGCCCTTACCGTCCGGCACGTGCCGGGCCGCAGCCCCGCGCGGGTGGTGATCGACCCGACGGGGCGCGCCCCCATCGACGCGCAGGTTTTCCGGGACGGAGCGGCGGAGACGATCCTCCTCACCCTCCCGGGCGTCGCCGCACCCGCCGGGGCGCGGGCTGTGGCAGTCACGCCGGGGCAGGAAGGGCGTTTCTCGCCGGAGGCCATCGTCGCCGCGCTGAGGGCCGAAGGGCTAGCCCGCATCCTCGTCGAGGGCGGAGCGGACACGCTGGCGCGGTTTCTTGACGCCGGGGCGGTGGACCTCCTGCATGTGCTCGTCGCGCCGATCATCCTCGGCTCGGGCAAGGCCGGCTTCTCCCTCTCGCCAATCGACCAGCTCGACGAGGCGATCCGCCCCCGCACGGCGGTGCATCTCTTCAATGACGGAGACGTGCTCTTCACCTGCGATCTTCGCGGCCGCTCCTCCGGGCCAAGGAAGATCGCCGCGGAATAGGAGGCGGCGATGCCGCGATACGCCCTTTCGCAACGCGCCCTGCACTGGATCATCGCGGTTCTCGTCGTCGGAACGATCATCGGCGGCAAGGTCATCGAGAATTTCGGGTTCGAAGGCTTGCGCGACACGTTCGGGCTCGACGCGACCAATGCGATCTACACCTATCACAAGACACTCGGCATCCTGGTCCTCGCGCTCATGCTCGTCCGCCTCGCGATCAAGCTGCGGCTCGGCAAGCCTGATTACGATCCGCCCCTCACCCGGTTCGAGCGTATAGCGAGCAACGCGACGCACGGCCTCTTCTACGGGCTCCTGATCCTGATGCCCGCCCTCGGCTGGCTGGCCACCGGGGCGGGGGATTTCCCGGTTCAGTTCTTCGGCTGGAACCTGCCGCCCATTCTCCCGGTAGACAAGGCGCTGAGCGAGACCCTCTATGATCTCCACGCCATCGTAGGGAACGCAATCCTGACGCTGATCCTCGTCCATGTCGGCGCCGCGGTCTGGCATGCGGCGGTGAAGAAGGACGGCGTGCTCCGCAGGATGGTCTGAGCCCTCAGCCCGGCTCGGCCCAGAGATCGCGGTGCCCGATGCGGACTGCGCGCGCCGCCGCGCGTCCCGCCGCCCAGCCTTTCGGCGCCGACGGGCCCAGCGCCTCCGTCCCGCCCTGCGCAAGCGCGGCGATGAGCGCCCCGTCCCGCCCCGCCTCCAGAACCCAGTCGCTCGTTCCCTCCTCGACGCGATAGCCGCGGTCACGGAGCGCGGCGGCAAGCGCGTCCGGCGCGGCGGGGCCGAGCGCGGGGCCGAAACCCTTGTCCCGCCCCATATCGGCGTGGAAGGCGGCGAGCGCCTGCGCCTCGCCCGGCGGCGCGGGGTCCCACATCTCCCGCCCGTCATAGGTCAGCGCCGCATAGAGCGGCAGGCGGGCGGCCACGAGGAGGTCCGCGAAGCGCCTGATCCAGCCCGCCGAGACGAGGTCGAAGAAGGCCGAGGCGGCGACCAGCCCCGGCCCGCCCTCGAAGGCCACCTCTGGCCGGGCGGCGAGGTCGGCCTCCACAGTCTCGACATCCGGCCCCGGCGGGATCGCGGAAAGAAGCGCCCGGTCATGGTCCAGCACCCGCCAGCGCGCGCGCGGCAGATACGGGCCGAGCGCCCGGCGCGTCGCACCCGCCCCGCCGCCGAGATCGGCGACAAGGAGCGGGCGGCCCGCGCCGAAGGCCGCCGCACGCGCGAGAAGGCCGGGCGCCCGCGCCCGGTCGTCCGCATCAGCCCGAAGCCGCAGCCAGTCGAGCGAGAAGCCGCTCATCCCATGCGCTCCAGCGCCCCGCGCACGATCTCCCAGCTCCCCTCCCAGCCCGGCATGGCGAGCGCGGCGCGCCGCCCCGCCGCGCCCGCCTCCCGCCTTGCGGCAGGGTCGCGCAGCAGGCCCTCGATCGCGACGGAGAGCGCAGCGACATCGCCCATCGGCGCGAGCCGCAGCGCTTCCGGCGGCGCCATCTCCCGCAGCGTCGGCAGGTCGAAGGCGGCGATGGGCAGGGTGCGCATCATCGCCTCCGCGAAGACCATGCCGTAGCCCTCATAGGTCGAGGCGAGGGCGAAAATCGTCGCCTCGTCATAGAGCCGGTCGAGGGCGCCGCGGCTCCCCGCCCCGGCGAATTCGATCCGCCCGCCGAGCCCCGCTTCGGCCACAGCCCGCCGCACGGCGGCCGCCGTCTCCGGGCTCCGGTCCTCCGGTCCGCTGAAGACGGCGCGCCATTCGACCTCGGGCGGCAGCATGGCCAGCGCGGCGACGAGCGCAAGATGCCCCTTCCTCGGCGTGAACGATGCGACGCAGAGGACCGTCGGCGCCCCCGCCCGCCCCCGCGCCGGCTTCGCGTGGTCTAGCCCCGGCGGCGCGACCGTCACCTTTTCGTCCGCCAGCCCGAATTCGGCGAGAAGCGTGCGCTTCGTTTCCGCGCTCGTCACGAAGACATGGGCGGAAAGGGCGAGCGCGGCCCGCTCGCTCTCCCGCAGCCGCGCCGCCACCGAAGGCTGCAGCCCCGGCTCATGCGCCAGCGGATGATGGCAAAGCGCGAGCGGCCTCCGCGCCAGGGCGCGGATCGCCGCCTCCGGCATCGCGCCATAGGCCAGCCCGTCCACGATCACCGGCCCCGGCGCGGCGGCGAGGGCGTGCGAAGCGGCCGCAACCTCCGCATCCGTCGGAAAGGGAAAGCCGCCGGGCAGCGCCAGCGGCGCGAGCGCACCGGACGAGGCGGCGATCAGCCGCGCATCATAGACATAGCCGCCCGTCGGCGTGTCCGGGTCGCCCGGAATGGCGAGGAAGGCTGTCAGAGCGCGCCCTCATACCAGGCGAGCGCGGCGTGGCTCTCGTTCAGCGTGATCCGGAGCCGCTCCACCTCGTCCCCGCCGGGTCCGAGCGCGCCGGTCTTCGCCGCGGCGGCGATCTCGTCGAAAATCCACTTCGCAAGCCATTCCGTCGTCGTCAGTTCGCCCGGAAGCGTCACGTCGAGATCGGAATAATTGAGCTTCGCCAGCGCCGCCTTCAGCGCGTCCGTAGCCCGGCCGATATCGACGACGATCCGCTCCGGCCCGAGCGTTTCGCGGAAGAAGCAGGCGTCCACCACATAGGTCGCCCCGTGCTTGTTCTGCGCCGGGCCGAACACCTCCCCCGGCAGGGAATGGGCGATCATGATATGGTCGCGAACCTGAACGGCGTACATCTGGCCTCACTCGTATCGGATGATCGTCGCCACGCCCGGCGCGTCGCGCGCCAGGAGGGCGGGCAGGCGGGCGGCAACCTCATCGAAGGGAACCTCGGTGTCAATCAACCCGTCGAGCGCGGGATGGGCGAGAAGGTCGAGCGCCTTGGCTAGGCGCCGCCGGTGCGTCCAGCGCGGGCGGCGGCCAGGGCTCACCATCCCCACCTGGCTCGAGACGAGGCTCAACCGCTTCGCATGGAACGCCCCGCCAAGCGGCGCAGCAACCGCCCCTTCCCCATACCACGAAAGCTCGACGAGCCGCCCCTCGGCCCCGAGGCAGTCCATCGCCTCCAAGAGCCCTGCCGCGCTCGCGCTCGTATGAACGGCGATGTCGAAGTCGTGACCAGCGATTTTGCCGGTCGTGAAGTTCACATTAAGTTCAGCGGCGACGGCGGCCCGCGACGCCGACGTATCTTTCAGCAATACATCGGCGCCAGGCAAGAGGGAGGCGAGATGCGCGACGAGAAGGCCGATCAGCCCGCCGCCCACCACGGCGATGCGGTCTCCGGGCCCCGCTCCCGCATCCCAGAGCGCGTTGAGCGCCGTCTCCATGTTGGCGGCGAGCGCAGCGCGTCGCGGCGGCAAACCCTCCGGCAGCAGGATCAGCGCCTCCGGCGGCGCCCGGAACCGGTCCTGATGCGGGAAGAGCGCGAAAACGTCCCGTCCCGCCAGGTCCTCCGGCCCGTCCTCGACCGTCGCGACCATCGCGTAGCCGTATTTGACGGGGAAGGGGAACTCCCCCTCCTGATGCGGCGCGCGCATCCGCTCATGCTCGCTTTCCGGCACGCGCCCCTCGAAGACGAGCCGTTCCGTCCCGCGGGAGATGAGGGAGAAGCGCGCGCGAAGCCGCGCCGCGCCCTCACCCGCCGCCGCCGGCAGGATCGCGGCGCGGCCGGGGCCAAGATGCCAGAGCGCGCGGGGCGCGGATTCGGGAGCCTTCACGATCATTCGCAAGCCATAGCCGCGGGGGCGGGCGGGCGCATCAGAAAGACTGCTTCATGACCGACCTTTCCGTTCCCGGCGCAGCCGCCGCGCCCGAAGGCGCATCGCACACACCGGCGGGCCTCCAGTCCGCCCGCGCGCTCCTCGCGCGACGCATCCTCGTCGCCGCGCTCAATCTCGGCTCCCTCACCGCGCTCGGCTACGCGCTCTCGCTCGTCTTCGGCACGGGCGGCTGGACGGTGGCGGACATCGTGATCTTCGCCGCCTTCCTCGTGGGCGCGCCCTGGACGGTGATGGGCTTCTGGAACGCGGTGATCGGCCTCTGGCTCCTCCACGGCGCGCGGAACGGCCTCCACGCTGCTGCGCCGCACCTCGCCGCCGGAGAGAGCGCGCCGCCCCTTCGCGCCCGCACCGCCGTCCTCATGTTCCTCCGCAACGAGGACGCCGAGCGCGCCCTCTCCCGCCTCGCCGCCACACGCCGGAGCCTCGACGAGACGGGGGCGGGAGAAAGGTTCGACGTCTTCGTGCTGTCGGACAGCGACCAGCCGCAGGTGATCGCGGAGGAGGAGGCTGCCTTCGCCCGCTGGGCGCCCGTCCTCGGGCCGACCGCGCGCTACCGGCGGCGGGAGCGGAACACCGGCTTCAAGGCCGGCAACCTCCGCGATTTCCTCCGCCGCTGGGGCTCCGGCTACGAGTTCTTCCTGCCGCTCGACAGCGACAGCGTGATGGGCGGGGCGGACATCCTTCGCCTACAGCGCATCATGGAGGCGCATCCGCGGCTCGGCATCCTCCAGTCCCTCGTCGTCGGCGCCCCGGCGGAGAGCGCCTTCGCCCGCATCTTCCAGTTCGGGATGCGAGCGGGCATGCGCAGCTTCACCATCGGCGCCGCCTGGTGGCACGGCGATTGCGGGCCCTATTGGGGCCACAACGCGATGGTGCGCGTCGCCCCCTTCCGCATGCGCTGCGCGCTCCCCGTCATGCCGGGCGGCGGCCCTCTTGGCGGGCATATCCTCTCCCATGACCAGATCGAGGCGGCCTTGATGCGCCGCGCCGGCTACGAGGTCCGCGTCCTTCCCGTGGAAGGCCAGAGCTACGAGGACAATCCGCCGACCCTCTTCGACTTCACGCAGCGCGATCTCCGCTGGTGCCAGGGCAACATGCAGTATTGGGGCCTCCTCGGCCTCCGCGGCCTCCTGCCCATGAGCCGCTTTCAGGTCTTCGCCGCCATCATGATGTATGTCGGCGCCCCGGCCTGGATGCTGATGACGGTCGCCGCCGTCTCGAAGATCTGGGAGGAGGAATACGGCTCCATCGACTTCGCCTTCGCGATCTCGATGTTCTTCATCATGTTCGCCGTTTCGCTCTTCCCGAAGATCGCGGGCTGGCTCGACGTGGCGCTCCGGCCAGGCGGCGCGGCGGCCTATGGCGGCCGGCTCCGCTTCGCGGCGGGGGCGGCGACGGAGGTGCTCTTCTCGCTCCTCCTCGCGCCCGCGGTCGCCTTCCGCGTCACGCTCTTCCTCGGCGGGCTCCTCTTCGGCAAGCGCATGGCCTGGAACGGCCAGCAGAGGGACGCCTATCGCCTCAGCTGGCGGGCCGCCTTCCGCGGGCTCTGGCCGCAGACGCTGTTCGGCCTTGCCCTCTTCGCCGCGGTGGCGTCGGGCGCGCCCTCGGCGCTTCCCTGGGCCGCGCCCGTCCTCGCCGGGCTCTGCCTCTCCGTCCCCTTCGCCGTGCTGACCTCGCATCCCGCGCTAAACCGGGCGGCGGGGCGGGCGCGGCTTTGCGCGATCCCGGAGGAATTCGCGCCCGCGTCGGTTCTCTCCCCGCTCTCGGCCCCGCCCCCGGCGCCGAAGCTGGCGGCATGAGCGCCAATTCCGGGCTTCCGGCGCGAAGCGTTTCGCGCTAGAGCCGGTCCCGGCGCGGGCGTGGCGGAACGGTAGACGCGAGGGTCTCAAACACCCTTTCCGCAAGGAGTGTCGGTTCGAGTCCGACCGCCCGCACCAATCCCCTACCCCGCAGCGCAGCCGCCCTCCCGCGCGGCGACGGCGAGCGCCCGCGCCTCGCCCTTCAGTGCGGCGAGCTCCGCCGCCGGATTCTCCTTCACCGCGGGAACGATCAGGAAGCCCGGGAACCAGAGCAGGCCCACGGCCCCGGCGATCTCGTCGTCCCGGGCGATGGCCTCCTGCCGGGCGGAGACCTCGGCGATCCTCACGTCGAGCGCGGCGGCGCGCGCCCCGATCTCGGCGCAATCCGCCCGCGCATGGCGGAGCGCGCTCTCATGCGTCGGATGCACGACTTCGGGCCGGGCGGCGCAGGCCGTCAAAAGCGCGGCGGCGGAGAGGATTAGGCGGTTCATCGGCGGGTCCCCCTTGGCCCATCATCGCCGCGTGGCCTGAAGCGGGCAAGGGCTCAGGCGAAGCTGCGGAGCCGGTCGATCGAAAGCGTCCCCAGCACCCGCCGCTCCGGCGCGAGCGGGACGAAGAGCGCCGTCAATCCCTCCTCCGCATTCCAGTCGCAGAGCGCGAAGCCCGCACCCTCCACGATCACCATGTCCGGGTCCGCCAGCACGTCCACGCTGGTGTTGAGCCCGTTCGAGACGACGAGCGGCGCGCCGCGCCAGAGGCTGACGCGGTTGAGATGTATATGGCCGGAAAAGACCCCCGCCACGTTCCGCCCCGCCAGCGCCCCCGCCAGCGCCGCGGTGCTCTCGGGATCGAGGCTCGCCCAGGGCAGCCCGCGATGCGAGAGCCGTGGCGGATGGTGGATCGAGACCACCTTCGGCATCTCCGGATGGCGGGCGAGCGCGGCCTCCAGAAACTCGACCTGTTCGCTGGGCAGCGCCCCGCCGACGCGGCCAGGAACGAGGCTGTCCAGCGTCACCACATGGAGCCCGCCATGGACCGCCTCATGGACCATCGGGTCCGCCCGGTCATGGCCGGAAAAGACGGAGTGGAACACCGCCCGGTCGTCATGGTTGCCGAGCCCGATCAGGAGCGGCGCCTTCAGCGGAGCGAGCAGCTCCCGCGCGAGCCGATAGCTCGGCTCGTCCCCGTGGTTCACGAGATCGCCGGAAAGCAGCACGAAATCCGGCGCCGGGTCGAGGCGGTTGATCCCCTCCACCGCGGCGCGGAGATGGGCGGCGGTGTCCGCCCGCCGCTGCGGGTCCTCCATCGCGGGATGGCTGATATGGATGTCGGTGAGGTGGACGAAACGGGTCATGGCTCAGGGCTCCGCGGCGGCGATGAGGGACCGGGTGTAATCCGCTTCAGGGCGGGAGAGAACCCGCGCCGCCGGCCCCGTCTCCACGATCCGCCCCGCGCGCATGACCGTGATCCGGTCCGCCAGCGCGGCGATGGCGGCGAGGTCATGGCTGATGAAGAGGATGGCGAGGCCCATGCGCTCCTGCAAATCCATCAGGAGGTTCAGGATCTGCGCCTGCACCGAGACGTCGAGCGCGGAGACGGGCTCGTCCGCCACGAGAAGCGCGGGGCGCGTGACCACGGCCCGCGCGATGGCGACGCGCTGGCGCTGCCCGCCGGAAAACTCGTGCGGATACTTTTCCGCATCGCCGGGCGAGAGGCCGACTTCCGCCAGCGCCGCTCGCGCCCGCTCTTCCGCCGCAGCGCCCGTCTCGATCCCGATGGCGCGCAGCGGCTCGGCGACGGACCAGCCGACCGTCCGCCGCGGGTCGAGCGAGCCGTACGGGTCCTGGAACACCATCTGGAAGCGCTGTCGGAGCCGGCGAAGCTCCGGCGGCGGCAGCGCGGCGAGGTCATGCCCCTCGAAGAGCACGCGCCCCTCGTCCGGCGCCTCGAATCCCATCGCCATGCGGGCGAGGGTCGACTTGCCGGAGCCCGATTCGCCGACGATCCCCAGCGTCTCCCCCCGCGCGATGTCGACGGTCGCATCCTCCACCGCGGTCAGGACCGGAGCCGCCTCGAAGAGCGACCGCCGGGCGAGCCGGTAGCGCCGCGTTGCGCCCTCGATTGTGAGGACGGGCGCGCTCACGCCTCAGCCTCCGCGCCGATCAGGACGCAAGCCGCCGCGCCGGCTTCCGTCGGGCGAAGCGCCGGGCGGCTCTTTGCGCATCCGGTCCGCTCCAGCGGGCAGCGCCCGGAGAACCGGCAGCCCGTGGGCAGCGAGAGAAGCCCCGGCACCGTTCCGGGGATCGTCGCCAGCCGCGCCCGCCGCCCGTCCGCCCCGCGCGGCGCCGCCTCGATCCGCGGTCGCGCGGCGAGGAGGCCCTTCGTATAGGGATGTGCGGGCGCGGCGAGCACCTCCGCCGTCGGCCCCGTCTCCACCATGTCGCCGCCATACATCACGATCAGCCGCTCCGTCGCCCGCACAACGGCGGCGAGGTCGTGGCTTATGAAAAGGAGCGCCATGCGCCGCTCCGCCGAGAGCCGCTTGAGGAGGTCGATCACCCGGAGCGCCACATGTGCGTCGAGCGCCGTGGTCGGCTCGTCCGCGATAAGGAGGCCGGGGTCGCAGGCGAGGGCGAGCGCGATCAGCACGCGCTGGCGCTGGCCGCCCGAAATCTCGTGCGGGAACTGGCGGAACCGGTCCTCCGGCAGGCCGACCTCCTCGAAGAGCGCTCGCGCCCGCGCCTCCGCCGCATCGCGCGAAAGGCGAAGATGGACGCGGAGCGGCTCCATCACGATGTCCCCGATCCGCCGCAACGGGTTCAGCGCCGAAAGCGGCTCCTGGAAGATCATCGCCGCGCGACGCGCTCGGAGCTGCGCCCAGTCCGCCTCCGCCGCGCACGCCATCTCCCGCCCGTCGAAGAGCAGCGAGCCCGTCACCCGCGCGGCCTCGGGGGCCATCCCCATCAGCGCGAAGGCGAGCATCGACTTGCCGGAGCCGGATTCGCCCACGACGCCCACCCGCTCCCCCGCCTCGATGGAGAATGTCGCGCCGCGGAGCGCCGCCGCGCCGCCGATGGAGACCGTGAGCCCATCCGCCCGGATCATCTATCGCTCCCGGCTCAGGCGCGGGTCCGTCATGTCGCGGAGCGCGTCGCCAAGGAGGCCGAAGCCGATCACCGCCGCCATGATGCAGAGCCCCGGCCAGATCGCGAGCTGCGGCGCGAGGTAGATCAGCGTCTGCGCCTCCGCCAGCATCCGCCCCCAGCTTTGCGCAGGAGGCTGCGCGCCGAGCCCGAGATAGGAGAGCGCGGCCTCCGCGAGGATCGCCACCGCGAATTCGATCGTCGCCTGCACGATCACCGGGGCCGCGATGTTCGGCAGTACATGGTCCCGCGTGATCGCGAACCGGCCGAGCCCGGCGGCCCGCGCCGCCATGACGTAATCCTGCGTCCATACCTGATGCGCCGCGGCGCGGGAGACGCGGGCGAAGACCGGGATGTTGATGAAGGCGATGGCGAGCACCGCGTTCGTCAGCGACGGCCCGAGCGCGGCCGCGAGCAGGATCGCGAAAAGGAGCGCGGGAAAGGCGAAACCGAGATCGGCCAGCCGCATCGCCACATCCTCCCACCACCCGCCGAGCGCCGCCGCGCTCACGCCCAGCACAACGCCGAGCGAGCCGCCGATCAGCACGGCGACGAGCGCCACCGCCATCGAATTCGCCGACGCCGCCATGAGCTGGGAGACGAGGTCGCGGCCGAGCTGGTCCGTCCCCAGCCAGTGCTCGAACGACGCCGGCGCGAACTTGCCCGGAATGTCCATCGCAGCCGGCGGATGCGGCGTCCAGACCAGCGAGAGAAGCGCCGCGCCGACCACGAGCGCGACAAGCGCCGCGCCGATGCGAAAATTCACCGGAAGCCGCGTCCGATCACGACTCGGGCGCGGCGTAAGGACGAGGCTCACATCCGCCCCCGGAGCCGCGGGTCGATCAGCGCATAAGCGACATCCACGAGGAAATTCGCCATCACCACGATCACGGCGAAGAGCATCACGAGCGCCTGCACCGTCGGCAAGTCCCGGTTGGCGATGGACTGGAAGATGAGCCGCCCGAGGCCGGGGAGGTAGAACACGTTCTCGATCACGATCGCGCCCGTCACCACTCCGGCGAACTGCATCCCGACGATGGTCACGATGGGCACCAGCGCGTTCGGCAGCACATGCCGCCAGAGCACGCGCCGGCGGGAAAGCCCCGCAGCGCGCGCCGTCCGCGCGTAGTCGAGCCGCATCGCCTCCAGCATGGAAGAGCGGACGACGCGGGCGAGCACGGCCGATTGCACCAGCGCCAGCGCCGCCGTCGGCAGGATGAGCGCCCGCGCCGCGGCGAGCGGGTCTTCCCAACCCGGAAAGCCCCCCGGCGGCAGCCAGCGCAACGTGACCGCGAAAAGAAGGACGAGGAGGATCGAGAGCCAGAAGGCCGGCGTCGCCACCCCGATCTGACTGAGGAACATCACCCCCCAGTCCCCCGGACCGCGGTGGTTCGCCGCCGCGAAGACGCCCATGAGCAGCGCGAGGATCAGCGTCGCCCCCATCGCGGAGAGGGCGAGGGCCACCGTCATCGGCAACCGCTCTGCGATGAGCCCGGAAACGGGCACGCCGAAGGACTGGCTCATGCCGAAATCGCCCTGCAGCGCCCCCCATACCCAGGCGAGATAGCGCTGCGGCGCCGGCTCGTTCAGCCCGAGCTGGAGCCTGAGCGCCTCCAGCGCCTCCTCCGGCGCGTCGAGACCGAGGATCGTCAGCGCCGGGTCGCCCGGCAGGATGTTCATCGCCGCGAAGACGACGAGCGACACCGCGAAGAGCGTCGCCAGAAGCCCGGCGGCGCGGCGGAGAAGAAAAGGCCCCATCGCGCCCCCGGGCTAAAGCGGCGCCTTCACTCTTTCCGCACCCCGGCGAGCGGCGTGAAGAGCACGGCCTGGCTGGCGGGGAAGCCCGTCACCCCCTGCTTGAAGACGCCGAGCAGCGGCAGCTGGAACAGGAAGCCGTGCACCGCGTTCTCCGCGAGATAGCGTTGCCCCTGCTTCAGGAGCGTGATCCGCGTCGCCGGGTCCGCCTCCTCGCTGATCTTCGTCCAGAGCTCGTTGAAGGCGGCGTCGTCGTAGCCGTAGTAATAGCCCGGTCCGCGCGAGAAGTTGCTCATGTCGTTCGGGCTCGTATGGGCGATGATCGTCATGTCATAGTTGAGCTTCTTGTAGATCTCGTCCAGCCAGAAGCCCCATTCGACATTCTCCACCTTCGCGTCGATCCCGGCGGCGGAAAGCTGCGCCTGGATGATCTCGGCGGAGCGCATGGCGTATGGGAAGGGGGGCGTGCGGATCGTCATCGTCGCGCCCGCGACGCCCGCCTCCGCGAGCAGCGCCTTCGCCTTCTCCACGTCATGCGGATATAGGCCCGTCAGGTCCTCATAAGCGGGCCCGTGCGGCGGGTAGAAACTGCCGATTGGCACGGCCTGCCCGTACATCGCGCCGTCGATGATCTCCCCCCGGTTCAGCGCGTGGGAGATCGCCTGCCGCACGCGGATGTCGTCGAAGGGCGGCTTCGAATTGTTCATGGCGAGGATCACCTCGCCCTCCGTCGAGCCGATGTTGACGCGGAAGCGAGGGTCCGCCTGGAACTGGGGCAGAAGCTCGGGCGCCGGGAAGCCGGGGAAAGCGTCAAGCTCCTCCGCCATCAGCGCGGCGGTCGCCGCCGCCGGATCGGAGATGAAGCGGAACTCCACCTTGTCGATGGCGACGTCCGCCGCGCCCCGCCAGTCCGGGTTCTTCTCCAGCCGCAAGCGGTCGCCCCGCGTCCAGCCGGCGAAGCGGAAGGCGCCGGTGCCGACCGGGTCGGTCTTGTTCGTCTCCACGCTCTCGGGCGCGACGATGGCCGCGTCCCCCTGCGCCATGTTGAAGAGGAAGAAGGCGTCCGGCTTCGAGAGCGTGATGACGACCGTCATCGGGTCCGGCGTCTCCACAGAGGCGATGGGCTTGAAGATGCCCTTGGAGGGGTTGACGCTGTCCGCCGCCATCGCCCGATCGAAGGCGAACTTCACGTCGGCGGAATCGAACTCCGTCCCGTCATGATACTTCACGCCCGAAGCGAGGCGGAACGTATAGGTCAGCCCGTCCCCGGAGACCTCCCAGCTTTCGGCCAGCGCCGGGCCGACGACGCCCGATGCATCCACGATGGTGAGCGATTCGTAGACGTTATGCGTCAGCATCCCGTCGATGGCGGCGGTCGCGTCCGCCGTCGGGTCGAGCGTCGTGGGCTCCTGCTGGAGCCCGATCACGAGCGTCGTCTCCGCGGCGACAGGCCCCGCGGCGAGCGCGAAGCCGGCGAGCGTGGCGAGGAGGAGGGACGTGGTTCTTCTGTCTGGCATGGAGCGCTCCTTCTGTATCGACCCGCATCTAGCCGCGGCGCGTGACGATCCGGCGACAGGCGCATGGCGGACCGGTTGCGCGAGAGCCTATGCGGCGCAGGGCCGTCCGCGCAACGGCTTCGCGCGGTTCAGCCCTTCTCCCGCAAGGCGGCGCTCATGTCGGCGTCGATGAGCCGGACCTTCAGCCGTTGAACCGCCGCCTCCGGCGCCGCGGAAAGCGCCTTCCAGGACGGATCCACGAGAAGCCGGTCGTTCTCTATGGCGACCGCAACGCAGGTGAGCGAGATTTCCGCTTCGGCGAGCGAGACGAGCGGCAGGCCGCCCTCGTCCGCCGCCTCCGCGCCAGCGCGGGCGATCTCGCGGCGGAGGACGGACAGATAGTCCGAGAGCGGCAACGCTTCGGCCCGCTCCGCCGCGGCGGCGAGCCCGTCAAGAGCGATCGGGCGCCTAAGGGAGGGCGGCGCCGCCGCCGCGGCCTCCAAAGCGGCTTTCCCGGCGGCCGCCCGTTCCAGAGCCGCCTTCTCCTCAGCCGCCGCATTGTCCCCGGCGGCTGCTTCCGCCGCCGCCCTTTCGGCCCCGGCCCGGTCGGCGGCGGCCTCCGCCTCTCCGGGTCTCGCCTCCGGCTTCGCCGCAGTCTTCCGCGCGGTGGCCGTTCCGGGCTTCGGCGTCGCGATGACGGGTTTACGAGCCATTGGAGCCCCCTTCCGGCGTCTCCACGGTGGCCGAGACGCCCTCGCCGATCAGACGGACGATGCGCCCGTGAAGATCGTCGTCATTCGTCGCGCGGAGCGTCAGCTTCACCTTCAGCTTTCCGTGCCGCCGGCTCTTCGTGCGGGAAGCGCCCCCCACGGCGCCCTTCAGCACGGGGAGCGGCCGCGCCGCCCGCACGGCGGCCAGCCCGAACGCGGCCGGCCGCCCGGTCGCGGCGTCCGCCGCCTTCTTGCTCGCCTCCAAATCCGTCTCGACATCGAGATCGAACTCGACAGTCGCCTCGCCGATCCCGATCGCCGGCATCTGGACGAGCGAGAGGAGCGGCGCGCGCACCGTCGCCGTCGTCTCGACGACGCGGCCCGGGCTCGAAGGGTCGGCGATGTGCCGCGTCATGTCGAAGGCGACCTCGCGCAGCCTCAGCCCGCCCGCCGCGCCGCGCTTCTCGTCCACCTCCTCGACGCCATACTCGAGCAGGAATTCCAGATAGGCCCGCTCCGCGCTGATCTGTGCGTCCTGGATCGCGCGGATCGAGGCGCCGAGCAGCGACCCGATCTCGAAATCGTCGTCTTCCATCGCTCACCCCCGTCTCCGCCCGGATCGGACCAGCGCCGCGCGGCCTGCGGAAAGCCGCGCGCCGCGGCGGAGGGATCAGGCGGGCGCGGGGGCGGGCGGCGGAACCTCCGCCTGCGAGGTGATCGCGTCGGCGAAGATCTGGAGCACGCGCTGGAAGCCCTCAGGCACCCGTTGCTTCGCCTCCATGTGCATCTTCAGCGTCGCCTGACGCTCCGTATTGGTCCGCGTAGTCGACTGGAACGAGGTCGAGACGTTGAGGTTGATCTTGAAGTTGCTCGTGCTTTCGACCGATCCGCCGCCGAACAGGAACTTCGCGAGACCGCTGGAGGAGGCCTTGACCTTCGTGTTGTTGGAGAACTCCGTTTCCTTCTTCGCAGCGATCTTGAACTGCGATTCCTTCGAGATCACATCCTTGATCGTGAAGGAGAAATCCACCGTCAGCGACTCGATGGCGATATGCGGCGCCTCGGTCATCGCCAGGAGCGGGACGATGAGCTCCACATCCGTCATCTCGGCTTCGCCCGTCTCCGGGTTGGTGACGGCCTTCCGGTACTTGAACTCCATCGTGCGGAGCGCGCCGAAATCGTCCGTCCCCAGTGCGTCGATGAACTCGATCGTGCTGTGGGCGGACAGCGCCTGCGCCTCCACGGCGGCGGTGAGCGGGCCGGAGAGATAGTATCCGAGGGGAAGCGCCTGCGTTTCGGCGGCGATGTCGACTCTTGCCATAGTTGATGTTCCTCCGCGAGTTTCTATTTTTTCTTCTGCACTTCGGACGGGTTAACACTATCGTCGAAGCTGATTCGGAACAAGCGAAGGTTGCAGCGGGCTGCGGCCCAGGCGGCGCGGGAGTGCGAATGCGAAGAGGCTCGATCATCGGCGGCGCGCTCGCCTGCCTCCTCGCGTCGGCGGCGGCGGCGGAGGCCGTGGATGTGGAGCTCGTCCTCGCGGTCGATGCCTCTGGCAGCGTGAACGAACGCGAGTTCGCGCTGCAGATCGGCGGGCTCGCCGCCGCCTTCCGCGACCCGGCGGTGCAGGATGCCGCGATCTCGGGGCCGGAGGGCCGCGTCGCCGTCGCCGTCCTCCTCTGGGCCGATGCGCGGGGCAGGCGCGCGGCGAGCGCCTGGCGGGTGATCGACGGTCCTGCCGCAGCGGAAGGCGTTGCGGCGATGATCGAGGGTATGGCCGCCCGCCGCGGCCCTGCCCTCGGCCGTTCCGGCACCGGGATCGGCGCCGCCGTCTTCGAAGCGCTCGAGATGATCCGGCTCAACGAATTCGAGGGAACGCGCAAGATCGTGGACGTGTCTGGCGACGGGAGGGAGACGCCGCTCGCCTTTGGCGAGGCGCTCGCCCTGCCGGAGGCGCTGCGCCGAGCCGCGCGGCGGGAGGTCACGGTGAACGGCCTGCCGATCCTCGCGGACGATCCGAATCTTGCGAGCTACTATGAACACCGGGTGATCTCCGGGCCCGACTCCTTCGCCCTTCCCGCGGCGGATTTCGACGATTTCGCCCGCGCGATCCGGCTGAAACTCCTGCGGGAGCTGCGCGCGCTTTACGGCTCGGCCCCCGACTTCCCCTCCCGACCCGTGAAAACGGCGACGATTCGCCCTTGAGGCGACTTGACGCAGCGTTCGCTTTCCCTTCACCTGTGACCGCTTGCAAACGTCCGGACACCGCACGCTGCGGAAGAGACCGGCATCCATGGGAGGAAATCGGAGTGAGCAAACTCTCGTATGGACTCGCGGCCGCAGCGGCCGCGGCCTTTCTCGCCGGCGCCGCCGGCGCCGCAGAGACGGTGAAAGTGAAACTGGAGCCTGTCGTCTCCGGCATCAACCAGCCGCTCGCCATGATCCAGCCCGCGGGCGACAACCGCATGTTCGTGATCGAGCAGTGGGGCCGTGTGATGATCGTCGAGGACGGCCAGATGCACGGCACGCCCTTCCTCGACATCCGCGGCCTCGTGATCGACCGGCATCCGGACTTTGACGAGCGCGGCCTCCTCGGCCTCGCCTTCCATCCGGACTTCGCGAACAATGGCAAGTTCTATGTCGCCTACTCCGCGCCGCTGGACGCGCAGGGCGATCTGGGCCAGATCCTCTGGTACAGCCATTCCAACGTCGTCGCGGAGTACACGGTCTCCGAAGACGATCCGAACATGGCTGACCGGTTCTCGGGCCGGATCGTCTCGTCGATCCCGTGGCCGCAGTTCAACCATAACGGCCACTGGATCGGCTTCGGGCCTGACGGGATGCTCTACATTTCGACCGGCGACGGCGGCTACGCCAACGACTGGGGAATCGGCCACAACCCGCAGATCGGCAACGGGCAGGATCTGACGACGCCGCTCGGCAAGATCCTCCGCATCGACCCGGAGACGGGCGAGGCCCCGGCGGACAATCCCTTCGTCGACAACGAGGACGCGGACCCGCGCATCTATGCCTACGGCCTCCGCAATCCCTGGCGCTGCAGCTTCGACAAGGGCGGAGACAACGCGCTCTACTGCGCCGATGTGCAGCAAAACAGCTACGAAGAGGTCAACAAGATCATGGCCGGCGCGAACTATGGGTGGCGCCGGATGGAAGCCGACAAGTGCTTCAACTTCGAGGAGCCTGACAACCATCCGGCTTCCTGTGACATGGCTGGCCTCGAGATGCCGATCATGACATACAACAACTGCACCGCGAAGCCGGATGGCTGCGACGGCATCTCCGTCACTGGCGGCTATATCTATCGCGGTTCGCATGCGGCCTGGGACGGCGCCTATATCTACGGCGACTGGTCCAAGCAGTTCGGCACGATGGACGGGCAGATCATGGTCGGCGTCCCGAACGGCTCCGGCGGCTATGACCGGAAGATGGGCGAGGTCGTGAACATGGACGGCCCGATTCCCTACATCCTCGCCTTCGGGCAGGACAATGCGGGAGAGGTCTATGCGCTGACCTCGATCACGACCGGCCCGGTCGGCTCGAAAGACACGATCTACAAGGTCGTTCCCGCCGAGTGATGCGGGGAGCGGGGCCGGCTCCGGCCGGCTCCGCACGTCTTCTTCAACCCGATTCCGGAACGCCGCCCCGCACAGGGCGGCTTGTCTGTGGAGTTCGCATGAAACCGAAGATCATAGCGCTCGCCGTCCTGCTCGCGGCCGGGGGGGCCGCAGGCGCGGCGGAAAGGAGCGAGCCGCCCTTTCCCTTCACCGAGGAATACCTCCAGGCGACAGAGAACATAGCCGTCGGCGAGACGATCTGGGCGGACCAGTGCCGCCATTGCCACGGCGCGAAGGCGTATCCCGGCAAGGCGCCGAAGTTGCGCCCTGCCCGCTACAAGCCCGAATTCGTCTATCGCCGCGTGGCGGACGGATTCCGCAAGATGCCCGCCTGGAAGGACGTCTACACCGAGGAGGAGATGATGCAGATCGTCTCCTACATCCTCTCCCCGCAATTCAGCCCGTGAGGCGCGTCCGCCGGGCGACGAGCCCGGCGGCGACAAGGCAGAGCGCGAGGATCATCATGCCCATCCCTTCACGCGCTTCCTCCGTCTCCCACCAGACGTCGATGAGCCAGAACTTCTCCGTCTGCGGCCAGTAGTGCCAGAGCCCGAACACGGTCGCAGCCACAGTCGAGAGGAAGAGCCACCAGCCGGCGCCGCCGGCGAAGACGCCCGGCCGGAGCGCGGCGACGCCGCACCAGAGAGCGCCGGCGAGATAGATAAGGGCCCAGTGCAGCCCGTCCGGGTCGTTCCACTGGACGGCGGCGAAGAGCAGCATGAAGACGGCGAGGACGGCATTTAGGATTTTCACGGCTGGGCCTTTCTGAACGGGGCCTTTCGGATGCGGCGGGGCTTGCGAAACGGCCCGCGGCGGGCGCAGGTTAGGATCAGCGCCGTGGCGGGTAAAGACCCGGCGAAGGAGGAGACGAAGCGATGACGAACGAGGCCGGGACGAACGAGGCCGGGACGAACGAGGTCGTCGCCGCCGATGCGGCCCTCTTCGGAGCCGAGACGGCGTGGCAGCGCTTCTCCGTTCCGTTCGAGTTTCCCGTCGTCTTCACCGAGCATCTCTTCGACCCGGCGAACCTCGCCTTCCTCGAGGCGTTGCGCCGTCGGGAACCGGCGAAGCGCCACCGCGCACTCGTCCTGATCGACGAAGGCGCCGCCGCCGCGGCGCCCGGCCTTATCAGGCAGATTGAGGCCTATTTCGCGGCCCATGCCGGCTCGCTCGCCCTCGTCGCGCCGCCGGAGATCGTCGCGGGCGGGGAGAGGATCAAGACCGAGCTCACCCATCTCGAACACATGCAGGACCGTATTCACGAGCTGCGGATCGACCGGCACTCCTATGTCGTCGCCATCGGCGGCGGCGCAGTGCTGGACGCGGCGGGCCTCGCCGCCGCCACGGCGCATCGGGGCGTCCGCCATGTCCGCGTGCCCACCACAGTCCTCAGCCAGAACGACAGCGGCGTCGGCGTGAAGAACGCGGTCAACCTCAAGGGCGTGAAGAACTATGTCGGAGCCTTCGCGCCGCCCTGGGCCGTCCTGAACGACTACGCTTTCATCCGCGCCCTCCCCGCGCGGGAGCGGCGGGCAGGGCTCGCGGAGGCGGTGAAGGTCGCGCTCATCCGCGACGGGGAGTTCTTCCGCTGGCTGGAGGCGAACGCCGACCGGCTCGCGACCTTCGAGGAGGGCGCGGAGCGGGAGATGATCCGCCGCTGCGCCGCGCTCCACATGAAGCAGATCGGAACCGGCGGCGACCCGTTCGAGATGGGCTCCGCCCGCCCGCTCGATTACGGCCACTGGTCCGCCCACAAGCTGGAGGCGCTCACGCGCCACCGGCTCCGTCATGGCGAGGCGGTGGCCATCGGCGTCGCGCTCGACGCGCGCTATTCCGTCCTCGCCGGGCTCCTGCCCGAAGGGGAGGAGGCGCGGGTCGCCGCCCTCCTCGAACATCTCGGCTTCGACATCTTCCATCCCGCGCTGGAGCGGCTGGACGCCGCGGGCGCCTCCCTCCTTCTCGCCGGGCTCGACGAGTTCCGGGAGCATCTGGGCGGCGAGCTGACCATCACGCTCCTCTCCGCGCTCGGCGTCGGCGTCGAGGTGAACGAGATGGACGGAGAGAAGGTCGCCGCCTCCATCGAGTGGCTCCGCGCCCGCACGGGCCGGTGAGATGATCCTTCCCGGCGGGCTCGGCGCGCTCACCTGGTGCCTCAACATCCACCCGACGCAGAGCTGGCAAGAGGCGCGCGCCGCGCTCACGGGGCCGGCCCGCGCCGTGAAGGCCGCGCTCTCGCCAGATGAGCCCTTCGTCGTCGGCCTCCGCTTCTCGGCGGAGACGGTCGCGGAGCTTGCCGAGCCGGGCAAGCGCGCCGAACTCAAGACGATCTTCGCCGCCGAAGGCTTCCTCCCCCTCACCATGAATGGCTTCCCCTACGGCCCATTCCACGGCGCGCGCGTCAAGGAGGAGGTCTACCTGCCGGACTGGCGGGCGAAGGAGCGCCTCGCCTACACTTGCGCCCTTGCGGACCTTATGGCGGAGATCAACCCGGAAGGCGCCTTCCTCAGCCTCTCCACCGTCCCCGGCGCGTTCCGCCCGAACGGGGCCGGCGCGGAGGCGGCGATGGCCGACATGATGCTCCGCGCCGCCGCGCATCTGGTGAAGCTGGAGGCGGAGACGGGCCGCCGCGTCGCGCTGGCGCTGGAGCCGGAGCCCTGCTGCTTCCTCGAAACCATCGAGGAAAGCGCGGCCTTCTTCCGCGCGCATCTCTTCAGCGACGCCGCCGCCGCCCGCCTCGCCGCGCTGACCGGGCGCAGCAAGGCGCAGGCCGCTGACCTCCTCCCCCGCCATCTCGGCCTCTGCTATGACGTCTGCCACGCCGCCGTGGAGTTCGAGGACGCGGCGCAGAGCCTCGCGATCCTTCGCGAATCCTGCGTGCCCGTCCATAAGCTCCAGCTCTCCTCCGCGCTCCGCATCCCCTCCGGCTCACCCGAGGCCCGCGCCGCGCTCGCCGCCTTCGATGACGGCGTCTATCTCCACCAACTCATCGCGAAGGGGCCCGTCGGCCTCCGCCGCTTCGCGGACCTGCCCCTTGCTCTCGCCCCAGGCGGCGCAGAGGACGGGGAGGAATGGCGGGTGCATTTCCATGTCCCCGTCTTTCTCGAAACGCTGCCCGCCTTCGGCACGACGCAGGGCTTCCTCGCCGAAATCCTCGCCCTTCACCGCGCCGAGCCGATCTCGGAGCATCTGGAAGTCGAGACTTACACGTGGTCCGTTCTTCCTCCCGGCCTCGCCGCGGGGTCGGTGGATCAGGCCGTCGCGCGCGAACTGAACTGGGTGAAGGCCCGCCTCGCATGACCTTCGGCACGATCCTCCGCCTTGGCCGCATCTCGAACCTCCCCACCGTCTGGACGAACGCGCTGGCCGGCGCCGCGCTCGCCGCCACGGGCGGCGTTCCGCTCGAGACGGTCCTCCTCGTCGCCCTCGCGCTGACGCTCTTCTACGAAGGTGGCATGTGGCTGAACGACGCCTTCGACGCGGAGATCGATGCGAAGCTCCGCGCCAACCGGCCGATCCCGATGGGGGAGATCGGGCGCGGAGCCGTCTTCATCGGCGGCTTCGCCATGCTCGCGGCGGGAACCGCCATCGCCTTCCTGCTCGGGCCGGAGGCCGGAGCCGCCGCCCTGGCGCTCGGCGCGGCGATCTTCCTCTATGACTGGCTGCACAAGCGCACCGCGCTCAGCCCCGTCATCATGGGGGCGACGCGCTTCCTCTCCTACGCCCTCGCCGCCCTCGCCGTGGGCGCCTTCACAGGCCCCGCGCTCTGGGGCGCGCTCGGCCTCTTCGCCTGGATCGTCGGCCTCACCTACGCCGCGAAGCAGGAGGCCTATGACCGGATCGGCGCCGCCTGGCCGCTCGCGGCCCTTGCCGCGCCGATCCTCTACGCGCTCTGGCTCGGCGTCTCCGAGCCCTTGACCCTCGCCTTTGCGCTCGCCCTCGCGGCCGTCGCCGCCCTAGCCCTCCGCCGCCTCTTCCGCCGCGCCACGGGGGACGTGCCGAAGGCGGTGGTGACGATGATCGCCGGCATCTGCCTTTACGACGCCGCGCTCATCGCCTCGACGGGAGAGACGGGGCTGGCGCTGCTGGCGGGCGCAGGCTTCCTCGCGACGCTGGCGCTTCAGAGAGTCGCGTCCGGGACTTAGGGCAAGTTACGCACTCTTGGTCCGGCTCCCGAATCCCGCCCCAGGCGCTGGACGCGCCTGCGCCCGGCGGCGTAGAAGGCGCCGAACCATAGGGAGAGACGGATGAGCCAGGACATCACCACCGAATTCGCCGACCGGATGCTCTCCCTCGGCCTCGCCCGCGTCTCCGAGGCCGCCGCCATCGCCTCGGCGAAGCTCATCGGCCGGGGCGACGAAAAGGCGGCGGACCAGGCTGCGGTGAACGCCATGCGGGAGCAGCTGAACCTTCTCGACATCCGCGGCGTCGTCGTGATCGGCGAGGGCGAGCGGGACGAGGCGCCGATGCTCTTCATCGGGGAGGAGGTCGGCTCCGGAACCGGCCCCGAGGTCGACATCGCGCTCGACCCGCTCGAAGGCACGACGCTGACGGCGAAGGACATGCCGAACGCCCTCACCGTCATCGCCATGGGCCCGCGCGGCTCCCTCCTCCATGCGCCGGACGTCTACATGGACAAGCTCGCCATCGGGCCGGGCTATCCCGAGGGTCTCGTCGATCTCGACATGAGCGTGACGGAGCGGGTCCGCGCCCTCGCCGCCGCCAAGGGCGCTGCGCCGGGGGACGTGAAGGTCTGCGTGCTGGAGCGCCCGCGCCATGACGCGATCGTGCGCGAGCTGCGCGAGGTCGGCGCCCAGATCCGCCTCATCACCGACGGGGACGTCGCCGGCGTCATCCACTGCGCGGAGCCGGAGCTGACCGGCATCGACATGTACATGGGCGCAGGCGGCGCGCCGGAGGGCGTCCTCGCCGCCGCCGCGCTCAAATGCATGGGCGGCCAGATCCAGGGCCGGCTCCTCTTCCGCGACGATGACGAGCGCGGCCGCGCCGCGAAGGCCGGCATCACGGACCTCAACCGGAAATACAGCCGGGACGACATGGTGACGGCGGACGTGATCTTCGCCGCCACCGGCGTCACCGACGGGTCGATCCTCCCCGGGCTGAAGCGCCGCGGCGGCTATGTAGAGACGGAGACGATCCTGATGCGCTCGCGCACCGGCTCCGTCCGCCGCCTCCGCTACCGCACGCGGGAGCTCTGATGGCGGAGCGGCGGCGGCGGAGCCGGGCGGCCGTCGCCTTCCTCCTCGTCTGGCTCGCGCTCCTGACCGGCATGGCCGCGCTTGTCGTCAGGGGCTGGGCCTCCGCCGCGCCCGAGGGTGAGTCGCCGCCCTATGTATGGCTCGCCATCGCCGCGGGCGGCTGGGTCTTCGGCCTCCTCCTCCTCCGCCGCGCGCTCCGGGGGGAGCCCGAGGGCGCGCCGAACCGCCCGCCGCCGCGGCCCGAGGGCGGGCCTGGCGAGAGCGATCGCGGTTTTGACTGAGCCCGCCTTTCTCGGCGTCGAGGCCTCCGTCCTCGGGCGTCGCTGGATCGGGCCGGGCGAGGCGGCTGAGCGGATGGGGGCCGCGATATCGCGCGAGACCGGCGCGCCGGAGATCGTCGGACGCGTCCTCGCGCTCCGCGGCGTCGCGCCGGAGGGCGCGGCGTCCTTCCTCGACCCGACGCTGAAGGCGCTCCTCCCCGACCCCTCCTCGCTCCGCGACATGGACCGGGCCGCCGCCCGCCTCGTCCGCGCCGTCCAGAAGCGGGAGCGGGCGGCGATCTTCGGCGATTACGACGTGGACGGCGGCGCCTCCGCCGCGCTCCTCGTCTGCTGGCTGCGCGATCTCGGCCTCGCCGCCACGATCTACGTGCCCGACCGGATTGACGAGGGCTACGGCCCGAACGAGCCCGCCATGGCCGCGCTCGGCGCCGCGCATGACCTCATTCTCTGCGTCGATTGCGGCACGCTCTCCCACGGCCCGGTCGCGGCCGCCGTCGCCGCCGGCGCGGATGTCGTGATCGCGGACCATCACCTCGCGGGGGAGACGCTGCCCGAATGCGCGGCGGTCGTGAACCCGAACCGGCATGACGATGCGAGCGGCATGGGCCATCTCTGCGCCGCCGGCGTGGTCTTCCTCCTCCTCGTCGCCGCGAACCGCCTCCTCAGGTCGGACGGCCGCGCCGCGCCGGACCTTATGGCCGCGCTTGATCTCGTCGCCCTCGCCACGGTGGCGGATGTCGCGCCGCTTGTCGGCGTCAACCGCGCCTTCGTGCGGCAGGGGCTGAAGGTGATGGCCGCGCGCGCACGGCCCGGCCTCAGGGCGCTGGCCGACGCCGCCCGGCTCACCGCGGCCCCCGCCTCCTTCCATCTCGGCTATGTCCTCGGGCCGCGGGTGAACGCCGGCGGCCGGATCGGCAAGGCCGATCTCGGCGCACGCCTCCTGTCCACGACCTCGGCGGAGGAGGCGGAGGGAATCGCCTTCGAGCTCGAACGCCTGAACGAGGAGCGGCGGCGGATCGAGGCGGAAGTGCTTGAGCGCGCCGTCGAGCAGGTCGAGGCGCGGGGCTTCGAGGGCCCGCTCGTCTGGGCCGCGGCAGAGGGCTGGCACCCCGGCGTCGTCGGCATCGTCGCAGCGCGGCTGAAGGAGCGGTTCGAGCGGCCAGCCGTCGTTATCGGCTTCGAGAACGGGGAGGGCAAGGGCTCCGCCCGCTCGGTGGAAGGCGTCGATCTCGGCGCCGCTGTCGCCGCGCTGGCGCGCGAGGGATTGATCGCGAAGGGCGGCGGGCACCGTATGGCGGCGGGGCTCAGCCTCTCCGCCGCGATGCTTGAGCCGGCGATGGAGGCGCTCGCCGCCCGCCTCGCCCCCGCGATGGGCTCCCTTCCGCCCTTCCGGAGCCTCAGGATAGACGGCGCGCTTTCCGCTGCGGCGGCGACGCCGGAGCTTGTCTCCCTGCTGGAGGCGGCGGGGCCTTTCGGCCAGGCCGCCCCCGCCCCGCGCTTCGCGCTTCCCGGCCTCCGCGTCGCCTTCGCGAAGCGGGCGGGCGAGGCGCATCTGCGGCTGACCCTCGCGGACCCGGCGGGCGATAGGCTTGACGCCATCGCATTCCGCGCCTTCCCCGGCCCGCTCGGAAACTTTCTCGAAGGCTCGGGCGGCGCGCCGCTCCATGTCGCCGGTCGGCTGGAGATCGACGACTGGGGCGGGCGGCGAAAGGCGAAGCTGCGGGTGGAGGACGCGGCGCCCGCCTGAAGGTGACAGTTTCGGGACGTCACGATGATCGGTCCGGCGGCGTCTCGCGGGGCGTCGCCATGAGCGCCCGGCGGATCAGGGACGCGGCTGATCTGCCCGCGGTTTTCGCCCCCCGGCGACCACGGACAGATTTTCAACCGACGCGACAGCTTGGCGCTGATCGCGCGCGGTTCGAACGCCGCGCCCGCCCGCTGACCCCTTCCGCCCGCCGCCCCGCCGCCCTATGGTCCGGCGCGAAGCACGGAGGGGCGCATGGCCGAGATCGGATACGAGGATTTCCTGAAGGTTGACGTGCGGGTGGGGGAGGTTGTCCGGGCCGAGCCCTTCCCCGAGGCGCGGAAGCCTGCGATCCGCCTCTGGGTCGATTTCGGCGGCGAAATCGGCGTCAGGAAGAGCTCGGCCCAGATCACGAAGCACTACGCGCCAGAGGCGCTGATCGGTCGGCAGGTGCTCGCCGTCGTGAATTTTCCGCCGCGGCAAATCGGTCCGTTCATGAGCGAGGTGCTGGTGCTCGGCCTGCCGGACGAGGCGGGGGAGGTGGTGCTGATCGGGCCGGACCACCGCGTCCCCGCCGGCGGGCGGATGCACTGACGCTGAATGAAAAGGCCGGCCCGCCCCTCCACGCGCGCGCCGGCCCCCTTTCAGCGCCATCCCCGGGAGGCGGCGGCGAAATCAACGCGACCTCTACGCGACGCATCCGCGCGGAGCGACGCCGCGAAAAAAGGCGGGGCGCTCCTTCGTTACGCAACTATCGAGACACGACGCGATCTTGACCGCGCCAAGATAAGTAAAAACCCGCAAATCACGATGAGCGCAAGCCAAATCCGGCTCTCGCCCCGAACCGGAACAGCCATGACCCCATGTCCGAGAGGGATCTGACACGGGGCCCGCTCGGGCCCCATCTCGTCGCGCTTGCCGGCCCCGCCGCCTTCGGGATGCTGTTCACGACGCTCTACAACGTGGTGGACACGTTCTACGCCGGCTGGATATCGACGGAAGCGCAGGCCGGGCTCGCGCTCTCCTTCTCCATCTTCATGCTGCTGGTCTCGCTCGGCTTCGGCCTTTCGCAGGGCGCCTCGGCGCTGATCGGCGGGGCGCTCGGCGCCGGGCGCCCCGAGGCGGCGCGGGCCTACGCCGCCGGCGCGCTCGGTCTCGCCGCCCTCCTCGGCGCCGCGCTCGGCCTCGCCGGGGCGCTCCTCGCCGGCCCGGCGCTCGCCCTCCTCGGGGCGGAGCCGGCGGTGCTTGCAGCGGCGGAGAGCTACCTCAAGCTCCTCTTCCTCGGCCTGCCGGGCTTTCTGGTCGGCTTCACCGCGAACGGCGTTCTCACGGCGCAGGGCGACACCAGCGCGAACCGGAACGCGCAGGCCGCGGCCTTTCTCGCCAATATCGGGCTGAACCCGCTCCTGATCTATGGCGCCTTCGGGCTCTCCGGCCTCGGCTTCGACGGGATCGCCGCCTCCACGATCCTGATCCAGGCCGCGGTCGCGCTCTTCCTCCTCTCACGCGCGCGGAGGACGCGGGCGCTCCGCGGCGCAGGCTGGCGCGACGCGAGCCCGGCGCGGGCGATCTTCCTCGCCCTCCTCCGGCAGGGCCTCCCCGCGAGCCTCACGATGCTGGTGATGATGGCCGGCGGGCTCATCATGCAGGCGCATCTCCAGCCCTTCGGCGCGGCGGCGGTGGCGGGGTTCGGCGTGGCCTTCCGGGTGGAGCAGCTGATCCTCCTGCCGATCCTCTCGCTCTCCATCGCGCTCATGCCGCTGACGGCGCAGAGTTTCGGGGCAGGGGACCATGACCGCGTGCGCCAGACGGCGACGCTGGCGGCGCTTGCCGCGCTCGGGCTCTCCCTCGCCGGATCGGTGCTCCTCGGTCTCTTCGGCGCGGCGCTGACCGGGCTCTTCACCGGGGATGCGGCCGCGATCGCCTCCGGCGCCGCCTATCTCCGCGCCGCGGCGCTGATGACGCCGGCCTATGCGCTCATGTTCCTCGTCACCGCCTTCTTCCAGGGCGTGCGCCGCCCGGTCTGGAGCGTCGTCATCGGCCTCTACCGGCAAATCTTCGCGCTCCTCCTCTTCCCCGCGCTCTTCGTCTCCGGCCTCGGCTGGGGGCTCGCCGGCGTCTGGGCCGGGCTCTTCGCCGCGGTCTGGAGCGGCTTCGCGCTCTCCATGCTCCTCGCCGTGATCGTCGGCCACCGCGCGATCGGCGGATTTCGGCCCGATTTCTCCGCCCTCCGGCGCGGCGGCGCTTGACGAGGGCTCGCGCGCGGCCGACCTTCCGGCGCGAACAGGCGGGGAACGGGATGGACGAGAGAGAAGCGGGCAAGGAGGTTCAGCGGCTGATCGACCTGATGGCGAAGCTGCCAGGCCTCGGTCCGCGCTCCGCGCGCCGCGCCGTCCTCCAGATGGTGAAGAAGCGGGAGACGTTGCTCCTCCCCCTCGCCCGCGCGATGCAGGAGGCGGCGGAGCGCGTGCGCGTCTGCGCAACCTGCGGCAATCTCGATACGGGCGACGAATGCGCGATCTGCCGCGATCCGCGGCGGGATTCGTCGCTGCTCTGCGTGGTGGAGGATGTCGCCGATCTCTGGGCGCTGGAGCGGGCTGGTATATTTCGCGGGCGCTATCACGTTCTCGGCGGCGTCCTCTCCGCGCTCGACTCAGTGACGCCGGAGACGCTGCGCATCCCCCGCCTCGCCGTCCGCGCCGCAGCGCCCGAGGTGCAGGAGGTGATCCTCGCCCTCCCCGCGACGATCGACGGCCAGACGACGGCGCATTACATCGCTGACCATCTCTCAGGCGCCGGCGTCTCCGTCACCTCGCTGGCGCAGGGCGTGCCGGTCGGGGGCGAGTTCGACTATCTCGACGACGGCACCCTCTCCGCTGCTCTGCGGGCAAGGCGGGCGCTGTAGCGACGGGCGGGGCGGAGACGCCGCGCAGCGCGATCATCGCGCGAGCGGCCGACCGGCCCTACCCCGCGAGAATCCGCCGATACCCCTCCACGAGGATCGCCTGGTCCGTCCCCGCCGCCAGCATCCCGTAGCCCTCGGCGCGATAGGCGGCCATGCCCGCAGGGCTCGTCGCCAGTACGCCCATCGCCTTGCCGTGGCGCTCCGCAGCGGCGCGGATCGCGGCGCAGGCGTCGCGATAGACAGCGCTCTCGAAATCGCCGGGCCGCCCGAGGAAGTTGGAAAGATCCGCCTGCCCGATCCAGATCACGTCGACCCCGTCCGTCGCCGCGATGGCTTCGGCATGGGCGAGCCCGCGCTCCGTCTCGATCTGGGCGATGACGAGCACCTCGGCGTCCGCCTTCGCCATCTTCGCCTTCGGGTCGCCCGGCGCGTAATCGTCATGGGCGAAGCCGAAGGCCGCGCCGCGCCTGCCCGTCGGCGGATAGCGGCAGGCGGAGACGAGAGTCTCGGCCTCCGCCGCGCTCTCGATCATCGGCGCCATGATCCCCTTCACGCCGGAATCGAGCAGCCGCGCGATATAGCGGTATTCCCCCCGCGGCGGCCGCGCCATCGGCGTGACAGGAAGGCCCCGGCAGAACGCCGCCTGCGCCTTGATCGTCTCCACCGAGGCGCCGGAATGCTCCATGTCGTAGACACAGTATTCCGCGCCGGCGAGCGCGAGGAGCTGCGGCATGGCCGGCACCATGCACTCGAACACCATCGCGCCCATCACCGTCTCGCCCGCAAGCACCCGCTCCCGGATCGTCATTCCACCGCCACAGGCGCCATCACGCGCTCCCTTTCAATCTTCGCGAAATCCCAGTCGATCCCGAGCCCCGGCTCATTCGAGGGGAAGGCGCGGCCGTTCTCGATCCGCATCCCCTCCCCGGTCAGCGCGTCAAGCTGCGGGATGTATTCGAGCCAGGGCGCGTTCGGCACGGCGCAGACGAGGCTCACATGCAATTCCATCAGGAAATGCGGGCAGATCGGCGCGTTGAACGCCTCCGCCATGTGCGCGACCTTCAGCCAGGGCGTGATTCCGCCGATCCGCGCCACGTCCGCCTGCACGATGGAGCAGGCGCCCACCGCTAGGTAATCCTTGAACTGGGAGATTGAATAGAGGCTCTCCCCCACCGCCACCGGGACGGATGTGGAAGCGGCGAGGAGTGCGTGCGCCGCCACGTCGTCCGCCGGCATCGGCTCCTCGAACCAGGCGACCCCCGCCTCTTCGAGAACCTTCGCCCGCCTCAGAGCCTCGGGCCGCGAAAACCCCTGATTGGCGTCCGTCATGATCTCGTAGGCGCCGCCCACCGCCTCCCGCACCGCCGTGAGCCGGGCCCGGTCCTCGGAAAGATGCGGCCGCCCGATCTTGACCTTGGAGCCGCCGAACCCGGCCTCCTTCGCCGCCAGCGCATCCTCCACGAGGGCGCCTGTCTCGATATGGAGCCAGCCGCCCTCGGTCGTATAGAGCGGGACGGAGGGCTTCGCGCCCCCAGCCATGCGCCAGAGCGGCAGCCCCGCCCGCCGGCAACGGAGGTCCCAGAGCGCTGTGTCGACGGCGGCGAGCGCCAGCGAGGTGATCGCGCCCACCGCGGTCGCATGGGTGGCGAAGAGGAGTTCGCGCCAGATCCCCTCGATCTCCTCCGCCTCCCGGCCGATCATCCGCGGCGCGAGGCTGCGTTCGAGGAGGGAGACGATCGCCGGCCCGCCCGTCCCGATCGTGTAGGAATATCCCGTCCCCGCCGCCCCGTCCGCGTCGAAGACCCGGAGGATCGGCGTCTCCTGGCTCACGAAGCTCTGGATCGCATCGGAGCGCCTGACCTTCGGCTTCAGGTCCGCCATCTCGATTTCGACCCGCACGATCTTCGCCATCTTCCCCCCCTTTTTCGCGCAAACATGGACCGCACCCGTTGCGCTGTCGAGACGCCGCGCTTGAACCAGGCTCATGCATGAGTTAAGCGCGGCTCACGTGGCGATTTGGTCGGCCGGCTTGCGGGCCACGTTAAAGAAACCGCTAAAGAGGTCTCGGGGCGCGGCCCCGGCCCCGATCCGGCCATTGATGAAGGCCGGGCCCATGCCGAAAGACCAGACCGACCGCCCCCTCGCCCCCCGCACCCGCATGATCCATGCCGGGACCTGGCGGAGCGCGCATGGCGAGCTTTCCGAGGCGCTGTTCCTCACCCAGGCCTTCGCCTATCCGGATGCGGAGGCGGCGGAGGCGCGGTTCAAGGGGGAGGACGAGGGCTTCATCTACGCCCGCTACGGCAACCCCACCGTCCGGATGTTCGAGGATCGGATCGCCGCGCTCGAAGGTGCGGAGGACGCTTTCGCAACCGCCTCCGGCATGGCCGCCGTCAACGCGGCGCTCTTCTCCCAGGTGAAGGCGGGGGACCATGTGGTCGCCGCCCGCGCGCTCTTCGGCTCCTGCCTCTATATCGTGGAGACGCTCCTGCCCCGCTTCGGCGTCGAGGTCACGCTGGTGGACGGGACGGACCTCGCGCAATGGCGCGCCGCGATGCGGCCGGAGACAGTTGCCGTCTTCCTCGAAACGCCGTCGAACCCTACGCTGGAGCTGATCGACCTCGAAGCGGTCGCCGAGATCGCACACGGCGCCGGCGCGCGGGTGGTGGTGGACAATGTCTTCGCCACCCCCGTCTTCCAGCGCCCGCTGGAGCTAGGCGCGGACGTGGTGATCTATTCCGCCACGAAGCATATCGACGGGCAGGGCCGCTGCCTCGGCGGCGTTGTCCTCGGGCGGAAGAAGTTCATCCGGGAGGTGCTGGAGCCCTACCTGAAGCATACCGGCGGAGCGATGAGCCCGTTCAACGCCTGGGTCATGCTGAAGGGTCTGGAGACGCTGGACCTTCGCGCCCGCGCCATGGCCGCCGGCGCGGCCGAGATCGCGGAGCGGCTCGCCGCGCATCACGCCGTCGCCCGCGTCCTATATCCGGGGCGGGCGGACCATCCGCAGGCTGCGCTCGTCGCGAAGCAGATGGAGACGGGCGGCACGATGGTCGCCTTCGACCTCGGCTCGAAGGCCACCGCCTTCCGTTTCATGAACGCGCTGCAGCTCATTCTCATCTCGAACAATCTCGGGGACGCGAAGTCCATCATCACCCATCCGGCTACGACGACGCATCAGCGGCTCTCGGAAGAGGCCCGCGCCGCGCTCGGCATCGGCCCCGGCCTCCTCCGCCTCTCGGTCGGGCTGGAGGCTCCGGAGGACCTGATCGCCGATATCGAGGGTGCGCTGGCTTCGCTCTGACGGTTGACCTGCCGGTCAGGCGCGCGAAGGTCGGCTGCCTCTACCTCTGGCCGCCCTCCACTTCGGCGGAAGGCGGCCAGAGGGCGGGCCGTCCCCGCCTCAGATGCAGACGAGATCGAGCGGCGGGAAGCCGTTGAAGCCGACCGAGGAATAGCTCGTCGTGTAGGCGCCGCAGCAGCGGATCACCACCCTGTCCCCAGCCTTCAGCGCCAGCGGCAGGTCCATCGGCCGCTTCTCGTAGAGCACGTCCGCGCTGTCGCAGGACGGGCCGGCGAGGACGCAGGGACCGGACGCCATCCCGTCATGCGGCGTCGCGATCTGGTAGCGGATCGCCTCGCCCTCGGTCTCGGCGAGGCCGGAAAAGCGGCCGATGTCGAGATAGACCCAGCGGTGGATGTCGTCCGGCGACTTGCGCGAAACGAGGACGATCTCGGCCGCAATCACGCCCGCCTCGGCGACAAGGCCGCGGCCCGGCTCCGCCATGATGCGCTCCGCGCCGGAGAACCGCTGCTCGACGAGATCCATGACCTCGCGCGCATAGACCTCCGGCGCATCGATCGCCTCGCCGTAGAAGGCGGGGAAGCCGCCGCCGATGTTCAGAAGGTCGAGCGCGAAGCCTTCGGCCCGCGCCTCGGCCCAGAGCGGCGCGAACTCGTCCAGCGTCGGGCGCCACATCTGGGCGCGACGGGTCTGCGAGCCGACATGGAAGGAGAACCCGGCGGGGCGGAGGCCAAGCTCCCGCGCGCGGCGGAGGAGCGGCATCGCCGCCTTCGGCTGCACGCCGAACTTGCGGGAAAGCGGCCAGTCCGCCTCGGACTTCGAGACGATGAGGCGGATATAGACCTCCGCGCCCGGCGCATGGGCGGCGATCTTCTCCAGCTCCTCCTCCGCGTCGGCGGCGAAGAGGGTCACGCCGGCGGCGTGGGCGAAGGCGATGTCGCCCGTCTTCTTCACGGTGTTGCCGAAGGAGATGTGCTCCGGCCGCGCGCCGAGCGCGAGGCAAAGCTCGATCTCCCCGCGCGAGGCGGCGTCGAAGCGGGAGCCTTCCGCGACGAGGCGGGAGATGACGGGACGCGCCGGGTTCGCCTTCACGGCGTAGTGGATCGCCGCGCGGCCAAGCCCGCGGGAGAGCGCGCGGAACTGCTCCGCGACCTGATCCACGTCGAGGATCAGCGTCGGGCGGTCGAACGCGTGGCTCCGGGCATAGGCCTCGGCGCGTCGGAAGGGCGCGAAATAGGGTTCTGCGGGCGCGAGCCCGGCTACGTAGGCGTTCATGGCCATCTCCGTCAGACCCCGCCCGCGGGCGGATTGTTCCAAGAGAGACGTTACCGTCGCTACGTAACCGTAGAGGGCGGGCGAACCCGCCGGCTCGTGCCAGAGGCGCGTGCGTTGGCGTCGTGGGCGTGCATTTGGGGCGCCCGGGCCCCGAAAGCAAGAAAAAATCTCAGGCGGTCGAAAGAAATAAATTTGCGTGTCAGATCAACGAAGTCTCAAGGATTGGAGGAGGAGGCGAGGCCTGGCGCCGGCTTTTCGAAGAAGACGCGGTCGAACCCGGCCTCGTGCCGGCGCTCCGTCTCGCGCCAGCCGAGCGCGAGGTAAAGGCCGATATTCTCGGACATCTTCGCATTGGTGTAGAGCGCGAGCCGCGGCAGCCCGCGCCGCCGCGCCTCCCGCTCCGCGAAGTCCAGAAGGGCGCGGCCGTGCCCCTCCCCGTGCCGTTCGGGGTGGACCGCGACGTTCTCGACAACGAGCGCGTCCTCCGTCGCTTCGAGGACGATATAGCCGACGATCTCAGCGATCTCGGACCGGATCCAGAGCTTCCCGGCGGCGACGAGCGCGGCGTAGTCCGCCAACATCGGGGCGGGCTTCCGCCCGATGCGGCGGATATAGGGCTGATAGGCGTCAAGCGCGATGCGCCGGACAATCGGCGCATCCTCCGGCCTCGCGCGCTGGATCTCCATGCAGCCCCCCGCTTCCTCCCCGTCAGTGATCATGCTAGTGCGAAGAGGAGCGAGGGCCAAGTGACGATGCCGCAATCCGCCGAGATTCCCGCCGACGCGACGCCGATGATGGCGCAGTACCTGGAGATCAAGGCGGGTCATGCCGACGCGCTTCTGTTCTACCGGATGGGGGACTTCTACGAACTCTTCTTCGACGACGCGAAGGCGGCGGCGGCGGCGCTCGACATCGCGCTGACGAAGCGGGGCAAGCATCTCGGCGAAGACATCGCGATGTGCGGCGTCCCGGTCCATTCCCACGAATCCTACCTCCTGACGCTGATCCGCAAGGGCTTCCGCGTCGCCGTCTGCGAGCAGCTGGAGGATCCGGCGGACGCGAAAAAACGCGGCTCCAAATCGGTCGTGAAGCGGGGCGTGGTGCGGCTCGTCACCCCCGGCACACTGACGGAGGAGGCCCTCCTGGAGCCGCGGGCGGCGAACTGGCTCGCCGCATTCGCGGAGATAAGGGGGGAGGGCGCGCTCGCCTGGGCGGAGCTTTCGACGGGGGAGGTGCGCGTCTCCCCCGCGCCGCGTTCGGCGCTCGGGGCGCTTCTCGCCCGGCTCGGGCCACGGGAGGTGCTGATCGGGCCTGCGCCAGCGGAGGAGGAGGCGCTCCTCTCCCTCGTCGCCGAGGCGGGGGCGACGCCGACCCGGCTCTCCGCCGCCAGCTTCGACAGCCAGGCGGCGGAGGGGCGGCTGAAGGCGCTCTATCGCGTCGCCAGCCTCGAAGGCTTCGGCGCGTTTGCGCGGCCGGAAATTTCCGCGCTCGGCGCGCTGGCGGACTACATCGAGATCACGCAACGGGGCGCGCTCCCGCTCCTCCGCCCGCCCGCGCGGGAGGCGGAGGCGGGCGCGATGCGGATCGACGCGGCGACGCGGCGCAATCTCGAACTCGTCCGCACCCTTTCCGGCGAGCGGGAGGGCGCACTCCTCCATGCGGTGGACCGGACGCGCACGGCGCCGGGCGCGCGCCTCCTCGCCGCGCGCCTTTCCGCCCCCTCGACCGACCCGGGGGAGATCGCCCGGCGGCTGGACGCGGTGGAGGCGCTCTTCGCCGACACCCGCCTGCGGGACGACGCGCGGGAGGCGCTGGGGCGCGCGCCCGATCTCGAACGCGCGCTGAACCGGCTGGCGCTGGACCGGGGCGGGCCGCGGGACCTTTCGGCCATCCGCGCCGCGCTCCGCGCCGCCGCTTCGCTCGCCGGCCTTCTCTCCGGGGCGGAGCCGCTCGCGACGGAGGCGGCGGCGATGACGGGGCATGAGGCGCTCGCCGCCCGGCTCGACGCGGCGCTGGAGGAAGAGCCGCCGCTGCTTGCGCGGGACGGTGGGTTCATCCGGCCCGGCTTCGATCCCGCGCTCGACGAGGCCCGCGCGCTGAGGGATGACGGGCGCTCCGTGATCCTCGCCATGCAGGCCGAATACCAGGCGCTGACCGGGATCGGCGCGCTGAAGGTGAAGCACAACAACGTCCTCGGCTATTTCATCGAGACGCCGGCGACCCATGCGGAGAAGATGCTCTCCCCGCCCCTCTCGGAAACCTTCATCCACCGGCAGACGCTTGCGGGGCAGGTGCGCTTCACCACCGCGCCGCTTTCCGAGATGCAGTCAAAGATGCTGGCGGCGGCGGAGCGGGCCCTCGCGCTCGAACTGCGCGCCTTCGCCGCGCTGCGCGAGGCGGTTCTGGAGGAGGCGCCGCGCCTCGCCGCGGCGGCGGAGGCGATGGCCTCGGTCGATCTCTCCGCCGGCTTCGCGGCGCTGGCGGCGGAAGAGCGCTGGGCTCGCCCCGTGGTGGAGCCCGGACGCGCCTTCCGCATCGAGGGCGGGCGGCACCCGGTGGTGGAGCAGGCGCTCCGGCGGCAGGGCGGCGGCGGCTTTGTCGCCAACGACGCCGACCTCTCGGGCGATCCGGCGCGGCTCTGGCTCGTGACGGGCCCGAACATGGCGGGGAAGTCCACCTTCCTCCGCCAGAACGCCCTCATCGCGATCCTCGCCCAGACGGGGAGCTTCGTGCCGGCCCGCGCCGCGCGGATCGGCGTGGTGGACCGGCTCTTCAGCCGCGTCGGCGCGGCGGACGATCTTGCCCGCGGGCGCTCCACCTTCATGGTGGAGATGGTGGAGACGGCCTCGATCCTCAATCAGGCCGGCCCGGGCGCGCTCGTGATCCTCGACGAGATCGGGCGCGGCACGGCGACCTATGACGGGCTCTCCATCGCCTGGGCCGTGCTCGAACACCTGCATGAGACGAACCGCTGCCGCGGCCTCTTCGCCACGCATTACCACGAGCTGACCGCGCTCTCCGCCCGCCTCCCGGCGCTCGCCAACGCGACGATGGCGGTGCGGGAATGGGAGGGGGAGGCGGTGTTCCTGCACGAGGTCCGCCCCGGCGCGGCGGACCGCTCCTATGGCGTGCAGGTCGCGCGCCTGGCCGGGCTCCCGGAGCCGGTGATCGCGCGGGCGAAGGCGGTGCTGGAGGCGCTGGAGGCCGGCGAGCGGGAAGGCGGCGGCGCGAAGGCGAAGGCGCTGATCGACGACCTGCCCCTCTTCTCCGCCCGCCCAGCCCCGGCGCCCCCGCCCGCGAGGGGGCCGGTCCCGGCGGAGACCGCGCTCGCTGCGCTCAACCCCGACGAGATGACGCCGAAGGAGGCGCTGGAGACGCTCTACCGGCTCAAGGCGATGCTGTGACGCCGTGCCGGGATCGGCTATCCCCCGCCCCGCCCTGACGATCGACCCGAAACGACATCCCTCAACTCCGCGCCCTTCTCTTCGGGCGGGGCAAGGCCGCGCGCTCGACAGCGCGGATGCGCTCGCGCTCCATGAGCGCAACTGGCGCTTCGTGGACGAGGCGCCGCCGCCGGAGGAGGAGTGCGCCGCCATCTCACGGCTCGCCGCCGACCATGGCGGCGGCGTCTTCATGCCAAGCTGAGCGCGCGGCACCCTTGCCGCCGGGAGAGATCTCCGGCGCGGTGCGGAAGGCAGATCGAACGTCGCCTCCCGAGGCGCCGCGCCCGGGAATCTCGAACTCAGCGCGCTTCGACCTCGGTATAGTCCCGCGCCGTCGCGCCCGTGTAGAGCTGCCGCGGGCGGCCGATCTTCTGCACCGGATCCTCGATCATCTCCTTCCACTGCGCGATCCAGCCGACGGTGCGCGCGAGCGCGAAGATCGGCGTGAACATGGCGGTCGGGAAGCCCATCGCGTCGAGGATGACGCCGGAATAGAAGTCGACGTTCGGATAGAGCTTCTTCGAGATGAAATACTCGTCCTCCAGCGCGATCTTCTCCAGCTCCTTGGCGACCTGGAGCGCCGGATTGTCCTTCACGCCGAGAAGGCCGAGCACCTCGTCCGCGCTCTCCTTCATCACCTTCGCCCGCGGGTCGAAATTCTTGTAGACGCGGTGGCCGAAGCCCATGAGGCGGAACGGGTCGTTCTTGTCCTTCGCGCGGGCGATGAACTCCGGGATGCGGTCCGGCGTGCCGATCTCGCGCAGCATTTCGAGGCACGCCTGGTTCGCCCCGCCATGCGCAGGGCCCCAGAGGCAGGCGACGCCGGCGGCGATGCAGGCGAAGGGGTTCGCCTGCGAGGAGCCGGCGAGCCGGACTGTCGAGGTCGAGGCGTTCTGCTCGTGATCGGCGTGGAGCGTGAAGATCCGGTCCATCGCGCGGGAGAGGATCGGGTCCACCACATAGGTCTCGCAGGGCGTCGCGAAGCACATGTGGAGAAAGTTCGTCGCGTAATCGAGATCGTTGCGCGGATAGATGAAGGGCTGGCCGATCGAATACTTGTAGGCCCAGGCGCAGATCGTCGGCAGCTTGGCGATGAGCCGCACCGTGGCGACCTCGCGCTGCCAGGCGTCGTTGATGTCGGTCGAGTCGTGATAGAAGGCGGACATGGCGCCGACGACGCCGCAGACCACCGCCATCGGATGCGCGTCCCGCCGGAAGCCGCGGTAGAAGTTCACCATCTGCTCGTGCAGCATGGTGTGCCGCGTCACCCGCATCTCGAAATCCTCGAGCTCCGCCGCCGTCGGCAGATCCCCGTAGAGGAGGAGATAGCAGACTTCGAGATAATGGCTCTTCTCGGCTAGCTGGTCGATCGGATAGCCGCGATAGAGAAGCTCGCCCTTGTCCCCGTCGATGAAGGTGATGTCGGAGAAACAGGCGGCGGTGGACGTGAAGCCCGGATCGTATGTGAACTTGCCCGTAAGTTTGTAAAGCGATCCGACGTCGATGACCTCGGGGCCGACCGTGCCGGTCAGAATCGGCAGGTCGTGGCTTTTCCCGTCCACGGTCAGAGTCGCAAAGCGTTCGGATTTAGTCATGAAACCCCCTCTCTCGCGGCCTCGGGCCGCTGCATTCGGGCGCCGCCGGACGGCGGCATCGAGGTGCGGCCGTCAACCGGCTCGGTCGGCCAGCCGCGCCAGACTTTCCTCCTTGCCGAGCGTGACGAGAACGTCGAACACCCCCGGCGAGGTCGCCCGGCCCGTAAGCGCGGCGCGCAAGGGCTGCGCCACTTTGCCGAGCTTCAATCCCTCTTCTTCCGCGAAGGCGCGCGCCAGATTTTCCAGCGCCTCGCCGCTCCAATCGCTAGCATCGCGCAACCGGGGGGTCAATCTGACGATGACCGCGCGGCCTTCCTCGTCGAGCAGCTTTTGCGCCTTTTCGTCGAGATCGAGGGGGCGTTCGGCGAGGATGTAGTAGGCCGAGTCCAGCAATTCCACCAATGTCTTGGCCCGCTCCTTCAACCCTGGCATCGCCTGCAGGAGCTGCGCCGCGCGCGCCTCGCCGGGAGCGGGGCGGCCCTGCAACGCGAGGAGCTCCAGCGACGCCTTCGCCAGCGCGCCGTCATCCGCCGCGCGCATGTAGCGGCCATTCAGATTCAGGAGCTTGGTTCGGTCGAACCGGGCGGCGGAGCGGCCGACATCGGCGATGTCGAACCATTCGAGCGCCTGCTCCGTGGTGAACACCTCGTCATCGCCATGCGCCCAGCCGAGACGCGCGAGATAGTTCCGCATCGCCTCCGGCAGGAAGCCCTCCGCGCGGTATTCATGGGCGCCGAGCGCGCCGTGGCGCTTGGACATCTTCGCGCCGTCCTCGCCATGGATCAGCGGGATATGCGCCATTTCGGGAACCGGCCAGCCGAGCGCGCGATAGATCGCGATCTGCCGTGCGGCGTTCGTCAGATGATCGTCGCCACGGATGATGTGGGTCACGCCCATCTCATGGTCGTCCACGACGACGGCGTGCATGTAGGTCGGCGTTCCGTCGGAACGTAGAAGGATCAGGTCGTCAATCTGCTCCGCGGAGAAACGGACCTCGCCCTGCACGAGGTCGGTCACCACGATCTCGCCCTCCCGCGGCGCCTTCAGCCGCACCGTGTAGGGCGCATCCGGCCAGTCCTCCGGCCCCCTGTCGCGCCATGGCGATTGGAAGAGCGGCGGGCGGCCCGCTTGGCGCGCTTCCTCCCGCGCCGCTGCAATCTCCTCTTGCGTCGCGTAGCAGCGATAGGCGCCGCCCGTCTCCAGCATCCTGAGCGCGGCGGCGCGGTGCCGTTCCACCCGCGCGAACTGGCTCACCGCCTCGCCGTCCCAGTCGAGCCCGAGCCAGCGGAGGCCGTCATAGATCGCCTCCGTCGCCTCGGGCGTGGAGCGGGCGCGGTCGGTATCCTCGATACGGAGAAGGAACTTGCCGCCCCGCCCGCGCGCATAGAGCCAGTTGAAGAGCGCGGTGCGCGCGCCGCCGATATGGAGGTACCCGGTAGGCGACGGCGCGAAGCGCGTGACGATTTCCGGTTTATTGCTGGCTGGCATCGCGCTCGTCTCTGGGTTGAATTCCGTGGCGCCCCGCGGGCGCGGCCTTTATGGCTTGGCCGTTCAGACAGGACAAGGCGAGGCGGGGCGAGGCGGAATGGACAGGGGCCGGCTTCGGGAGCTCTGGCGGGCGGAGGCGCCGGCCTTTCCGCTCTGGGCGCCTGTCTTTCTCGGGCTCGGCGTCCAGCTCTATTTCTGGGCGCCGGTCGAGCCTGCCCTCTGGCTCTACGGCGCGCTCCTCGGCGGCGCGGCGCTTCTCGCCGCGCTCTTCAGGGAGCGGGCGGCGCAAAGGCCGCTTCTCCTCGCTGCGCTCGGCCTCGTGATCCTCGGCCTCTGCCTCGCCGGGGCGCGGGCGCGGATCGTTGCGGCGCCTGTCCTCCCCGCGGCCATGGACGCGACGGTGGAGGGCGTGATCCGCGAGGTGACGCGGACGGCCGCGGGCCGACCGCGGCTCGTCCTCGACGATCTCGTGATCTTCGGCGTCGCGCCGGGGGAGACGCCGGCGCGGGCGCAGGTCTCGCTGCAGCGGGAGGCTCATGTGGAGGGGCTCTCGCCCGGGCTCCGCGTCTCGGTCTTCGCGCAGCTCGGCCCGCCCGGCGGGCCGGTGGAGCCGGGCGGGTTCGATTTCCGGCGCGACGCCTGGTTCAAGTCGCTCGGCGCCGTCGGCTTCGCCCGCGGCGCGCCGGTCGTCATCCCGGAGGAGGGGCGGCCGGGCGCGCTCCGGCGCCTCCGGCTCGCGCTCTCGGAGGCGCGGGCAGGGCTCGCCGCGGGGCTCCGCGCCGCCCTGCCGGGGGAGACCGGCGCCTTCGCAGCCGCCGTCATCGTGGGGGACCGGGCAGGCGTGGACCGGGAGGCGACGCAGGCGCTGCGCGATTCCAATCTTGCGCATCTCCTCGCGATTTCCGGGCTGCATATGGGGATCGTCACCGGCCTCGTCTTCGGCGGCGCCCGGCTCGCCCTCGCCGCCATACCCTACGTGGCGCGCCGATGGCGGACGAAGCAGGCGGCGGCGCTCGTCGCGCTTTTCGCGGCGACCGGCTATCTCCTGATCTCGGGCGCGGCGGTGGCGACGCAGCGCGCCTATGTCATGGCCCTCGTCGCCCTCGTCGCCGTCCTCCTCGGGCGCCCGGCGATCACGCTCCGCGCCCTCGCGGTCGCCGCCATGGCGATCCTCGTGCTGACGCCGGAGGCGCTCACGCATGTCGGCTTCCAGATGTCCTTCGCGGCGACGGCGGCGATCATCGCCGGGTTCGACTGGCTGCGGGAGCGGGGCTGGCGCTTTGGCGCCGCGGACGGAGGCGCCGGGCGGAGAGTCGGCGTCTATCTCCTGGCGCTCGTCGGCACGAGCCTTTTCGCCGGGCTCGCCACCGGCCCGATCTCGGCCTTTCATTTCAATCGGGTGGCGCATTACGGCCTGCTCGCCAACCTGCTCGCTGTTCCGGTCATGGGCTTCTGGGTGGCGCCAGCCGCGCTCTTCGCGGCGGCGCTCGCGCCCTTCGGTCTCGAAGGCCCTGCGCTCTGGCTGATGGGCGAAGGGATCGACGCGATCATGCGCGTGGCTCGCTTCGTCGCAGCGCTGGAGGGCGCGACGAGCGGCGTCCCCGCCGCGCCGGGGATCGTGCTGACGCTGATCACCCTCGGCGGCCTCGGCCTATGCCTCGGGCGCGCGCTGCTCCGGCCGGCCGGCGCCGCTGCGGTTGCAGTCGGGTTTGCAATCTGGGCGTTGGGCGACGCGCGGCCCGCGGTTCTCGTCGCGCCAGGGGGCGGGCTGCTCGGCGCGATGGGCCCCGAGGGCCGCGCGCTCGACCACGCGAAGGCGGAATCCTACGCCGCGCGCATCTGGCTTGAAGCGGACGGGGACGGGGCGGACCAGCGCGAAGCGGCGGCGCGGCCCGGAATCTCTAGCGCAGGCGAGGCGCGGATCGCCGAACTGCCGGAAGGGTGGCGCGTCGTCCTCCTTCCGCTCGGCCAGCCGGCGCCGGAAGCTGCGGCCCGGCTCTGTGCGCCGCGCACGATCATCCTCTCGGCCGCGCCGGTCGTTCCGCCCGTGGGCGGCTGCCGCCTGATCGCGGGCGAAGAACTGAGGCGCCTCGGCGCCCTCGCGATCAACCTGGAGAGAGGCGAGCCGCGCATATGGACAGCCACGGAAGCGGCGGGGGACCGTTTCTGGTCCCGCGCCGCGGAAGGCGGTGCGGAAGAACCGGCCTTCGGGGCGGGGGGCTGAGGGAGCGGGCCGAGGAACACGGGCGCCGGGAGGCGAAGCGGGGCGCAAGCCGGGCGCCGCCGGACGGGCGCCTCGGGAAGCGCCGGGAGCGGCGCGGTCTTCGCGAAGGCGCCGGCGAATGCGCGGAGAGCGAACCCTGCCTGCGAAAGCCAGCCCGGCGCGGCCGCGTCAGCAGGTCCGTATCAGGCCGACCATGCGCCCCTGGATCTTCACGCGCGCGGCGTCATAGCGCTGCGTTTCGTAGAGCGGATTCTCGGCGATGAGCTCCACCGTCCGGCCCGCCCGGCGAAGCCGCTTCAGCGTCGCCTCCTGATCCTCGACCAGCGCGACCACGATGTCGCCGTCATCCGCGTGATCCTGCCGCTTCACCACGACGATGTCGCCCTCGTGGATGCCGGCGCCGATCATCGAATCGCCCTTCACCTCCAGCGCATAGTGCTCGGCGCGCGGCGAGAGCATGGAGCGCGGGACGACGACATGGTCGATCGTGTGCTGCAGCGCCTCGATCGGCGTGCCCGCCGCGATCCGCCCGATGAGGGGAACGGATCCGGCGTCCGATTCCACCAGCGAAACGGGCTCGGGCCGCGGGCGGAAATCGTGCCGGATCACGTTCGCCGCTTGCGGCGCGCTCTCCATGCCGTCGGGCAGGCGCAGGATTTCGATGGCGCGGGCGCGATGGGCGAGGCGGCGGATGAAGCCGCGCTCCTCCAGCGCCATGATGAGCCGGTGGATGCCCGACTTGGATCGGAGGTTCAGCGCCTCCTTCATCTCGTCGAAGGAAGGCGAGACGCCGTCCGCCTGCGTTCGCGCATGAATGAACTTCAAGAGATCGAGCTGTTTCCGCGTCAGCATCCGGCGCCTCCCCTCAATGCCGATTTGGTTCTATTGATGTTCCTGTTTTGTGTCAAGCGTCTCAGAGCCGGATCACGTCGATCTCCTCCCCCGGCGCCATCGCGCCCACGCCTGGCGGGATCACCGCCAGCGCGTTCGCGGCGGCGAGGACGGAGAGGAGCGAACTGTCCTGGTTCGGGAAGGGAAAGACGACGGGGCCCCGGCCGTCCTCCTCCAGCCGCGCGCGCATGTAGTGCTCGCGCGGCCCGTTCGGCCCCAGCGCCTGGCCGAGCCGCGCGCGAAGCCGCGGGAGCGGCCCGGCGTCAAGCCCGAGGAGCGCGTCGACCGCCGGGCGGAGGAGGATATGGCCGAGGACGAGGGCGGAGACGGGGTTGCCCGGCAGGCCGATCATCGGCTTGCCGCGCACGCGCCCGGCCATCAGCGGCTTTCCCGGTCGGATCGCGACCCGGTAGAACGATAGGGCGAGCCCCTCCTCGGCGAACACCTTCGCGACGAGGTCATGGTCGCCGACCGAGGCGCCGCCGAGCGTCACGATCACGTCGGCGTCCGCCGCCCGGTCGAGCGCGGCGCGGAGCGCCGGCGCATTGTCGCGCGCGATGGGATCGATCCGCGCCCGCGCCCCCGTCGCCTCCAGCATGGCGGCGAGGCCGTAGGCGTTGGAAGAGACGATCTGGCTCGGCCCCGGCGTATCGCCCGGCTCCACCAGCTCGTCCCCCGTCGCCACGAGGGCGAAGAGCGGGCGGCGGGCGACTTCGAGGAAGGGCGCGTTCATCGAGGCGGCGAGCGCGATGTCGCCGGTGGAGAGGCGCCGCGGCGCGGGGATACGCGCGCCGGCCCGGAAATCGCCGCCGGCGGGGCGGACATTGGCGCCGGCCGCCGGGGCCTCGCGCACGATCACCGCCTCGCCCTCCCGGACCGCGTCCTCCTGGATCAGCACGCTGTCCGCGCCTTCCGGGAGCGGCGCGCCGGTGAAAATGCGGATCGCCTCGCCCGGCCCGAGCGGAGCGGCTGCCGCGCCCCCTGCGGGAACCTCGCCCGCCAGGCACAGCCGCGCGCCTTCCCGCGCCTCGGCCGCGCGCACGGCGTAACCGTCCATCGCCGAGGCGGCGAAGGGCGGCTGGTCCCGCCGCGCGACGACCGGCGCGGCCAGCACGCGCCCCGAAGCCTCCGCCAGCGGAACGCTCTCGGAGCCGACCGGCGCCATGAGCGCCAGCACGCGGGCGAGCGCCTCGGCGGCCGAGAGCAGCGGCGGGCTCATTCCGCCTCGAACCGGCCGGAGCGCCCGCCGTCTTTATGGACAAGGCGGATGTCGGTCAGCCGCATCGCCTTGTCCGCCGCCTTCAGCATGTCATAGACGGTCAGCGCGGCGACGGAGACGGCGGTGAGCGCCTCCATCTCCACGCCGGTCTTCCCCGTCACCTTAACCGTCGCCTCGATCTCGACCCGGCTCTCCGCCTCGTTAGCCGTCAGCTCGACGGACACCTTGGAGAGCGCGAGCGGATGGCAGAGCGGGATGAGGTCCGCCGTCCGCTTCGCCGCCATGATCCCGGCGAGGCGGGCGACGGAAAGCACGTCCCCCTTCTTCGCCCGCCCCTCGACGACCAGCGCCAGCGTCTCCGCCGCCATGACCACCGCCCCCCGCGCCGTCGCCGTGCGGGCGGTGACGTCCTTCTCCGAGACATCGACCATATGGGCGTCGCCCTTGGCGTCGAAATGGGTGAGGGGGGAGGTCATGCGGCGGCGCCCTTCGCCAAAGGCTCCGCAAGCAGCGCCCGCGTCGCCGCCTCCACGTCCGCCTGGCGCATGAGGCTCTCGCCGATCAGGAAGCTCCGCGCGCCGGCGCGGGCGAGGCGGGCGAGGTCTTCCGGGGTGAAGAGGCCGCTTTCCGCGATCAGGAGCTTTTCCGGCGGCGCCAGCCTCGCGAGCCGCTCCGTTGTCCCGAGATCGGTCTCGAAGGTGCGGAGGTTGCGGTTGTTCACCCCGAGGAGGGGGGACCGCATCGCCTTCAGCGCGCGCTCCGTCTCCGCCTCGTCATGCACCTCCACCAGCACGTCCATGCCGAGCCCGAAGGCCGCCGCCTCCAGCTCCGCGGCAAGGCCGTCGTCCACCGCCGCCATGATGACGAGGATCGCGTCGGCGCCGAGCGCTCGCGCCTCGGCGACCTGCCACGGGTCGTAGAGGAAATCCTTCCGGATCACCGGCAGCGCCGTCGCCGCCCGCGCCGCGACGAGGTATTCGTCCGCGCCCTGGAAGCTCGGCCCGTCCGTCAGTACGGAAAGGCAGGAAGCGCCGCCGGCCTCATAGGCGCGGGCGAGCGCAGGCGGGTCGAAATCCGCGCGGATGAGGCCCTTCGAGGGGCTCGCCTTCTTGATCTCCGCGATGAGGCCGTAGCCCCCCGCCGCCTCTGCCCGCCGGAGCGCCGCCGCGAAGCCGCGGGGCGGCAGGGCGGCCTTCGCGGCGGCCTCGATCTCCGCCGCGGGGCGGGCGGCCTTGCGGGTGGCGATCTCTTCGAGCTTGTAGGCGCGGATGCGGGCGAGGATGTCTGTCATGGCCCCGTTCTAGCCGCTTCGCCCCGGCGCGGGAAGCGCCGGCGCCGGTTCAGAGCGCCGCCGTCCAGACCTCGTCGGGCCGCGCCCGGCCCTCCAGCACCTCCCGCCAGGCGGCCTCCGTCGCTTCCGGCCCATCCGCGTCCCGATAGGTCAGCCAGGCGGCGCTCTTCCCCGCCGCATCGCGCCAGAAGGCGGTGGAGCGCGCCTCGAACGCGCCCGGCCCCCATTCCTCCGTCCGCCGCGCGATATGCGCCGGGGCGAAGAACATGGCGGAGCGCTCGCGGATGAAATCCGGCCCCATCCCCGCCGCCTCGTGATGCGTGACGCCGACATTGGAGGTGAAGCGCATCGCCTCGCCGAGATGCCGGTGCAGCCGCCCGATCACGTCGCCGGAACCCGACATGTCCACGATCACCGTGGGGACGCGCGCAATCCGCTCCTCGATCTCCTCGTAGAGGATCACGTCCTCATAGAGCCCGAGCGCGGCGACCATGCCGGCGTTCCGCGCGGAGGTCGCCGCGACGCGGCGGAGGGGGCTTCCCTCCGCGATCAGGGCATGGGCGAGGCCGATCGCCGTCTTGGAGGAGGCGGAGGGAATCACCACCTGCTCCGCGCCGTGATTCCCGTTCGCCGCCAGCCAGTCCGCGAGGCAGAAGGAGGTCGCATAGAGCGGCCAGAGCGCCATGCGCGCCCGGTCGGTCGCCTTGTCATAACCCTCTTCCGCATCGAGCCGGAGATAGGAATTGTAGACCGCCGGCAGCCCAGCCCGGTGTGACGCCCCGTCCATGAGCCGCATCGGGCCGACCTTGCCCGGAACGAGCGTCAGGTGGCTCGCCATCGGCCAGTAGCCGTAGAGCCGCTCGCCCTCCCGCACTTCGGGATGCGCGCTCGCCTCCACCACGCCGACGCCCCAGACGGGGATGACCCCCCAACCTTCCTCCGCCGGAAAGAACTTCCAGTAGCCGATCCGCTCCCCCACCACGCCATAGGTGACGTTGTTCGCCGTGATCGCGAAGCGCTCGACCCGGACGAGAACCTCCCCCGGCGCGGGCAGCGCGGCGGCGGTCTTCACGAAGCGGACGCTCCCGAGGTCGGTCTTCCGCACCTCCATGCGCATCGTCAGTCCCTCCAGATCGGATTGGTCCAGGCCCGCCGCCCCGCCGCGTCGATCACCGAGATCCGGATCCAGGGCGAGGAATTCACCCGGTCGAGCCGGATGTCCGCCCGCGTGATGGAGGCGCCGTGCAGCGCCTGCCCGGCGGAGCCGGCGCCGACGACGACGATGGAGCGAGCGGCGGAGCATTCGACCGTGAGCCGCCGCCCGTCCAGCTCCACATTGCGGATTTCGGGGCCGGTGGAGGAGTAATGCGCCCCCGCCTTCAGCGCCGCGAGCAGCGCCTCGGGCTCGTTCTCCTCCGCCTTCACCATCACCCAGCCGCCAAAGTGATCCGGCTCGTTGAAATGCGCGTCGTCCGTCGCCACGAGGTCAAGCCGCCGTCCCGTCTCCAGCAGCCGGTCCAGCGTCGCGAAGCCGTGCGGCCGGTCCGCCCCCACCGCGCAGCCGTGGTTGTAGATCTCGACCGCATGGGCCGCCTCCAGCGAGAGCGCGTCCTCATGGGTGAGGCCGGACCATTCGGGATGCGCGATGGCGACGAAGGCGCCCGCCTCCCGCGCCCGCCGGGCGATCTCGGCGCCCGTCTCCTGCCCCTCGACGGGGAGGAAATGCGGCGTGTGGGGGGGCGCGAAATCCTCCGGCAGGCCGACCGCGAGAATATGCCAGAGCTCCCCGTTCGCCATCGCCCCCGAATGCAGCTCCGCGCCGAGGATCGTGGTGAAGCGGTTGTTGCGGAAGGGGCGCGTGTCGACGATCGGGTAGTCGTAGAGGCCGACGAAATGGTCGGTCAGCGCGATGAAGTCATAGCCTTCCGCGCGGTAGCGGCGGCACACCTCCTCCGGCTCCAGCACCCCGTCCGAGCGCGTCGAATGGGTGTGGAGGCAGCCGCGATGGAACCGGCCGGGGGCGTCGAAGGCGATGGGGCGCATGATGGTCTCCTGTCTCCGGCCCTGATGTGGCGGCCCTGATACGGCGCAGATGCGACGCTTGAGCGACGCCCCTGTTTCGGGCGAGGCTGCGGCGGATGCAAGGGCGGGGGGCGGCATGGCCAAGGTCGGTTTCATCGGGACGGGAGAGATCGCGGAGGCGATGGCGCACGGCCTCGCCGGGAGGGGCCATCACATCCTCGTCTCGGAGCGGAACGCGGCCCGCGCCGCCGCCCTCGCCGCCGCGCTGCCGGAGGTGGCGGTCGCCTCCAACCAGGCAGTCCTCGACGGGGCGGAGATCGTCTTTCTCTGCCTGATGAAGCGGGATGCGGAAGCGGCGCTCTCCAGCCTCTCCTTCCGCGCGGATCACCGGATCGTCTCGGTGATGGTCGGGCTCGACCTCGCCGCGCTCCGCCGGCTCTGCGCCCCGGCGACGGAGATCGCCCTCGCCATCCCGATGCCGTTCATCGCGAGGGGGGACTGCCCTCTCCCCGTCCACCCGGAGAGCGCCGCGCTCCGAGAGCTGTTCGGCGACAGTAACCTCGTGATCCCGGTCGCGACGGAGGCGGCGCTCAACGCCCATTTCGCCGCCTCGGCGCTAAGCTCCTCGGTCGTCGACCACATGCGCTCGGGCTCGGAATGGCTCGCGGGGCTGACGGGGGACGCCGAAGGGGCCGAGGCCTATGTGACCGGGCTGATCGCCGGCTATCTCGCGGCGACGCCGAAGGACGGAAAACGCCGCCTCGCCGCCATCCTCGAAAGCCTGGACCGGCCGGGCGGCCTCAACACGACGCTCCGCGAGCACATGCGCGCGCGGGGCGCGAACGCGGCGCTGGCGGAGGGGCTGGATTCGCTCCGCCCCCGGCTCGGGCTGCCGCCTGCCGGGTGAGCGATCCGCGTGCGCGGTTTTCGGCGCCCTATTTCCAATTCTCTCTTCGGGTCAGATACTTGACCCCCATGCACGGCGTGTGCACACACCCTCAGCCGAGCCCGATCAGCCGCCCCCGATCCCCCAGCGCAGCGAAGAGCTCCGGCCCCGTCCCGGTCATCCAGGCCTCGGCGCCGAGCGCGGCGAGATCGTCATAAAGCGCCGCCCGCCGCGCCTCATCGAGATGCGCGGCCACCTCGTCGAGGAGGAGGAGCGGCGGAGCCCCCCGCTCCGCCTTCAGCGCGCGGGCATGGGCGAGGACAAGCGCGATGAGCAGCGCCTTCTGCTCGCCCGTGGAGGCCAGCCGAGCCTCCACCCCCTTCTCCTCGTGAACGGCGAGGAGGTCTGACCGGTGCGGCCCTTCGAGCGCCCTTCCCGCCGCCGCATCCGCCCGCCGCCCGGCGGCGAACCGCGCCGCGAGCCGCGCCGTCTCATCCCCCACTTCGCCCCCGGCGGCGAGCGCCTCCTCCGAGGCCCCCTCGATCCGGAGGAGCGCGCGCGGGAAAGCGCCGGAAGCCCCCTCCATCGCCTCCCGGAGCCGCGCCAGCGTCCCGGCCCGCGCGGCGGCGAGCGCGGCGCCCGCCTCCGCCATCCGCGCCTCCAGCGCGTCGAGCCAGGCGCGGTCCGCCGGCCCCTCGGTCAGGAGCTTGGTCCGCTCCCGCATCGCGCGCTCATAGGCCGCGGCGGTCTCCCCGTGGTCGGGGTGGAAGGCAAGCGCCATCCGGTCGAGGAAGCGCCGCCGCTCTCCGGGCCCCTCCGTCCAGAGCCGGTCCATCGCAGGAACGAGCCAGAGCATCGGCAGAAGCGCGCCGAGCGCAGTCTGGCTCGCCGCCTTCCCGTCGATCCGCACGATGCGCCGCTCGCCCGGCAGGGCCGAGGTCTCCGCCTCGAAAAGCCCCTCTTGCCCGTCGATCAGCGCGGAGACCTTCCAGCCGATCCCCTCCGGCCGCCCGATCAGGTCCTCCGGCGCGGCGCGGCGGAGCCCCCGGCCGGGCGAAAGAAGCGAGATCGCCTCGAGGATGTTGGTCTTTCCCGCGCCGTTCGGGCCGTGGAGGGCGACAGGCCGCCCGTCCGCCTCCAGCGTCAGCGCCCGATGGGAGCGGAAATGGGAGAGGGTCAGCCGGCGGAGCATGAGGCCCCGCTCAGACCCTCATCGGCATGACGACATAGATCGCGCTCTCGTCGTCGCCCTCGCGCACCAGCGTCGGGTCACCCGGCCCGTTGAACAGGAGCACGGCGTTCTCCCGGTCCACCTGCCCGGCGATCTCCAGCAGGTACTTCGCGTTGAAGCCGATCTCCATCGGCTCATGCGCATAGGCGACCGCGATCTCATCGCTCGCCGAGGCGGCGTCCGGCGAGGAGACGGAGAGCGTGAGCGAATCCTCCGCCAACGCCAGCTTCACGGCGCGGGAGCGCTCGGCGGAGACAGTGGCGACGCGGTCCACCGCGCGGGCGAACTCGTCCGCATCGACTTCGAGGCGCTTGTCGTTCTGCGTCGGGATCACGCGGGTATAGTCGGGGAAGGAGCCGTCGATCACCTTCGAGGTGAGCGAAAGCTCCGCCGCTGTGAAGCGGATCTTCGTCTCGGAGACGGAGACGGCGATCACCGCCTCGTCATCCTCCAGAAGCTTGCGAAGCTCGCCCACCGTCTTCCGCGGCACGATCACGCCGGGGCATCCCTCCGCCCCCGCCGGCAGCGCCGCGTCGATCCGCGCGAGGCGGTGGCCGTCCGTCGCCACGGCGCGGAGCACGGCGGCGCCGCCCTCCGGCGCATGGAGATAGACGCCGTTGAGGTAATAGCGCGTCTCCTCCGTCGAGATCGCGAAGCTCGCCTTCTCGAAGAGCCGTCGCAGCGTCGGCGCCGGTATCTCGTAGCTCGTCTGGTATTCCGCCGAAGCCATGATCGGGAAATCCTCCCGCGGCAGCGTCGGCAGCGTGAAGCGCGCGCGCCCGGCGGAGACGTCGAGCCGCCCCTCCGCCGTCGCGTCCATCGTCACCATCGCGCCGTCCGGCAGCTTCCGGGCGATCTCGTGCAGGACATGGGCGGGGGCGGTGACGGCGCCCGCCCGCTCCACCATCGCGGGGGCCTGTTCGCGGATCTCGATGTCGAGGTCGGTGGCGCGGAAGCTCACCGCGCCGTCCGCCGCCTCGATCAGGACGTTGGAGAGGATCGGGATGGTGTTCCGCCGCTCGACGACGCCCTGCGCCCGGCTCATCGCCTTGAGGAGCGCCGCCCTCTCGATCCCGACTCTCATCTCGCTCGTCCCTCTCGTCCCGGCCGCCCGGCCCGCCCCTGCCCGGCCCGTCGTCCGGACGGCGGAGCGTAACGAAATTCGACCCCCGGTCAATCGCGCCGCGGGCGCGGCGCCCCGCTCTCTTCCCTTCCCCCGCCCGCTGTGAAACAAGGCCCCGCCAACCGACCCTGACAGGAGATTCTCCGATGGAGATTCGCGAGGCGCTCACCTTCGACGACGTTCTGCTCGTTCCCGGCGCCTCGGAGGTCCTGCCGAACGAGGCGGACGTCTCAACGATGGTCACGCCTTCGATCCGGCTCAACATCCCCCTCCTCTCCTCCGCGATGGACACGGTGACGGAGAGCGACATGGCGATCTGCATGGCGCAGGCCGGCGGCATCGGCGTCATCCACCGCAATCTCGACATCGACGTGCAGGCCGCGCAGGTCCGCCGGGTGAAGCGGTTCGAGAGCGGGGTGGTCTACAACCCGATCACGCTCGGCCCCGACCAGACCCTGCGTGACGCGAAGGCCCTGCAGGAGCGCTACCGCATCACCGGCTTCCCCGTTGTGACGGCGGACAGGAAGCTCGTCGGCATCCTCACCAACCGGGACATGCGCTTCGCTGAGCGGGACGATACGCCCGTCCGCGAGCTGATGACGCAGGAGAACCTCGCCACGATCCGAGAGGGGGAGGACCGGGAGACGGCGCGGCGCCTGATGATGCGGCGGCGGATCGAGAAGCTCTTGGTGGTGGACGCCGAGGGCCGATGCGTCGGCCTCCTGACCGTGAAGGACATGGAGAAGGCCGTCCTCAACCCGCGCGCGACGAAGGACGATCTCGGCCGCCTCCGCGTCGCCGCGGCGACGACGGTGGGGGACAAGGGATTCGAACGGTCGGAGGCGCTGATCGACGCGCATTGCGACCTCATCGTGATCGACACCGCGCACGGGCACAGCGCCTCCGTCGCGGAGGCGGTGCGGCGGATCAAGCGGCTTTCGAACGCCGTGCAGGTCGTCGCCGGAAACGTCGCGACGGCGGAGGCGACGCGGGCGCTGATCGACGCGGGGGCCGATGCGGTGAAGGTCGGCATCGGGCCGGGCTCGATCTGCACCACCCGCATGGTCGCAGGCGTCGGCGTGCCGCAGATGACGGCGATTTCCGACTGCGCGGAGGCGGCGGCGAAAGCCGGCGCGCCGATCATCGCGGATGGCGGCATCAAGTTCTCGGGCGATCTCGCCAAGGCCATCGCCGCCGGCGCGAGCTGCGCGATGGTCGGCTCCATGCTGGCGGGGACGGACGAGGCGCCGGGCGAGGTGTTCCTGCACCAGGGCCGGAGCTTCAAGGCCTATCGCGGCATGGGCTCCGTCGGCGCCATGGCACGCGGCTCGGCGGACCGGTATTTTCAGGGCGAGATCGCGGAGACGCACAAGCTTGTGCCGGAGGGGATCGAGGGCCAGGTGCCCTACAAGGGCCCCGCCGGCGCCGTGCTTCACCAGATGGTCGGCGGCCTCCGCGCCGCGATGGGCTATACCGGCCATCGCACCATCCCCGAGATGCGGACAGGCTGCCGCTTCGTACGCATCACCAATGCCGGGCTGGCGGAAAGCCATGTCCACGACGTGCAGATCACGCGGGAGGCGCCGAACTACCGGATGGGCTGAGGCCAGCGCGGCCGCGCTGCTTTCCGCAGGTTCAGGCGGAGCGGCGCCGCTGCGCGCTCGGAGCCTCGGCGTCCTCGCGGTCCACCAGGCGCTCCATCTGTTCGATCGCAGACGGCGCGTCGGCCGCGGCGCCATCGGCCCCGACGACGCCCGCGATATCCGGATCAAGTTCCGCGATCCGGCCGCAGACCAGAACCTTCGCCCAGGGCTTGCAGATGTGGAGCGCAAGGACGAGCCGGGCGAGTTGCGCCGTCATGTCTTCGCGGCTCGCCGAGAGGCCGATGATGGCGTGGTCCGAGCCCCGCAGAAGCTCCACCAGTTCGTCATGCGTCCGGCCGAGCGCAAGGTCGATCGACCAGCCGCGCTGTCGGAACATGTCCGCCGCCATCGTGACTCCGATCGTGTGGGTTTCCCCCGGCGTCGAGGCGAAAAGCGCGTGGCGCCTCCCGTTCGCCTCCGGCGGCGCAAACGCCCGCCTGAGGCCGCTGAGGATCGCATATATCCGGCCTGCGGCGATATTGGTCGAGGCGAGGCTCGTCGCGTCCGCTTCCCACCGGTCCCCGATCCGCCTGGCGGCGGGGGCGAGCCAGCCGAGATAGACGCAGTCCAGCGTGGCGCCCTCGCGCCGCGCGCGGCCGATCGCCCTCGCAGCGGCGCCGTCATCGTTGAGCTTCGTCAGGTCGTCACAGAACGCCTCAAGCTCGTCGGCCGAGGGTACGCGGTCCGGCCGCGCCGCGCTCGCCGCGCGGTGCGCGACGCGTTGCAATACCTCACGCGCGAGGATGTGAAGCGCCTCGGTGGGCAGCCGTGTCCGCTGGATCGAGACGATCGTATGGGCGCGAGTGACGGCTTCGAGATCGAGGTCCGGCGGTGTGCGGGCGTCATCGCCCGGGGCAGGGTTCGGCATTCTTCCATCCCCCCAAATTTCCCGGCTGGCTTGCTCCGCCGCCGGGTTCCGCGCCGGGTTTCGCATCAACCCGGACAAGATCAGGTCGCCATCAAACCGGACCCTCCGTCAACAGCGGGAGCGCAACGACCCTTCTGCTTCCATCTGTCGGAAGCGGTTTCAGCTTTGTGGAAGCCCTGCGCTCAGGGCGCGAAGCGGCAGGGCGGATAGCGCCGTCCTCGCCACATCCTCCAGCGCCCTCCGCTCCGCGCCGGCCCTGTGCAACAGCCCGAGGCTCTGCGCCACCGCGGAGAAGAATCGGGCCAGGGCGCGTATGTCCGCATCGCCGGGCAAGCCGCCCGCCGCCTGCGCCGCGGCGAAGACCGAGGCGAACCCCTCCTCCATCCCGCGCAAGGCCGCAGCCGCGAAGCGCGCGCCCTCAGGAGAGCCGGAGGCGGCGGCGCAGGAATTGACGAGAAGGCAGCCCTTCGGGCGCCCCGGCTCGTCCATCCGCGCGATCATCCCGGCGAAGAGGCGGCGGAGGCCTTCCTCGAGCGAAGCGCCCTCCAGCGTTGCAGAAACCGGCGCGGCGGCTCTTTCCGCATAGCGGCGGAGCGCGGCGAGGAAGAGCGCCTCCTTGTCCCCGAAGGCGTTGTAGAGCGAGCCGCGGCCGAGGCCCGTCGCCTCCTCAAGCATCTGGATCGAGGTCGCATCGAATCCCTTCGCCCAGAAGAGCCGCATCGCGGCGTCGAGCGCCGCATCCCGGTCGAAGCGGATCACGCCAACCATGCCTCTCCCTTCACGTCTCCGTTTTCATTCTTGACTGATCGTTACAGATTAACGCATCTTCCGGCACGACTCAAGCACGGGAGACGGCGATGGCGGAGGCGGAAACGGCGCTGATCGTGGGCGCGGGGCCGGGGCTCAGCGCCTCGCTCGCCCGCAAGCTCGCGGCTTCGGGCCGGAAGGTCGCGCTGGCGGCGCGAAACGCGGAGAAGCTCGCCGGGCTCGTCGCGGAAACGGGCGCGCGGGCCTATCCCTGCGATGTGGCGGATGCCGGGTCGGTCTCCGCGCTCTTCGCGGCTGTCGCCGGCGATCTCGGCGCGCCGGACATCGTCGTTTTCAACCCCTCGGCGCGCAGCCGCGGGCCGGTGGCGGATCTTGTCCCCGAGGAGGTGCTGCGCGCGCTGACGATCAGCGCCTATGGCGGCTTCCTTGTCGGGCGGGAGGCGGCGCGGGCGATGGAGCCGAAGGGGCGGGGGACGATCCTCTTCACCGGCGCCTCGGCCAGCGTGAAGGGCTATCCGCTCTCCGCCCCTTTCGCGATGGGCAAGTTCGCGCTCCGCGGCCTCGGCCAGAGCATGGCGCGGGAGCTGGGGCCGAAGGGAATCCACGTCGCCCATGTCGTGATCGACGGCGGCATCCGCAGCGACGCGCGACCGGCGCCGGCCGATGCGCCGCTGAGCCTCCTCGACCCCGACGCGATCGCCGAGACCTACATGCACCTCATCGGCCAGCATCCGAGCGCCTGGACCTTCGAACTCGAAGTCCGGCCCCACGCCGAACGTTTCTGAAGTCCCCCAACCGGAGCAACCGGACATGATCAAATTCTACTACCACCCTTCGCCGAACCCCGCGAAGGTCGCGCTCTTCCTCGAAGAGGCGGGGCTGGACTATGAGACCGTCCCCGTCGACACGCGGAAGGGGGAGCAGCACGCGCCCGACTTCCTGAAGATCAACCCGAACGCCAAGACTCCGGCGCTGACCGACGGCGCGGCGACGCTCTTCGACAGCAACGCGATCCTGATCTATCTCTCTGAAAAGACGGGGAAGTTCCTGCCGCCGGCGGGTGACGAGAACCGCGCGCAGCTCCTCTCCTGGCTCATGTTCGTCGCCACCGGGATCGGGCCCTATTCCGGCCAGTGCGTGCATTTCCGCCATGTCGCGCCGGAACCGAAGGCCTACGCCGTCAACCGCTACACCTATGAGGCCGAGCGGCACTGGGGCATCCTGAACGACCGGCTGGGCGCGCAGGAGTGGATGGTCGGCGGCGAATACACCATCGCGGACATGTCCGTATGGGGCTGGGCGCGGGCCGTGCCCTTCATCCTCGGGGAGAAGGCCTGGGAAATGCTCCCGAACGTGAAGCGCCATCTGGACGCGATCAACGCCCGGCCCGCCGCCGCGCGGGCCGAGGCGCTGAAAGCCAAATTCGCCTTCAAGACGGAGATGGACGACGAGGCGAAGAAGGCGATGTTCCCGCAGAACGCCCGCCTCGCGACCGCCTGAGGCGACGCCTTCCGCGCGCGGCGCGTCCTCCGGCCTGTCTGGACAGATGCGCCGCGCGCGCCGATAGTCCCGGTCGCCAGCGAAAGGCCCGCCCATGACCGAAAGCCTCGACGCCAACTACGCCCGCGCAGGCTATCACGCGCGGCAGCAATGGGGCGCACGCCCCGCGCTCCTCCTCGTCGATTTCGCCCACGCCTATTTCGACGAGGCGTCGCCGCTCTATGGCGGGGAGGGATGCCGCGCCGCGCTCGTCCATGCGCGCCGGCTCGCCGAAGGGGCGCGGTCCGCGGGGGTCCCCGTCATCTTCACCGAAGTCGTCTACCAGCCCGGCGGGGCCGATGGCGGGGCCTTCTACGCCAAGGTCCCGGCGCTCGCCTGTTTCGAGGCGGGGCGGGAGACGCAGAAGCTCGCCGAAGGGCTCGACCGGCTACCGGGCGAGCTGATGATCTCCAAGCAATACCCCTCCGCCTTCTTCGCCACCTCGCTCGCCGCGACGCTGCGCTGGATGAAGACGGACACGCTGGTGATCGGCGGGCTCACCACCTCGGGCTGCGTGCGCGCCACCTGCATCGATTCGATCTCCCACGGATTCGTGACGTTGATCGCGGAGGAGGCCTGCGGCGACCGGGCGGAGGGGCCGCACAAGGCCAATCTCTTCGACATGAGCGCGAAATACGCCGACCTCGTCTCGACGGAGGACGCGCTCGCCTGGTTCGCCGGGCTGAAGGCTACATGATCCGGGGGGCGGCCGCGCCGTCCTCCCGCGCCGCCATCGGGTCGTCATCCCGCCAGAGCCGGGCGACGAAGCGCGCGCCGGTCACTCCCGTCGCCGCTTCCGAGGCGAGCCAGAGGATCGGGGCGCGCATGATCGAGGCGTCGAGGAGGTTCCCGTCCGCCCCGCGGGAGCCGGGCGGCAGCAGGTCCGTCGCCGTCGCCCCGCCGGGGAGGAGGACGTTGACGTCGATCCCCGTCCCCGCGAGGTCCGCCGCCCAGACGCGGCTCGCCGCCTCCAGGAACGCCTTCGAGGGCCCGTAGGGCGCGTATCCCCGCCGGACCATCGTCTGCGCCGAGGTGGAGACGTTGACGATCCGGCCCCCGCCCGCTTCGAGCATCAACGGCACGGCGGCGCGGGCCATGAGGAACGGCCCGTCCACATTGGCCGCGACGATCCGGCGCCAGGCTTCGGGCTCCGTCTCCCAGAACCGCGTCGGCGCGGTCGTGAAGGTCTCCGAGACGAGGCGCATCCCGAGCCCGGCGTTGTTCACCAGCATGTCGAGCCCGCCGAGCGCGCGCGCCGCCTCCGCCACGGCGAGCGCCGCCGCCGCCGCGTCCCCCGCATCGGCGGCGAGCGCCAGCGCGCGGCCCGGCCCGGCGAGCCGTTCGAGCGCGGCGCCCGTCTCGTCGAGGGCCGTGGAGAGGCGCGCGCCGGTGATCGCCACCGCGGCGCCCACCCCGGCCAGCGCCAGCGCCATCTCCCGCCCGAGCCCGCGCGAGCCGCCGGTGACGAGAACCCTGCGCCCCTCCACCCCTGTCATGGCATGTAGCCCCCGCCATTCACCCAGAGCACCTGCCCGGTCATGAACGCGGAATCCGGCCCGAGGAGGAAGAGGATCGGCCCGGCCACATCCTCCGGCGTCGCGAGCCGGGCGAGCGGCGTCGCCCGGGCATAGGCCGCAAGGTCGAGATCGGGGGCGGGCGCGGCGGCGCGGCCGGTGCCGCCCGTGAGGAACGGCGTCTCCACCGCCGAGGGGCCGACGGCGTTCACCCGCACTTCGGGCGCCGCCTCCAGCGCCAGCGTCTTCGTCAGCGAGACCATGCCCGCCTTCGCCGCCGCATAGGGGCCGAAGCCGGGCCGCGCCTGCGCCGCGAGGCCGGAGACGATGTTGACCATCGCGCCCCTTCGCGGCCGGAGGAGCGGCAACGCGGCCTTCGCTGCGAGAAAGGCGCCGCGGAGATTGCCGCCCATCGCCTCGTCGAACGCCGTCTCCGCCGTCTCCTCCAGCGGGCGGCGCGGCGTCATGAAGCCGGCGAGGTTCACGAAGCCGTCGAGGGGGCCAAGCCCGGTGAAGGCGGCGGAGACGCTCCCGGCGTCGAAAAGGTCCAGCGCGCGGGCGGGCCCGGCGGGCGGATGCGCGGCGAGAGAGGCCGGCAGGTCGAGCGCCGTCACCGCCCATCCCTCCGCCGCGGCCCGCACGGCGAGCGCCCGGCCAAGCGCGCCGCAGGCGCCGAGGATCGCAAGTCTTCGCTCCATCGGCGCATTTTCACGCGCCGCGCCGCCTTGTCCAGACAAATATCGCTTGACCGGACAGCGACGCCGCATACCCTCGCGGCGACGGAGGGATGCGGATGAGCAAGGCCGAGGAACGGGTTCTGGTCGCCGGAGCGGGGCCTGTCGGGCTCGTCGCTGCCGTCGCGCTGCGGGAGGAAGGGATTCCGGTGACGGTGCTCGAAGCCTCCGCCGATCTCGCGGTCGACCTCCGGGCGTCCACCTTCCACCCGCCAACGCTGGATTTCCTCTCCCTCCTCGGCCTCGCGGACGGGCTGATCGAGCGCGGCATCAAATGCCCCTACTGGCAGTTCCGGGACCGGAAGGAGGGCGAGGTTGCGACCTTCGACCTCGGCCTTCTGGCGGAGGACACCGACCATCCCTACCGGCTCCAGGCCGAACAGTGGAAGCTGACCGAGGCGGCGCGCGCGCGGCTCGACGCCGACCCGGGGGCGGAGCTGCTCACCGAGGTCACGGTCGTCTCCGCCTCGCAGGGGCACGATCATGCGGAGGCGGTCATCCGCCGGGCGGACGGGAGCGAGGAGCGGCTGCGCGGGCGGTTCCTGATCGGGGCGGACGGCGCGCGCTCCGCTGTGCGGAAATCGGTCGGCGCGGACTTCCCCGGCCTGACGATCCCCGAGATCTTCCTCTCCCTCTCCACCCCCTTCCGCTACGACGAGGCGATCCCCGGCCTCGCCGACATCGCCTACATTTCGGACCCGGAGGAATGGCTCGTCCTCCTCCGCACGCCGACGCTCTGGCGCGTCCTGCTGCCGACCGACCCCTCGCTCTCCGACGAGGCGGTGCTGGATCCGGAGATCGTCGAGCGGCGGCTTCAGGCCGTGCTGCCTACGGGCGCGCCCTACGAGGTCGCGCACAAGACCGCCTATCGCGTGCACGAAAGGATTGCGGACCGGTACGTGCACGGCCGCATCTTCCTCGCCGGGGACGCCGCGCATCTCAACAATCCGCTCGGCGGCATGGGGATGAACGGCGGCATTCATGACGCGGTGAATCTCGCGGAGAAGCTCACGGCGGTCTGGCGCGGAGCCGATCTCTCGCTGATGGGCCGCTACGAGCGGCAGCGCCGCAAGGTCGCCCTCGAGACGGTGCAGGCGCAGGCGCTCCGCAACCGCGCGATCCTGAACGAGCAGGACCCGGCCAAGCGCCGCGCGCATCATGACGACCTGCGCGCCATCGCGGCGGACCCGGCGCGCCACCGCGCCTATGTCCTCCGCTCCTCCATGATCCAGTCGCTGCGCGATCTGGAGTCCGTCGCCTGACGCTTGCGCGGCGGCGCGCCGCAGGGCTATGGCTCGCCGCCGCTTGGGGGAAGGATTTTCGATGACGGAGACTAGGGAAGAGGGCGCAAGGACGCCGCGCTATGCGGAGATCCTCCGTACGCTTCGCGAGGATATCGCCGCCGGGCGCTATCCAGTCGGCGGCTCCCTGCCGAGCGAATCCGAGCTCTGCCGCCTCTTCTCCGCCAGCCGGTTCACCGTGCGCGAGGCGCTCCGCCGCCTCCAGGAGGACGGGATGGTGGACCGGGTGCAGGGCGCCGGCAGCCGCGTTGTGCGGGACGCGCCGGCGGGCGTCTTCGTCCAGTCCTACCGCTCCGTCTCCGAACTCACGCAATATGCGCTGGAGACGCCGCTCGAACTTCTGCGCCTCGACGAGATCGAGCTCGACGCCGCCCTCGCCCCCCGCGTCGGCGGCAAGGCCGGCGAGCGCTGGTGCTTCTTCCGCGGCGTCCGGCGCACCAAGGCGAACGGGGAGGCGCTGGCGCTGATCGAGAGCTATGTGCCTCTCCGCTTCGCGCCGCGCATCCGCGAACTCGCCTCGGCGCGCGGCCCGGTCTACGCCGCGCTCGAGGCGGCGAGCGGGGAGCGGATCGTGGAGGCGATACAGGAGGTGCAGGCCCTGCCGCTCCCCTATCACGCCGCCGCCGCGCTCGGCGCCCCCGCCGGCGGCGCGGCGCTCCGCATCCTCAGGCGGTATTCCGCCGCTTCCGGCACGCTCATCGCCTCGTTCAACTGGCACCATGGCGGGGAGCGCTACATCCACCGCAGCGCGCTGACGCTGGACGGGCGGTAGGCTCAATCCAATCCGGTGTCCTGACCCCCGGCATAGGGCGATTCGCGGAACGTCGGGTCGCCCTTGGCCCATCCGATCCTGAGGGTCCCGATTTCCGGGACCTGCGCGCGAGCGGGTTCGCCCGGGCCAGGGGCCAGCCCGAAAAGCGCGGCGAAGCCGGCGAAATCTTCGAACCAGCGGCCTTGGGCGGAGAAAGACTGGACGATCATCGCGGCCTCTCGCGCACGGAAGCGCCGCGCCTCGATCAGGGCGGCCGCCGCCCGGTGCAGAAGCTGGTAGCGGATCGAGGCCGGGATCGGCGCTGCGAGGCCGAGAACCTCGCCGATCGCCGCGATCCGGGCGTGCTTTTCGGGCGAGGCGCCCTCCATCCACTCGCCGAGCGTCGGCCCGAAGGGCTCGTCGACCTTCGCCTCGACCGTCATCGTCAGAAGGCCGCCGGGAATCGAGAAGAGCGCGAAGACGTCAGACTGGCTCTCCCGCCCACCGCCAGGAAGCGCCGTTTTCCATTCCGGCGCCGCGAAGAGAAGCTCCGCGCCGAGAGGCGCCATCGCCGCAATCTCGGGCGGCGCGCCCTTCGCCGCCGTCCATGAGAGCGCTGTCGTTCGGGCCGAGTACCCGCGCCGCCATTGCTTCGCCGGGTCGGCGAGGAAGCGCCGCCAGTCCGTCGCCAGTTCCGATGGAACCAATATTCGTGTCATCGCGGTAGGATCGCCCGACCGTCGGCGTGGCGCAAAAGGGCTTCAGGGCCGCGCGATCCGTTGCGCGCCGCTCAGCCCTCCGCCCATTTCCGGTCGAAATCCCACACGTCCTGAAAGCCGACGAGCCGGCTGAACGCGCCGAAATCCTCCAGCGCCGCGCTCTCGGAAGTTCCCGTCTCCTTCAGCGCGCCGTAGGCGGCCTTCAGCGCGGCGCCGACGGCGAGGAAGCCGAGCGCCGGGTGGATGCCAATCGCGAAGCCGAGCGCCTTCAGCCGGTCGGCGGGGAGGATCGGCGTCTTGCCGCCCGGCACCATGTTGGCCATGTGCGGCGCGCCTATGGCTTCCGTCACCGCCCGCATCTCCGCCTCGCTCTCCGGCGCCTCGACGAAGACGACGTCCGCCCCTGCCGCGCGGAACGCCTCGCCCCGGCGCAGCGCCTCGTCGAGGCCGAGGACGGCGCGGCTGTCCGTCCGCGCGATGACGAGGAAATCATCGCTTTGGCGCGTATCGACGGCGACGCGGATCTTCGCCACCATGTCCTCCAGCGGCACGACCCGCTTGCCCGGCGTGTGGCCGCATTTCTTCGGGTATTCCTGATCCTCGATCTGGATCGCCGTCACCCCTGCCGCCTCGTAGGCGCGAACAGTGTGGCGTACGTTGAGGAGCCCGCCATAGCCGGTGTCGGCGTCCGCGATCACGGGCGTGGAGGTCCCCTCAACGATCCGCCGCACCCGGCTCTCCATGTCGGTGAAGGTCATCAATCCTGCGTCGGGCAGGCCGAGATGCGAAGCCGAGACGCCGTAACCGGTGACGTAGAGCGCGTCGAACCCCATACCGTCGGCGACGAGCGCGGAGATCATGTCGAAGACGCCGGGCGCGGCGATGAACTCCCCCGCCGCGATCATCCGGCGGAGTTTCGGATCGGCCATCTCTTCCTCCCGTCCCGCGCATGGCGGACTTGTCCATACAAATTCTTGGAGATTTAGGCGGCGCGCAGGATTCGGTCAACCATTGTCCATCTGTCCGGACAAATTCTTGACGCCGCCATGAAAGCTATATCTTATGCTGACGGTTGGAGAGGGAGAGCCGCAATGCCGAAGGACGCGCTGGGCTGGCGCTGCAAGTTCGCGGTCGTCGCGCCTTCCACGAACACCATCGTGCAGCCGGACATGGACTCGCTCCGCGTCCCGGGCGTGACCAACCATTTCGGCCGCATCTACGTCCCCAACATGAAGGTCGCGAGCGACGAGGATTTCGTCGCGCTGGTGGAGGCCATCGGCGCCACGCTCAACGACGCGGTGGACCGCTGCCTGACCTGCGAGCCCGACTACCTCATCATGGGCATGTCGGCCCTCATGTTCTGGGACGGCCGCGCAGCCTCCGAGGCGCGGATGCGAGCGCTGGAGGAACGCTGCGGCCTTCGCGTCTCCGCCGGCTCCTTTGCCTGCGAGGCGGCGCTGAACCTCTTCAAGGTCAGGCGGATCGCCGTCATCTCCCCGTATTTCCCGGTGTCGGACCGGAATGTGACGCGGTTCTTCGAGGATTGCGGCTTCGAGGTCGTGCGCTTCCGCGGGCTGAAATGCCCGAGCCCCGTCGCCATCGCGCAGGTCCAGCCGGACGAGTTGCGCGCCCATGTGGCGGAGATGGACGGGGACGATGTGGACGCCTTCGTGCAGGTCGGCACCAATCTCTCCATGGTGTCGCTCTGCCTCGACCTCGAGCGCGAATACGGGAAGCCGTTTGTCGCGATCAATTCCGCGACCTACTGGCACGCGCTCCGCGCGATGGGGATCGAAGACAGGTTCGGCGGCTGGGGGCCGCTGTTCGAGACGCACTGAACGAGAAAACAGGGAGACTGACATGTTCAAGACGTTCGCCGCCCGGATCCTTGACGCCGCCGCATTCGGCCTCGTCGCCTCGGCAGCCGCCGCTCAGGTGGTCGGCCTCGGCTCCACCGCGACGGGGGGGACAAGCCAGGTCGGCCGCGCCCTCGCCGCGGCGATCTCCGAGGCCGGGCCCATCCAGATGCGCCCGCAGGAGCTCGCCAACACGTCGGACTATATGCCGCTGGTGAACGCGGGGGAGATCGAGTTCGGCATCTCCAACATCGTGCAGCTGCACTACGCCGTAACGGGAACCGGCATGTCCGAGGGGCGCGGCACGCCGAACCTGATGATGGTCGCGACGCTCATGCCCTTCCGCAACGCCTATGTCGTGCGGCGTGACAGCGACATCATGAGCGTCGCCGATCTGGTCGGCAAGCGCGTGCCCGTCTTCGCCGACCGGGAGCTGGGGGATTATGTCACCCGCGGCTATTTCGCGAATGCCGGGCTCGACCTCTCCGGCGTCTCCGAAGTGCCCGTGCCGAACTTCCCGCGCATGTGGTCGAGCTTCGCGGAGGGAACGGCCGATGTCGCCATCGTCGTCGTCGGGGCCGGCAACAGCCGGGAATTCGATGCGAGCTTCGGCATCCGCTACCTCTCATTCGACGACAGCCCGGAGGCCATCGAGCGGATGCGGGAATTCCTGCCGCAGACCTATCTCCAGAAGCTCGACGCGGACAGCAACATTCCCGGCATCTCCGGGCCGACCAATGTGAACGTCTTCGACTACACGCTCTTCGCCGGCAAGGACGTCTCGGAAGACATCGTCTACGCCGCGGTGAAGGCGCTCTGGGAGCAGGAGGCCGCCGTGCTGGCGCAGGGGCCGGTCTGGGCCGGCTTCACCAAGGAGGGCATGGCGAAGGACGTGAACGTCGCCTACCACCCCGGCGCGGTGAAGTTCTACAAGGAAATGGGCGTCTGGAAGGAATAGGCCCAAGGGCGGAGGCGGCAAAATGAACGCTGGGCGGGTCGTCGCCGGGCTGTCCGCGCTCGTCGCGCTCGTCTCCGTCTTCTGGGCTTCGGGCGCGCCGCTCTTTCTCGGCTGGCGCGTCTATCCCGAACAGGTGCTGATCGCGGCGCTGGCGCTTGCGCTGGCGCTCGCCTTCCTGACGCGGCCGGGCGGGGCGCCCGGCCTCTCCCGCCTCCTCGCCCTCGCTTCGCTCGGCTTCGGGCTCTGGCTCGCGATCCGGTTCCAGGAACTGGCGCAGAACGTCTTCTACCATCCGGAGGAGGCGCTAGCCGTCTCTATCCTCGGTCTCGTCCTCATCCTGGAGGCGGTGCGGCGGACGATGGGATGGGCGCTGATCGCCATCCTGGGAATCGTCTGTCTCTACGCCCTCGTGGCGGACCAGATGGCCGGGCCGCTTCAGAGCAAGGCGATCCGGTGGGACCGGCTCCTCACCTTCCTCGTGCTCGACAGCGCCTCGCTCGCCGGGGCGGCGCTCTCCATCGCCGTCGCCGTCGTCGTGCCATTCCTGATCCTCTCCCAGCTCCTGCTCGCCACCGGAGGCGCGGGGTTCTTCTCCGATCTCTCGATGGCGCTCGCCGGTCGGCGGCGAGGGGGGGCGGGGAAGATCGCCATTCTCGGCTCGGCCTTCTTCGGCTCGGTCTCTGGCAGCGCGGTCGCCAATGTCGCCTCCACCGGCGCCGTGACGATCCCGATGATGAAGTCCGGCGGCTACAAGCCCAAGACGGCCGCGGCGATCGAGGCCTCCGCGTCCACCGGCGGGCAGCTCATGCCGCCGATCATGGGCGCCGCCGCCTTCCTCCTCGCGGAGACTTTGCAGGCCTCCTATGTCGAGGTCATGCTGGCGGCGCTCGTCCCCAGCCTCCTCTACTATTTCAGTCTCTTCGTCTTCGCCGATTCCGAGGCGGGGCGGCTCGGCGTGGAACGGGTCGAGGAATCGCGAATACCGCCGCTCACGCGGGTCCTGGGGCGCGGCTGGTTCGTCTTCCTGCCCTTCGTCGTGCTCGTTGTCGGGCTCTTCGCCCTGAACCTCAGGCCCGAAAGCGCAGCCCTTCTCGCGGTGCTGGCGCTCTTCATCCTCTCGCTCCGGCTCAGCTATGACGGGCGCCGCGCGACGCTGCCGACGATCGGGACGACGCTTGTGGGCGCAGGCAAGGCGGCGGTGGAGATCATCCTGATCTGTGCGGTGGCGGGGATGATCATCGGCCTCGTCGCCCGGTCCGGCCTTTCCTTCGGGCTCGGCTTCTTTCTCGTGCAGCTCGGCAAGTCGAGCCTCCTGATGCTCCTCCTCGTCACCGCCGCGGTCTGCATCGTGATGGGAATGGGGCTGCCGACCGTCGGCGTCTATCTCCTCCTCGCCTCGCTCGCCGCGCCGCCGCTGGTGCAACTCGGGCTCGAGCCGATGTCGGCGCATCTCTTCGTCCTCTATTTCGGCATGCTCTCGATGCTCACCCCGCCTGTCGCCATCGCCGCCTTCGTCGCGGCGAACATGGCGAAGGCGCCGCCGATGGCGACGGGGTGGGAAGCGGTGCGGATAGCCTGGCCGGCCTATCTCATCCCCTTCCTCTTCGCCGCCTCGCCGGAGCTGATCCTGATCGGCGAGCCGCTCGACGTGGCGGTGACGGTGGCGACCGCGCTGCTAGGCGTCTGGCTCGTCACCGGCGCGGTGGCGGGGTTCCTCCTGCGCCGGATCGACGGGGCGGAACGCTGGCTTCTCGCCGCCTGCGGCGTGGCGATCCTCCTGCCGCACGGCGCGATGGAAGGGGCGATCTGGGTTAACCTCGCGGGCGGCGCGCTGGCGATCGGGTTCTGGGCGACGCGCCTGCGCCGCCGGGCGGCCTAGAACCGGATGGGCGGAAGCCTGCTGCGGTCTTTGAACACGAACTCATCGAGCCGGGAGAGGTCCCGCCACGGGCTCTCGAACCGGTCCCGCCGCCAGAGCGTGCCGTGACGGAGCCGCAGCATCGCGCGCTCCCGCTGGCGGGCGAGAAAATACGGAAGCGAAAAGGCCCGGCGCCGCGACGCTCCCTCGTGATGGATAAGGACCGCCCGCGGGTCGAGCGCCGTCTCCCAGCCCGCCGCGCCCGCGCGAAGGCAGAAATCCACATCGTTGAAGGCGACGGGAAAGGCCCGCGCGTCGAACCCGGACGCCGCCTCCCAAGCCTCCCTCCGTACGAGCATCGCCGCCGCCGTCACCGCCTCGCGCAGATGCGGAGCCGCCATGCGGCCGCAAAGGCCGGGCGCATTCTCCGCCGCGCCCTTCAGCTCATGCCCGGCGACGCCGCCATGACCGACGATCACGCCCGCATGCTGTATCGTCCGGTCCGGGAAGAGGAGCTTCGAGCCGACGATCCCGATTCCGGGCGCCGCCAGCGTCTCCTCCATCGGGCGGAGCCAGCCGGGCGCGGGGGCGGAAATGTCGTTGTTGAGGAGGAGGAGCGCCCGCGTCTCCGGCCATGCGGACAGGGCCAGCTCCGCCCCGCGGTTGACCATCGCCGCGAAGTTGAAGGGCGCAGGGCGGCGCTCCACGATGGTCCGCTCCCGGCGGGAGAGCGCGGCGTAGAGCGCGAGCGTCTCCGCATCGTCGCTGCCGTTGTCCACGATGACGAGCGCGGGCGGTTCCGGCTCCCCGTCCAGCGCGGCGAGCGCGGCGCGAAGGAGGGCGGGGCTGTTCCTGTTCGGAACGATCGCTGCGACGGGGCCGATCGGCGGGCGCGCGGGCGGCGGGGGAGCGGGCCCTTCCTCTCCCGGTCCGAGGATCACGGCCGGATAGGGCAGGTGGGCGACGCGCATATCCCGCGAGAGGAGCGAAGCCGGGCGCGCGCCGGCGGCGAGCGCGGCGGCGCCCTCCGGGCCGAGCGCGCGCTCACGGAAGAAAACCGCCCTGCCGGCATAGTCGATCCGCTCCAGCAACAACGGGTCGAAACAGGGCTTGAACCGCGGCGCAGCATCTTCGCCAGCCGCGTCGTCGGCGATCACCGCCCCGGCCTCCGGCGGCGCGACGGCCAGAAGCCGCGACGCGCCGGGCGCCAGACTGTCGCCCGCACGCAGACCGTGCGCCCAGCCGGGCGGCGCCGGCCCGTCCCCGCCCGGCCCGGCGCGCCAGATCGCCGCGGCGCAGCCCGTCTTCACGCTTGCCCCGCACAACCGCCGGGATAACCATGAGTCCCATGACGTTTCGTTTCAGGATGCAGCAGTTGTTGATTGGCCATCACCGCCCCAGCCCTGTTGTTACTTGCTGTCCGAGGGGTTAGGACGAAACCATGAGCGCTCAGTCCAGCAAGCCGGCGGTTGACGTCGCGATTTCGGGTTATTCCTGCCGGCTGCCTCAGGCCTCCGACGCTGAGGCGTTCTGGCGCGTCCTCGAAGAGCGGCGCTGCGTCATCAGCGAGGTGATGGAGGATCGCTGGGCCAAGGCGCTCTTCGCGCATCCCGACAAGGCCGCGCTCGGCCGCTCCTACACCTTCGCGGCCGGACAGGTGGAGGACATCTGGCGGTTCGACCCCGGCTTCTTCGGCGTCTCGCCGCGCGAGGCGGTGCAGATGGACCCGCAGCAGCGCCTGCTGCTCATGGCGGTGTGGGAGGCGGTGGAACATGCCGGGCTGACACCGGAGACGCTCTCGCGCGGGCGCACCGGCGTCTATGTCGGGGCCTCGGCCTCGGATCATTCCTTCACCTTCCTCGGCGACCCCTCGTCGGTGGACGCGCAGTTCATGACGGGGAACACGCTTTCCATCGTCTCGAACCGCATTTCCTATCTCCTTGATCTCAAGGGGCCAAGCTACACGGTCGACACCGCCTGCTCCTCCTCATTCTACGCGATGCACCAGGCGGTCCAGGCGCTGAAGTCGGGGGAGATCGACACGGCCATCGTCGGCGGCGTGAACGCGCTGCTCTCACCCTTCTCCTTCATCGGATTCAGCCGGGCGACGATGCTTTCGCCCGTGGGCCTCTGCAAGGCGTTCGACGCCTCGGCGGACGGATATGTCCGCTCCGAAGGCGCCGTCGTCTTCGTATTGCGGCGGATGGACCTCGCCCATGCGGCGGGCGACCCGGTGCGCGGCGTGATCGTCGGCTCCGGCGTCAACTCCGACGGCCGGACCGTCGGCATGGCCATGCCATCGGCCGAGCGGCAGGCCGCGCTCCTGATGCAGATCCGCCGCGAGGCGCAGTTCGACCCGGACGATCTCGCCTTTCTCGAATGCCATGGCACAGGCACCCCGGTGGGCGACCCGATGGAGGCGCACGCGATCGGGGAGGTGTTCGGCCGCGCGCGGGCGAAGCCTCTGCCGATCGGTTCGGCCAAGACGAATTTCGGGCATCTCGAGCCCGCCTCCGGGCTCGTCGGCCTCCTCAAGGCGCAGATGGCGCTGGAGCGCAGCGTTTATCCCGCCTCGCTCCACCTGAAGGAGCCGAACCCGAACATCGCCTTCGACGATCTCAACCTCGAAGTCGCGGCGGAGCCGCTGGAGATCGAGGCGCGGGAGCGGCCGTGGCTCGCGGGCGTCAATTCCTTCGGGTTCGGCGGCGCGAACGCCCATGTGCTGATCCGCCAGCCGGAGCCCGGCGAGGCGCACCCCCCAGCCCCAGCGCCCCGCGCCCGCGCGCTCATCCTCTCCGCCGCGAGCCGGGAGAGCCTGGCGGAGATGGTGACGCGCTGGCGGGAGCGGCTCGGAACGGCGGAGGAGGCTGAGGCTGACCTCCTCGTCAACGCCGCCGCCCACCGGCGGAGTCGCGCAGCGCATCGCCTCGTCGCGCTTGGCGACGGCGCGGCGGAGATCGCAGCCAGCCTCGCCGCGCATGAAAGCGGCTCTCAGCCGGCGATCACCGGGCAGCGCGTCGGACGCGGCGAGAAGACGGCTTTCGTCTTCGGCGGCAACGGATCGCAATGGGCCGGGATGGGCCTCGACCTCTATCAGGAGAACCCGGCCTTCCGCGCCGCCTTCGACGAGGTCTCGAGGCTCTTCAAGGAAAAGTCCGGCATCGACCTTTCGGCGCTGCTCGCCTCGGACGAACTGGGCGAGCTGCTGGTCGAAAGCCGCGTGGCGCAGCCGATCCTCTTCGCCGTGCAGGTCGGCGTCGTGAAGGCGCTGGAGGCCGAGGGGCTGAGGCCCGACGCCGTCGCCGGCCATTCGGTGGGCGAGGTCGCCGCCGCCTGGGCCGCGGGTGTGCTGACGCTGAAGGACGCCGTGCATCTCATCCGCACACGCTCCACCGCGCTCGAATTCATGCGCGGCATGGGCGGCATGGCCGCCGTCCTCGCCGGGGAGGAGGCGGTGGAGGAGGCTCTGGCCGAGTATGGCGACGCCTCGATAACCGTGGCGGGGGACAATTCGCCCCGCTCCTCCACCATAGCCGGCCCGGTGGAGAGCCTGAAGGGCTTCGCCAAGTTCGCGCGGAAGAAGCGCATCGCCGCGAAGCTCCTGGACATCGACTACCCCTATCACAGCCCGGCGATCGACCCGATCCGCGCAAGGCTGATTGGGGACCTGTCGGACCTCGCGCCGCGGGAGGGCCGGGCGGTATATGTCTCCTCGACCAGCGGGCGAGAGGCGCCGGGCGTCGCGCTCGACACCGAATACTGGTGGCGCAACGCCCGCCAACCTGTGCGCTTCCGCGAGGCGGTGGGCGCGCTGGCGAAGCTAGGCTGCGGCGTCTTCGTGGAGATCGCGCCGCGCCCCGTGCTGCAATCCTATGTCACCGACACGCTGGAGCAGCTGGGCTGGGGCGCCGCGGTCGTCACGACGCTGGAGCAGAATCCGCGAACGCCGCTCACAGCCGCCGCCATCGCAGCGCGCGCGCTCGCGCACGGCGCCCGCCTCGACGATTCGCGCTTCTTCGGCGCGCCCGCGCCCTATCGCGGCGGGCTGCCGGGATACGCCTGGCGGACGAGCGAGTTCCGGATCCAGCCGAGCGCGGAGGCAGTGGATTTCTTCGGCCTCGGCGGCGTCGCGCCGCTTCTCGGCGCGCGGCTGAGGGCGGGCGAGGGCGTCTGGCGCTCGGTGATCGACGTCGCGCTCCATCCCTGGCTCGCCGACCACAAGGTGGACGGCGCGATCGTCTTCCCCGCCGCCGGCTTCGCGGAAATGGCGCTCGCCGCCGGGCGGGAGATCCACGGCGCGGCCGAGCTTTCGGAATTCGAGATCATTCGGCCCATCGTCCTTGACGACGGCGCCGCGGTCGAGGCGCGGACGAGCCATGATTCGAGCACCGGGCAGATCCGGATCGAAAGTCGCCGCCGCCTCGCCGGCGGCGAATGGGGCCTGAACGCCTTCGGCACGCTGCGCCGCACGCCGCCGGGCGAGGCCGCCGTCTCGCCGGGCGAGATACGCGGCGCCGTGAAGTTGAGCGGGCGTCAGCTCTACCAGTCGCTCGAAGGCTACGGCCTCGCCTACGGGCCCGCCTTCCAGCGCATACGGTCGCTCAAGGTAAACGGCGTCTCCGCCGAGGCGCAGCTGACGGAGGGCGCGGCGCCGGAGCCGGGCCTCGCGCTCGATCCGACCCTGCTCGACGGTGCGATGCACGCCATCTTCCCGCTCATCCGCCGCGCGGCAGGTGACCGGGCGCTAAGCCCCGGAACAGCTTTCCTGCCGGTGCGCATCGGCCGCATCCGGCTCTACGGGCGGTCGGAGCCAGCCGCCGCCGCGCATGTGCGGCTCGTGAAACTCAGCCCCCGTGGGGCGGAGGCGGCGCTCGACCTCCTGAGCGCGGAGGGCAGGCTCGTCGCCGCCGTGTCCGGCCTGCGACTCAAGGCCGTGCGCCTGACCCGCGGGGCGCGGGAGACGGGCCGCGTCTGGCGACAGGCGATGATCCGTCTGCCCGATGAGGGCGGCGCGGCGCGCCCGGAAGCTTGGGAGGATCCCGCAGCGCGGCTCCGCGCGCTCGACCTCGTGGCGTCCGAGGCGCCGGAGCCGGATGTCGGCTCGCTCCTCGTCGACGCGCTCTCCCGCCGCCTCGCCTGGGATCTGGCGCATCGTTTCGCCGAAGCCGGAACGCGCCGGGTGGACATCGCCGCAGCGCTCGAGCTCGATCCGTCGGCCCGCCCGCTCCTCGCCCGCGCCATGCTGGCGCTGGAGGAGGACGGAGCCTTCGAGGCCGAGGCGCTCGGCGCCGGCCGGCTTGCGGCCGAGTGCCCCTATCCCCCGGTCGAGGAGCTGGCGCTGGCGCTGGCGGAAGAGGCGCCGGCGCGGGCGGAGGAGCTGATGGCGCTCCTCCGGCTGGAAGCGGAGCTTCCCGCCCTTCTCTCTGGCGGCCTCCGCGAAAGCGCCCCGCCCCAGGCTGCGGCGGACATCGCGCCGGCCTCCCGCGCCGTCTGGGCGGCCACGGAGCGCGCGTTCTCCGACATCGTCTCAAACTGGCCGGCCCGCCAGCGCCTGAGCGCCCTCATCGTCGGCGCCGCTCCGGCGGGCGTCGCCGTGCGCCTCGCCGCCGCGCCGGCGCTCGATAGCCTGGTCGTGACCCATCCCGACCCGCGCGTGGTGGAGACCATGCGGCAGACTCTCCCGGCCTCGCCCCGGCTCGCCATCCTCCCGTTCGAGGCGGCGACTGACGCGACACATGACGTTGTTCTCTCCGCCGACGCGCTCCATCGCCTGGGGCGTGAGGGGCTCTCCGCCCTTTCCCGCGCGATCGCCCCCGGCGCGCTGCTCCTCGCGGTCGAGCGTGCGCCGGACCTCGCCTCGGACCTCCTGCAGGGCGCGGCGGAAGAATGGTGGGCCGCCTCGCTGACGCCGGAGGCGCCGGTCGGCCGGCGGATGCCGGCGGAAGACTGGCGCGCCATGCTGGAGGAGGCCCGGCTCGAGGCGGCGGAAGCGCTGCCGCTGCGGGAGGAGAGGACGGAGCTATTCGCCCTCGTCGCGCGCGGCCGGCGCGGGCTGGCCGCCGCTCATGCCGAGCCGGGGCGGAAGGGCGTCGTCGTCGTCCTGCACGGGGCGGAGGAGGCCGCCGCCGCGGCCGAGATCGAGGCGGCGCTGGCCGCCGTCGGCCGCGAGGTCAGGCTCGCGCCGGGCGGCGTCGCGCCTGACGGGATCGAGGTCGGCTGGGAGGCTGTGTTCCTCACCGGCCTCTACGCCCCCGGCTCCGAAATGGAGCGCGCCGCGGCGCGCGTCGCGGCCGTGAAGGCGGCGCTGACAGGGCCTCGCCCCGCACGGTTCTGGATCGTGACGCGCGGCGGCCGCCCCGCTGCAGCGGATGGCGCGGAGGCGCGGAGCGCGGCCGAAGCGGCGCTGCACGGTCTCGGCCGCGTTCTCGCCAACGAACCCGGCCAGCCTGAAATCCGCATACTCGACTTCGACCCGGCGATGGAGACGGAACGGCTCGTCGGCCATCTCTGCGAGGAGCTCGCCGCCCCGGGCGAGGAGCGCGAGATCGTGCGGGACGATGCGGGCCGCGCCGCACCCCGGATCGAGGCGGGGCCGGATCTTCCCGCCCTCGCCGCGCGCGCCCGGCTCGGCGCGGAGGCGGCGCGGGTGCTGGAGATCGGTCAGCAGGGCGCCTTCGACAGCCTGCGCTGGGCCAATGCGGCGCGCCGCGCGCCGGCGCCGGACGAGGTGGAGATCGAAGTCCGCGCCGCCGGCCTGAACTTCCGCGACGTGATGTGGGCGCAAGGCCTTCTGCCCGAGGAGGCGCTGGAGGACGGCTTCGCCGGCGCGACGCTCGGCATGGAATGCGCCGGCGTGATCGCCCGCGCCGGGGCGGCGAGCGGCCGGCAGGTCGGGGAGGCGGTGATCGCCTTCGGCCCCGCCTGCTTCGCGACCCATGCGACCATCCCGGCCAGGGCCGTCGCCCCGCTGCCCGCGGGCACGGATTTCGACACGGCCGCCGCGGTGGCGACGATCTTCATCACGGCGCAATACGGCCTCGTGGAACTGGCGCATCTCCGATCGGACGAGACAGTTCTGATCCATGGCGGCGCCGGCGGCGTCGGCCTCGCGGCGATGCAGATCGCCCGGCGGATCGGCGCGCGCATCCTCGCTACGGCGGGTTCCCCCGCGAAGCGGCGGCTGCTGAAGGCGCTCGGCGCCGATGCGGTGTTCGACAGCCGGTCCCTCGCCTTCGCGGACCAGGTGATGGCCGCGACCGGCGGAGAGGGCGTGGACGTGGTGCTGAACTCGCTTTCGGGCGAGGCGATGGAGCGCTCGCTCGCCTGCCTCCGGCCCTTCGGCCGCTTCGTCGAACTCGGCAAGCGTGACTATTACGCCAATTCCCCGCTCGGGCTGCGGCCCTTCCGGCGCAATCTCACCTATTTCGGCGTGGACGCCGACCAGCTCCTCTCCGCCCGTCCCGAACTGGCGGACCGGCTCTTCCGCGACCTGGCCGAAGGCTTCGAATCTGGCGCCTTCGCGCCGCCGCCGGTGCAGGTTTTCGAGGCGGAGGAGGCGGTGGACGCCTTCCGGCTGATGCAGAAATCCGGCCATGTCGGCAAGATCGTGATCCGCCCGCCCTCGGCGCCGGCCCCGGCTCCCGCCGCGGCGCCGGAGATCGGCGAGGGCGGCTGGCTCGTCGCCGGCGGAACGGGCGGCTTCGGCTTCGAGACGGCCCAATGGCTCGCCGCGAAGGGCGTGAAGCGGCTCTGGCTCGTCTCCCGCTCTGGCGCGCCGGCGAAAGAGAGCCGCGCCGCGCTGGCGCAGATGCGCCGCGCAGGCGCCGAGGTCACATTCCACGCCGCCGACATTGCGGACGAACGCGCCCTCGCCGACCTGATGGCCGGGATCGCGGCGGAGGGCGTCCCGCTCAGGGGAGTCGTCCATTCCGCGATGGCGCTCGACGACGCGCTCTTCGAGACGCAGGACGCCGCGCGGATGGAGGCGGTGATGCGCCCGAAGATCGCCGGCGCGGACCTGCTGGACCGGACGACCCGCGGCCTCGGGCTCGACCATTTCATCGTCTATTCCTCGGTGACGACGCTCTTCGGCAATCCGGGGCAGTCGGCCTATGTCGCCGCCAACGCCGCGCTCGAAAGCCTCATGGCCTCCCGCCGCGCGGCGGGCGAGCCGGGCCTCGCCGTCGGCTGGGGCCCCATCGCCGATGTCGGCGTCCTGGCGCGGGACGAAGCGGTGCGCGAGATGCTCTCGAAGCGGATGGGCGGAACGCTGCTCACCGCCTCGGAAGCGCTGGAAGGATTGGAGACGATCCTCGCCGCCGGCGCGCCGGAGCCGGCGGTCACCTGGGCCCCGCTCCGCTGGGGCATGCTCGCCGCGGACCTGCCGCTGATGAAGACGCCGCTCTTCGAGCGGGTCGAGACGGCGCGGGAGGCCGGCGGCGGAGAGGGCGCGATCGACCTCGCCGCGATGATCGACGGGCTGGATGACATGGCCGCGCTCAAGGCCATCATCGAGTTCCTCGCGGCGGAGACGGGACGCATCCTCCGCCAGCCGCCGGGCGAGCTGGACCCGCGCAGGCCGCTGACCGAGATGGGCTTCGACAGCCTGATGGCCGTCGACCTCAAGATGGCGGTGGAGGAGCGGATCGGCGCCACGCTCCCGCTCATGTCCCTCTCCGAAGGGGTCGGCCTCGCCGACCTCGCGCGCAAGCTGCTTGACGAAGCGCGCGGCCGCGCCGCCGCCTCCGACGGCGCGGCGGTCAACGCCGTCGTGGCCCAGCATGTCGCCGGCGCCATCGATGAGGACGACCGGAAGGTGGTCGAGAAGCTGGCGCGCCAGGCGGAGAGCCTGAAGGGATGAGGGGCTGCGCATGACGGCGATCGACAAGGACCGGCACGCGCTGGTCGACCGGCTCCGCAAGGTGCGCGAGGCGCGGGCGCGCGGCGGGCGCCCCGCGCCTGCGCCCGCTCGCGCCGCCGGCGCTGCGCCGAAGGCGTTCGATTTCTCCACCCTGCCGATCTTCGAGCAGATGCGGTTTCAGGAGGCGGTAGGCCGCAGCCTCGGCATCGGCACGCCCTTCTTCCGCCAGATCGACTCGCGGGAGGGCGCGCGCTGCGTCATCGACGGCGAGGAGCGGATCAACTTCGCCTCCTACGATTATATCGGCCTCGGCTCCCATCCGGAGGTGCGCCGCGCCGCCGTGGCGGCGGCGGAGGAATGGGGCGTCTCGGCCAACGCCTCGCGCCTTGTCGGAGGCGAGCGGCCCTATCACGGCGCGCTGGAGCGGGCGCTGGCCTCCGCCTACGGCGTCGACGCCGCGGTGGCCATGGTCTCCGGCCATGCCACGAACGTGACGACGATCGGCGCGATGATCGGGCCGAAGGACCTGATCCTGATGGATCAGCTCATCCACAACTCGATCTCGGAGGGCGCGCGGCTTTCCGGCGCGGCGCGGCTCACCTTCCCCCACAACGATTTCGACTGGGTGGACGAGACGCTCGCCCGCGTGCGCGACCGGTACGAGCGCGTGCTGATCGTCGTCGAGGGCCTCTACTCGATGGACGGCGACTTCCCCGACCTTCCCCGCTTCGTCGAGATCAAGGCGCGGCACGGCGCCTGGCTGATGGTGGACGAGGCGCACGCCTTCGGCGTCCTCGGCGCGACGGGGCGGGGGCTCGCGGAGCTTCAGGGCGTCGATCCGCGCAGCGTCGAGATCTGGATGGGCACGCTCTCGAAGACGCTGGCCGCCTGCGGCGGCTATGTCTGCGGTTCGGAGGCGCTGATCGCCTATCTGAAGCACAAGGCCCCGGGCTTCGTCTTCTCCGTCGGCCTCGCAGCGCCCGTCGCCGCGGCGGCGGAGGCGGCGGTGCGGGCGATGCTGGCGGAGCCGGAGCGCGTGGCGCGGCTCCGCGCCAACGGTCTCCGCTTTCGCGAGCGGGCGGCGGCGGCGGGCCTCGATGTCGGTCTCTCCGAGGGCTACGCCGTCACCCCCGTCATCATCGGGGACAGCCCGCGCGCCGTCGTCGCCGCGGACATGCTCTTCAAGCGGGGGATCAACGCGCTCCCCATCATCTTCCCCGCCGTGCCGGAACAGCAGGCCCGCATCCGCTTCTTCCTCACCTCGGACCATGATGAGGCGGAAATCGACCGCGCGGTCGACGAGACGGCGGAGGTCGTGAAGTCGCTCGAAGGCGTCGATCTCTTCGCGAGCCTCAGGGACTAGGGCGAGACGGGGCGGGGCGAGTGTGGAGGGCCCCCGCCCCGCCCGCCCTCACGCGGCGGCGGGGGATCGGCGCCGCGATGCGAAACCGAGCGCGCCCAGCGCGCCCAGCATGAGCCATATTCCGGCCGGGAGCGGCACGGCGCCAACGAGCGGCTGCGCCTCCGGGTCGAAGACGCGGAAGTCGAAGACGCCGGGGATCGGCGCGATCACGTTCGGGCCGCCCCGAAAGTTGATCGCTGGGCTGGTCGCATCGGAGATGCCGGCGATCGCGCTGAAATTGACGACCTCGTCGTAGAAGACCGGCCCCGACGGCGAGAAGAACGTGAAGCCGGAGAAGCCGGTCAGCTCGTCGAGCGAGAAGAGCATGTCGCCGTCGGCGTCAAGGAAGTCGATGTCGTAGTTCGAGAATATGGAAGCCTGAGAGACGGCTTCGAGCCGAAGCGAGGCCGCCTCCGCAGCGCCGCCGGCGGCGGCGGCGATTGGGGCGAAAAATACGATCGCTGCGGGTTTCATCCTGTGCTCCCTCTGCTGTCGGCGCCCCGACATGGCCGACAGGAAGCAAGCTAATCCGCAGGCGCCGCGGCGATAACCTCCGCCGCGGCTGTCGATTCGTTACGCGACGCTCAACCCTGAGGCGGCGTCAGCTCCGCCCGGATCCTGCGGTCAGGGGAGCGCCATCAGCACGCGCTCCGGGGTCGCCGGCGCGTGGAGCGGCGTCCAGGCGCCGGCGGCGGCGGAGGCCGCCTCCTCGATGGCGAGGAAGGCGGAAATGCCGAGCATCAGCGGCGGCTCGCCCACCGCCTTGGAGCGGCGGATCGTCAGCTCCCGGTTCTCCCCCTTCGCCCAGAGCCGCACGCTCAAGTGCTCCGGCCGGTCCCCCGCCGTCGGGATCTTGTAGGTGGAGGGGGCGTGGGTGCGGAGCCTGCCCGTGGCGTCCCAGTCCAGCTCCTCCGTCGTCAGCCAGCCGACGCCCTGAATATAGCCGCCTTCGACCTGCCCGAGATCGATGGCCGGGTTCAGCGAGCGCCCGACATCGTGGAGGATGTCGGCCCGGAGCAGCCGGTACTCGCCGGTCAGCGAATCCACCAGCGCCTCCGTCACCGCGGCGCCGTAGGCGAAGTAATAGAACGGGCGGCCCGAAACCGTCGCCCGGTCCCATGCCAGTTTCGGCGTGGCGTAGAACCCGGTCGCGGCGAGGGAGACGCGGGCGAAATAGGCGGATTTCACCGCCGCCTCCCAGGTCGTCTCCCCGCCCTGCCAGACGATCCGGCCCTTGTCGAAGATCGCAAAGCCGGCGCCGAGATGCGCGGCGAGGCGGGCCTTGATCTCCTCGCAGGCCTTCTTCACCGCCATGCCGTTCATGTCGGAGCCGGAGGAGGCGGCGGTGGCGGAGGTGTTCGGCACCTTGTCCGTCCGCGTTGCGCTGATCCTCACGCGCTCCGGGTCGAGCCCGAACTCCGCAGCGGCGACCTGCTGGACCTTGCGATAGAGCCCCTGACCCATCTCCGTCCCGCCATGGTTCAGGAGCACCGAGCCGTCCTGATAGACGAGCACGAGCGCGCCCGCCTGGTTGAGATGCGTGGTGGTGAAAGAGATGCCGAACTTGACCGGGGAAAGCGCGATGCCCCGCTTCAGCACCGGGCTTGCCTCGTTCCAGGCCGCGATATCCGCGCGCCGGGCGGCGTAGTCCGCGGCCTCGGCCAACTCCTCCACGATCTCCTGGATCACGCAATCCTCGACCATCATGCCGTAGGGCGTGAGGGAGCGTGTCGGCATCGCGCCCATCGGCGCGTAGAAATTGCGCCGCCGCACCTCCAGCGGGTCGAGCCCCGTCTCGGCCGCGACATGGGCGATGAGCCGCTCCGCGCCGAGCACGCCCTGCGGGCCGCCGAAGCCGCGAAAGGCGGTCATCGAGCAGAGATTGGTGCGGCAGCGATGCGAGACGATCTCCGCCGCCGGATAGAAATAGGCGTTGTCGGCGTGGAACATCGCCCGGTCGGCGATGGCGGCGGAAAGGTCCGCCGACCAGCCGCAATTCGCCCATTGCTCGAACCGGACGCCGAGGATGCGCCCTTCCGCGTCGAACCCGGCCTCGTAATCGATCCGGAACGGATGCCGCTTTCCGGTCAGGATCATGTCGTCGTCCCGGTCGAGCCGCAGCTTCGCCGGCTTCCCCGTGATCCGCGCGGCGAGCGCGGCGGCGACGGCGATGAGGTTCCCCTGGGTCTCCTTGCCGCCGAAGCCGCCGCCCATCCGGCGCACCTCCACGGTGATCATGCTGGAGGGTAGGTTCAGGTTGTGGGCGATGACGGCCTGCACCTCCGAGGGATGCTGCGTGGAGGAGAGGACATGGAGCGCCCCGCCCTCCTCCGGCGTCACGACCGCGACCTGCCCTTCGAGATAGAAATGCTCCTGCCCGCCGATCTCGATCCGCCCCTTCGCGCGCATCGGCGCGGCGTCGATGGCGGCCCGCGCATCCCCCCGCGCCATGCGGTAGGGTTCGGAGAGGAAGGAGCCGGCGGCGACCGCGTCGTCGATGGTCAGGATCGGCGGCGCCGCCTCATAGTCGATCCGCGCCAGCCGCGCCGCGAGCCGCGCCGCCTCACGGCTCGTGGCGACCACGGCGAAGAGGCACTGGCCGTGGAACATGATCTCCGCGCTCTCGCCCGTCTCGGAAAGCGCGAAGGCCGGCTCGTCATGGACGACCGGCCCGGTGTCGTTGATCCCCGGAACGTCCTCCGCCGTCAGCACATGCAGGACGCCCGGCGCGGCGCGGACGGCGGAGAGATCGGCGGAGAGGATGCGCCCGCGCGCGACCGTGGAAAGGCCAAGCGCGAGATGGACCATGCCGGGCGGCTCCGGCAGATCGTCGGCATAGCGCGCCTCGCCCGAGACATGGGCGAAGGCGCTGTCATGGGGAAGGGCTTCGAGCGTCTTGCCGGCTTCGAAGCCCGTTCCGTCCATCTCAGGCCGCCTCCTCCAGCGCCATGAAGCGGGCGAGGTGGAAGTCCTCGTCCCCGAGCATGTGGTCTATCATGATCAGGCGCTTGGCGAAATGCGGGGCGGCGTATTCCCAGGTCATGGCGATGCCGCCATGAAGCTGGATCGTCTCCTCCGAGACGAGCCGGCCGACCCGGCCGACGAGGTTCTTCGCCGCCGAAATCGCCCGCTCCCGCTCCTTCCGCGGGGCGTCCAGCATCCCGGCGGCGAGCATGGTGAGGCTGCGGGCCTGCTCGATGGCGATCACCATTTCCACCATCCGGTGCTGCAGCGCCTGGAACTTGGCCAAAGGGGCGCCGAACTGCTTGCGCGTCTTCATGTAGTCGAGCGTCAGCGCCTTGCAGGCCTCCATCGCGCCGAGCGCCTCCGCGCAGAGCGCGAGCGCGCCGCGGCCCAAAGCCGTTTCGAGCGCGGGATAGCCGCCCTCGGGGTCGCCCAGAGCCTCGCCCGGCGCGCCGTCGAACGTGAATTCCGCCGCATGGCCGCCGTCCACCGTCCCGAAGGCGCGCATGGTCACGCCCGGGCCTTTCAGATCGACGAGCCAGAGCCCGATCCCGGCCTCGTCCGCCTCGTCGCCCGAAGAGCGGGCGGAGACGATCAGCCGGTCCGCCGTCGCGCCGTTGACGACGACGGACTTGCGACCGGTGATCTTGCCCCCCTCGGCCCGGCAGGCGACCCGCGCCATCTCGTAGCGGCTCTCGGGTTCCGTATGGGCGAGGGCGAGGTGAAGGCCGCCGCCGATCACCTCCTCCAGCATATCATCCCTGCCGGCGCCGATCAGCGGCGTTGCGCCGAGCACTGCGGTGGCGAGAAACGGCTCCACCACGAGCCCGCCGCCCAGCGCCTCGAAGACGACGAGGATGTCCTCGCCCGCCCCGCCGAACCCGCCCGCGCTTTCGGGCAGGAGCGCGCCGACGGCGCCGAGCTCCGCGAATTCGGCCCACATCGCCGGGTCGAACCCGCCCTCCATCTTCGCCGCCTTGTGGCGCGTCTTGAGGTCGTATTTTTCGCGGACGAAGCGCGTCAGCGTCTCCGTCAGCATCCGGCGTTCTTCGGACAGCGTGAAATCCATGTCAGAGACCGAGCCCCATCTTCGAGATGATGTTCTTCTGGATCTCGTTCGAACCGCCGTAGATCGAGACCTTGCGCATGTTGAAATACTTGGTCGCCTGCTTCATCGCGCCCGCGGGGCCGACCGGCTCCTCGTTCCAGCCCTCGTCGAAAGCCTCGGAAATGAACGGCGCCGCGTGCGGGCCGAAGGCGCGGCGCATCAGGTCCGTCAGTTCCTGCCGCACCACCGTGCCCTGCACCTTCAGCATCGAGCTTTCGACGCCGCCGGCCGCGCCGCCCTCCGCCGCCGCGACGATGCGGAGGTTGAAGATATCCATCGCCATCAGGTCGATCTCGACCTTGCCCATGCGGGCGGCGAAGAACGGATCCTCGCGCAGCGGCCTGCCGTTCGCCTTCAGCCGCTTCGCCGCAGCCTTCAGATGCTCCATCGCCTGCCGGGAATAGCCGACGCCGGCGATCCCCGTCCGCTCATAGGTCAGGAGATACTTAGCCAGCGTCCAGCCGCCGTTGACCTCGCCGACGATGTTCTGCTTCGGGATGCGCACATCCGTAAGGAACACCTCGTTGACCTCGTGCTCCCCGTCCAGCGTGATGATCGGGCGCACTTCCACGCCCGGAACGTCCATCGGCACGAGGAAGAAGGAGATGCCCTCCTGCGGCTTCCCTGTCTTGTCCGTCCGCGCCAGCACGAAGATATGGTCGGCGATGTGGCCGAGCGTCGTCCAGGTCTTCTGCCCGTTGATGACCCACTCGTCCCCGTCCAGCACCGCCTCGGTCTTCAGCGAGGCGAGGTCGGAGCCGGCGCCCGGCTCGGAATAGCCCTGGCACCACCAATGCTCCGACGTGAGGATCTTCGGCAGGTAATACGCCTTCTGCTCCTCCGAGCCGTACTTGATCAGCACCGGGCCGAGCATGTTGACGCCGAAGGGCACGATCCGCGGCGCGTTGGCGACGACGATCTCCTCATGGAAGATATGCGCCTCGACCGGCGTCCAGTCCGTCCCGCCATGCTCCTTCGGCCAGTGCCAGGCGAGCCAGCCCGCCTTGTTGAGGATCGCATGCCATTCCCTGAGATCGTCGCGGGAGAGGCGAAGCCCCTTCGCAACCTTGTCCGAAAGCCGCTTCGGCAGGTTGTCCCGCAGATAGGAGCGGACTTCCTCGCGGAAGGCCTGCTCGGCTTGGGTGTAGTTCAGGTCCATCGGTCGATCCTCCAAAACGCGCCGCCCCGGCCGCGGCCGGGGCGCTTTATCCGCCGCTGCGGGGGCCTCAGCAGACCTCGAAAAGGCCTGCCGCGCCCATCCCGCCGCCGACGCACATGGTGCATACGACATACTTGGCGCCCCGGCGCTTCCCTTCAATCAGCGCATGGCCGACCATCCGGGCGCCCGACATGCCATAGGGATGGCCGATCGAGATCGCGCCGCCGTTTACGTTCAGGAGCTCGTTCGGGATGCCGAGCTTGTCCCGGCTGTAGAGCACCTGCACGGCGAAGGCTTCGTTCAGCTCCCAGAGGCCGATATCGTCCATCTTGAGGCCATTGAGCTTCAGGAGCTTCGGCACGGCGTAGACCGGCCCGATCCCCATCTCGTCCGGCTCGCAGCCCGCCGCGACGCAGCCGCGATAGATGCCGAGCGGAGAGAGCCCGCGCTTTTCCGCCTCCTTCGCCTCCATCAGCACGGCGGCCGAGGCGCCGTCGGAAAGCTGGGAGGCGTTGCCGGCGGTGATATGCTTACCCTCCTTGATCACAATGCCGTCCTTGAAGACGGGCTGAAGCCCCTGAAGGCTTTCGAGGGTGGTGGAGGGGCGGTTCCCCTCGTCCTTCTCCAGCGTCACCTCGCGCTCGAGAATCTCGCCCGTGTCCTTGTTCTGGAACTTCATGACCGTGGTCATCGGCACGATCTCGTCGTCGAACTTGCCGGCCGCCTGCGCCGCCGCCGTCCGCATCTGGGACTGGTAGGCGTATTCGTCCTGCGCCTCGCGGGTGACGCCATAGCGCTCGCCCACCGTCTCCGCCGTCTCCAGCATCGACATGTAGAGCGCGGGCATCGTCTCCTTCAGCTTCGGGTCGGCCAGCCAGTCCCGCCGCTGAAGCTCGTTCTGGACAAGGCTGATGCTCTCCCCGCCGCCGCCGACGGCGATCTGGAGCCCGTCGGTGACGATCTGCTTCGCCGCCGTCGCGATGGCGAACATGCCGGAAGAGCATTGCCGGTCCATCGTCATGCCGCCGACGGAGACGGGCAGGCCCGCGGCCATGGCCGCCTGCCGGCCGTAATTCATGCCGGTCGAGCCCTGCGTCAGGGCGTTGCCCATGATCACGTCCTCGACCTCGGCGCCGTCGATCCCGGCGCGGGCGACCGCATGGCGGATCGCATGGCCGCCGAGTTGCTGGCCGGAGGTGAAGTTGAACGCGCCGCGATAGGCCTTGCCGATCGGCGTGCGGGCGGTGGAGACGATGACGGCTTCTCTCATGATTTCACTCCTTGGCCGCATGGGCCGCTTCGGCCTTCTGGGCGTATTTGTAGGTCTGTTCGAAGGCGCCCTGGAGGGCCTTGGCGCCCTTCATGTCGCTGATCTCGTCGAAATGCGCGGCGACGCCCTCGGGGGAAAGTTCGTCCCCCGTCAGGATCACGCCCTCCGTCTCGTGCAGATATGTGCGCGCGAAGCATCCGCCCCCGGCGCAGAGGATCGTGCGCTTCGGCCCCTCCTTCGAGGCGAGGAAGAGCACGCCGGGGGAGATCGTCTCCGGCGTCAGCAGATCCTTCGCCGGGCCGGAGAACAGCTCCTCCGTCATCCGCGTCACAGCGGTGGGGGAGAGGGTGTTGACCGTGATTCCGTATTTGTCGCCCTCGATCTGGAGGACGTTCATCAGCCCGATCATGCCCGTCTTGGCCGCGCCGTAATTCGCCTGCCCGAAATTGCCGTACATCCCGGAGGAGGAGGTGGTGAAGACGAGCCGCCCGTAATTCTGGTCCCGCATCACGGGCCAGACGGCGCGGGCGCAATTGGCGGTTCCGATCAGGTGAACGTCGATCACCTTCTCGAAATCCGGCATGTCCATCTTCGCGAAGCTCTTGTCCCGGAGGATGCCGGCATTCGCCAACAGAACGTCGATCCGGCCCCATTTCGCCATGACCTGATCGACCATCGCCTGCACGGAGGAGAAGTCGGAAACGTCGGCGCCGTTGGCCATCGCCTCGCCGCCCGCCGCCTCGATCTCCTTCACCACGGCGTCCGCGGCGGCGGTGGAGCCGCCCGTCCCGTCCCGCGCGCCGCCGAAATCGTTGACGACGACCTTCGCGCCCCGCGCCGCGAACTGCAGCGCATGGGAACGGCCGAGGCCCGCCCCCGCTCCCGTGACGATGACGACCTGTCCGTCGAACCTGATGCTCATGCCTTCCCCATATAGACGCGCCCGATCCACTCCGCGACGAGCGCGGGCTTCTCCCCGCCCTCGATCTCGACCGTCACGGCCTGCCTGTAGGTGACCTCGCCCGGCTTCGACTCGTCCAACTCCGTCAGCGTGAAGCGGCCGCGGATGCGGGCGCCGGCCTTGACGGGGGAAAGGAAGCGGATCTTGTCGAACCCGTAATTGACGCCCATCGCCACGCCCTTGATCGCGGGCCCGGCCTCATAGACCATCGCCGAAAGCATGGAGAGCGTGAGGAACCCGTGGGCGATCGTCGTCCCGAACGGCGTCATCTTCGCCTTTTCCGGGTCGATATGGATGAACTGCCAGTCCTCCGTCACGTCCGCGAAGGCGTCGATCCGCTTCTGGTCGATCTCGATCCAGTGCGAAACGCCGATCTCCTGACCGAGAAGCGCGCGTAGCTCATCCAGCGTGCGTTTGCCCGCAAGCGCCATGGTTCCTCCGAATCAAATCCCGATCCCTCGCCGGGTTGGCGCAGATCATGGCCGATGTGACGCAGGGTGACGCAAGCGTAAACTTCACGCCCCGCCCAGATTCTCCGGCTGCGCCATGCCCGTCACGTGATAGCCGCCGTCGACGAAGATGACGTCCCCCGTCGTCCCCGCCCCGAGGTCGGAGAGAAGATAGAGCGCCGCGCCGCCGACATTCTCCAGCGTCGCGTTGCGGCGGAGCGGCGCATTGAGTTCTGTCTGCCGATAGACCTTCCGCGCCCCGCCCACCGCGGAGCCCGCGAGGGTCCGCATCGGGCCGGGGCTGATCGCGTTCACACGGATGCCCGAGGGGCCGAGATCGTTCGCGAGATAGCGGACGGAGGCCTCCAGCGCCGCCTTGGCGACGCCCATCACGTTGTAGCTCGGCATCACCCGCTGCGCGCCGAGATAGGTCATCGTCACGATGGAGCCGCCCGCGCCCATCAGCGGCGCGGCGCGGCGCGCCACGTCGACCAGCGAATAGCAGCTGATTTCCATCGAGGTGCGGAAATTCGCGCGGCTGGTGTCGGCGTAGCGCCCCGTCAGCTCCCGCTTGTCGGAGAAGGCTATGGCGTGGACGACGAAGTCGAGCCCGCCCCACTCCGCGGAAAGCCGCGCGAAGGCGGCGTCCATCGAGGCTTCGTCCGTCACGTCCACGTCGAGCAGGAACTCGGAGCCGACGGAGGCGGCGAGCGGCGCGACGCGGCGCCCGAAAGCCTCCCCCTGATAGGAGAAAGCGAGCGTCGCCCCCTCCTTCGCCAGAGCGGAGGCGACGCCCCAGGCTATGGAATGGTCGTTCGCGACGCCCATGACGAGCCCGCGCTTGCCCTTCATCAGGTCAGCCATGATAGCGGCTCAGGCAGAGTGTCGCGTTGGTGCCGCCGAAGCCGAACGAGTTGGACATCACCGTGTCGAGCCCCGCCCGGTCCACCCGCGCTGTCGCGATTTCTTCCGGCTTCAGCGCGGGGTCGAGCGCCGTGACATTGGCGGAGGCGGCGATGAAATCGTTCTGGAGCATCAGGAGGCAATAGATCGCCTCCTGCACCCCCGTCGCCCCGAGGCTGTGCCCGGTGAGCGACTTGGTGGAGGAGATCACGGGCTGGCGCTTGCCCGCGAAGACGCGGCGCACCGCCTCCACCTCGGTCACGTCGCCCGCCGGGGTCGAGGTGCCGTGGGCGTTGATATAGTCCACCTGCCGGTCGCCAAGCGTGGACATGGCGAGCTTCATGCAGCGCTCCGCCCCCTCGCCCGACGGGGCGACCATGTCGTAGCCGTCCGACGTGGCGCCATAGCCCGTCACCTCGGCGTAGATCTTGGCGCCGCGCGCCTTGGCGCGTTCCAGCTCCTCGAGCACCACGACGCCCGCGCCGCCGGCGATCACGAACCCGTCCCGCGTCGCGTCGAAGGCGCGGCTCGCCGTCTCCGGGCTGTCGTTGTATTTCGAGCTCATCGCCCCCATCGCGTCGAAGAGGCAGGAGAGCGTCCAGTCCAGCTCCTCCCCGCCGCCGGCGAAGACGATGTCCTGCTTGCCGAACTGGATCTGCTCCACGCCGTTGCCGATGCAATGCGCCGAGGTCGAGCAGGCCGAGGTGATGGAATAGTTGACGCCCTTGATCTTGAAAGGCGTCGCGAGGCAGGCCGAATTGGTTGAGGACATGCCGCGCGTGACCATGAACGGCCCCATCCGCTTCGGAGAGCCCTTCTCCAGCACCGTCTGGTGCGCGAGGAAGAGGTTCTTCGTGGAGGGCCCGCCCGAGCCCATCACCAGCCCCGTCCGCTCGTGGGAGACTTCGCCCGGCTCCAGCCCGCTGTCGGCGATGGCCTGCTCCATCGCCACGTAGTTATAGGCCGCGCCGTCCCCCATGAAGCGGAGCTGGCGCTTGTCCACCGCCTCCGTCAGGTCGATCTCGGGCCGCCCGTGGACCTGGCAGCGGAAGCCGTGCTCCGCATAATCCGGCGCGAAGGAGACCCCGGATTTCCCCTCCATGAGCGACGCGAGCACCGTCTGCGCGCTCGTGCCGATGGACGATACGATCCCCATTCCGGTGATGACGACGCGGCGCATGAACGTCTCCCCCTGGCCGTCCGGCCTCAGGCCGGAACTTCGTCGTGAAAGAGGCCGACGCGCATGTCGGCCGTGGTGTATATGGTCGTCCCGTCCGCCTCCATCACCCCGTCGGCGATGCCGAGCTTGAGCTTGCGGTCGATGATCCGCTTGAAGTCCACGGTGTAGCGGACGACCTTCACCGTCGGCGTGACCATGCCGGAGAACTTCACCTCCCCGACGCCGAGCGCGCGGCCGCGCCCCGTCAGGCCCTTCCAGCCGAGAAAAAAGCCGGTGAGCTGCCAGAGCGCGTCGAGCCCGAGGCAGCCGGGCATCACCGGGTCGCCGAGGAAATGGCACTGGAAGAACCAGGCGTCCGGCTTGACGTCGTATTCGGCGACGATCCGGCCCTTGCCATGCGGCCCGCCCTCGGCCTCGATCGAGGTCACGCGGTCCATCATCAGCATCGGGGGCGCGGGAAGCTGCGGATTTCCGGGGCCGAAAAGCTCGCCCCGCGCGCAGGCCATCAGGCCTTCGAAATCGTAACTTGTTGCGCTTTCGGCCATTCCGGAATCCTTGTCTGCCGCCGCGCCCTCTGGGCCGCGACCGGAGCCGGCATCGTCCCTAGCATCGGCGCGGCGGCGCGTGCAAGCGCCGGGCGCGGGCGCGAGGCGATGCGTCGCGCGCCGTGCTCTGGCCAAATGGCGGGAAATGTGATTATTTCAGCGTCGAAGCGAGCATGCGAGATGAGGCGCGAGCGCCCTATGGACCAGCAGATGACAAGCGAGCGCCCGGAGCGGCGGGCGGAACGGTGGCTTTCCGCCGCCGGATTGCGCCCGACGCGACAGCGCCGCGCCCTGGCCGCGCTGCTGGTCGGGGACGGCCGTCATCGCCATGTCACGGCGGAGCGCCTGTTCGATGCGGCGCGCGAGGCCGGCGCCGCCGTCTCCCTCGCCACGGTCTACAACACGCTCAAGAGCTTTACAGAGGCGGGCCTCCTGACCGAGATCGCGGTGGACGGCGCGCGCAGCTATTTCGACACGCGGACCGAGGATCACCCCCATTTCTACTGGGAAGAGGACGGGCGGCTGACAGACGCGCCGGCGGATTCGGTCGCCTTTTCGCAGCTGCCCGAAGTGCCCGAGGGCATGGAAGTCTCCAAGATAGACGTCGTGATCCGCCTCCGCCGCAGCTGAAGCCGAGGACCCCCCGATGAAAACAGTCCGCCTCGGGCGCACCGGCGCCCGCGTCTCAGCCCTGTGCTTCGGCACGATGTCCTTCGGCGGCGACGCCGACGAGGCGGAGTCGGGCCGCATCTACGCCGCCTGCCGCGACGCCGGGATCGACTTCTTCGACTGCGCGGACGTCTATGCCGGCGGCCGCTCGGAGGAGATCCTCGGCCGCCTGATCCGCGGCCATCGCGACGAGGTGTTCGTCACCTCCAAATGCTTCATGGGCCGGCACAAGGGCGCCTCCCGCCGCGCGATCCGTCTCTCCTGCGAGGCGAGCCTGAAGCGGCTGGGCGTGGAGCGGATCGACCTCTTCTTCATGCACCGGTGGGACGATTCGGTCCCCCTCGAAGAAACGATGCGCGCATTGGAGGACCTCCGCGCCGAGGGCAAGATCGCGCATCTCGGCTGCTCCAACTACGCCGCCTGGCAGATCGCCAAGGCGAACGGGATCGCCGCGGCGCGGGGCTGGGCGCCGTTCGAAGTGATCCAGCCGATGTACAACCTCATCAAGCGCCAGGCGGAGGTGGAGATCCTCCCCCTCGCCGCGGCGGAGGACCTCGCCGTCATCTCCTACGGTCCGGGCGCGGGCGGGCTGCTGACGGGCAAGTACGAGGGTGATTTCGGCAGAGAGCCGGGCCGCTTCGCCGTAAACCAGGAATACCGGAAGCGCTATGACGAGCCATGGTTCCACGAAGTCTCCGCCGCCTTCTCCGCCTTCGCGAAGGCGAAGGGCGTCCACCCGATGACGCTGGCGGTGGCCTGGGCCGCTGCGCATCCCGCAATCACCTGCCCGATCATCGGCGCGCGGAGCGTGGCGCAGCTCGAAGCCTCGCTAGCCGCGGCGGCGCTCCCGATGCCGCCGGAGCTCCGGGCCGAGGTCGCCGCCCTCTCCCGCACCCCGCCGCCGGCGACCGACCGGCTGGAGGAGCAGAAGGGCTGAGGCCGGGCGTCGCTCAGCCGGCCTTCAGCGCATCAACGCCTTCGGACGCTCCGGAAGGATGCTCGCGCCAGGCGCCGAGGACGAACAGCACGAGCTTCGCCCCGGCCCGCCTGCGGGCCTCCAGCGTCGGCGACGAAGACCCGAAATAATCGTCCGTGAGTCCCGAAAGGCCCACAGGGTCGCGGCGCGTGCCGATATGAAGATACGGCTCCTCGCGCGCCGCGGCGCGTTCGAGATCCACGATCGCGTAGACATAATTGGCGGCGGCGGAATCCCACGCCGTCCCGGGCTCGGAAATCGCGCCCTTTTCCATGAGGACGCGCAGCGCGGCCTTCAACTCTTCGGCGGTCAATGGATGCGTCGAGCGCACAGGCAATGCGGACAGGTTCGTCATTTCGGCCCCACCGCGAAACAGGATCGCAAGGCCGCTTGTCTCACCCGCTCCGGGCGCCGGTTGGACCGAATCCGGGCCAAACCTTGACATGTCGCCGCGCAGCGGACCGGCGGGCGGCGCTATTCCGCGGCTCCCGGCGCGCGCTGCGCCGCCTCGATCCGCGCCTTCGCCCGCGCCATCAGCTTCGCCCGGCGCCGCTTCTGATAGCGGACGACCACCGGCTTGACGATGAAGTAGCTCGCCGCCGCCGCAGCGAGCCCCGGCGCGAGCCCGCCGACGAAATAGGGGAGCACAAGCTTCTCGATGTTCGAAAGAAAGAGGATCGCCATGTCCGTGAACGGCATGTCCTCGATCCCGTCGATCGGGATGCCGCCCATGATGAGCGATCCCGTCTCGATGCAGATGGCGGCGATGAAGGGAAAGGTCAGCGGATTGCCGACGAATGTGCCGATGGCGCTCGCGAGGATGTTGCCGCGCAGGACCCAGGCGAGCACCGCCGCCACCACGAAGTGAAACCCGAAGAAGGGCGTGAAGCTTGTGTAGACGCCGCAGGCGAAGCCGATGGCGATCCGGGTCGGGCTGTCCGGCAGGCGCTGCATCCGGTGGCGCCAATAGTCGATGACGCGGCCCCAGCCGCGCCGTGGCGCGATCCAGGCGCGAACCTTCTCGGAAAAGGGCCGTCTCTCCCGGCGCTTGAACAGCATCGCCTCACCCCGCGCGGCCCACGCCACGCTCCTAACTATCTTGCGCCCGCACGCCCGGCCCTATGCCGAAAGGTCGCGCCGTGGCGGGCCCGCCTCCGGTTTTCCGTCCGCCTTCGGCGCCTCCACTTTCGGCAGCGGCGCCGGGAGACGGGTGCGCCGCACATCCGTCACGATCGCCTGCGCCTCCAGCGCGGAGAGAATGGCGGACATGTGTTTCACATCCCTGACGGTAACGGCGATGCGCAGCCGCCAGAAGTCCGGCATTCGCGCGAGGGTCGAGATGTTCTCTATGTTCGCCCTGTGCTCTCCGATCAGCGTCGCGACCCCGCCGAGCGCGCCCGCCTGGTTGGCGAGCGTGACGTCGATGGAGGCGGAGCGGCCGCCGAGCTGCGCCGCGTCTTCGTCCCAACGGAGATCGACCCAGCGCTCCGGATGTTCCTCATGGGCGACGAGCGCCGCGCAGTCGATGCAATGCGCCTCGACCCCGCGGCCGGTGCGGATGCCGACGATCCGCTCTCCCGGGATCGGCTCGCAGCACTCGGCGAAGGCGAAGGGCACGCCCGGCGGCGCGCCAAGGACGAGCCGGTGCGGCCGGCCCGAAGCATCCTCCGGCGCCGGCTCCTCCGAGTCGACCATGCCGGGATAGACGGCGGCGACGAGGCGCCGGCCGGTGATCTCCGCCGCGCCGAGCGCGGCGAGCAGCCCTTCGACAGAGCCGAAGCCGAGCTTCCGCGCGCCGGAGACGAGCGCCTTCTCCCCTCCGTCGAGCTTCCGCCGCTCGAAGGCGAGCCGCGCGATCTCCCGCCCGAGGCGGACATGCTCCTCCCGCTCGTCCTCCCGCAGCGCGCGGCGGATCGCGGCGCGGGCGCGGCCCGTCGCCGCCATGTCCATCCAGACGGGGGAGGGGCGAGAGCTCTCGACCCGGATGATCTCGACCGATTGCCCGTTCCGCAGCCGTGTCCAGAGCGGCACGCGCTGACCGTCCACCTTGGCGCCGACGCAGCTGTCCCCGATCCGGGTGTGGATCGCATAGGCGAAGTCGATCGGCGTCGCCCCTCGCGGGAGGCCATAGACATCCCCCTTCGGCGTGAAGCAGAAGACCTGATCATGGAACATGTCGAGCTTGACCTGCTCCAGAAACTCCTTCGGCTGGTCGCCCTTCTCCATCCGCTCCACAAGGTCGGAAAGCCAGCGGAACGGGTCGACCGCGAAGGGGTTCTCGCTCCGCCGCCCCTCCTTGTAGGCCCAGTGCGCTGCGACGCCCGTCTCCGCCACCTCGTGCATCTCCCGCGTGCGGATCTGGATCTCCACCCGGCTCGCCGCCGGGCCATAGACCGTGGTGTGGAGCGAGCGGTAGCCGTTGGATTTCGGCCCCGAGATGTAATCCTTCATCCGCTCCGGCACGACGCGCATCGCGGTATGCACGGCGCCGAGCGCGGCGTAGCAGGAGGGGATGTCCCGCGTGATGACGCGGAAGCCGTAGATGTCGGAAAGCTGGCTGAAGCCGATCCGCTTCTCCTCCATCTTCCGCCAGATCGAATAGGGCTTCTTCTCCCGCCCGATCACGTCGGCGGGGACGCCGACCTCGTAAAGCGCCTCCTCGATCGCCGCCTTGATCCGGGGGATGAGGTCCCCCGTCTCCTTCCGGAGCTTCAGGAAGCGGCGCATGATGGAGGTCCGCGCCTCGGGGTTCAGCACCTCGAAGGCGAGGTCCTCCAGCTCCTCCCGCATCCGCTGCATGCCCATCCGGCCGGCGAGCGGGGCGAAGATGTCCATCGTCTCCCGCGCGATGCGGGCGCGCTTTTCGGGCCGCAGCGCCTCGATGGTGCGCATGTTGTGCGTCCGGTCCGCGAGCTTCACCAGCAGCACCCGCACGTCGCGCGACATGGCGAGGAGGAGCTTGCGGAAATTCTCCGCCTGCTCCGCCTCCCGGTTCACGAGTTCGAGCTTGTTGAGCTTGGTGACCCCGTCCACCAGCTCCGCGATCTCCTGCCCGAAGAGATCGGTGATCTCGGCGTAGGTCGCCGCCGTGTCCTCGATCGTGTCATGGAGAAGGGCGGTGACGATGGTCGCGTCGTCGAGCTTCAAGCCGGTGAGAATGGCGGCGACTTCGAGCGGATGGCCGAAATAGGGCTCCCCGCTCGCCCGCTTCTGCGCCGCATGGGCGCGCGCGCCGTAGACATAGGCGCGGTTGAGCAGCGCCTCGTCCGCGTTCGGGTTATAGGCCCGCACCATCTCCACAAGTTCGAACTGCCGGATCACCGCGTCCCGTTACGCCCCGAAGCCGAAGGAAAGACTGAAGATAGAGCCTCGCGGCGCGAAACGCGAATCCCGTTCACACGAGCCCGCGCGCCCAGCGCCGCGCCGCCCCGGCGACGCGGGCGCCGAAGCGCCGCGCCGTCTCCGCATCCGCCTCGTCGATCAGCCGCGTCTTGTCGCGGGAGGAGGCGGCGGCGAGCCCGAGCCAGAAGCCGGCGCCATTCACCGCCCCGCCATCCTTCCGCGCCGGCGCGCCGATCTCCGCCTGCCCGACCCAGACCATCCCGTGCTGCGCGGCGAAGACCGCAAGCTGCGTGAGGGTGGAGAGCTTGTCCCCCGCCGGAAAGGTGGCGACGGTGAAGCCCGCCGCGATCTTGTCCTTCCAGCCCTGGTCGAGCCAGAGGTCCCCGCTCGCGTCCATGAAGGCTTTGAAGCCCGCGGCCGGCCCGCCCATATAGGTCGGCGCGCCGAAGACCACCGCCTCCGCCGCCGCGATTCGCGCCCAGTCGGCCTCCCCCATCGCCTCCACGTCGATCAGCGCCGCGCCGCCGGCGCCCTCCGCCACAAGCTCCGCGAGCCGGCGCGTATGCCCCGACCCGGTGCAATAGGGGACGACGATCCCGCCCATCTCAGCCCCGCATCATCTCGCGCAAGTCCCAGAGCGCATAATACCCCTTCACATAGGCCATGCGGAGCCGCGGCGCCGGAAAGCGCGGGAGCGGCGCGCGGATGATCGCCGGCAGCGAGGCCTGCGCCCGCCGCCCCGTCGCCAGCTCCGCGAGCAGCCGCCCGGACCAGGAGCCCATCGCGACGCCGTTGCCGTGATAGCAGCAGGCCGTCCAGGCGTTCTCCCAGTCGCCGAGCGGGCCGACATGCGGGGCCATGTCCCGCGCCAGCGCCAGAAGGCCGTTCCACATGTATTCGGTCTCGACATGCGCCCAGTGCGGGAACATCGCCTCGAAATCCCGCCGGATCCGCGCGTTGAGCCGCCTCTGGAGAACCGGGTTCAGCGAGGAGCCGCCCCGGGCGCCGAAGAGGAACCGCCCCTCCGGCAGCAGGCGGAAATAATGCACCCGCGCCCGTGAGTCATAGGCCGCCTGGTCCGAGGTCCATCCCGGCCCCTGCAATTCCGCCCCTGTCAGCTTCCGCGTCACCATGATGGAGGAGAGGACGGGCAGAACCCGGTCGTCGAGCCCCGGAACCCATGCGTCCGCGCCGTATCCGTTCACGGCGACGATGAGCTTCCGCGCCCGCACCTCGAAGCCGCCGACGTGAAGCCGGAAGCCGCCGGGCGCCCGCCGGACTGAATGAACCGGGCTCTGCGAGAAGAGCCGCGCCCCCGCCGCCGCCGCCGCCGCCGCGAGGCCCGCGGCGTATTTCAGCGGGTTGATCGCGAAGCCCACCGCCGTGTGGTGCCCGCCATGAAAGGCCGGTCCCGCCATCCCCCGCTCGTCGCAGGCCCCCTTGGCGTGACCGGTGATCGGAAGGCCGAGCCGGCGTTCGAGCGCGGCGTCCGCCTCCGCCGCCTCGAAGGCGCGGCGGCTGTGGGCGAGGGACCATTCCCCGTCCGAATGCCGGTCCGCGTCGATCCCGAACCGCGCGAGGATGTCCCCCACATGGTCGATCGCCGCCCGCTGGGTCGAGAGGAAGGCGCGCGTCTCATCCTCCCCGAATCGCCTCACCTGTTCGGCGAGCGGCAGCTTTGCGCCACCGACGCAGACGAAGCCGCCGTTCCGGCCCGAGGCGCCCCAGCCCGGATAGGCGGCGTCGAACACCGCCGCCTCCTCCCCCGCCTCGGCCAGCGCCAGCGCGGCGTTGAGCCCTGTGAAGCCGCCGCCGACGATGGCGAAATCCACCGCAAGGTCGGAGGAAAGCGGCGCCCCCCGCTTCTGGGCGTCCGGCGCCGTCGCCGCCCACCAGGAGGGCGGCGGGGCCGGGTCATAGGCGCTGGGGGGATAGGCGCGGCGCAAGAGGGGCTCCGGAAGACGCGGCTTGAGCGATGATGCGGCGCAGCATAGGCTCGGCGCGCCGCACCCGCATCGGAGACCGTTCATGGCCGAAGATCAAGCGAATCCCGCCCCCCGCCGCCGCAGGGCCGCCGCGGCGCAGAAGGCGCCGCACCGCAAACCCCGCCATGCGAAATCCGTGAACCTCGCGCTCCAGGGCGGGGGCAGCCACGGCGCCTTCACCTGGGGCGTGCTCGACAAGATCTTCGAGGATGACCGGCTCTGGATCGAGGCGATTAGCGGCACCTCCGCCGGCGCGATGAACGCCGTCGTCGCCGCGCAGGGCATGTATGAGGGCGGCGGCGCCGGCGCGCGGAAGCGGCTTGAGGAGTTCTGGCGCGCGGTGTCCGAGGCGGGGCGCGGCAGCCCGATCCAGCGCACGCCCTGGGCGCAGATGACGGGCGACTGGTCGCTCGATTCGTCGCCCGCCTACATCGTCTTCAACGCCCTCCGCGGCGTCGTCTCGCCCTATGACGCGCCGCTGGAGATCAACCCGCTCCGCGACCTGGTGGAGAAGCATGTCGATTTCGCGAAGGTCCGCGCCTGTTCCGACATGGAGATCTTCCTCGGCGCGACGACGGTGGAGACGGGGCGCGTCCGCGTCTTCGAGCGGCAGGAGATCACGCTCGACGTGGTGATGGCCTCCGCCTGCCTCCCCTTCCTCTTCAAGGCGGTGGAGATCGACGGCGCGCATTACTGGGATGGCGGCTACATGGGCAACCCGCCGCTCTATCCCTTCTTCTACAGCAGCCCCGCCTCCGACATCGTGATCGTGCAGATCAACCCCATCGTGCGGGAGGGAGAGCCGAAGACGGCGGCGGAGATCCAGAACCGGGTGAACGAGATCACCTTCAACTCCTCGCTCCTGCACGAACTCCGCTCTATCGACTTCGTCACGCGCCTGCTGGAGGACGGCAAGCTTGACCCCGAGGAATACCGGAAGATGAACCTCCACATCATCCAGTCCCGCAAGCGCATGCGCGCGCTCGACGCCTCCTCCAAGCTCAACTCGGAATGGGCCTTCCTCCGCCACATGTTCGAGATCGGGAGGACAGCCGCCGCCAGCTGGCTCAAATGGCACTATGACGACATCGGAAACCGCTCGACTGTCGACATCCGCCAGATGTTCTCGGGCCGCGGCCCGCTCTCGCAGCGACAGAAGAAGCGCGGGGTAGCGGCGGGCTGATCAGCCCTGGCTCTGCTCCGCGAGAAGCGCGCGGAGGAGCTGCTCCTCGGAGACGTCGTCCACCGGCTGGTCGGCCCGGTCCGCGCCCATCCTGGCGGACATCTGGTCTTCCTCCGGCTCGTCCACCTCGATCTGGCGCTGCAGCGCCTGGATCGCCATTTCCTTCAGATCCTCGACCGGGATCGTCTCCTCCGCGATCTCGCGGAGCGCGACGACCGGGTTCTTGTCATTGTCCCGGTCGATGGTCAGCGGCGCGCCGGTGGCGATGGTGCGGGCGCGATGGGCGGCGAGCATGACGAGTTCGAACCGGTTCGGAACCTTGTCCACGCAATCTTCGACGGTGACGCGGGCCATGGGCGACGCTCCTTAGCGCTCGTGGTCGGAAGCGCGGCTTGTGCCTCATTTCGCGCCGGATGGCAAGGCGCCTACTTGTCCGCCGGCGGCGAGGTCGCCGCCCGTCCCTCCGAGGGAACGCCGGCGACGGAGAGCCGGCCCGGCCGCACCAGCTGGTCGCCCGAGCGCTGCGCCTCCAGGAGCCAGAAGAGGAGGTTGTCGCCGAAGACCGGGCTCTTCGTGATGTCCACATGCTCCTCCGGCAGGAGGAGGACGGAGCGGTAGGAGAGCGGGGAGCGGAGGCTCAGCGTGTAGTTTCCGTCCTGCCGTTCGTCGAGGAGCGAGGAGGCGCGGAGCACCACGCCGTCCCCCTCCTCCAGCTTCGTGATCTCCACGCGCCCCGTCTCCGGGTCATACTCCACCTCCGCCGGCGTCTCGAACCCGCCGCCGACGACGAGATAGAGGTCGAGATCCTCCGGAATCGTCACCGGCCGGTCCACCGCCCGCTGGAACTGCTCGGCGCGCTTCAGGATCTTGCCCAGATGCCGCTTCGCGCGCTCATGCCGCCCTTCCGCCGTCGCCTCTTCCGGCATGAGGATCTGCAGGAGCGCATCCTGTCCCGGGTTCAGAAGGCCCCAGCCATACCGCTCCCAGTTGGCGAGGTCGAAGATGCTCACCGGCTCCTCGCTTCCCGCGATGCGGACGCGCATGTGCCGGTCCCGCGGGAAAAGCTGATAGGTGGAGACATGCGTGCCGAGGATCGCCGGGGCATAGGTCGGCTGGAACGGCCCCAGCGTCTTGCCGTTGACGAGATTCTCGAAGGCGAGCACCGACCCGGTGTTCGGCGGCGCGATGAAGACGACGCGGCCGACATGCTTCGCCCCCGCCCAGGTCACCTCCGGCAGGGAACCGTCCTCCGGAAGGTCCGCGTCGCCGTACATGAGGTAATAGCGCGTCACGAGCCCGCCCATCGAATGGGCGATCAGGTCGAACTTCACCGGCTCCGCCTCCGGCCCGAAGACGCGCCGCCGCTCCTCCATCACCTGGTTCGTCTTGCGCGAGATGAAATAGTCGAGGTCATGCGCAGCCTCGACGATGTCGCGCCGCCAGTCATAGGGGAACTCGAAGGAATCGAGGTTGACGTCCCGCTCCATGATCTCTTCCTCCCGCGTCTCGCGGAAGTCGAAGCCGCCGGCGATGAGGGTGGAGATCACGCCCCGATAGATGTCGAGCTCCAGCGGAATGCCGAGGACGGAGGCGCGCGCCACGCGCAGCACCCCGTCGGTTCTCACGCCATCCCTGAGCACGCGGAGCGATTCGCCCCCCGAGCCGATGGGGAGCGCGATGCGCCTCGCATTCTCCGGCATGTCGGGATCGACGGAAAGCCCGGATGCGCCGCCCCAGATAACGATCCCCGAATCCCGGTCGACGAGGCGGGAGCCGAGCGTGCCGGGAATCGAGATCACGGGCCGCCGGTCCTGCGTCTCGAAGGCCGCCGCGGAGTCATAGAGCGTGTTGAGGTCGGGCGCTCTCGGCTCGGGCGCACAGGCGGCGAGAAAAAGAGCCGCCGCCATCGCGGAAAGCCGCGCCCATACCGTCATCGTCCATCCCCCTGACGCCTTACCGGTCCGGCAGGCATAACAGGAAGATACGCGCGAAGAAAAGCCTCAGCGCCGTGACGCGGCCGCGAGCGCGGCGGCCGGGCTGGTCATCACGGCCCGCCTCGCGCGCGCGGCCGCCGGCGCCATCGACGCCTGCGCGAGCGCGACCACCGGCGCTTCGGACCGGTCCGCCGCCGCCGCGACGAGTGCGGCGTAGCGTTCGAGATCCTTCGCCTGGAAGGCCGCCAGCGCGCCCTCCACGAGAACGATCCGTATGCGCGCGCCCGCCGCCGCCGCATGGCGCTCGAACATCTCCCGCGTCGGCCCCTCGGTGGAGGGAAGGGAGATCAGCACGTCGATCAGCCCGCCCGTCCCCGCCTCCGCCGCCGCTGCCGCCGCCAGCGCCTCGTCCACCCGGATCGCCCCGGCCCGCGCGGCGGCGCCCCCGATGGAGGTGCAGGTGAGAAGCAGCGCATCCGCCCCGCTCTCCCGCATCAGCGCCCGCAGCGCCTCCGCCGCCTCTTCGAGCAGCGCCTCCGAGGCGCCGCCCGTCGCCACGGCGCGCGCGATCAGGTCTTCCCTGACGGCGTGGACCAGCGTCGCGCCCTCGGGGCAGGCGGCGTCGAAGAGCGCGGCGTTGCTCTCCATCGTGTGCAGACAGGCGATCTTCATGGCGCGGCCTTCCTGATGCGATAGCTGCCCTCGGGCAGGTCCAGCGCCGCCTCGAGGTCCCGGAGCTGGGAGAAGGAAAGGGTGATGCGGGTCACTTCGTCCCGCCGGGAATCGTATTGTTCGAGCGTCACGCAATCGTCGAAGATGTTGACGGTCACGTCCTCCTTGAGCGGCGCCTCGCCTTCGTCCACCAGCGTCACGACCGTCGCGTCGAATTCGTGCTCGATGGTGAACATCGTCAGAGCCTCCGCGCCCAGAGATCGTATTCCGCCGCCTCCTCGACCTCGACGGAGACGATGTCGCCCGGCGCGAGCCCCTCGAACCCCTCGTCGATGAAGACCTGCCCGTCTATTTCCGGCGCGTCCATCTTCGAGCGGGCGACGGCGCCCTCGCTGTCCACCTCGTCGACCAGAACCTCGATCCGCGTTCCGACCCGCGCCGCCATCTTCTCGGCCGAGATCGCCTGCGCCGCCTCCATGAAGCGCGCGAAGCGCTCCTCCTTCACCGCGTCCGGAACATGATCGGGCAGCGCGTTGGCCCGCGCGCCGGCGACGTTCTCGTATTTGAAGCACCCCACCCGGTCGAGCCGCGCCTCCTTAAGCCAGTCCAGCAGATGCGCGAACTCCGCCTCCGTCTCGCCCGGATAGCCGACGATGAAGGTGGAGCGGAGCGCGAGCTCCGGGCAGTCCCGCCGCCAGGCCGCGATCCGGTCCAGCGTCTTCGCCGAGGCGGCGGGCCGCGCCATGCGCTTCAGGACGTCGGGGTGGGAATGCTGGAACGGAATGTCGAGATAGGGGAGTACAAGCCCCTCCGCCATCAGCGGGATCAGCCGGTCCACATGCGGATAGGGATAGATGTAATGGAGCCGGACCCAGACCCCGAGCTCCCCGAGCCCGGCGGCGAGGCTCGCGATGTCCGCCGCCCGCGCCTCCCCGCGCCAGTCGCTCGCCGCATAGCCGATGTCCTTGCCATAGGCGGAGGTGTCCTGGCTGATGACGAGCAGCTCCTTCACCCCCGCCTCGGCCAGCTTCTCCGCCTCCCGCAGCACCGCGGCGGCGGGGCGGGAGCGGAGCGGGCCGCGCATCGTCGGGATGACGCAGAAGCGGCACTTGTGGTCGCAGCCCTCCGAAATCTTCAGATAGGCGTAGTGCCGGGGCGTGAGCCTCACGCCCGCCGCCGGGATCAGGTCGACGAACGGGTCGGGCCGCGGCGGCGCGGCCTCGTGCACCGCGTCGAGCACGGCCTCGTATTGCTGCGGCCCCGTCACCGCCATGACTGCGGGATGCGCCGCGCGGATCAGCGCCTCGTCCGCGCCGAGGCAGCCGGTGACGATGACGCGCCCGTTCTCCGCCAGCGCCTCGCCGATCGCCGCGAGGCTCTCGGCCTTCGCGCTGTCGAGAAAGCCGCAGGTGTTGACGATCACCGCCTCCGCGCCCCGGTAATCGGGGGAGAGCGCATAGCCCTCGGCCCGCAGCCGGGTCAGGATGCGCTCGGAATCCACCAGCGCCTTCGGGCAGCCGAGGGAGACCATGCCGATCCGCGGCTGGCCGGGCCGCGCTTCGGCGTTCAGCGCGGCGCGGGCGAGGTCGGGGCGGAGGTCGGGCGGGTTGAGGCTCATTCCGGCCTTCTAGCGAAGGCGCGCCCCCCGCGCCATACTCAGCCGAGGATGCGGAGGATCGACGCCGCCAGCGCCTCGATCTCCTCCGCCGCGCGGGAGCCTTTCGCCGTCTCCGTCACGCCTGCGCCGGCGGCGAAGGCAGCGGCGAAGGCGACGCGATTGCCGATCCGCTCGGGCAGGAGGTCCGCGCCCTCCGCTTCGAGCTGCGCCGCCATCTCCTCGATCACGGAGCCGCGGGGCGGCACGCGGTTCAGCACCACTCGCGCATCCGTGCCCTGCTTGGCGGCCATCCGCAACGTCGCCCGCGTCGCCCAGACATCGGGCGCCGAGGGCTGCGCCGGGACGATCACGAGGTCCGTCTCCCGCAGCACCCGGTTCAGCATCACGTCCGCCACGCCCGGGCAGTCGATGAAGATCAGGTCGGCGTCCCGCGCCGCCTTGGAAATGTCGGCGCCCACGCGCCATTCGCTCGATTCCGTGAGGTCCATGCCCGCCTCGCCGGTCCGGCGGATGCGCTCGTCCATCCAGCCGGTCAGCGTCCTCTGCGGGTCGAGGTCGATCAGCGCCGGGCGGTGCGACCCGAGGAGCGCGACGGCGACCTGCGCGAGCAGCGTCGTCTTGCCGGCGCCGCCCTTCTGCTGCGCGAATGTCAGGACCTTGGCCATCTCGTCGTCACCCCGCTATCGTCGCGCGATGGTAACAGGCCTGTTGCAGTGCAGCAATCGCATAAGGCGAAGGCGATGAGGCCGCGTCTCGTGATCCATATCGGCATGCACAAGACCGGGTCAAGTTCGATCCAGCACTACCTTTCGCGCAACAGGCGGCTCCTGCGGCTCCTCGGGGTGCTCTATCCGGACTCGATCGGGGCGGACGGGCGGCGCCAGCCGAAGCACGCCGCGCTCTTCGACGCGATCAGCCATGAGGCCGATCACGGCCGCCCGCATCCCGCCTACGGCCCCTCTGCGGCCTTGGTGGAGACGCTCGCGCGCCGGATCGAAACCTCCGGCGCACGGGTCGCGGTTCTGAGCGCGGAGGGGTTCTCGGGCCCGAAGCCGGATTTCGCCCGCGCCCTCGCGCCGCTCGCCGCGCGGTTCGATGCGAGAGTCGTGGTGTTTCTGCGGCGGCCCGATCTCTGGGCCGAGAGCTTTCACAGGCAAATGGTGATGAGCCGCCAGGTCCGGGAGGCGCGGCCGCTCCGCACCTTCCTCGCTTCGCCGGAGATGCAGGCGCATCTCGACTGGCCGCGCATCATCGGCTGGTGGCGGGAGGCGTTCGGCGCCGGCGCCGTCCGCATCCTCGCCTTCGCGCCCGGAGCGGGCGGTCCGGCGCCGGCCCGCGCCTTCGCCGCCGCCGCGTCGCTCCCGCGCCCATGCCTTCTGCTTCCGCATCTCGGCGCGCATCGCAACAAGGCGCCGGACGAGGCGCGGCTCCTTGCCGCGCTGCGCAAAAACGCCTCCGCCGCGGGGGCGCGGGAGGCGGCGCCCGACTCGGCCCTCCTCCCGCTCAGCGAGGAGGAGCGAAGCGCGTTCCTCGCCATTCACGCTCCGGGGTGGAAATTGTTCACGAATGCGGGGAAATGACCGCCACTGATTTTCCACGAACGGCGGGGCGCATCGCCCCCACCCTCTGCAAGAGACCCGGGGGCGTTTGGAATCCGAAGCCAGATCTGCCTTATTTCGGCCTTAAATGTAATTCAATGCTTTTTTTCATAAGCTTAAAATCATCTCCGAGCCCCAGTTCCGCCTTAATCCAACCCCCTCCACTCACGCTTCGCGAATGGTGGGGGTGGAGCCGCTCCGCGGCGGCCATTGATTCTCTTGTTTTCGCGAACGGCGAATTATCGCGCACGCCCTTGCGAAGCGTGTCGCGGAATAAAGCGAAAGATGTATATTTAACCAATGAACAGCGACGTCGGGTTCGTTCCCTCCACAACAGACGAGCCCGTGAAATCCCGCCCCACAACGGGATTTAAGTCCTGACAGGCGCGATCTTCGATCGCCCGCTTCGGCGTCCCGGGACTTGCCCCACAACCCGGGACGCCGTCACCATCTCCTGAGACTGGCGTCAGGCAGGTCAGCCGCGGGAAGCATCGTCGCCAAGTGCGCGGCGTCTCAGATCCTGAGCGATCCGGCCGACGCCATGCCGCGTCTTGCGCCATTTCGTGGGGGCGGTGGCCAGTTCCCAAACGGCGAGATGCGCCGCGACGGCGCCCAGCGCCCAGTAGGCCGGCAGGGTCAACGCCCAGCCCGCGAAGCCGAGCCGCCCGCGCCGCCAGAGCCCCAGAGCCGCGGCGGCGAACATCGCCGGAAGCACCGCAGAGGTCGTCCACCGCAGCGCCCGGACGGCGCCCCCCGCCTGCGTCGCGTCGATGTCGATCGCGAGATCGAGGAACGAGATCGCCCAGAGCCAGGGAAGGAGAAGGTAGCCGAGCACGGCGGAAAGCAGCACCGCGTTGAAGCCGAGAAAGCGCCACGGCCCGAGATCGGCGAGGAGCGCGCCGGGCCGCCGCATATGCGTCGCCCAGGTGGCGAGATATCCCTTCAGCCAGCGCGAACGCTGCCGGATCCAGGCGCCCGGCCGGCTCGCCGCCTCTTCCTCGGTGAGCGAGTGCGAAAGCCCGGTGCGCAGCCCGGCCCGGGCCAGCATCATGCCGAGATCGGCGTCCTCCGTTACATTGTGACTGTCCCAGGCGCCGACCGCCTCCAGGGCGCCGCGGCGGATGAAGAGCGAGGTCCCGCCGAGCGGCAGCGGCATGCCGAGCCGGAAGAGGCCGGGCAACATCGCGTCGAACCAGCTCGCATATTCGATCTCGAAACAGCGGGTGAGCCAGTTCTCCTTCGCATTGTAATAGCCGAGCCGCGCCTGGAGGCAGGCGACGTCCGGCGGCGAGGCGGCGAACTGCTCGACGATCCGGCGCAGCTGGTCCGGCGGCGGGCGGTCCTCCGCGTCATAGACGCCGACGATCTCCCCGCGCACGAAATCGAGCGCGAAGTTCAGCGCCCGCGGCTTCGTCCGCGGCGCGCCGTCCGGCGCGATGATGATCTCGAAATGCGGCGGAGGGGCGAGCGCGCGGAAGGCCTCAAGCGTCTCGTCGTCGTCGCTTTCGAGGATGATCTTGATGTCGAGAAGCTCCGGCGGATAGTCCAGCGCCATCAGCGCCGCCAACAGCAGCGGCGCCGTCTCCGGCTCCCGGTAGAGCGGGACGAGCAAGCTGATGACCGGCGGGGCGCGATAATCCGAAAGGCGTAGCGCCGGCGGCGGCGGCTCCCCCCGCCAGTCCGGCCGGGCGACAAGCGCCGCGCCCCAGAGCGCGCCGTTGAGTCCCATCACCCCCGCCGCGCCCCAAACCGCGAGCGTCAGCGCGGCGCCCGGATCGAATGCGACGGCCCCGGCGAAACCAGCCGCCGCCGCACCGGCGCCGAGGCTCTGCCACCGCGCGAAGCCGGCGCGAAGGCTCGCCCCTTCCGGCCGGCGCGTGGCGGAGCGGAGCGCGATCGGCGCGCCATAGGCCCCGATCAGCGCCTGGCTGAGCGCGCGCCCCTCCGCCGCGACGAAGCCGGCCGCACGCGGCGAGGCGGCGAGTTCTGGTGCGGCGGCGGCGTAGATCACGCCGCCCGCGCCCTGACGCCATGGCGCGATCCGGTTGCGCAGGAGGTGTTCGATCTCCCCGGGCTCCAGCAAGGCGGCGTCGAGCGGCTCATGGCGGAGATCGGCGAAGTCCAGCCCGGATTGCCTCGCCGCCGCCGCCGCCACCGCCGTGGCGTCGGCGCCCCCGCGAAAGGTCAGGATGTCGCCGATCCGCGCGCGGCTCACCGCCTGCGCCTCGATCGCGCGCGTCAGCGCCGCAGCGTCGATTACCCCGTCCGCCAGCAGAATTTCGCCGATCATGCGCCGGTCCGCGGCGCGCCGCGGCGAGAGGTCGCCATCCTTTGGCATCAGCGGCGCCGCACGCGCAGCAAGCAGGTCATGTGATCCACTTGGTCCCCCTCCGACTCGCGGAAGCGAGGCCGAGTCGAATCAAGCTGTCAGAATTCCATTAAAAGGTCATTAACTATTGAAAATGGAAACGCCCCTCATCGCATGGACGCGAGGAACCGCTCGAAGAGATAGAAGCTGTCCTGCGGCCCGGGGCTCGCCTCCGGATGATGCTGAACGGAAAACACGGGCCGCCCCTTCACGCGCAACCCGCAATTCGACCCGTCGAAGAGCGAGACATGCGTCTCCTCCACTCCGTCCGGCAGCGTCTGCGCGTCGACCGCAAAGCCATGATTCATCGAGGTGATCTCGACCTTGCCGGTCTCCACCTCGCGGACGGGATGGTTCGCGCCGTGATGGCCGTGATTCATCTTCACCGTCTTCGCGCCGAGCGCGAGGGCGAGCATCTGGTGGCCGAGGCAGATGCCGAAGAGCGGCAGCCCCGCCTCCAGCACGCCGCGGATCATCGGCACCGCGTATTCGCCCGTCGCCGCCGGGTCGCCCGGCCCGTTGGAGAGGAAGACGCCGTCCGGCTCATGCGCCAGCACCTCCTCCGCCGTCGCCTTCGCCGGGAGGACGACGATCTCCGCCCCCGCCGAGGCGAGGCAGCGCAGGATGTTCCGTTTGGCGCCGAAATCGACGGCGACGACCTTCTTCCGCGGCGCCTCCTGCCGCGGGAAGCCGCCGGGCCAGGCCCAGCGCATCTCGTCCCAGCGATAGGCCTGCGGCGCGGTGACGCCGAGCGCGAGGTCGGCCCCTTCGAGCCCGGCGAAGCCGCGCGCCGCGGCGATCAGCCGGTCCGCATCCGGCGCGCCCGCGGCGGAGAAGCCGAGCGCGGCGTGCGGCATCCCCTTTTGCCGGATCGCGCGGGTGAGCCGCCGCGTGTCCACTCCGCCGATGGCGACCGCGCCGCGCCGCGCGAGCCAGCGCGAGAGATCCTCCGCCGCGCGCCAGTTGGAGGGCGCGGTCGGGTCCATCCGGGTGACCATGCCAAGCGCGGCGGGCCGGTCCGCCTCCTCGTCCTCCGGGTTGGCGCCGACATTGCCGACATGCGGAAAGGTGAAGGTGACGATCTGCCCCGCATAGGACGGGTCGGTCATGATCTCCTGATAGCCAGTCATCGCGGTGTTGAAGCAGAGCTCTCCCACCGCGATCCCCTCGGCGCCGAACCCGCGCCCGTGAAAGAGGGTCCCGTCCGCAAGGGCGAGGGTGGCGTTCGGCGCGGGGCGTGAGGTCATGGGAAGGATCCGTTCAGGGTCGCGCGAAGCTAGTGGCCTCCCCCCGGCCCGTCAACACCGGGACCAGAGCGGGGAAAACCTCTATGCGCCAGATGGTTAATGGGGCCGAGACGGATTTGCGAAAATGCTGCGCCTGCGTTAAGGTCTTCGTCACAGAGTCGCCGCGCGACGCCAAATCGGGATCGAACCGGACATGCGAGACCGCATCAACGCCGCCCTCAAGGCGGCGATGAAAGACCGGGAGCAGCAGCGGGTCTGCACCCTCCGCCTCATGAACGCCGCGCTGAACGAGCGGGAGATCGCAACCCGCACAGGGGATGACCGGCCAGGCATCGACGATGCCGAATCGCTCGACGTGCTGAGCCGAATGGTCAAGCAGCGCGAGGAGAGCGCGAAGGCCTATGACGAGGGCGGCCGCCCCGAGCTCGCGAACCAGGAACGGGCGGAAATCCGCATCATCCGCGAATTCATGCCGAAGCCGCTCGCGCCGGAGGAGGTGCAGGCCGCCGTCCAGGCCGCTATCCGAGATTCGGAGGCGAGCTCGATCAAGGACATGGGCCGCGTCATGGGCGTGCTGAAGGCGAAGTATCAGGGCCGCATGGATTTCGGCAAGGCCGGCGCCGCCGTGAAGGACATGCTGGCCTGAACCCGGCTTGACGCGGCCCGCCCGCCGGCGGAAGGAAGGGCATGGCCCTTCCCGATCCGGCGGCTGAAAGCCCACTTCCCCCGCCGCCCGCGCCCAGATCCGCCCCTGCGGAAGACAATGCGCGCGGCGCCGCGTGGATGATGCTCTCCGTCTTCTTCGCCTCGGCGATGACCCTCGCGGTCCCCTGGGCGGCGCTGGAGCTGGACAGCAGGATGATCGTCACGCTCCGCGCCATCGGCGGGGTCATGATCTGCCTCGCCGGCCTCGCCCTCATACCCCGGCTGCGAAAGGAGCTGCGCTTCTCCTCGCCCTGGCGGCATGTCTGGCGCGGCGCGCTGATCGGCGTCTCGACGCAGTTCGGCTTCTACGCGCTCACCGCGCTGCCGCTGACGCTGGCGACCGTCCTCTTCTTCACCGCCCCGATCTTCGCCGCCATGCTCGCCGTGCCGATGCAGGGGGAACGGATCGGGCTCCGGCGCGCTTCGGCGATAGGCGCGGGGTTCCTCGGCGTCCTCATCGTGCTCCGGCCGGGAACCGCGGGGTTCGACCTCGCGATGCTGGCGGCGCTCGTCTCCTCCGTCCTTTTTGCGTTGGCGCTCCTCTCCTCTCGCGGGCTTTCGGTGAGGGACGGGCCCTTCGCCGCCTACCTTTCCTCCGCGGCGATGAGCGTGCTGATCTCGCTGCCCATCGCCCTTCCCGTGTGGTCCCTGCCGGTGAGCGGCGGAGGCTGGGCCGCGCTCGCCGTGGTCGTCGTCGCCTCGCTGACGCGGAACATCGGGGACCTTCAGGCCTATCGCTGGGCGGAGGCCTCGCTCCTCGCGCCGCTCTCCTATCTCCGGCTGATCCTCATCGCCCTTGGCGCCTGGCTTCTTTACGCGGAGCTTCCGGACGGCTGGACGATCGCGGGCGGCGCGGTGATCATCGGGGCCGCGCTCTACATCGCGCGGCGGGAGCGGCTGGCGAAGCGGGGCGGGTAGGCTGGAACCGGCCGGGCGGAGGCGCAGCGCCCCCCCGCTCGCCCCTTGGCCCGGGCGTCCAGCCCTGGCCGCGGCCGGCCTCGCCCGAGCGCGCCGCGTCTTCGCCCGAAAGGCCTCTGCTTCAGAACCTCTGATGCCGCGCCCGCGCCCCGCGCTCGATGGCTGCGGCGGCGAGGCGGCCGACGCCGAGATCGTGGCGGAGCATCTCAAGCAGCCTCAGTTCCGTCATCTTCACCGCCCCGTCCGCCGCGGCGATGTCGCAGGCGAGCGCATACGCCGTCTCCGCGAAGCGTTCGGGCAGCGCGTCCTTCACAAGCCCGATCAGCGCGTCGATCCCGTCCTCCTCGGAAAAGAGGTCGCGCACCACGTCGTTCACGCCGCGCACCCGGTCCTTGTCGTAGCCTTCGAAACAGGGCAGCGCGTCGATCGTCCGGTCGATGGAGAGCAGCTCCTCGGTGGACTGCATCTCGTCGGCGGCGGAGATGGCGATCATCACCGCGACCAGCGCATCCTGGGGGCTCATCACGTCGGACATGGGAACAGGCTCCGCTTTCGTTCGGGCGGACATTATTGACCGCCCCTCCCCCCCGCAATAGGAGAGGCGCGCCTTCAGCGGGAGACGAGGATCATGACGGACTTGCGCGCCTTCGCCGAAACCTCGCGGGCCTGGCCCTTCGAGGAGGCGCGCCGGCTCGTCAAACGCTATGAGAAAGCGCCGCCCGAAAAGGGCCATGTGCTCTTCGAAACCGGCTACGGCCCCTCGGGCCTCCCCCATATCGGCACCTTCGGCGAAGTCGCGCGGACGACGATGATCCGCCGCGCCTTCGAGCTTCTGTCGGACATCCCGACCCGCCTTCTCTGCTTCTCCGACGATATGGACGGGATGCGGAAGGTGCCGGACAATGTGCCGAACCCCGAGATGCTGCGCGAGCATCTCCAGCGCCCGCTCACCTCCGTGCCCGACCCGTTCGGGGAGTTCGAGAGCTTCGGCCACCACAACAACGCGATGCTGCGCCGGTTTCTGGACACGTTCGGCTTCGACTACGAGTTCGCCTCCGCGACCGAATACTACAAGTCCGGCAAGCTGGACGAGATCCTCCTCCGCTGCGCCGAGCGCTATGACGCGATCATGGCGATCATGCTGCCGTCCCTTGGGGAGGAGCGGCGGCGGACCTATTCCTGCTTCCTGCCGATCCACCCGGAAACGGGCCGCGTCCTCTACGTCCCCCTCAAGCATGTCGATGCGAAGGAGGGGACGATCACCTTCGACGACGAAGTGGGGCGCGAATGGACCCTCCCCGTCACCGGCGGGCAGGTGAAGCTCCAGTGGAAGCCGGATTTCGGCGCTCGCTGGGCCGCGCTCGGCGTCGATTTCGAAATGTACGGGAAGGACCACCAGTCCAACACCCCGATCTATGACGGCATCTGCCGCGCCCTCGGCGTGCGCCCGCCGGAGCATTACGTCTACGAACTGTTTCTGGACGGCGAGGGGCAGAAGATCTCGAAGTCGAAGGGCAACGGCATCTCCATCGACGAATGGCTGCTTTACGCGCCGACGGAGAGCCTCGCCTATTTCATGTTCCAGAAGCCGCGCACTGCGAAGCGCCTGCATTTCGACGTGATCCCGCGCGCGGTGGACGAATACCACCAGCAGCTCGCCGCCTATCCGCGGCAGGACGAGGCGCAGCGGCTCGCCAACCCCGTCTGGCACATCCATGAGGGGAACCCGCCGGAGAGCACGCTCATCGTCCCCTTCTCCATGCTCCTCAACCTCGCCTCCGTGGCGAGCGCGGAGAAGAAGGAGACGCTCTGGGGCTTCATCCGCCGCTACGCGCCCGGGGCGAGCCCGGAGACGCATCCGGCGCTCGACGAGGCGGCGGGCCATGCCGTCCGCTACTATCAGGACTTCGTGAAGCCCGCGAAAACCTACCGCGCCGCCGACGCGAAGGAGAAAGCCGCCCTCTCCGACCTCGCCGCCCGGCTCGACGCCTGGGAGGGCGGGGCGGATGCGGAGGCGCTGCAGACGCTCTGCTACGACATCGGCAAGGCGCATGAGTTCGAGCCCCTGAGGGACTGGTTCCGCGCCCTCTACGAAGTCCTCCTCGGCGCCTCGGAAGGCCCCCGCTTCGGCGGCTTCATCGCCCTCTACGGCGTGGCGGAGACGGCGGCGCTGATCCGGGAGGCGCTTTCCGGCGCCTTCCTCACGAAGCCCTGAGCCGCCAGCGCCCCTCGGGCACGTCGACATGGACGATGATCGCCGCCGCGGCCAGCACCGCGTCGGAGCCCCCCGGCGCGCCGAGCCCGGCGGCGGAGACGCCGCCCGTCTCCACCTTCACCTCGACCGTCCCGTAGGGCGGAATCGCGGCGATGGCCGCGCGGTCCACCTTCTCCGGCTCCGGAACGCCGATCAGGATTTCCACCCGCATCGTCTTCGGGTCCAGTTCCAGCGCGCGGAAGAGCGAGAGGGAGGAGCGGCGGAGCGCATCCTCCACCGCCCGCCGCGCCGCCTTCGTCATGTCGCCGCCATGCAGGTCCGCCCCCGCGCCCGTCTCCAGCATGATCCGCCGCAAGGTCATCTCCGCCTCCCGCTCACGACACGTCGCCGATCCCCGGCCCTGAGCCGGGGCCCCGCAGGCAAGCGCGGTCTCATTCCGCCCGCTCCACGTCGAAGGAGACCGAGACGACCGCATTGGCGATGATCGTAGCGCCCGTCGCCGTCGGCGCCCGGAGCCCCCCTTCCACCGCCTCGACCGTCACCACCCCATAGGGCGCCGCCGCCGCCACCGAAGCGAGGTCCACCGAGGCCGCCCCGGGCACGCCGACGCGGATATCCACCAGCATCGCCTCCTTCGGAAAGCCCAGCGCATCCGCGACCGTCAGCCCGTTCCGGTGCAGCGCATCCGCCACCGCCCGCCGCGCCGCCTTGGTCGCATCCTCCCCGCGCAAGTCCGTCCCCGCGCCGAATTCCACGGCGAGCTGTTTTTTCATGACCGTCCCCTCCGCTGTCGACGCCAGATAAGGCAGTTTGCGGCGCGCCCGCCACTTCATTTATGGCCGGCGGGAGCGAATGCCGGGCGGCGGATCAATCCCGAGACGGCAAACCGCCTCACGCACCCGGCCGGGCGCCCGGGCCATGACGGGTTGAAAGCCGGCTTCGCGACCTCTTCGTATCCGAACCCGGCATGGCCATGGCCGATCTCGATTTCGAGGCGCCGCACAGGCGATGCCGCTGGTCGAGAGCCGGAGGAGCCTGCAGGAGAAGGGGAAGTGGAAGAACCTCCCCGGGATCCGCAACAAGGTGGAGGCGCGCTTCCTCCGCCCCGCCCTCCCCGGCGAGTCGATCCTCGCCTTCCCGCTCGTCCGCGCCTTCGCGCCGCTGGATGCGGATGCGGCGCGGCGATCCCGCGAGCCGTTCGGCGCGCGGGGTTTCGAAAGGTCGTCTTCTCCCTCCCCATCCCGCCCTGACCGAAAGGCGAAGCCCTCCGCGCCGGGCCCTCCGGCTCGTGCGGGAGGCGCTCGGCGATGCGGGCTTGGCGTCGGAAATCGACGCGCCCGTCGCCCGGTCGCTGGGCGGGTGAAAACGCAGTGTCACAAAAGTGACATAAAACTATCCAACGATTTCAATGAAAAACAGGGGATTTCCATGGAAATCCGCTCCGGCCCTCACTTCGCCGTCGCCACGTAGACCCCGTCCCAGTCCGCCGGCGGCGGGCTCCGCCGATATTCCGCGATCCGCTCAAGGAACACCTCCACCAGGCCCGCAGGCGAATAGGCGTCAAGTTCATAGGTCGCCGCCCGGCGATAGGCGGCCTCCGCCCGGTCCCAGTCCTGCGCCTTGTAGGCCGCCATGCCCTCCGCCACCGCGTCGCGGAGCGCGAGATAGGTGGGGTCGCCGAGCAGGTCCGCCTCCCCCGCCACGGTCCAGATCGTCTCGGGCCGGCTCCGCCCCTTCACCGCCACCGCGTCGATCTCGATCAGCGCGAAGGCGTGGGCGACGCCCTTCGCCGTGTTGTTGCCGATGCAGTTCCAGAGCCCGTACTGCTTGGTGATCCCTTCGAGTCGGGACGCGAGGTTCACTGCATCGCCGATGCAGGAATAATCGAGCCGCATCTTGGAGCCCATCGCGCCGACCGCGCAGGGGCCGGTGTTCACCCCCACGCCGATGTCGATCTCCGGGAAGCCGAGCGTGACGAACCGCTTGTTGATCTCCACCAGCGCGTCCTTGAACTGGAAGAGCGCGAGCGTCGCCTGCTCCATATGGAGCGGCGATTTCCGCGGCGCGTTCCAGAAGGCCATGATCGCGTCGCCCATATACTTGTCGATCGTGCCCGAGTTGCGGATGATCACGTCCGTCAGCGGCGTCAGGAACTCGTTGATGAAGAGGATCGTCTCTTGCGGCGTCATCTTCTCGGTGATGGTGGAGAACTTCCGCACGTCGCAGAACATGATCGAGAGGTCGCGCTGGTCCCCGCCCGGCGTGAGGTACCGCTCCGGGTCCTCCGCGATCTCGTCGATCACGTCGGGCGACATGAAATGCGCGAACTGGTTCTTCACCGCCCGCTTGTCCCGGTCCGCCCGGACATAGTTGTAAACGGTCAGCGTCCCCCAGGGCAGGAACACGCCGAGCGCTGGATAGACCGGGCCGAGCAGGAATCCCGAAAGGTCGAAGGCGAACCATGAGGCGGAGACGACGCCGACCGCGCCGAAGGCCGCAGCGACGCCTGCAAGCGCCGTGCGGTTGTAGGCGAGGAGAAGCGAGGCGATCGCCCCCATCAGCAGGATGAAGAGCCGCTCCGCCCCCGTCCCCCAGTCCGGCTGCGATATGAAGACAGGCTCCGAGAACCGCTCGATCTCCGCATCCAGCTCCGCGATCTTCGCCCGCGCCGCCTCAGCCTCCTCGCCCGCGAGCTGCGGCAGGGCCTCCGCCAGTTCATCCCGCCAGGCGATCCGGTCCGTGCGGAAAAACTCGGAGATGATCTGCTCAGCCAGCTCCGCATGGACGTTCACCCCCGCCGCCGCCGGCTCGAACGGCGTGGCCACGAGGTCGAGGAGGCCGGGGGCGGAGGTGCCGATGAAGATCACCTTGCCGGCGACCTTCGCCGCCACCTCCTCCGGAATCTCGTCCGCAAGGATGTCGGCGGCGGAGACGACGCGCTCCTTCCGCTCCACGCTGTTGCCGGAATAATAGACATAGAGCCCGCCATCGGCCTCGACCGGAATCTCCATCGGCCCGACGCGCATGGAGGCGATGCCCGCGCCCGTCGCCCCCAGCTCGCCGCTCGCGTCGTTCGACTTCACAAGGATCGAGCCCGCCTGGAAGCCGACGCGGATCGCCTCCAGCGCCAGCGTCGGCACGATCTGCTCCTCCACCCGCGTCAGGAGCGGCACGCGGCGGATCACGTCCGCCCGCTCCGTCCCGAGCGAGAAATTGCCGACGCCGGAGGCGGAATGGCTGAGGATCGGCAGGTTCACGTTCGCCGAGGCGAAGGCCGGAATCGCCGGGCGCGGGTCCGAGCCCGACCAGGAGATCCCGGCGCGCGTGGGCGGGCGAGAGCCCGAAGGGTCGTTGTTCAGCACGACGCCGAGCACGACCGGGCTCTCCGCGATCGCCGCGCCGAAGACGGCGTCATGGTCCCTCAGCGTCTGGTCGAGCCGCGCCTCCGCGTTCGGATCGTATTTCCGCCAGCTCTCCACCACGCGCGCGGGCGAGGTCCGGTCCGGCTCCGCGAAGACGACGTCATAGGCGATGGAGATCGCGCCGAGCTGCGTCAGCCGCCGCGTCAGCTCCGCCATCTCCGTCCGCGGCCAGGGCCATTGCCCGAGCGCCTGGAGGCTCCGCACGTCGAGATCGACGACGAGGACCGGGGCGGAAGGGTCCACCTGCCGCGGCTTCAGCCTCTGATACTGGTCGAACGCCGCCTCGTTGATCGCCCGGAGCCCGGTCGGGTTCCAGACCTGCAGGCCGAGGATCATGGCGGTTGCGATCAGGCCGTAGAGGAAGGGCGCCCAGCGGAAATCCGTGCGCCGGCGATGGCTCATCTTCCGCGTCTTGCGGCGGAGCCGGCGCCAGATGCGCCAGAGCCGGTATGGATTGCGCCATTTCATGAAGCCGCGAAGCCCCCCTCCCGCTCCGCGAACCTATCGCCGCCGCCCCGGCCGCGCCAGAGCCGGAAGCGCCCCGCCCGCCGGATGCGCTCATAGACAGCGCGCCTGGTGAACATCCGGTTGAAGGCGCGGCGAAACCGCGGGCGAACGCGGGGCGCCTCCGGCGCAGCGCGAACCGCGCAGCCGACCGGCTCCGACTGATGAAGGTCTCCGCCGGTCGGCCGCTTACGGCCCGCCCGGCGATGACGTCTGAAATCCTTGCTCTCTCAAAATGACCGGGGGATCGGCGGGTGGCTGACCGCCTCCTTCCGGCGCCGGCCGAACAGTCTCCTGTGGTTCAGCTTCGCGCCGTCGCGCTTCAACAAGCTTCGCAGGCGCCAATGGCCGAAGCGACGCCACTCGCTCGCCGGCACGCGCAGAAGCAGGGGTAGGCGCCTAGTCTTCACCGATCCGCGCGGCGTAGCGCCGTTCGAACCAGTCGGACAGGACAGGCGGCAGGCGGTTGCCGAGGAAGATCATCGCGGAGAACAGGAACGGGAAGGTCAGCGCCCCGCGCCGCTTCTCCGCCGCCCGGAGAATCAGCCGCGCCGCCCGCCCGGCAGAGACTTCGAAAGGCTTCGGCCCGTGGTGGCGCGCGCTCATCGGCGTCGTCACGAAACCGGGGCAGATCACCGTTACCGAAACGCCCTTAGCCCGGAGGCCGGAGCGGATCGCCTGCCCGTAGGCGCGCACTCCGGCTTTCGCGGCGCTGTAAGAAGGCAGATCCGCCGAGGGGCGAATGGCGGCGATTGAGGAGACGAGGGCGATGCGCCCGGCGCCCCGTGCGATCATCCGCGGCATGAGCGGCTCGACCGTCGCGATCATGCCGAGGAGGTTCGTCTCGATCACGAAGCGGGCCTGCCCTTCGGCCTCCGGCAGCCCGCCCCGCGCCACGCCGGCGTTCGCGATGAGAAGGTCGACGGGCGCGCGGTCGTCGAAGTCCAGCAGCCGGGCGCGAAGCGCATCCGCATCGCGGAGGTCGATCGCCGCCGTCTCGGCGGCCGCGCCCTTCGCGCGGGCGGCTTCCGCCACCGTCTCCAGCCGCTCCGCGTTCCGGCCGACAAGGAGCAGCGTAACGCCGGGCCGCGCCGCCTCCGCCGCGAGCGCGGCGCCGATCCCGCTCGACGCGCCGGTGATGACGACGGAACGGATCACGCCGTCGCCTCCCGTCGCGGCCAGGGCGGCGGCGCGAGCATCCGCGCCGCCATCGCCGCCGCGCCCGGCTTCACGCCCTCGCCGTCGAATCCGCCGGGAAGCTGGATCGACGCCGCGAGCGCCCGGAGGAATAGGTCGAGCCGCGGCGGCTCAGGCGGCGCGGACTCCCGCCAGAACTGGTCCAGCCCGCGCTGGAAGGTCAGGCCCGGCAGGTCGTAGATCGCCGTTCCGAGGGCGATGACCGGCGCTCCCGCGCGGAGCGCGGAAAGCCCGACCGTGGAGTTCGCCACCACAACGCCCGCCGTGCGCGGCAGCATCGCTTCGAGATCTCCGCCGTCGAGATAGAGGCAGCGGGCCGTGACGGCGGCCTCCCGCGCCGCCGCCTCGACCTTCCGCCGCCACCCGGCCCAGAGATGATCCAGCGGATGCACCTTCACCACCAGCAGCGCCTCCGCCGGCGCATGGGCGGCGAAGCTGCGGACCGCCTGCTCCATGAGGGCCGCGACGCCCCCTGGCGGCGCGTGAAGGCGCATCTGGAAGTCCGCGTCGAGCTGGAGCGGCAGGAAGAAGACCGGCCCCTCATGCGCCGCAATGCGCGCCTCCGCCGCCCTCAGGGCGCTGGCGCGGGCGGGGGCGCGCAGGAGCTTGTTCCAGATCCAGCCGGACCATTCCGTCAGCGGATGGTCGGGCGAATGGCGGCGGTAATGCGGGAACATCGCCCATGAGGCGAGGAGGTTGGCGAGACTGAAGGCCACGTCCTTCGCCGCGTACTCGATAAAGCTGGCCGCGAAGCGCGGCGACGGGAGGCCCGGCGCACCCGCCGCCAGTGCGGCGATTTCGGCCCAGTCGCGCGGAAAGCGGCTGCGCCCGCCCGTGCCGTCCGGCTCCAGCGTCAGCCAGCCGGGCCGGAGATAGCCGAGTTCCACGACATGGACGCGAATGCCGAGCGCCTGCGCCGCCTGCGCCGCCTCGTCATGGAGCCGCCGCCCGTCCCCCAGCATGACGATGTCCGTCGCCCCCTCCGCGCGCAGGAAGGCCTCGATCCAGCCGCGCCACTCGTCCTGCCGCCCGCGAAAGGAGACGGCGCCGGGCCCGCGCCAATAGAGACGGTCCCCGGGGCAGAAGAGAACCCGACGCACTCCGGCGCCCGTACGCCGCAAGGCGGCTGCGAGTTCGGTGAAGAATTCGGAATAGGGTCCCTGCAGAAGCACGAAGACCCGCTCCCGCCCGTCCGTCTCCATCCAGCGCCCTTCCCTCGGCCCGGCCCCGCGCTTGCCCTCTCGCGTCCGAACATGCAAGAGGCGCGCGGAGGCGGGGAGAGGCGGAAGACGTGACGGAGCGGCGGAATTTCCTGTTCCTGCAGGGGCACCATTCCCGGTTCTGGGTCGAGCTGGCCGACGCGCTGAGAGCGGGCGGACACGGCGTTGGCAAGGTGCGCATCTCCGGCCAGGACATTCTGTACTGGCCGCGCCTCGGGGCCCGCTCCTATCGTGGGCCGAAGGCAGGCTGGCGCGCCTGGATCGAGGCGCATATGGCGCGCGAGGGTGTCACCGACGTGCTCTATTATGCGGACCGGCATCCGTGGAACGTCGATGCGCTGGCGGCGGCGAAAGCGCTCGGCATCCGCGCCTGGTCGATCGAGTTCGGATACCTCCGGCCCCACTGGCTGACGCTGGAGCCGGAGGCGATGGGCGCCTTTTCGCGTTTCCCGAAGGATCCGGAGACAATCCGGCGGCTCGGCGCGCCGGGAGGGGAGGATCCGCTGGCCGACGAGGCGCGCTATCCGACCGGCTTTCTGGCCGAGGCGATGGCGGATATCGGCATGTTCGCTTCCACCATCGCCTTCTGGCCGCTCTATCCGCATTACCGGCTCGATCTGCCCTATACGCTCTTCACCCACTACGCCTGCTGGATCGCCGCGCTTCTGCGCGAGGGCCGGGAGGAGCGGGCGGCGCGGGCGGTGCAGGGCCGCTGCATGGAGCCGGGGGCGGATTACACGCTCTTCGCCATGCAGCTCGCGCAGGACTATCAGATCCGCGCCTCCTCCCCCTATGACGACTATGCCGACATGATCGGGGAAATCCTCGACTCGATGGCCCGCGCCGCGCCAGCATCCCGCCGGTTGATCGTGAAGATGCATCCGCTCGACAGCGACTGGCGCGGCTGGCGGCGCAGGGTGCCAGATATGGCGCGGGCGCGGGGGCTTGGCGACCGGGTCGACCTCATCCGCGGGGGCGATCTCGGGGCGCTTATCCGCCATGCCCGGAGCGCGGTGATGGCGAATTCGACGGTCGGGCTCCACTGCCTTAAGGAAGGCGTGCCGGTGAAGACGCTCGGCTCGGCTGTCTACGACATTCCTGGACTGACCCATCAGGGGACGCTGGACGCCTTCTGGGCGTCGCCGGAGCCGGTGGACCGGGCGCTCGAGGCGGATTTCCGCCGCGCGCTGGCGCGGGAGATCCAGATCAAGGGCTCCTTCTTCCACAAGGAAGGCCGTCGACGCGCCGTTGCGGAAGCCGCGGAGCGGCTGACGCGCCGGGCCTTCCCCTACTGGGCGCGCTGAAAGCCCTGGATCAGCGGATCGCCATGTTCTCCTCATGCGCGGCGATGGCGTCCTCGATGTTCTCGTAGTATGTCATTTTCCCGTCTTCGAGCACTGCACCGGCCTTACAATAATCGGTCAACGTGTTCATCGAATGGGAGACCATGATAACGTCGGATTTTGATAGTTTATCGGCGAAGACAGCGCGGCACTTTTTGCGGAAATTGGCGTCGCCAACCGCCGTCGTCTCGTCCACGAGATAATAGTCGAAGGCGATCCCCATCGAGACGCCGAAGGCGAGGCGCGCGCGCATCCCGCTCGAATAGGTGTTCACCGGCATGTAGAGGGCCTCCCCGAGTTCGGAGAAGTCGGCGACATAGTCGATCAGCGTCTCCACGTCGCAGCCGTAGATTCGGGCGACGAAGCGGACGTTCTGCGCGCCGGAGAGCATGGCGTGGAAACTGCCGGAGAAGCCAAGCGGCCAAGAGACGCTGCCATGCCGGACGATGCGGCCCTCGTCCGGCTCCACCGTGCCGGCGATCATGTTGAGCAGGGTGGACTTTCCGGCGCCGTTGCGCCCGAGGAGGCCAAGGCTCCGCCCGCGCGGGATGGTCAGCGTCACTCCGTCGAGGATCACGCGGCGCACCTTTCCGGTGCGATAGATCTTGGTGAGATTCTGGAGTTCGATCATCCCGGCCCGCTTCAGCGCTGCTCGATCAGGAAGGTCTTGTTCGAATAGACGAGAAAGAGCCCGAGGGTAAGGAAGACGACCCCAACGCCGCCAAGATAGAGTTCGGAAATATAGGCGCCGTCATAGATCGGATAGAAGCCCTTGCGCATGAGGCCGACAGCGTGGATCAGAGGATTCCACCACAGTATGTCCTGCGCCAGACGCGGCATCTCGTCGAAGGTGAAGAAAACGCCCGAGATGAGAAAGAGCGGCCGGGTGAGAATGCGATATACGTTCTGGTAGGTCGGCACATAGGCGAAGATTACCGCATTGGTCGCTCCGATGCCGACACCTAGGACGCTCGCATAGATCACCGCCTTCAAGATCGCCTCGAAATCATAGCTGGTCCGGATGTCCTCGACCTGCACGATGCCGGTGAAGATCAGCGCGCCGGCGACCGACAGCGTGAAGAACTGGAGCAGCGCGCGGGCTAGGATCGTATCGATCGGGGTGACGCGCGGATAGGTGAGGAGCGGCCGGTTCATGATCACGGCGCCAGCGGAAAACTGGGATAGCTCCATGTAATAATGGAAGGTGATGAAACCTGTCGCGAAGAAGAGCGCGAAACTGTCTCCGAGCGCGGGCGTGCGCACGACGAAGCTGAAGACGACCGTGAGAACCGCGATAATGCCCAGCGGCTCTAGGACGGCCCAAGCATAGCCGCCGGCCGATTTCCCGTATCGGGTCGACATCTCGCGCATCATCAGGGCGACGATCACGCGGATATTTATGAATCTCGGCAATGCAGCCTCCACCGCCGGCTCGCGCCGCCCCGGATGTAGGTTCTGGCGAAGGCGAGGGCTAGCGACGGCGCGGCCAATTGTCAAAGCCCCTCGCCGCGCGGCGAGGCGCTCTGCGTTGCATTGGCGGACGAATGCCAGCATATCGGCGGGGCGTGGGCCCGATCCGCGCGCCGGGACAAGGACCGGCCGATGGCGAAAGAGATGACCAAGGCGAAGGCGAACCTGCCCGAGGCAGGCGATGCGGCGATGCCCGAACCCAGGCCCGGGCCGCGCGCGCTGCGCGCGGAGGCGGCGGGGCAAGGGCAGGCCGGCGCGCTAGCCCGCCGCGCCGGTCCACCCCGCCGTCAGCGCCTGCGGGCGGAGGCGCGATTCCGCACCCGACACTGGCTCCTCCTCGTCAGCTTCTTCGTGCTGGTGGTCGGACCGACGGTCTATGCGAACTGGTATCTCCACACCCGCGCGGCGGACCAGTACGCCTCTCGCCTCGCCTTCACGATCCAGTCCGATGACGGGCCGACCTTGAGCTCGCTCGGTCAGATCTTTGGCGGAACGGCGACCGGCGCGGCGGACGATGCGGAGATCCTCTACGGCTTCATCCAGAGTCAGAACCTCGTCGAGAAGCTCGAATACGAACTCGGCCTCCGCGAGCGCTTCAACCGCGTCATGGAGACGGACTGGTTCTTCGCCCTCGGGGACGATCCCTCGATCGAGGCGCTGACCGATTACTGGAAGAGCATGGTCATAGTCTCCTTCAGCGCCGGGATCGTGGAGGTCGAGGTGCGGTCCTTCGAGCCGCACGATTCGCAGGAGATCGCCCTTGCCGTGCTGGCCGAGAGTACCGATCTCATCAATCGGCTTTCCGCTGAGGCGCGGGAGGACGCGGTGCGCGACGCGCGACTCTTTCTCGACGAATCGGCCGAGCGGCTGCGCGAGGTGCGGCTCGCCATCGCCGCGCTCCGGGCCGCGGAGCAGCGGGTGGACCCGAGCCTCGACGTGCAGGCCCTGATGAAGCGGATCGGCGAGCTCGAAGCCACGCTGACGGAGGAGCAACTGCGGCTCGACCAGTTGCGCCAGTTCGCGGCCGACGACGATTCGCGCGTAGTCACTACGGAGCGCCGTATAGCCTCGCTGGAGTCGGCGGTGGCGTCGGAGCGCGCGAAGCTCGCCTCGGGCGGGGACGGGCCGACGCTCTCGACCGCAGTAGGCCGTTTCGAGGAGCTGACGGTGGACCGGGAGTTGGCCGAGCAGGCCTATTCCGTCGCCCTCGCCTCGTTCGAGAACGCAAAGGCGGAGGCGCGGCGCCAGCAGCGCTACCTCTCCGCCCATGTCTCCCCGACGCTGTCCGAAAAGCCGGAATATCCGCAGCGCTATCTCCTCGGGGCGCTGACCGGGCTCTTCCTCTTCATGGGCTGGGTCGTGCTCGTCATGATCGGCTATAACGTCAAGGACCGGCGCTGAGCCCCGCCATGCTGCGGCGCCTTCTCGCCCGCGCGCTGACGACGCTTAACTCGCCAACCGCGGACCTCTATTTCGCGAATGCCTGCGCGGACTGGCTCGAGGCAGGGCTGGTGACGCGTTATGCGCCCACCGTTTTCGCCTCAGCGGCCACGCGGCTTGTCATCCGGCATGACGCGCGGGCGGGGCGGGCGAGCCTCCGGCCGCATCATGTCTATCTGATCGACGACGCGATCGACCTCGAAGGCGCCGACTCCGCGCTCTCCCCCTACTGGCGGTTCAAGCTGGAGCGGGTGGAGCGCGCGGCGGCGGCGCGGTTCCTGCCCTGGGCGCGGGCCGTCGTCGTCTCCGCCGATCCGCTGGCGGCGATGATCAGGGCGCGGGCGCCGGAGGCGGATGTGCGGCGGCTCGATCCCTATTGGGAGACCGGCTTCGCCGACCTGTCGCATCACGAGGCGCCGGGGCCGTTCCGCGTCGCCTTTCTCGGCTCGCAGGTGCACGGGCCGGATTTCGCGCCGCTCGCGCCGGTGCTGCGGGATTTTCTGGAGGTTTGGCCAGAGGCGGAGCTGATCGTCGGCGGCGGGCATGGACGGCTCGTCCAGCATCCACGGGCGCGCGACCTCGGGGCGATGGGCTGGGCGGATTGGCGACGGGCGCTGCCGGGGCTACGCCCGCATGTCGCGCTCTATCCGCTGGCGGAGACGCCCTTCAACGCCGCGCGCTCGCTCAACAAGTTGATCGAGCACGGGATCGCCGGCGCTGCAGGGCTCTACGCCGCACACTGGACCCCCTCCCGGCGCGCGGCGGAGGCGGGCGCGGGCCTCGCCCTCGGGCCCGACCCCCGCGAATGGCGCGCGGCGCTGGACGCGCTCGCGGCGGACCGGGCCCGCGCCGCCTCCATGGCCACCGCCGGGCAGGCGCTGGCGCGGCGGCTGAACGACCCGGCGCCGCAGCGGGCGCTCTGGGCGGAGCTTCTGGAGATCGACGCTTGAGAGCCGCGCGGGCCGGCGATAGGCTCGCGCCGACAGGGAGGCGGCGATGGTCTATCGGGTCGGAGAGGCGGTTCGGCTGAAGCGGATGGCGCCGCCGGGCCATGTGCGGACGCCCTGGTATCTCCGCGGGCGGACAGGGATCATCGAGCGCGACCTCGGCGAGAGCCATGACCCGGAGGCGCTGGCCTATGGCTGGCCGGAAATCCCCCGCCGCCGGCTCTACCGCGTCCGCTTCACCATGGCGGAGGTCTGGGGCGACCGGGCCGAGCGCGCGCAAGACCGGCTCGACGCCGAGATATTCGACCACTGGCTGGAGCCCGCCGATGCCGCATGATCCTCACGACCATGACCATGAGGGCATGAGCCCCTCGGGCCATCCCTACCGCCCCGATCAGGACTCGCCGCTGACCCGATTCCAGAAGATGGAGATCGCGGTGCGGGAGCTTCTCGTCGAGAAGGGCGTGGCGACGGAGGCGGAGATTGCGGACCAGGTGGCGCGGATGGATGCGCGGACCCCGGCCCGCGGCGCCGCCGTCATCGCCCGCGCCTGGACAGACCCTGCCTTCAAGGCCCGCTTGCTGGAGGACGGCTCCGCCGCCTGCACGGAGATGGGCGCGCCGGTGGACGCGCTCCGCCTCATCGTCGTGGAGAACACGCCGGAGGTGCACAACGTGATCGTCTGCACGCTCTGCTCCTGCTATCCGCGCAACCTTCTCGGCCTGCCGCCGGACTGGTACAAGCAGCGCGCCTATCGCAGCCGCACGGTGATCGAGCCGCGGAAGGTGCTTTCCGAATTCGGGCTCGATCTGCCGGAGGACGTGACCGTTCAGGTCCATGATTCGACGGCGGACATGCGCTATCTCGTCCTCCCCATGCGCCCCGAGGGGACCGAAGGGATGGACGAGGCCGCGCTCGCTGCGCTGGTGAGCCGCGACGCCATGATCGGCGTCGCGGTTCCGAGGGTTTAGCGGAGCACAAGCCTCCGCATGGTCTCACCTGCCAGCGGCCAGCGGTGCGTCTATTGCGGCTCCGCCGCCAAACGGGACAAGAAAGCTTGCAGATGCGGGGCGGCAGCTTTTACCCGCGCTCTCGGAAGATCGGCGAGCGCACCGATCCTAGGCGAGCGTGCATGCGGCGCCTTTGGCGCACCTTCTTCGGATTTTCCGAGAAAACGCGAGAGCGCCTTCATGTCGAAACCATCGTCGAGGTCGATACAGAGAAAATCGGCCCGCCCGCTCATCTCTGACATCACACTATCATCATGCCGCTCGAATACATAACGCATTATTGCTTCGTCGAAGCCAATGACGCCATAAACCGCGAGCCTGATCTGATCGCGTAGAAGCGTGTATTGGCTTGAGGGCCCCGTCGCAGCCCAGTGGCGGCGAACCGATCCGATCCAGGTCTCTACGTTGCGTCGGGTGTGGATCACACGAAGATCGGGCCGCACCTCTCTCAATCGCCGCCAATAGGCGGGAACCGGCGCGTCGCTCACGATGTCGTAGCGGCTGAATATCTCGTCGGTGAAGCGGCCGTTGAGCCAGGGGATGGCTTCGCGATCAGGATAGTGAATGCCGGCGAAGCCGAAGGAGAGGCAAGCGAGGTGAAGAGATGTCGTCCCCGTTCGGCTCAATCCCGTCGCCACGATCACGGCAGCCTCCGTCAACTCCTGTTCTGCAGTCGCCCGGGGCTTCGCGCTTACTCCCCTGGCGGCCAGAATAGGGCCGAAAGGGGGTTTCCTCCAAACTTCAATCTTGGGGCTGCGCAGGCGTGCGTTGAGCCCGCGCAGCGCGGATTGGCGGACTTACCGCAGCACGAGCCGCGGCGAGATCACGTCGATCCCGAGCGCCTCGCCCACGGCGTAGTAGGTCAGCTTGCCGGCATGGACGTTGAGCCCCTCGGCGAGGTGCGGATCTTCCTGGCAGGCCTTCCTCCAGCCCTTGTCCGCAAGGGCGAGCATGAAGGGCATGGTGGCGTTGCCGAGCGCGAGGGTGGAGGTGCGGGCCACGGCGCCGGGCATGTTGGCGACGCAGTAATGCACGATCCCCTCCTCGATATAGATCGGGTCGTCATGCGTCGTCGCGCGCGAGGTCTCGAAGCAGCCGCCCTGGTCGATGGCGACATCCACCGCCGCGGCGCCGGGCTTCATTTTCTTCAGGAGGTCGCGTTTCACCAGTTTCGGCGCGGCGGCGCCCGGAACGAGGACGGCGCCGATCACCATGTCCGCCTTCGTCACCTCCTCCTCGGTGGCGGCGCGGGAGGCGTAGCGGGTGCGGATGCGGCCACCGAACGTGTCGTCGATCCACCGCATCCGGGGGAGCGAGAGGTCGAGCACGACGACGGAGGCGCCCATGCCGGCGGCGACCCGCGCCGCGTTGATGCCGACCACGCCGCCGCCGATGACGGCGACCTCGGCCGGGCCCACGCCCGGCACGCCGCCCATCAGCACGCCGCGGCCGCCATTGGCCTTCTGGAGCGACCAGGCCCCCATCTGCGGCGCGAGCCGCCCCGCGACCTCGGACATCGGCGCGAGGAGCGGCAGGCCGCCCACCGCGTCCGTCACGGTCTCGTAGGCGATGGCGGTGACGCCGGAGGCGAGCAGGTCCTCCGTCTGCGGCCGGTCCGGCGCGAGATGGAGATAGGTGAAGAGGATCTGCCCTTCGCGCAGGCGCCTGCGCTCCGCCGCCTGCGGCTCCTTTACCTTCACGATCATCTCCGCCTCGGCGAAGACTTCCTCGGCGCTCCCGGCGATGCGGGCTCCGGCGGCGAGATAATCCGCATCCGGGAAGCCGGCGCCGGCCCCCGCACCGGTTTCGACGATCGCCTCGTGGCCTCGGGAGACGGCCTCGCGGGCCGCCATCGGCGTGAGGCCGACACGGTATTCCTGATTCTTGATCTCTTTCGGGCAGCCGATGCGCATGGCGTCCTCCTTTTCGCAACGGGATGCTGTATATCGCGCATCGTGCCGATGATGTTTGCGAATTCCTGTTGCGACGCCGCCGGTCTTGCGCAGAGTCTTCGACAGGAGGATCATCATGCGCAAGGAATCGCCGGAAACGCCGCTTGATGCGATCGACCGCCGCATCCTGACGCTCCTGCAGCGGGAGGGGCGGCTCACAAACGCCGACCTTGCCGAGCGGATCAACCTCTCCGCGTCCGCCTGTCACCGGCGGGTGAAGCGGCTGGAGGCTTCGGGGGTGATTCGGGACTATGTGGCGATGCTGGATCCGCGCGCCGTGGGCCGGCGCGCGACCGTCTTCGTCGAGGTCACGCTGACCGGTCAGTCCGAGGAATTGCTGGACGCCTTCGAATCCGCCGTCGCCCGCGTGCCGGACGTGCTCGAGTGCCACCTCATGGCCGGGGTCGCAGATTACCTCCTGAAAGTTCTGGCGCGGGACAGCGACGATTTCGCCCGAATCCACCGCCAGCACCTGACGCGCCTGCCCGGCGTGCGCGAGATGCATTCGAGCTTCGCGCTCCGCACCGTCTTCGGCGCGACAGCGCTGCCGCTGGACTGAGGGCGATTGCGCGGGCAGGTTCATGGCCAAGGAAAGGAGGCTCCGATGTTCGTCGCCATGAACCGCTTCAAGGTCGTGAAAGGGCAGGAAGCCGCCTTCGAAGCGGTCTGGACGGGGCGGGAGACGCGGCTGCCGGAAATGCCGGGCTTCGTCTCATTCCACCTCCTGCGCGGGCCGGAGGCGGAGGATCACGTTCTCTACGCCTCCCACACGATCTGGGAGAGCCGCGGCGCCTTCGAGGCCTGGACGCGTTCGGAGCAGTTCCGCGAGGCGCACAAGGACGCCGGGAAGAACAAGCCGCTCTATCTCGGCCCGCCCGCCTTCGAGGGGTTCGACGCCGTCTCCGGGGCCTGAGCCGCTTCAGCCGGCGACCATCGCCTCCGCCCGCCGCAGATCGACCGAGACGAGTTGGCTCACCCCCGGCTCCGCCATCGTGACGCCGAAGAGCCGGTCCATCCGGCTCATGGTGACGACATGGTGGGTGATGACGAGGAAGCGCGTCTCCGTCCGCCTCGTCATCTCGTCGAGCAGATCGCAGAACCGGCCGACATTCGAATCGTCGAGCGGCGCGTCCACCTCGTCCAGCACGCAGATCGGGGAGGGGTTGGCGAGGAAAACCGCGAAGATCAGCGAAAGCGCCGTCAGCGTCTGCTCCCCGCCCGAGAGCAGCGAGAGGGTGGAGAGCTTCTTGCCCGGCGGCATGCCCATGATTTCGAGCCCGGCCTCCAGCGGATCGTCGCTCTCGACCAGCGCCAGCGTCGCCTCGCCGCCGCCGAAGAGATGGCGAAAGAGCGCGGCGAAGTTGCGGTTCACCTCCTCGAAGGCTGCGAGGAGGCGCTGCCGGCCCTCCCCGTTCAGCTCCGCGATGGCGTGGCGGAGCTTTCCGATTGCGGCTTCGAGATCGGCGGCCTCGGCGGCCAGCGCGTCCCGCTCCTCCTGCGCGGCGCGGGCGTCCTCCTCGGCGCGGAGATTGACCGGGCCGAGGCTTTCCCGCTGCCGGCGGAGGCGGGCGATTTCGAGTTCCAGCGCCTCGGGCGCCTCGAGCGCCGCCTCGCCGCCGATCCGTTCGAGAAGCGCAGCGGGCGCGCAATCCGCTTCTTCGCGGATGCGCGCCGCGGCCTCCCGCGCCCGCTCCGCCGCGGCCTCGCCCTGCGTTTCGCGCCGCGCCCGCTCCTCCCGCGCGGAGGAGGCCTCGCGCTCCGCCTCGCGAGAGGCGGCTTCGGCGGCGCGGGCCGCGGCCTCGGCGGCGGCGAGCGCGTCCGCCGCGGCGGCGCGGCGGGCCTCGGCGCGCTCGATGTCACCGGCCAGCGCCGCGCGCCGCGCGGCGAGTTCGCCGGGCCGGCCTGCGGCGGCGCGGCGCTCCGCCTCGGTCTCGTCCAGACGTTCGGCGAGCTCGGCCGCACGCCGCGCCGCCGTCTCGGCCCGCGCGCGCCAGGAGGCGCGCTCCTGACTCGCGGCGGCGAGGCGCTCCTCCCGCGCCCGGCCCGCGCGGCGGAGATCGTCCGCCGCGCCGCGGGCCGAAAGCATCTCCGCGCGCGCGGCGGCGAGGGTGAGCTTCGCCGCCTCCGCCGCGCGCCAGGCGTCCTCCGGATCGGCGATCGCGGCGGCGGCGGCGGCGGCCTCGGCCCGGAGCGCCTCCGCCTCCCGCGCTTCCTCCGCGCGCCGGGCGGCGGCGGCCTCGCCGGCCTCGCGCCGGGAAGCGGCCATGTCGAGATCGGCCTCCGCCTTCGCGGCGGCCCGCGCCGCCTCCGCCGCGGCGGCGTCGGCGGCCCGCCGCGCCGCGCGCGCCGCCTGATCGGCCGCCGCAGCCGCCTCCAGCCGCGCCTTGGCCGTTCGATGCGCCGCCGCGGCGGCTTCCGCCTCATTCTCCGCACTTGCGAGCGCTGCGCGCATCTCCGCGAGGCGGTTTTTCCGGCGTAGCCGCTCCGCAGCCGCAGAAGGCGCATCCGCCGCCCTTTGCCGGAACCCGTCCCATCGCCAGAGGTCGCCCTCCCGGCTCACCAGACGCCAGCCGGGCGCGAGCGCAGCCTGCATCGCGTCCCCCGCCTCCGCCGGCGCCACCGCGATTCGCGCGAGCCGGCGCGCGAGGGCGTCCGGCGCGGCGACAAGCGGGGCGAGCGGCTCCGCGCCCGGCGGCGGCTCCGACGCCTCGCCATAGGGCGGGAGCGCGGCCCAGCCCGAGCCCTTTCCGGCCAGCGGCGCCTTCAGATCCTCGTCCAGCGCGGCGCCGAGCGCGCCCTCGTATCCGGGGGCGACGGAAATCCGGTCCAGCACCGCCTCCGCCGCGCCCTTGTCCCGCGCCAGCAGCGATTCGAGCGAGGCGACCTCGGCGCGAAGGGCGGAGAGCTCGCCCGAGGCGGCGGAGGCGGCGGCGCGGCGCTCCGCCTCCTCGCCCTGCGCCTCGCCCCGCGCCGCCTCCGCGGCGATCAGAGCGGCGTCCGCCGCCTCGGCTTTCCGCGCCGCTTCCGCAGCCGCTCCGGCGGCAGCGACGCGGCGCGCCTCCTCCGCCTGCAACCGCCGGGCGGCCTCGGCGGCGGCCGCGGCGGCCTCCATTGCGCCCTTGGCCGCCCGCGTCGCCGCGGCCTCGACCTCCTTCAGCCGGCGCGCCGCCGCCTGCGACGCCGCGGCGAGGCGCGCCGCCTCGGCGTTCAGCCTGTCGGTCTCGACCTCCGCGACCTCGAGCCTGGCGGAGGCCGCGCGCGCGGCCTCGTCCGCCGCCTTTGCGGCCTCGTCATGGCCGGCGCGGGCGGCGATCAGCGCCTCCTCCTCGGCCTCCAGCTTCTCGATCATCCCCCCGGCGTCGGCCCGAAGTTGCGCCTCGCGCTCCGCGTCCCGGGCGATCTGCGCCGCGCGTGCGGCGAGAGCCTGAAGCGCGGCCCCCGCTTCCGCCTCCCGCTCCTTCAACCGGTCCCGCTCGACGGCGAGGCGCTGCAGCACGGCGGCGGCGACCATCTCCTCCTCCCGAAGCGGGGGCAGCGCGGCCTCCGCCGCCTCGCGCGCCCGCCGTGCGGCGAGCGCGGCGCGCTCGGCCGCCCCGGTGGCCGTGAGCGCCTCCGCGAGCGCAGCCGCCGACGCCTCCCGCGCCGCTTCCGCCTCGCGCCAGCGCAGCCAGAGCGCCATCGCCTCCGCCCGCCGCAGCGCCGCCGCGATCTCGCGATAGCGGGCGGCCTGCCGCGCCTGACGGGCGAGCGCGGCGAGCCGCTGGTCCAGCCCCTCGATCACGTCCGCCACGCGGGCGAGGTTCGTCTCCGCGCCCGAGAGCTTCAGCTCGGCCTCGTGCCGCCGCTGCCAGAGCCCGCCGATCCCCGCGGCATCCTCCAGAATCGCACGCCGGGCGGCAGGCTTGGCGTTGATGAGTTCCGCAATGCGCCCCTGCCGCACGAGGGCGGGGGATTGCGAGCCAGTGGCGGCGTCCGCGAAGAGCATCCGCACATCGCGGGCGCGCACATCGTCCCCGTTCGCCTTGAAGGCGCTGCCGGCGTCCCGCGTGATGCGGCGGATCACGTCCAGCGTCTCGTGCCGGTTGAAGGCGGCGGGCGCGGTGCGGGCGGAATTGTCGATGCTGAGCGCGACCTCCGCGAAATGTCGCGCGGGGCGGGAGGCGGCGCCGGCGAAGATCACATCCTCCATCCCCGCGCCGCGCATCGACTTTGCGGAGCTTTCCCCCATCACCCAGCGCAGCGCCTCGAGAAGGTTGGACTTGCCGCAGCCGTTCGGGCCTACGACGCCGGTGAGGCCGGGCGCGATGACGAGTTCCGTCGGATCGACGAAGCTCTTGAACCCGTGCAGCCTCAGCTTGGTGAAGATCACCCGGCGGCCCTTCCTCTCCCAGCCCTTTGTCGGTAGGGCGGGCGGAGCGGCGCGTCAAGCAGGAAGGCCGATCTGGCGGCGTGAGCCGCGCGCGGCCCCAGATATGGCGCCGTCAGTCGATCTCGCGCGCCTCGTCCACAAGCATGATCGGGATCCCGTCCCTGATCGGGAAAGCGAGGCCGGCGGCGCGGGAGACAAGTTCCCCCGCCTCGCGGTCATAGTCGAGCGGCTTCTGCGTGACCGGGCAGACGAGACTTTCGAGCATCTTGCGGTCCACCCCCGCCGTCGCCGCAACACTCTCCTTGTGCTCTTCGGTCATTGCAAAGGCCCGTCCTCGCCCTGACTCGCCACCGCAAACTCCATGAGCGCCGCGAGGGAAGCGCGCCTGTCCTTCAGCCGGTCGGCCTCCAGCAAGGCCTGCTTCTCCTCGGCGGAGAAAGGGCAGAGCATGGCGAGGGAATTGACGAGCATCTCCTCGTCCGCCTCTTTCAGGCTGTCCCAGTCGGTAGAAAGGCCGGCGGCGGCGAAATAGCGCTTCAGGAGCGCGAGGAAGGCCGGGCGGTCGAACCCCTCGTCGATGTCACGCTTGCCGAGATCGTGGCCCCAGCGCGACCAGTCTGCCCTCACCCGGCGATAGGGCGTGAAACCGTCCAGCTCCTCAACCGGCGCGAAGCGGCAGATACCGGCGAGGACGACGAGATAGCGGCCATCCTCCGTCTCCGAGAAGCTCACGATGCGGCCAGCGCAACCGACGCTGCGAAGCAGGGGCGGCCTCGTGTTGTCAGCCGGCTGAACCATGCCGATGAGCCGGTGCGGCGTCTTCAGCGCGTCGTCGAACATGGCCAGATAGCGCGGCTCGAAGATGTTCAGCGGAAGCCGCCCGCGCGGGAGCAGCAGCGCCTCGGGCAGCGGAAAGACGGAAAGCGTCTCCGGCAGGTCAGCGATGCCGAAATGCCGGGTCATCCCGCCCTCACGCGAAGATCATCGAGGACAGGCGGCGGCGGCCCTTGAGGGCGAGCGGGTTCTTCTCCCCCAGCGATTCGAAAATCTTGAAGAGCTGCGAGCGCGCTGCGCCCTCGTTCCATTCCCGGTCGCGCCGGAAGAGCTCAAGCAGCGCCTCGATCGCGCCCTCCGCATCGTCTTCAGCGAGGAGGGCCAGGGCGAGGTCGTAGCGCGCCTGATGGTCGCCCGGATTCGCCTCGACCTTCTTCCTCAGGTCTGCCGCCTCGCCCGCGCCGGCGGCGAGGTCCGCAAGGTCGAGCTGGGCGCGGACGGCGACGAGCGCGGGATCGTTCGCGATCGCGGCCGGCGCGGAATCGAGCGTCGCGCGCGCCTGGTCGGCGCGCCCCGCCGCGGCGAAAGCGCGGGCGAGGCCGGCGAGCGCGCGGGCGTTTTCGGGTTCGGCTTCGAGCACCGCGCCGAACGTGTCCGCCGCGTCGGCGACGGCGCCTTCGGCGAGCATCAGGTCGGCGGCGTCGAGCGCGTCTTCGATCCCGGCGGCCTCGGCGGCGCCGGCCCCGCCCTCGGCGGCGGCCCGGTCGACGAAAGCCTTGATCTCGGAAGGCGGCAGCGCGCCCATGAAGGCGTCAACCGGCCTGCCGTTCACAAAGGCGAAGACGGCGGGGATGGACTGCACGCGGAGCTGCGATGCGAATTGGGGGTTCCGGTCGATGTCGATCTTGACCAGCTTCGCCTTGCCGCTCGCGCCGCGCACCGCGGCCTCCAGCGCCGGGCCGAGCGTCTTGCAGGGCCCGCACCATTCGGCGTGGAAATCGACGATCACGGCGACGCTCTTGGACGCCTCGACGACGTCCGCCATGAAGCTGGCGTCCGTCCCGTCCTTCACGACATCGGCGGCAGGCGCGGGCACCGCGCCCTTAGACCCCAGGTTAAGCATCTCGGCCTCTCTCCTCCGTTTGGCACGACATAGTGCGGGAGGGGGAGAAAGGACAATCCTTCAGCCGGTCTTTTCGCGCGCCCGCTCCGCCGCCAGCGCCTCCAGCGCGTCGAAATCCGCCTCCTGCGGCATGTGACCTGTTTCGCCCAGGAAAGCGAGGAAGCCCGTGCGGGAGAGCGCCACAGTCGCCGCATTGTGGAGCGGATGGAAGTTCAGCGTCTCCATCTCCATCATCTGCGCGTCGAGGATCAACCGTACGCGCCGCGCCCGGTCATTCATCAGCGCCAGCGGCGTGACAGAGCCAGGGCGCACGCCGAGAACCTCGCCAAGGAGTTCGGACGAGCCGAAGGAGAGCCGCTTCGCGCCGACCGATTTCTCAAGGTCGGCGACCCGGATGCGCCGGTGGCCGAAGCAGGTCGCAAGCAGAAGCGCCCCGTCCTTGGCCTTGAGGAAGAGATTCTTCGTATGCGCCCCCGGCAGATGCGCGGTTTCCGCAACGCTCTCCTCCACCGTGAAGATCGGCGCGTGCCGGTGGAGCGCATGGCCGATCCGCAGCCGGTCTAGGAGCGCAAGAAGGCGCACCTCGGCGGCCCGATCGTCAGGAGAAAGCGTGTCTACGGTCATTTGGCGGCCCCTTCCGGTGCGCCGCATAATCCGCGCAAATCGCGCTTGCAACGGCCCGCCGAATCCCTATAACCCCGCCTCACCCAAGGATGCGGGCGTAGCTCAGGGGTAGAGCACAACCTTGCCAAGGTTGGGGTCGTGAGTTCGAATCTCATCGCCCGCTCCAGTTTCCGCCGCCATGCGGCGTTTCACTCTACAGTGAGGGCCCAGGCCGCGGCGCGCAGCGTCGGAAGCCCTTCGCCTTTCTCGGACGAGGTGGCGATGATCTCCGGATAGGCTGCCGGATGCCGCTTCAGGTCCTCGCCCAGCTTCGCCGCGACCGCCTCCAGCCCGCCGGGGCGCAGCTTGTCCGCCTTCGTCAACACGGCCTGGAAGCTCACCGCCGCCGTATCGAGCAGCGCCATTATCTCATGGTCCACCGCCTTCGCGCCGTGCCGCGCGTCAATCAGCACATAGGCGCGGCGAAGAGTGGCGCGGCCGGCGAGATAAGTCTTAAGCAGCGCCTGCCATTTCGCAACCACCGCCACCGGCGCCTCGGCGTAGCCGTAGCCCGGCAGGTCCACCAGATAGAGCCGCCCGCCGAGGTCGAAATAGTTGATCTCCTGCGTCCGGCCCGGCGTGTTAGAGGCGCGGGCGAGCGCCTTGCGACCTGTCAGCGCGTTGATGAGCGAAGATTTTCCGACATTGGAGCGCCCGGCGAAACAGATTTCCGGTCGGTCCGCTGCTGGCAAACCGTCTATCGCGACGACGCCCTTCACGAAGTCGCAGCGCCCGGCGAATAGCTTTCGCCCCGCCTCGGCGACGTCCTCCTCGGGTTCGGGGGCGAGCGGGAAGCGACTCATGTGGCCTGCGCCTCGGCGCCGGGCGCGATCTCGCCGCCCGTCTCCACCTGGGCGTAGACGCCGAATTCGGCATGGCCGAAGCGGGCGTGAAGGGCGCCGCAGAGATCCGCATCGCGCCGCCCCGTCTCCGGATTGGCGTCCGGCGCCGCGCAGCGCTCGACGGGCGCGATGACGCGAAGGCGGACAGGGTCGAGCACAATCCCGGACCAGCCCCGCTCTTCCCAAGGCGCGAAGCCTTCAAGCCACAGGTTCATGCGAAAGCGGCGCGGGTCCGGCGCCACCCCGGCGAGGTCGGAGAGCGCGCGGAGCGAAGCGAGGCTGCCCACCGAGACATGGCCTTCCGGCGTGTCGTGGATCGCGCCAGCCCCGGCGCGCACCAAACGCAGCGGCGCCATTGGCCCGGCGAGGGGCCCGAGCCAGTCTGCGAGCGCATCCGGTTCGCCCTGAATGTCGCCGAGCATACCATGGGAGGCGGCCAGAAGCCCGCCCGCCCGGAGAGAAACGGCGACCCGGGCGAGTTCCGGCGCCCGGCGCGGCGTTGCGAATTCGCGAGGCCTCGCCCAGCCTTCCGGTGCCGCCTCGCTCACCGCATGGGCAAAGCCGAAGACGCGGTCGCCTTCGACCCCGCGCCCCTCCAAAAGCGTCGCGCTCGCGAGCGTTTCGCCGCCGAGGCCCTTCACCGGGAAGCGGGCGATGGCGGCGAGCGCGCCCATCAGCCTTCCTTCGGCTTTCGCTTGAGGCTCTTCTTGACGTTGCCTAGGAAGTCCACATCCACCCCCTGGCTCCGCATGATCGCATATTGCTGGATGAAGGTGATGATGTTGTTGGCGCACCAGTAGATCACCAGCCCGCTCGCGAAGGTTCCGAGCATGAACATGAAGATCCAGGGCATCCAGGCGAAAATCTGCGCCTGCATCTTGTCCGTCGGGGCCGGGTTCAGCTTCTGCTGCATCCACATGGTCACCCCCATCAACACGGGGAAGACGCCGATGGAGAAGATGTAGAAGAAGGAGGACGGGTCCGGCGTGTCCCAGGGCAGGAGGCCGAACAGGTTGAGGATGGAGGTCGGGTCCGGGGCCGAAAGGTCCTCGATCCAGAGGATAAAGGGCGCGTGCCGCATCTCCAGCGTCACGAAGAGCACCTTGTAAAGCGAGAAGAAAATCGGGATCTGCAAAAGGATCGGCAGGCAGCCCGCCGCGGGGTTGGCCTTCTCCCGCTTGTAGAGCGCCATCATCTCCTGCTGCATCTTCTGCCGGTCGTCACCGACCTTTTCCTTGATCTTCTCCATCTCGGGCTGGAGCTTCTTCATCTTCGACATCGCGACATAGGACTTCCACGCAAGCGGGAAGAGCGCGGCCTTGATGATGAAGGTGAGCGCGATGATCGACCAGCCCATGTTGCCGATGATGTCCTCGACCCAGAGCAGGAGCTGAAAGATCGGCTTGGTGAGGAAGAAGAACCAGCCCCAGTCGATGCTGTCGTCGAAGCGGTCGATCTTCAGCCGCTCCTGATAGTCATGGATCGTGCGGTATTCCTTCGCTCCGGCGAAGAGGAAGGTAGAGACTTCGGCCTTCGCGCCCGGCGCAACCTCCCGGATCGGGAGGAGCGCCTCCGTCCGGTACTCGGGGCCGGTCGCGCGCTGCACGTGCTTGAACGCGGCGTCGAAGGCGACGCCCGGGCCCGGCGCGATGGTCGTCATCCAGTACTTGTCGGTGAAGCCGACAAACCCGTCCGAAAGGGCCGATACCCGCTCCTGCCGGACGCCAGGGCCGGAGGGCGGCATCTCCGTCATGTCGGAGTAGTCGACCTCCTTCAATTGCCCGTCCAGCACGGCGATCGCGCCCTCGTGGAGGATGAAGAAGTTGATCGTCTCCGGTTCGCCGCGCCGCGCTACATAGGAATAGGGGGCGAGGCTCACCGCCGCGCCGCCCGCGTTCTCCACCGACTGGGTGACAGTGAACATGAAATTCTCGTCCACCGCCATCGTCCGGCGGAAAATCAGCCCTTCGCCATTGTCCCAGACGAGCGTGACCGGCGTTTGCGGCGTGAGCGTCTCGCCGCTCTCCAGCCGCCACTCGGTATTGGGCTCCGGCGTCTTCGCAGCTCCGCCCTCGGCATTGAGCCAGCCCCAGACGGCGAAATAAGGATGCCGCGACCCGACCGGCGAAAGGAGTGTGACGGTGTCGGACCCTTCGTCCAGCGTTTCCTGGTACTCAGTCAGGTGCAGGTCGTCGATCCGCCCGCCGCGAAGCGAGATGGAGCCGGAGAGGGCAGGCGTCTCGATCCTGACCCGCACGGCCTCCGCCGCCACCGCCTCGGCCTCCTGCGTCTCGCCCTGCGCGGCCTGCTGGCCGGCCGGCGCGCCGGCCACGGGCGCGGCCGCGCTCTCCGCCACGGTCGGCGCCGTCTCCGGGTCGGGCGGCGGCGGGGCGAAGAAGAAGGTCCAGACGAGGATCACGAGGAAGCTGAGGCCGGCGGCGGCGATCAGGTTCTTCTGGTCGGACATTGCGGGCTCCCTGAAGCGTCGGCGGGTTGAACCCCTCCGCGCGGGCGAGGTCAAGAGGCGGCGGCGACGCGGCTCAGCGCCGGCGCATCCAGCGCTGGTAGAGCCAGAGCAGCACGCAGGCCCCGACAACGGCGCCGACGAGGCCGAGAACGACGCCCGAAGCCGCGATCAGCGCCCTGAGCACGAAGCCGCCAATAAGCGCGCCGAGCACGCCGATGGCGGCCGTTTCGAGGAAGGACAGCGGAACCTTCATCAGCTTTGACGCGACGAAGCCGGCGGCGATTCCGACGAGAACGAGGAGGAGGGCGGACATCGGGGCTCCCTATGCGGCTCCGGGTTCACATAGGCGCGCGCCGCCAGCCTTTCATCGCCTCATAGAGGCGATCAGCAGCATCGCCGCCGCGCCGAGGATCGAGGTCATCGCCCGGCCGAAGCCGAATCCGACGCCGAGCGCATACTGCAGGAACCAGGCCAGCGTCGCCCCGCCGACTCCGAGCGTGACGGAGACGACATAGCCGTTCCGGACGAGGCCGAACCGTTCGGCGAGAAAACCGGTCAGCCCGCCGAGAAGAACGGCGATGAAGATCATGGGCGAGGCTCCTTCCGCGGTCGCAGACGGACCATAGGGCGCCTGCGGGCGCTTGTCTCGCCGCGCCGTCCCTTGACCCGCCTTCGCCGATGGCGAATGTGAGGCGCATGCGGCTCACGATCCCCAACGTGCTCACCATCGCGCGCGTCGTCGCGGCGCCGCTCGTGGCCTTATGCTTTCTCGCGATGGCTCGGCCGTTGGCCGATCTCGTCGCTTTTCTCATCTTCGCCGTCGCCGGGATCAGCGACTTCCTCGACGGCTGGCTCGCGCGCCGCTGGGGGCAGGTCAGCGCCTTCGGCCGGATGCTGGACCCGATTGCGGACAAGGCGATGATCGCCGTCACCGGCGCCGTCCTCCTCGCGCTCTACGATCTCTCCGCTCTGGTGACGATACCGGTGACGGTGATACTCCTCAGGGAGACGCTTGTTTCCGGCCTCCGCGAATATCTGAAGGGCGCCAGCGTGCTTGACGTCACCACGTTGGCGAAATGGAAGACGACGGCGCAGATGACCGCCTTCGGCGCCCTCCTCCTCGCCGGCTTCGCGGGGCTCGGCGGCTGGGTCGAGGCGGCGGGGCTCGCACTTCTCTGGATCGCAGCCGCGCTGACAGCGATCACCGGCTACGATTATTTCTCACGCGGGCTCGCCTACATAAGGGCGGAGGAGGAACGCCGATGAAGGTTCTCTATTTCGCCTGGCTGAGGGAGCGGATCGGGGAAAGCGCGGAGGAGGTGTCCGCCGAAGGGCTTGAGACCGTTTCCGATCTCGTCGCCCATCTCCGCACCCGCGGTCCGCGCTACGAGGCGGCCTTCGAGGCGCCGGAAGCGGTGCGCGTCGCCGTCGACCAGAAGGTTAGGGACTGGGACGCGCCACTGAAAGGGGCCGGGGAGGTCGCCTTCTTCCCGCCGATGACGGGCGGCTGATGGCCGTCCGCGTCCAGCGGGAGGCGTTCGACCTCGGCGCAGAGGCCGCCGCGCTGGAGGCGGGGGCGGGCGCCGTCGTCACCTTCACCGGGATCGTGCGCGGCGGGGACGTTTCGGCCATGACGCTCGAACACTATCCGGGCATGACGGAGGCGGCGCTGGCGGAGATCGAGGCCGAGGCCCGCGCGCGCTGGCCGCTCTCGGGCGTGACCATCATCCACCGCGTCGGGCGGCTCCTCCCCGGAGAGCGGATCATGATGGTCGCCGCCGCGAGCGCCCACCGGCAGGCCGCCTTCGAGGCGGCGGAATTCCTGATGGACTACCTCAAGACGCGCGCGCCCTTCTGGAAGAAGGAGGAGACGGCCGCGGGCGCCCGCTGGGTCGATGCGCGGGAGACGGACGAAAGCGCCGCAAGGCGCTGGGCCGCGCAGGGATAGATTTTTCGCTCCGCCGCCCTCCGGGCTGCGTGAGCGTTGATTGTTTTTTTTGCGCTACCGCCCTTCGGGCTGCCTGAGCGCGCGCGCTCAGCGCCCGCGGAGCGCCGCGATCTCCTCCCGCGCAGCGCGGAGCCCGGCGGAAAGCGCCTCCATCTCCGCCTCCCGCTCCCGCGCCGTCGCCTCGGCGGACAACCGCACAGAGAGGGCTTCCTCGCGCAGCGCCGCCTCCCGCGCGGCTGCTTCGGCCAGCGCCGCGTCCCGCGCCGCCTCGACGACGAGAAGCTCGGCGGCAAGCTCGTCCGCGCGGTCCTGCCGCGGCGCGGAGGCGGCGGCGGCGCGGGACCAGAGCCAGTGCGCGCCCCAGCCGGCGGCGAAGGCGAGGAACAGGAGGCCGCCGAGCGCAGCGGCGAGTTCGGCTCCGGTCATTCTTTGTCCACCTCCAGAGCGCGAAACTCGATCCGCCGGTTCCGTGCGCGGCCCTCGTCCGTCCCGTTGTCGGCGATCGGCTGCGCCTCTCCGTATCCTCTTGCGCTCAGCAGCGTAAGCCGCGCTCCAGCCTGGACGAGCGCCGCGAGCACCGCCTCGGCCCGCGCGGCGCTGAGCGCCAGGTTGAGGGCCTCCCGCCCCTGCGAATCGGTATGTCCGCCGATCTCGATCCGTCCCCCCTCGCAGCGCCGGAGCGCGCCGGAAAGCGCACGGATCACCGCCTGGTCCCCCTCTTCCAGCGCCGCCGAGCCCGGTGCGAAGCGGATCGGATCCGCCGCGGCGATGGCGGTCATCTCCTCCGCGCAGCGCCCCGGCGGCAGCATCTGTCGAGCGGCGATGCGGGCGGGCGAGACGGCGAGGCGCGTTTCCGCCACGCGCGCGCCGCCGATCCCGGATGCGAACATGCGGTGGATCTCCGCGATGGCGAGCGGGGTCTCCACCCGCCCCTCGAGCCGGGCGCTGGCCGCGCCGATCTCGGCCTCGCCTTCTTCAAGCCGGGCGAGGGCGGCGACGGCGGTCATCGCCGCGGCGCGCCACGCCGGGTCGAAGGCTCCGCCATAGACGAAATCCGCCTCCACCGTGGCGCCCGGCGCAGCGACGCGGGCGTAGGCGGCCAGGCTCTCGCCGATCAGCGGGTCCGGCGCGCCGCCCGAAACCGCCATCCGCCCCGGCTCGCGCCGGATGAGAAGCGGCGCGGGCGCGGCGCCGTTTGCGCCCGTCTCGCGCTCTGACCCGTCGTCGGCATCGTCCGGAACGTCCGCTCCTCCGGTCAGAACGGCAAGCGAATACCCTTCGGGCAGAGCCGCCCGGAGCCGCGCCCCCGCCGCCTCGAGCGCGAGCCTGCGGGTTGGCGGGCGGGCGGAGAGCCGGGCGCGGCGCCCGGTCATCCGGAACTCCGCCGCCGGCAGGGTGAGAAGCGCGTCGAGCCCCGCCTCTGCCGCCCGGTCCCATCCCGGCGGCGCGCCCGGGGCTAGCAGGCAGGGCGCACCGCCTGAGCCGACGCCTGAGCCGACGCCCGCGCCGACGCCCGCGCCGAGGCCCGGCGCGGCGGCGAGCCGCGCGTCGAGCGCCGCCGCCGCCTCGGGCGTTCCCGCCATGCAGGCGATGGCGCCGCGCCCGCCGTCGCCGGTTTCCGCATGTAGAATGAACGCGGGGGCGGAGACCGGGAGCGCCGCGATATCCGCCTCGACGCGCCATCCCGCCGCCTCCGCCGCCGCCATCGCCGTCTCGATCCGCGAAATCTCGGCCGGCCCGGCTGCGACGCCGGAAAAGGCGATCCGCTCCGGCGTGTAGGAGACGCGCCCGTGGAGCAGCGCAGCCGCGATCTCCGCGGCCGCGGCGGCCCCCTCTTCCCACCGCGCGGCGGAGCCGGCCGCGTCGTCCCGGCTCAGATCGACAAGGGCGAGCCCCGGCCCCGCAGCCTCCAGCGCATCAAGAAGCGCGGCGCGGGCGAGACGGCCCGGCGCGGCGCCGGAAATCGCGATGTCGGAGAGCCCGCGCATCAGGATCGCCTCCGCCTCCGGGCGGAAGACCTCGGGCTGCGCGCGTGCGCCAGCCTCGTTGGCGAGCATGACCGAGAAGCCCGGAACGGGCAAGACCGCGGCGGCGGAGAGGGCCGCGAAGGCCGCCTCACGCGCCGCCTCTCCCGGCGCCTCCCCGCGGAGCGTCAGGCGCAGCCCGTCCGCCTCCAGCCGCGCCCAGGAATGGCCCGCCGGGCCGAGCGCCGCCTCGGCGCGAAGCGCCGCCGCCGCCTCGGCGAGCCGCGCCCCTTCCCGCCCGAGCAGCGCCGCGGCCAGCGCCGCCGCGGCCCAGAGGGCGAGGCCGAGGAGAAGAGGTCGCTTCACGCCCGCCCCATCGCCCAGGACTTGGCGACAAGCGGATTGAGCGCCGCCGCCGCTTCCGCCGGCAGCGCCGCCGTCTCCGTCACGATAAGACGGAGCCAGAGCGCTAGCGGCTCCGCCTCGCCGAGGAGGGCGGCGATCCGCTCCCGCCGCCAGGCGCAGGCGTCTTCGTGGAGACGGGATAGGACGGGATCGACCCGCGGCCGGGCCAACCAGTCGTCGCGCAGCTTCGCGCTCCGGTCGATGCTCCGATCCTCCACCTGGTTGAAGTTCCGCTCCGCCCAATAGCCGAGATCGAGCGCCGAGCGGCGCGAATTCGGCAGCCCTCGCGCCGCCTTCATCAGGAAGCACTCGGCCGAGCGGAGCGCGTAATGGTTGACCTGCGCCGCGCCATAGCCCGCCGTCTCGAGCCGGAGCCAGAGCCCCCGTTCAGCGAAGCCGGGCAGCGGCGTCCCCTCCGCATTCGTCACGCGAAGCGAGGCGAGGCGCGCAGGGTCTGGCTCCAGCGGGCGATGCACGCCGAGCCGGGCCCAGCCCGCATCCGCTCGCCAGAGGCTCTTGATCCCGTAATTGTGGAAGGGAAAGGGGCACGCCTCCGGCGCCGCGCGGCGGTAGAGCCCCGTCACCGGCTCGTCGCGCCAGCGCGCCCGGCCCGCCGCGCCGAAGCGCCGCCAGGCGAGGGCGATCATGTCCGCATCCGGCGAGACGGCGAAGAGATCGTCGAGCCGCCCCTCGCCCCGCTTCACGTTCACGAACTCGTCCACGTCGAGGCAAAGCAGCCACTCCGCCTCCCGCCGGAGCGGGTGGGAATCGGCCCGCATCAACGCCGTCTTCTGCACGCCGCGGGGGCGGATGTCGTCATTCCGCTCATGCACCGCGAGACCAAGCGCCGCGAGCCGCTCCCAGATCGCGTCGGTCCCATCCTCGCAGTCATTGGTGTAGACAAGGAAGCGCTCGAACCCGATGGCGAGGTGATGCGCCGCCCATTCGAGAATGAACGGGCCTTCGTTCTTCATGACGGTCACGATCAGACGCATAGCGCGGGCTTAACATGCAGGCCCGGGCGCCGGAAGCCGCGCGGGCCGCGCTTGCGCCGCCCCGCCTCGCCGTTAGTCTCGCCCCATGCGCGACGCGGCGACGAACGAGGCCCTTCCCATCGCCCGGCTCTGGCCCGGCGGCGCGCCCTCATGGCTCGACCTTCTGACCTTCGCGGCGATCCGGGAGGCCGGCCACCCGCTCATCCTCTACTCATGGGGGCCCGCGCCCGGCCCGCCCGATTGGGCGGAGCGGCGAGACGCTGGCGCGATCTCGCCCGAGGGCGACGGGGAGGACAGGTTCCGCTGGCGGCTGCTGGCGACGGAGCCGGGCCTCATCTGGGCCGGCGCGGGAGCGCTCCTGCTCGGGTCGCTCGCGCCAGTCGCCGGGCGGCTCTACGGGCGGGAGAGCGCGCGCTTCGTCTCGCCGGAGATCGTCGCGCTGTCGCCCGAAAGCCCGGCGCTGGGGCGCATGATCGAGGCCTGCGACGCGCCGGAGGAAGCCTGGGGTGACCTTGGGGCGCGGGGCTTCACCGCCGCGCTGGAGGCGAGCGGGGAGGCGGGCGTCGCGCTGCCGGAGGGCGCGCTCCACGGCCCCGCCTATGCGGAGCGCGGGCGCCTCCTCGAACGCGGCCCGCTCGAAGCCGCCGCCCCGGAAGGCGCCGTGGCTCTTTCACTCCACCTGCCCGAACTCGCCCGCGCGCTCGCCGCCGCGCCGGGGGGGCTGCCGCGCTGGCATTCCCCGCTCGGGCGCCTCGCGCGCCGCTTCGGCGTCGACCCGCGCGCCGCGCCGGTCCCGGGCGCGCCGCCGCCCGCGGCGGACGATCCGCGCTGGGCGCCGCCGGCGCCCGCCCCCGCGCCGCGCCGCGTCGCGCCCACCGGGCGCGTCCTGATCGTCACCACGATGAAGAACGAGGGGCCCTTCCTCCTCGAATGGATCGCCTATCACCGCGCCGTGGCCGGAGTGACGGATTTCCTCGTCTACACCAACGACTGCGAGGACGGGACGGACGAGTTCCACGCCCTTCTCGCCCGCAAGGGGATTGTCTCCGAGCATCGGGAGAACCCGTTTCGCGAAATGAAGAACAAGCGCCCGCAGCACGCCGCCCTCTCGGATGCGCCGAAGCGGCCGGTCTTCGCCGAGGCGGACTGGATCATGCCCATGGATTGCGACGAGTTCGTCAACATCCATGTTGGCGCCGGGCGCTTCCAGGACCTGCTGGACGCCGCGCCGGAGGCGACCGCGATCTCGATGATCTGGCGGCTCTTCGGAAGCGGCTTCGTCTCCGCCTATGAGGACGCTTTCGTGACGGAGCGGCATCTCTTCGCCGCGCATGAGCGGGCGAACAAGCCGCATCAGGCTTGGGGCTTCAAGACCGCCTTCCGCAATGACGGCGCCTTCGCGAAGCTGGACGTCCACCGCCCGAAGGCGCCGGACCCGGACCGGGCGACCGGCGTCCGCTGGATAACCGGTTCCGGCGCGGCGCTCCCCGATAGCTATCTGAAGGCCGGGTGGCGCGCGACGCCGCGGACGGCGGGATACGGGCTCGTCACGCTCAACCATTACGCCGTCCGCTCCGCCGAAAGCTTCCTCGTGAAGCGGGACCGCGGGCGCGTGAACCATGTGGACCGGGACCAGGGCCTCGCCTACTGGTTCCGCATGAACCACAACGCCGTCGAGGAGCGCTCTATCCTCCGCCATCTGCCGGCGGCGAAGGCGGAGTTCGCGCGGCTGATGGCGGACCCGGAGATCGCCGCGATGCACCGGCGCGCCGTCTCCTGGCACCGGGAGAAGATCGCGGAGCTGAAGACGCGGCCGGATTACGCCGCGCTCTTCGCGGAGATCGAGAGCCCGCGGATGCGCGCCCTGTCGCGAATCCTCGCACGGTTCGGCAACGCTGTGTTCGACAAGGGGCCAGAGGCGGCGCTGGCCGGAAGGGGAGATGCGGATGGATGAGCGAATCGTCATCGTCGGCGCCGGGCAGGCGGGCGCCGCGCTCGCCGCGAAGCTGCGCGCGATCGGCTACGGCGGGCCGGTGACGCTGATCGGGGAGGAGCCGGCGCCGCCCTACCAGCGCCCGCCGCTCTCGAAGAAGTATCTGCTGGGAGAGATGGCGGCGGAGCGGCTCTTCCTGCGCCCGCCGGAATTCTACCCGGAGCAGGGCATCGACCTTCTGACCGGCGTCGCCGTCGTCTCGATTGACCGGGCGGGCAAGGCCGTCGCGCTGTCGGACGGGCGGCGCCTGCCCTATGACCGGCTCGCGCTCACGACCGGCTCGCGCCCCAGGCTCCTGCCCGAAGCGACGGGCGGCGCGCTCGGCGGCGTCCACGCCGTTCGCAGCCTCGCGGATGTGGACCGGATGGCGCCGGATTTCCGGGAGGGCGCGCGCCTCCTGATCGTCGGCGGCGGCTATATCGGGCTCGAAGCGGCGGCGGTGGCGGCGGCGAAAGGCCTTCGCGTCACGCTGATCGAGCTCGCGCCGCGCATCCTGCAGCGCGTCGCGGCGGCGGAGACGGCTGACTATTTCCGCGACCTCCACCGCGCCCATGGCGTCGACATCCGGGAGGGGGTCGGGCTCGACCGGCTCGAAGGGGAGGGAGGCCGGGTCGCCCGTGCGAGGCTCGCGACTGGCGAAACGCTTGATGTCGATCTCGTCGTGGTCGGCATCGGCGTCCTGCCCAATCAGGAGCTTGCGGCGGAGGCGGGGCTCAAGACCGGAAACGGGATCGAGACGGACGAGACCTGCGCCACGTCGGACCCCGCGATCTTCGCCGCGGGGGATTGCGCCTCCCTGCTTTGGGAAGGCGTGCGCATCCGGCTCGAAAGCGTGCAGAACGCCATCGACCAGGCGGAGGCCGCGGCGAGCTGCATGATCGGGGCCGGCGAGCCCTATCGCCCGTCCCCGTGGTTCTGGTCCGATCAATATGACGTGAAGCTGCAGATCGCGGGGCTCAATCTCGGGCATGATCTCGTAGTGACGCGGGACGGCGAAGGCGTGGCGCATTCCGTCTGGTATTATCGCGGCCAAAGGCTTCTGGCGGTGGACGCGATGAACGACCCGCGCGCCTACATGACCGCGAAGCGGCTGATCGAGGCGGGGAAGAGCCCCGCGCCGGAGCGGGCGGCGGACCCGGCGACGCCGCTGAAGGCGCTCATGGACTGACGAAAGGTTAACGGCGCATGGCGCCGGGACTACGACCGCGCTATATGGTCGGGAAGAGGGCGAGACGCGGAGCCTCCGATGAGCGAGACCTTCACGGCCGGGGAGCTGGAGCGCTACGCCCGGCACATCATCATGCGGGAGATCGGCGGCCCCGGGCAGCGCCGGCTTCAGGGGGCGAAGGTGCTCGTCGTCGGCGCCGGCGGGCTCGGCTCGCCCGCGCTCATCTATCTCGCCGCCGCCGGGGTCGGCACGATCGGGATCGTGGATGACGATGTCGTATCCCTCTCCAACCTCCAGCGACAGATCATCCACGCCACCGCCCGCGTCGGCGCGCCGAAGGTGGAGAGCGCGAAGGGCGCGATGCATGCGCTGAACCCGCATGTCGTCGTCCGCCCCCACCGGACGCGGGTGACGGAGGAGAATGCGGAGGCGCTGATCAAGCCCTATCGCCTCATCATCGACGGTTCGGACAATATCGAGACGCGCTACATCCTCAACCGCGCCTGCGTCGCGCGGGGCGCGACGCTGATTTCCGCCGCCATCACGCAATGGGAGGGGCAGGTTTCCGTCTTCAAGCCCTGGGAGGACGAGCCCTGCTACGCCTGCGTCTTTCCCGAACCGCCGCGCGAAGGGCAGGCGCTTTCCTGCGCGGCCGGGGGCGTGCTCGGCCCGCTCGCCGGGGTGATGGGCTCGATGATCGCGGTCGAGGCGATCAAGGACATCGCCCTCTCGGGACGGCCTCTCAAGGGGCGGATGCTCGTCTACAACGCGCTCGACGGCGAGAGCCGTACCTTCGAGGTGGAAAAGCGGAAGGGATGCCCAGTCTGCGACGTGAAACGGAACCCGCAGGCGGCCGCGGGGTGAGGCCTGCTCACAGTGAGCAGACCCCTTATCTCTATGATATCATTGTCTAACCGGAAGATCGCCGCGAAACGCGCTCCGGCCGCCCCGGCAGCGAAAGCCGCGCCGCGCCGCGCGGGCTCTCCGCGATCACCGCGCCGTTCGACACAACGAAGAGCCTCGCCGGCTTGAGCCGCAGCGCCTCAACGGGGTTGCCCGCATCGAGCACGACGAAGGAGGCGCGGGCGCCGGGGCGGAGGCCCCAGTCGTCTATCCCGATGATGGCGGCGTTCGTCTCCGTCGCCATCGTGAAGGCGCGTGCCATTTCCGCCGGATGGGTCATCTGCGCGACATGGAGGCCCATCGAGGCGACGTCCAGCATGTCCGCCGCGCCGAGCGGATACCACGGGTCCCGCACGCAATCCTGCCCCCAGCCGACCGAAATCCCCAGCGCCTGCATCTCCTTCACCCGCGTCATGCCGCGGCGCTTCGGGAAGGTGTCATGCCGCCCCTGAAGGGTGATGTTGATGAGCGGGTTGGCGATGGCGTTCATGCCGGATTCGGCGATGAGCGGCAGGAGCTTCGAGACGTAGTAATTGTCCATCGAATGCATCGAGGTGAGATGCGAGCCCGTCGCCCGCGCGCCTAGCCCGTGGCGCAGCGCCTCCCGCGCCAGCGTCTCGACATGGCGGGACATCGGGTCGTCCGTCTCGTCGCAGTGGATGTCGACGGGAAGGCCGCGTTCGGCCGCGATGCGGCAGAGATCGGCGAGGCTGTCCGCCCCTTCTTGCATTGTCCGCTCGAAATGCGGGATACCGCCGACCACGTCCACGCCCATGTCCAGCGCGCGGAGAAGGTTCTCCCGCGCGCCGGGGGCGCGATAGAGCCCGTCCTGGGGGAAGGCGACGAGCTGGAGGTCGAGCCAATCTTTCGTCGCCTCGCGCACGGAAAGCAGCGCCTCCGCGCCGGCGAGGCGCGGGTCCGTCACGTCCACATGGGTGCGGATCGCGAGCACGCCCATCGCCGCCGCCCAATCGCAATATTCGAGCGCCCGCGCCGCCATCTCCTCCGCCGTGGCGACGGCGCGCAACTCGCCCCAGAGGTCGATCGCCTCCAGCAGCGTGCCGGAGGCGTTCACCCGCGGCGTCCCGTAGGAAAGGGTCGCGTCCATGTGGAAATGCGGGTCGACGAAGGGCGGGGAGATGAGGTCGCCCGCCGCGTCGATCACCCGCCCCGCCTCCACCCCGTCCGGCAGCGGCTCCGCCGCCGCGATGCGGCCCGCCTTCACCCCGATATCGGCCCGCCGCCCGTCCGGCAGCACGCCGCCCTTCACCACGAGATCGAAGCTCATCGTTCGCCTTTCCGCCAGGGGATCATGAGCGCCGCCGGCGCCGCCGCGCGGCGGGACATCACGACGAGCGCGAGGATGGAGAGCGCATAGGGCGCCATCAGGAAGATCTGGTAAGGGATGTCCGCCCCCATCGGCGTCTGCTGGAGCCGTATCTGGAGCGCGTCGAAGGCCGCGAAGAGGAGCGCGCCGAGCAGCGCCTTGCCCGGCCGCCAGGCCCCGAAGACGACGAGCGCGATGCAGACCCAGCCGCGCCCGTTCACCATCTCGAAGAAGAAGGAGGAGAAGGCGGAGAGCGTGAGGAACGCGCCCCCCACCGCCATCAGCCCGGAGCCGACCATCACCGCCCCGACCCGGAGTCCGTTGACGGAAAGCCCCTGCGCCGCCACCGCCTCCGGGCTCTCCCCCGCGGCGCGCACCGCGAGGCCGAGCGGCGTTCGCCAGAGGACGAAGGCGGTGAGGCCGACGACAGCGAAGGCCGCCCAGGTCAGCGGCGTCTGCGCGAAAAGCGCAGGGCCGAGGATGGGGAAATCGGCCAGCGCGGGCGCGACCGGCTGGAAGGGTTCGATCTTCGGCGGGTTCGTCACCTCCGGCAGCGAGACGCGATAGGCGAAGGCGGCGACGGCCGAGGCGAGGAGGGTGATCCCGAGCCCGACCACATGCTGCGAGAGGCCGAAGGGCGCGGTCAGCACCCCGTGAACGAGCCCGAAGAGCATCCCCGCCAGAAAGGCGGCGCCGACCCCGGCCCAGAGATCGGCGCCGGCATAGACCGTGATCCAGCCGGTGAAGGCGCCCATCGCCATGATCCCCTCGATCCCGAGATTGAGCACCCCGGCCCGCTCGCAGATCAGCTCCCCCATCGTCGCGAAGATGAGCGGCGTCGCGATGCGCACGGCGGCGGCCCAGAAGGTCGCCGAGAGGAGGATGTCGAGAATCTCCATCAATCCCTCGCCACGCGGAACCGGGCGAGGAGGATCGCCAGCGACATGAAGAGAAGCGCCGCGGCGAGGAGAATGTCCGCGATATAAGTGGGCACGCCCGCCGCGCGGCTCATGCTGTCCGCCCCGACGAACACGCCTGCGACGAAGAGCGCGGAGAGGACGACGCCGAGCGGATGGAGCAACGCCAGCATGGCTACGATGACGCCGGCATAGCCGAAGCCCGGCGAGAGATCGAGCGTCAGGTTCCCCTTGAGGCCGGAGACCTCGGAAAAGCCCGCGAGCGCGGCGAGCCCGCCGGAAAGGAGGGCCGTGAGCGCGATGGTCCGCTCCACCGGCATCCCCGCATAGCGCGCGGCGGCCGGGTTCTCCCCCACCGCGCGCATCTCGAAGCCGAGCGTCGTGCGCGATTGCACCAGCCATACGATCAGCGCTGCGATGAGCGCGAGGCCGAAGCCCCAGTGGAGGCGCAACCCTTCCACGATGCGCGGCAGCCGCGCCTCCCGCGCCAGCGCCTCGGATTTCGGCCAGCCCATGCCCATCGGGTCCTTCAGCGGGCCTTCGAGCAGCATGGAAACGAAAAGGAGCATGATGAAGTTGAGGAGGAGCGTCGTCACAACCTCGTCCACGCCGAGCCGCGTCTTCAGAAGCGCGGGGCCGAGGAGGAGGAGCGCGCCGGCGAGCATCGCGACGAGCGCCATCAAGGGGAGGAGGAGCGGGCCGGAAAGGGCGGGCGTCCCCGCCCCGATCAGCACGGCCATGAGCGCGCCGGCGTAGAGCTGCGCCTCCGCCCCGATGTTCCAGAGCCGCGCGCGGAAGGCGACCGCGACGGCGAGGCCTGTGAAGATGAGCGGCGTCGCGCGGTTCAGCGTCTCGAGGAGGGCGAATTTCGAACCGAAGGCGCCCTTCGCGATGAGCCCCAGCACGCCGAAGGGCTCGGCCCCCGCGACAAGCGCGAGGAGCGAGCCGAGCGCCGCCGTCGCCGCGAGGGCGAGGGCGGGGAGGCCGAAGCGGCGGGCCGGGCCGGGCGCCGGGATCGGCTCAAGCCGCATCGGCGAAGCCCTCCCCCGCCATCCGGAGCCCGAGTGCGGCGGCGCTCATCTCCCCGCGCGCAAAGGGGGGCGAGAGGCGGCCTTCCGAAATGACGTGGATCACGTCGGAAAGGGTCATCACCTCGTCCAGATCCTCGGAGATGAGCAGGACGGCGGCCCCACCGTCCCGCGCCGCGAGGAGCTTCGCGTGGATCGCGGCGACGGCGCCGACATCGAGCCCCCGCGCCGGCTGGTCCGCGAGGATCACACGGGGGGACGGCGCGAGCGCGCGGCCGAGGATCAGCTTCTGCATGTTGCCGCCCGAAAGGAGGCGGATACGCGCCTCCGGCCCCGGGCAGCGGATGTCGTGCTCCGCGATGAGCGCCGCCGCCTGCGCCCGGGCCGCGCGGCGGTTGAGCCAGCCCAGCCGTGAGAAGGGCGCTGCGCGGTATGCCTCCAGCACCGCGTTCTCGGCGAGCGTGAAATCGGCGACGACGCCCTCCCGCTTCCGGTCCTCCGGCACACGGCCCACCCCGGCGCGAAGCGCGGCGCGGGGGGACCAGCCGGGCCCCGCCTCCCGCCCGCCCTCCAGCAGGATCCGCCCCTCCGCCGGGCGGGCGGCGCCGGCGACGAGCGCGGCGAGCGCGGCCTGCCCGTTGCCGGAGACGCCGGCGAGGCCGGTGATCGTCCCCGCCCTCAGTTGGAGCGAGACGCGGCGGAGGCCGGGCCGCGCGCCCGAGGGCCGGGTGGATACCGAATCGAGCGCCAGAAGCGGCGCGCCCGGCGCGCTCGGGGCGGGGACGGGCCGCTCGACCTCCGCGCCGACCATCATCGCCGCGAGGCGGCGCGCATCCGTCTCCGCGACGCGCGCCGCGCCGGCGACGCGGCCGCGGCGGAGGACGACGACGCGGTTCGCGACGGCCATGACCTCATGCAGCTTGTGGCTGATGAAGACGAGGGAGAGCCCCTTCGCCGCCGCCCGGCGGAGCGTGGCGAAGAGCGCCTCCGCCTCCTGCGGAGTCAGCACCGCGGTCGGCTCGTCGAGGATCAGGATGCGCGCGTCGCGCCAGAGCGCCTTCAGGATCTCGACGCGCTGCCGCTCCCCCACGGTGAGCGCGCCGACGCGCGCGTCGGGCTCCACCTTCAGCCCGTATTCGGCGGAAAGCGCGGCGAGCCGCGCCCTCGCCGCGCCCCGCCCGAGAGAGAGCCCGGTAAGCGGCGCGGCGCCGAGGAGGATGTTCTCCAGCACCGTCAGGTTCTCCGCCAGCGTGAAATGCTGGTGCACCATGCCTACGCCCGCCTCCAGCGCGGCGCGCGGCCGGCCGGGCGCGAGCGGGCGGCCGAAGACCTCGACCGTTCCCTCGTCGGCCGCATACTGGCCGAAGAGGATGTTCATCAGCGTCGTCTTGCCGGCCCCGTTCTCGCCGAGCAGGGCTACGGCCTCGCCGCGCCGCAGCGTCAGGTCGATCCGGTCATTGGCGAGGGTGGGGCCGAAGCGCTTGGTGATCCCGCGGAGGGCGAGGACGATCTCGCCTCCGCCCTCCGCTCCACTCACGCCGATTTCGGTTCGCTGTCGTCGATGGCGACCGTGAAGGTCCCGGCCCTGATCGCCGCTTCCCGCTCCGCGACAAGCGCCATCGTCTCCGCAGGAACCTTGCCCTCGAAGGTTCCGAGCGGGGCGAGGGAGCAGCCGCCCTCCTTCATGAAGGAATAGATACCGTAATCCTTCGCGGTGAAGCTCCCGGCGTTCACCGCCGCGATGGCGGCCTCCAGCGTCGGCTCGAAATGCCAGATCGCTGAAGCGACGACGGTGTCGGGATAATCAGCCTGAGTGTCGATCACGTTGCCGATGGCGAGCACGCCCCGCTCCGCCGCCGCGTCGGAGACGCCGAAGCGCTCCGCATAGAGCATGTCCGCGCCGTTCTCGATCATCGCGAAGGCCGTCTCCTTCGCCTTGGGCGGGTCGAACCAGGAGCCGATGAAGGCGACCTGGAAGCGCGTCTCCGGCTTGATCTCCCGCACGCCGGCCATGAAGGCGTGCATGAGCCGATTCACCTCGGGGATCGGGAAGCCGCCGACCATGCCGACATTCGCACTCTTGGTCATCGCGCCCGCGATCAGGCCGGTCAGATAGGCGGCGTCCTGGATGTAGTTGTCGAATACGGCGAGGTTCGGCAGGGCCGGGTCTTCCTTGAAGGAGGAGCCCATGAGGAAGGCGGTCTCCGGATAATCCGCCATCACCTCCCGCGCCTCCTGCTCGACGCCGAAGATCTCTCCGATGATGAGCTTCACGCCCCCTTCGGCGTATTCGCGGATGACGCGCGGATAGTCGGTGTTCGAGACGTTCTCGGAAAAGCGGTAGTCGATCCGCCCACCCGCTGCGGCCGCCTCGGCTGCCTTGTGGATGCGGCTCACCCATTGCTGCTCCACCGGGACGGTGTAGATGCCCGCAGTCGGGATCGGGCCGGCTGCGAGGAGGCGGGAGGGCAGCATCGCCGCGAGCGCGGCGGCGCCGCTCCCGGCGAGAAGCTGGCGGCGGGAGGCGGAGAGGCGGCGGCTTTCTGTCATGGCTGTCCCTGCTGGCTGGCGGTTTGAATTTTTATCAAACGGTAAACTTTATCGTGGCGCCGCACAAGAATTTCGTGGAGCGCCGGGACTCCGGGGAGAGTTGACGCAGCGGCGCCGCCACGCTTAGTCTGTTTGTCGGACAAAGCACGAGCGCCCGCAAACGGGCGCCGGGGAGAGGAAACGGCGACGATGGACGGAACGGCGGACGCCGGGGCTGATGGCGGCGCGCGAGAAAGCGCGCACGCCGTCTTTTCCGTGATCGAGGCGGCGCCGGCCTATCGTCTCGTCTTCCACGCCATCGAACGCGAAATCCTCGAAGGCCGGCTGCGGATCGGCGACCGCCTGCCGACGGAGACCGAACTGGCGCAGCGCCTCGGCGTCCACCGCTCGACGACGCGGGAGGGCCTCCGCCTGCTGGAGCAATCCGGCCTCGCCGAGCGCCGGGAGGGCCGCAGGCTCTACGCCTCGCTGCCCCGGACGGATGATCTTTCCGAGCGCGCGCAGCGCGCGCTGAGCCTCAGCCGCGTCAGCTTCGACGGGCTCTGGCGGCTTCTCCGGGCGCTCGAGCCTGCTGCGGCGGCGCTGGCGGCGGAGCGGATCGATCCGGAGACGGTGCGGGCGCTCGAGGTCAATCTCGCGCAGACGGCGGAAGCCGTGACAGCGGGGCGGAGCGTCACGCAACTCGACCTCGAATTCCATGCCCTCATCGCCGAAGCGACGGGGGACGCCGCCTGGCGCCTCGCGCGGGAGCCTTCGGCGGCGCTGCTGTTCCCGGCGAACGAGCGGATGCTGCCGCGCCTCGCCCAGTCCGGCGCGCGGCTGCTGACCGCCCACCGCAGCATTTTCGATGCGGTCCGCGCAGGGGATGGCGTAGGCGCCGAGCGCTGGATGCGCCGGCATATCGACGATTTCCGGCGCGGCTACGTCCTCGCCGGATTCGACCCGGACGAACCGGTGAGCCCCGTCGGCGCGCCGGCGAATTGAGACGAAACCAAAGGCCCGGCCGCATCGAGGCGAGACCGGGCGAACAAGGAGGAGACGGCTAATGTTCGACGTCAGGAAACGCAGCGGAATCGCCGCGCTGCTAGCCGGGGCGGCGCTCGCCTTCGGCGGAGCGGCGCAGGCGCAGGAGACCTTCAAGGTCGGGATCGTGACCTTCCTCTCCGGCCAGGCGGCGCAGAGCTTCGGCGTGCCGGCATGGGACGGCGGCAAGGTCCTGATCGAGGCCTTCAACAACGGAACGGCCCCGGCCCCCTATGACAAGAAGGGCTTCGGCGGGATGGAGATCGTCCCCGTCGTCATCGACGAGGCAGGCGGCGCCACCGTTCAGGTGCAGGAATATCGCAACCTCGTGCAGCGCGAGAACGTGGACGTCGTCGTCGGCTATGTCAGCTCGGGCGACTGCCTCGCCATCGCGCCGGTCGCCGAGGAACTGAAGCAGTTCACGATCCTCTACGATTGCGGCACGCCGCGGATCTTCGAGGATGCGAGCTACGAGTACGTCTTCCGCACCGCGGCCCATGCGACGCAGGACAATGTGGGTCTCGCCCGCTACCTGAAGGCCAAGGGCGTCGAAGTGAACACCTATGCCGGCATCAACCAGGACTATGCCTGGGGCCATGACAGCTGGGCCGACTTCACCGCGGCGATGAAGCAGGTCTACCCCGAAGCGACGGTGGCGGCGGAACTCTTCCCCGCCTTCGGGGCCGGTCAGTACGGCACCGAGATCTCCGCCCTCCTCCAGTCGCGGCCGGACCTCATCCACTCCTCGCTCTGGGGCGGGGACAACCAAGCGCTGATCCTTCAGGGCCTGCCGCGCGGGCTCTTCCAGCGGAGCCAGGTCGTCTTCTCCGCGGGCGACCACGCGATGCCGCCGCTCGGCGCCAACTATCCCGAGGGCGTGATCGTCGGCGCCCGCGGCGCCTATGGCTACATGGCGCCGGACACCGAGCTGAATCGCTGGTGGACCAAGCTCTACATGGACGCCTACAACGTGATTCCGGTGCAGGCGCCCTATCGCATGGCGCAGGCGCTGACCGGTCTGAAGCTCGCCGTCGAGAAGGCGATGGAGGCCAACGGCGGCAAGAAGCCGACCTCGGAGGAGCTCGCTGCGGCGATGAAGAACTTCTCGTGGGAGAGCCCGGCCGGCCTCATCGAGATGGCGAACGGGAACGGCCACCAGGCGATCCAGCCGATCGCCTTCGGCCGGTCGATGAAGAACGACGCCGGCGAGGTCGTGCTCGGCGACATCGTCCGCTTCCCCGCCCGCTGCGTGAACCCGCCTGCGGACATGAAGGGCATCGACTGGATCAACGCCGGCTTCCCCGGCGCCCAGTGCGACTGATCCCTGACTGACAACGCGGGCCGCGCTCCCCAGGGGGCGCGGCCCTTTCCTCTCACCCGAACCGGCGGACCCTGACGCATGGACCTCGTCTTGACGATCATCCTAGACGGATTGATCTACGCCTCATGGCTCTTCATCGTGGCGCTCGGGCTGACGCTCGTCTTCGGCGTGCTGCGCATCCTCAACTTCGCGCATGGCGGAATATACGCGCTCGGCTCCTATGCGGCGGTGATCGTCACGCCCTTCTTTGCCGGGTTCGGCCTGCCCGACTGGTTCAGCATCGTATCCATGTTCATCGCCGCCATGGCCGTCGCCATCTTGCTGGCGCCGCTGATCGAGCGTGGGCTGCTGCGCTTCTTCTACGGGCGGGACGAGGTGCTGATCCTCCTCATCACCTACGCAGTCTTCCTGATGCTGGAGGACGCGACCAAGCTCATCTTCGGCGTTAACCCCTATTACCTTTTCGAGCCGCGGAACGTTCTCGGCAATGTCGAGATCGGATCACTGTACTATGTCGGCTACGATCTCGCGCTCGGCGGGCTCGCGGTGATCTGCGGCGTCGGCGTCTGGTTCGGCCTCCGCAAGACGCGGATCGGCAAGGTCACGCTGGCGGTGATCGCGGAGCCCGAGGTCGCCCAGGCGATGGGCGTCAACATCGCGCGCATCTACCTTCTCGCCTTCGGCCTCGGCGTCTTCCTCGCCGCGCTCGGCGGGGCCTTCACGGCGCCGCTGATTTCGGTGCAGCCGGGCAATTCCGTCTCGGTCATCATCGTCAGCTTCGCCGTCGTCATCATCGGCGGGCTCGGCTCGATCCCCGGCGCGGCCGTCGGCGCGCTGATCGTGGGCCTCGCCCGCTCCTTCGCGGTCTACGAATTTCCGGAGGCGGAAATCTTCATCATCTATCTCGTGATGGTCGCCGTGCTGATCTTCCGGCCCGAGGGCCTCTTCACTCCGGTCAAGGCGAGGAAGATATGATTCGCGTCTTCGGTCTCGCGGCGCTCGGCGCCGTTCTCGCCATCGCCGCGGGCGTGCTCGCGCCGGACTGGCTCGTCTTCACCATGACGAAGGCCATCGCCTTCGGCCTCGTCGCGCTCGGCATCGTCGGGCTGATGCGGGGCGGGCTCGTGAGCTTCGGCCAGGGGCTGTATTATTGCGCCGGCGCCTATGTCTCCGGGCTCCTCGCCGCGCGTTTCGGCGTGAGCGAGGCAGCGCTCCTCCTCCTCATCGGGGCGGTGACCGGGGCTGCGGCGGCGGCGCTCGTCTCGCCGCTCATCGCGCGCTATCGCGGCATCTTCTTCGCGATGCTGACCATGGCGCTCTCCATGGTGCTCTACGGCGTGCTCGCCAAGGCGACGCCGATCGGCGGGACGGACGGGTTCAACGTCCCGCGCCCGTCCTTCGGCGGCTGGACGCCGGGGCCGGAAAGCGCCGACCTCGCGCTCTATGTCGTCGCTGTGATCTTCGCGGCGGTCGCGGCGGCGCTCTGCCGCCTCTACTATGACAGCGGGCCCGGGCTCGTCGCCCTCGCGGCGCGGGAGAACGAGCTTCGCGTCGAGTATCTCGGCGCATCGGTCTTCACCGTCACGCAGCGTAACTTCATCCTCGCCGGCGGGCTCGCCGGGCTCGGCGGGGCGCTGAACGGCATGGCGCTCGGCCATGTGGACCCGTTCTTCAGTTACTGGACGACGTCGGGCGAGGTGGTGTTCATCGCCATCCTCGGCGGCTACGCCTCCGCCGTCGCCGTCTTCGGCGCGGCGCTGATCGTGGAGCTCGTGCGCTCCTTCTCGGGGCAGTATTTCCCGGAGAGCTGGCAGCTCTTCCTCGGGATCTTCCTGCTCCTCGTCATCATCTTCCTGCCGCGCGGCTTCGGCTCGCTCTGGGCGAAGCGCGCGACGGGCGCGAAGGGGGCGGGCGAATGAGCGCGGCGATCCTAGAGGTCAGGGGCCTCAACAAGACCTTCGGCGCCGTCGTCGCGGCGAAGGACATTAACGTGAACGTCATGCCCTCCGCCCGGCTCTCCCTCATCGGGTCGAATGGCGCGGGGAAGACGACCTTCGTCAACATGGTGACGGGATACCTCAAGCCCGACAGCGGCGAGGTGCTGCTGGACGGAAAGCCGATCACCGGCCTGCCGCCGCGGCGGATCACGCAGGCCGGCGTCTGCCGCTCCTTCCAGATCCCGCAGCTCTGCGAGACGATGACGCCGACGGAGAACATCCTCGTCTCGACCGAGATCGCCGCAGGCGGCGCGCCGCATTTCTTCCGCCCCGCCCGGCGGCGGGAGACGCTGGCGGCGGCGGCGGAAATGCTTGAGCGGTTCGGGCTGACCGAGTTCGCGAACCGGCCGGTGAACGAGCTGCCCGGCGGCGTGCGAAAGCTGGTGGACATCGCCATGTCCCTCGCCATGAAGCCGCGCGTCCTGCTGCTGGACGAGCCGACCTCCGGCGTCTCCTCGGAGGAGAAGTTCCCGCTGATGGACAAGGTGATGACCGCCCTCGCCGGGGAAAAGGCGGCGGCGATCTTTGTCGAGCACGACATGGACATCGTGACCCGCTACGCGGACCGGGTGCTGGCCTTCTACGCCGGCGAGATCATCGCGGACGATGCGCCGGAGGACGTGCTCTCCGACCCCGCGGTGCAGAAATATGTCACCGGAACGGCGAGGTGAGGCCATGTTGAAGGTCGAAGGCGTCAAGGTCAGGATCGGCGCGGTCGAGGCCGTGCGGGATTTCTCGATGGAGGCGCCGAAGGGCGCGATGATCGGGCTCGCTGGGCGCAACGGCGCCGGCAAGACGACGGTGATGCGCGCGGTGATGGGCCTCGCGAAGCTCGCCGCCGGCCGCGTGGAGTTCGACGGGCAGGATCTCGCAAAGGTCGACGTGCACCGCCGCGCCGCGCTCGGCATCGGCTACATGCCGGAGACGCGCGGGCTGATCCCCGATCTGACGGTGGAGGAGAACATCCTGCTGCCGACCTGGGTTACCCCCGGCCTCGACGGAGCGACGCGGCTCCGCCTCGTCTACGAGATCATGCCGGAGCTGAAGGAGATGGCGGACAGGAAGGCGCTGCTCCTCTCCGGCGGGCAGCAGAAGATGGCCGCGCTCGGCCGGGCGCTGACGGCGGGCACGCGGCTCCTCCTCCTCGACGAGCCGTTCGAGGGCGTGGCGCCGGCGCTGGCGCAGCGGCTTTCGGACGTGATCTCCGGCCTCCGGGCGGGGGACCTCACTGTCGTCATGTCGATGTCGGAGCTGACGCATTCGGAGACGATGCTGGACCGGGTCTGGGGCATCGAGCGCGGCGCGAACATGCGGGCGGCGGCGTGACGAGCCGGGCGGTGCGGCGGGAGGCGCTGTTCGGAGACAGGATACTCCGCGTTTATGCCGAAAGGCCGAAGACGATCCCCGCCATGCTCGCCGCCGCGGCCCCGGACGGGGACGCGCTGGTGGACTTGCGGGAGGGCGGCGCGGCGCGGCTCACCCATTTGGAACTCGACCGGGTGGCTGGCGCGATCGCCGCCGGGCTCGCCGCGCGGGGGATCGCGCCGGGGGACCGGGTGGGCCTCCTCTTCCGCAACCGCTGGCGCTTCGTCGCCGGGCTGCTCGGGATCATCAGGGCCGGCGCCATCGCCGTGCCGATCTCCGTCCGCTCCAGCGCGCCGGAAGTCGCCTATATCCTCGGGGACGCGGAGGCTACGCTGACGCTCTGCGACGAGGGACTGGAGCCGCTCCTGCCCGAAGGCGCCGCCTTCGCCTCCGCCGGGGATGACGGGCCGGGCGGGTTCGACGCCCTCGCGGCCCATGCGCCCGTCCCCCCCGCCGCGGCGGGGGAGACGGACGTCGCCGTGATCCTCTACACCTCCGGCACGACCGGGCGGCCGAAGGGCGCGACGCTCACGCATCTCAACATCGTCCATTCCTGCTTCGCCTATGGCGATGCGTTCGGGCTCGGCCCGGCGGACCGCGCCGTGGTCGCCGTCCCGGCGAGCCATGTGACCGGGCTCGTCGCCTGCATCTTCGCCCCGCTCGCCGCGGGCGGCGCCGCGGTGATGCTGGAGCGGTTCGAGGTGGAGGGGTTCCTGACCCTCGCGGCGGCGGAACGGATGAGCTTCACCGTCCTCGTCCCCGCCATGTACAATCTCTGCCTCATGCGCGCGGAGCTTTCGGATTACGACCTTTCCGGGTGGCGCGTCGGCGCCTTCGGCGGCGCGCCGATGCCCGTCGCCACGATCGAGCGGCTCGGCGCGGCGCTGCCCGGCCTCACGCTCGCGCAGGCCTACGGCTCGACGGAAACGACCTCGCCCGCCACAATCATGCCGCTCGGCCTCCAGATCGAACGCCCGGCGAGCGTCGGCCGCCCCGTCCCCACGGCGGAGATCGTCGTCGTGGATCCGGAAGGGCGCGAGCTTCCGCCCGGCGCCTCGGGCGAGATCTGGATCGGCGGGCCCATGGTCGTCCCCCGCTACTGGCGGATGCCGGAGAAGACGGCGGAAAGCTTCCATGCCGGCTTCTGGAAATCCGGCGATGTCGGGCGGTTCGACGAGGAGGGGTTCCTCCACGTCCACGACCGGATCAAGGACATGATCAACCGCGGCGGCTACAAGGTCTATCCGGCCGAGGTTGAGAATGCCCTCGCCTACCATCCCGGCGTTGCCGAGGCGGCGGTGATCGGCTTCGCCGACCCGGTGCTCGGGGAGAAGTCCCGCGCCTTCGTCCATCTCTCCGACCCGGCGGTTACGGAGGCGGACCTCCGCGACTTCTGCCGGGAACGGCTCTCGGACTACAAGACGCCCGACCTCTTCACCTTCACCGGGGCGCCCCTGCCGCGGAACGCCAACGGCAAGGTGATGAAGCATGTCCTGCGGGAGGCGGGCTGAGGCCGGCTTGCGCGGTCCGTTTCATTGAGCAAGGCTATCGGAACGATGACTTTCGATCCGGAACGCCAACCATGCTCGACAAGCTCGAAATGTTCATCGCCGTCGCGCGGGAGGAGCATTTCGGCCGCGCCGCCGAAAGCCTCGGGATCACCCAGCCCAGCCTCTCGACCGGGATCAAGCAGCTGGAGGAGCAGCTCGGCGTCCAGCTCGTCTTCCGCGGCTCGCGCTATGGCGGGCTGACGCCGGAAGGGCAGACGGCGCTGGTCTGGGCCCGCCGGATCGTCGGGGACGCGCGGCAGCTCCGCGAGGAGATGCGCTTCAAGCGGGAGGGGCTTTCGGGCCGCCTGCGCCTCGCCGTCATCCCCACGGCGCTGACCTGGGCGGCGTGGCTCGCCGCACGGTTCGGGGAGAAGCATCCGAATGTCCGCTTCACCATTCTCTCGCGCACCTCGGTCGAGATTCTCTCGATGCTCGACAATCTGGAGGTCGACGCCGGCATCTCCTATCTCGACAACGAGCCGATGGGCCGCGTCAGCACGCAGCCGCTCTATCGGGAGCGGTTCATGCTTGTCTGCGCCAAGGATTCGCCCTTCGCCGGGCGCGACTCGGTCGGCTGGGGCGAGCTGCGGGGGGAGCGGCTCTGCCTCCTGACGCCCGACATGCAGAACCGGCGCATCATCAACCGCAATTTCGCCGAGGCCGGGGTGGAGCCGGAAGCCTGGATCGAATCGAATTCGACCGTCGTGCTTATGGCCACGGTGGAGCGCGGCGGCTGCGTGACCGTGTTGCCGGAGGACAGCGCGCGCTTCCTCGCCTCGGGCAAGGCCGTGAGCCTCGTGCCGCTCGAAAAGCCCGGCCCGGCGCATTCCGTGGGCCTCATCGCCCCGTGGCGCGAGCCGCATACGCCGGTTCTCGACGCGATGCTGCGAGCGGCGCGGGGAATGTCCCGGCACGATTGAAATTCGCTATCAATCGACGGGAAGTTGATATTGATCGCGATATGACTCGCATGGCACCGTTTCCGAAGGGTCGCAGCACGCGGGAGGCCAGCCTTGCAACCATCGGCGCCTTCGCTCTCGGAAGACGAGGTCCGTGCGATCATCGACCGGCATCTTGCGCTCGAAGGGCCGCTCCTGCCGATCCTCCACGCGCTGCAGGAGGCTTGCGGCCATATCCCTGAAGCGGCGCGGGAGCCGATCTGCGACGCGCTCAACATCACCCGCGCGGAACTCCACGGCGTCATCACGTTCTACCATGACTTCCGGGAAGCGCCGACGGGGCGCCATGTGCTGAAGATCTGCCGGGCCGAGGCCTGCCAGGCGATGGGCGGCGCGGCGCTGGGGGAGGCGACGCTGGCGCGGCTCGGGCTCGGCTGGCACGGGACGACGGCGAACGGCGCGCTGACGGTCGAGCCGGTCTATTGCCTCGGCCTCTGCGCCTGCGCTCCCGCCGCGATGCTGAACGAAAGGCCCGTCGGGCGCGTGGACCGGGCGCGGATGGACGCGCTCCTGGCGGAGGCGGGGGCGTGAGGATCTGGGTTCCAGCAGATTCCGCCGCCCGGGCTCTCGGCGCGGACGAGGTGGCCGAGGCGCTCGCCGAGGAGGCGCGCGCGCGGGGGATCGAGGCGCGGATCATGCGGAACGGCTCGCGGGGCATGATCTGGCTCGAACCGCTCGTCGAGGTCGAGATCGACGGCGTTCGCTGCGGCTACGGGCCCGCAACGCCGGGCGACGCGGCTGCGATCCTCTCGGGCGACGCCGCCTGCGCGCTCGGACCCGTGGAGGCGATCGACTGGATGCGCCGCCAGACGCGACTGACCTTCGCCCGCGTCGGCGTGATCGACCCGCTCTCGCTCGCCGAGTACGAGGCGCATGGCGGGCTCGGCGGCCTTCGCCGGGCGCTGGCGATGGAGGGCGCCGCGGTGATCGACGAGGTTTCCGCATCCGGCCTCCGCGGGCGGGGCGGCGCCGGCTTCCCGACCGGGATCAAGTGGAAGACGGTGCATGACGCGCCGGGCGCGCTCAAATACATCGTCTGCAACGCCGACGAGGGAGACAGCGGCACCTTCGCCGACCGGATGCTCATGGAAGGGGACCCGTTCTCCCTCATCGAGGGCATGGCGATCGCCGCCCACGCCGTCGGCGCTTCGAAGGGCTATGTATATCTCCGCTCGGAATATCCGGACGCGATCCGCGTCATGGGCCGGGCGGTGGAGATCGCGCGCGAGGCCGGCCTCCTCGGCGCGGAGGCGCTCGGGCCGGGCCGCGCCTTCGACGTCGAGATCAGGAAGGGCGCCGGCGCGTATGTCTGCGGGGAGGAGACGTCGCTCCTCAACTCGCTCGAAGGCAAGCGCGGGATTGTGCGCGCGAAGCCGCCGCTCCCGGCGCTCGAAGGCTTCATGGGGCGGCCGACTGTCGTCAACAACGTCATCTCGCTCGCGACCGTCCCGGTCATCATGGAGAAGGGCGCGGCGCATTACGCCGGCTTCGGCGTCGGCCGCTCAAAAGGGACGGTCACGCTCCAGATCGCCGGCAACGTGAAGCGCGGCGGCCTCTTCGAAACCGCCTTCGGCATGACGCTCGGCGAGGCGGTGAACGACCTCGGCGGCGGCTCCGCGACAGGCAGGCCCGTGAAGGCGGTGCAGGTCGGCGGGCCGCTTGGCGCCTACATGCCGGTCTCGATGTTCGACACGCCGCTCGGCTACGAGGAGTTCGACGAAGCGGGCGGGCTGATCGGCCATGCCGGGCTCGTCGTCTTCGACGATACGGCGGACATGCTGGGCATGGCGCGCTTCGCCATGGAGTTCTGCGCCATCGAGAGTTGCGGCAAGTGCACCCCCTGCCGGATCGGCGCGGTGCGCGGGGTCGAGACGATCGACCGGATCCGGGAGGGGGACCCCTCCGCGCTCCCACTCCTCGCCGATCTCTGCGAGACGATGAAGGATGGCTCGCTCTGCGCGCTCGGCGGCTTCACGCCCTTCCCGGTCATGTCCGCCGTCCGGCATTTTCCCGACGAATTCGCCACCGCGAAGGAGGCCGCCGAATGAGAGACTTCGTGATGCCCCCCGCCGCCTTCGACGAACGCGACATGGGCACGCCCGAGCGGGAGGGCGCGCCGGTCACGCTCACCATCGACGGCTTCGCGGTGACGGTTCCCGCGGGAACCTCATTGATGCGCGCGGCCGCCGAGGCCGGCATCCAGATCCCGAAGCTCTGCGCGACGGACAGCGTGGAGGCTTTCGGCTCCTGCCGGCTCTGCTCGGTGGAGATCGAGGGCCGGCGGGGCGCCCCCGCCTCCTGCACCACGCCGGTCGCGCCCGGCATGGTCGTCCATACCCAGACGGCGAAGCTCCGGAAGCTCCGCAAGGGGGTGATGGAGCTCTACATCTCCGACCACCCGCTCGATTGCCTGACCTGCGCCGCCAACGGCGACTGCGAATTGCAGGACATGGCGGGCGCCGTTGGCCTCCGCGACGTGCGCTACAAGGCCCCGGCGGAAGGCGGCCTCGCCAATCACTTCGCCCCGCGCGAAGCCTCCGGCGCCGCGAACCCGCAATGGATTCCGAAGGACGAGAGCAACCCCTATTTCACCTACGACCCCGCAAAATGCATCGTCTGCTCGCGCTGCGTCCGCGCCTGCGAGGAGGTGCAGGGGACCTTCGCGCTGACCATCGAGGGGCGCGGCTTCGACAGCCGCGTGTCGTTCGGCGCGCGGGCGGACAACGCCCTCGCCTCCGATTGCGTGAGCTGCGGCGCCTGCGTTCAGGCCTGCCCGACCGCGACGCTGCAGGAAAAGTCGATCATCGAGATGGGGACGCCTGAGCGCTCCGTCATCACCACCTGCGCCTATTGCGGCGTCGGCTGCTCCTTCAAGGCGGAGATGCAGGGCGATACGCTCGTGCGCATGACGCCGTGGAAGCACGGCAAGGCCAATCGCGGTCATTCCTGCGTGAAGGGCCGCTTCGCCTGGGGCTACGCCACCCACAAGGACCGCATCCTCAGCCCGATGATCCGGGACCGTATCGACGAACCCTGGCGCGAGGTCGGATGGGAGGAGGCGATCTCCTTCGCCGCAAACCGGCTCCGCGGGCTTCAGGAAACCTACGGGAAGAAGAGCATCGGCGTCATCACCTCCTCGCGCTGCACGAACGAGGAAGCCTATCTCGTGCAGAAGCTGGCGCGCGCCGTCTTCGGCAACAACAACACGGACACCTGCGCCCGCGTCTGCCATTCGCCCACCGGTTACGGCCTCGGCCAGACCTTCGGCACCTCGGCGGGCACGCAGGATTTCGACAGCGTCGAGCATACCGACGTCGTCATCGTCATCGGCGCCAACCCGACGGACGGGCACCCCGTCTTCGCCTCCCGCCTCAAGAAGCGGCTGCGGCAGGGTGCGAAGCTCATCGTGATCGACCCGCGGCGCATCGACCTCGTGAAATCCGCTCATGTCGAGGCGGCGCATCACCTGCCGCTCCGGCCCGGCACGAACGTCGCCGTGGTCACCGCGCTCGCGCATGTGATCGTGACCGAGGGCCTGATGGACGAGGCCTTCATCCGGGAGCGGTGCGACTGGGACGAGTTCCAGCTCTACGCCGAGTTTGTTTCCGACCCGCGCCATGGGCCGGAGGCGACCGAGCTTCTCACCGGCGTTCCGGCGGCCGAGCTTCGCGCCGCGGCGCGGACCTTCGCAACCGGCGGGAACGGCTCGATCTATTACGGCCTCGGCGTCACCGAGCACAGCCAGGGCTCGACCACGGTGATGGCCATCGCCAACCTCGCCATGCTCACCGGCAATATCGGCCGCAAGGGCGTCGGCGTGAACCCGCTCCGCGGGCAGAACAACGTGCAGGGCTCCTGCGACATGGGCTCCTTCCCGCACGAACTGCCGGGCTATCGCCATGTGAAGAACCCGGAGGTGCGGGACGTGTTCCGGCAGGCCTGGGGGGTCGAGATCGACCCGGAGCCGGGCCTGCGCATCCCCAACATGCTCGACGCGGCGGTGGAGGGCGAGTTCAGGGGGCTTTACTGCCAGGGCGAGGACATCCTGCAATCCGACCCGGATACGAAGCACGTCGCCGCCGGGCTCGCGGCGATGGACTGCGTCATCGTCCACGATCTCTTCCTGAACGAGACGGCGAATTACGCCCATGTCTTCCTGCCGGGCTCGACCTTCCTTGAGAAGGACGGGACCTTCACGAACGCCGAGCGGCGCATCAACCGCGTCCGCAAGGTCATGGCCCCGCGCAACGGCTACGCCGACTGGGAGATCACCCAGATGCTCGCCAATGCGATGGGCGGCAACTGGGCCTATACGCATCCCGCCCAGATCATGGACGAGATCGCGGCGACGACGCCAAGCTTTTCCGGCGTCGATTACGCGCTGCTGGAGGAAAAGGGCAGCGTGCAATGGCCCTGCAACGAGGCTCACCCCGAGGGGACGCCGCTGATGCATGTGGACGGGTTCGTGCGCGGCAAGGGGCGTTTCATCGTCACCGAATATGTCGCGACGGACGAGCGGACGGGCCCGCGCTTCCCGCTTCTCCTCACCACGGGACGCATCCTCAGCCAGTACAATGTCGGCGCGCAGACGCGGCGCACGGCGAACGTGGTCTGGCATGAGGAGGACGTGCTGGAGATTCACCCGCATGACGCGGAAACCCGCGGCGTGAAGGACGGGGACTGGGTGCGCCTCGCCTCCCGCTCCGGCGAGACGGCGCTCCGCGCGAAGGTGACGGACCGGGTGAGCCCCGGCGTCGTCTACACGACTTTCCATCATCCGGAGACGCAGGCCAACGTCATCACCACCGATTATTCGGACTGGGCGACGAACTGCCCCGAATACAAGGTGACCGCCGTGCAGGTCAGCCCCTCGAACGGGCCGACCGGCTGGCAGCGCGACTATGCCGAGCAGGCGGCGCAGTCTCGCCGCATTCTGGCGGCGGAGTAGCCGGCCATGACCCACCCACTGAGCCGCTCCTTCCCCGGCCTCGCGCTCCGCGCGGGCGGTGCGACGCCGATCAGCCGCTCCCTGCCCGAGGAGGTCCCCGTCGCGATCGTCTGCAACGGGACGACGCAGGCGGTTATGATGGCGAGCCCGGGCGACATCCGGGATTTCGCCCACGGCTTCGCGCTCACCGAGGGCCTCGTCGCCGGGCTTGAGGAGATCGAGGATTTCGAGGAAGTCGCCTCCGGGGAGGGGATCGAGGCGCGGCTCTGGCTCCGGGAGGACCGGGCGCAGGCTCTCGCCGCCCGCCGCCGGCGCATGGCGGGTCCGGTCGGCTGCGGGCTCTGCGGGATCGAAAGCCTCGAAGAGGCGAACCGGCCCGCCCCCCGCGTCCCCGAGCCGGGCTTCACCTTCGGCCGTTTCGAGCTTGCGGGCGCGACGGACGCGCTTCGCGCGCATCAGGCGCTGCACGCCCTGACAGGGGCGACCCACGCCGCCGGGTTCCTCGCCCCCGGCGAGGGCGTCGTCGAGGCGCGGGAGGATGTCGGCCGGCACAATGCGCTCGACAAGCTGATCGGCGCTCTCGCGCTCCGGGGCGCGGACATGGGCGCCGGCGCCTTCGTCCTGACCAGCCGCATCTCCGTCGAACTCGTGCAGAAATGCGCGATGGCGGGCTGCCCCATGCTCGTCGCCGTCTCGGCCCCGACCGCGCATGCGCTGCGCGTCGCCGAAGCGGCGGGGATCACCCTCGTCGCCTTCGCGCGGCAGGGCGGGTTCGACGTCTTCTCCCATCCCGAGCGCATCAAGACGGAGGCCACCGATGTCGCCTGACAAGATGGTCCACATGGCCAACCAGATCGCGACTTTCTTCAAGACCCAGCCGGGCGGTAAGGCGGCGGAGCGCGTCGCCGCGCATCTGCGGGATTTCTGGGAGCCGCGGATGCGCGAGCAGTTGCGCCGCCATGTCGCGGAAGGCGGGCGCGGGCTCGACCCCGCGGTGATCGAGGCCGCCCCGCTCCTCGGTTGACGCGGCCCCGGCGTTGACCGGGAGGCCGGAAAGGCGTAAACGCGGCGCATCTCGGAAGCATCTCTGCGCTTCCGGTCTCCGCATGGGGCGGAGATCGCCCCCGGTCAGCGCGTTGCGCCCGCCGGGGCGGACGGCATTTCGGCGGGCGGGAGGCGCGCGATGTTCGAAGGTTTGTCCGAACGCCTCTCCGGCGTCCTCGACCGGCTGACGCGCCAGGGCGCGCTGACCGAAGCGGACGTGTCGGCCGCGCTCCGCGAGGTGCGCGTCGCCCTTCTGGAGGCGGACGTCTCCCTCCCCGTCGCGCGGGACTTCATCGCGCGGGTGCAGGAGAAGGCGACCGGCGCGGCGGTGACGAAATCCGTCTCCCCCGGCCAGCAGGTCGTCAAGATCGTCAATGACGAACTGACAGCGACGCTGGCGGGCGACGACGCGGCCGCCGGCAAGCTGCGGGTGGACAGCCCGCCCGCGCCGATTCTCATGGTCGGCCTCCAGGGCTCGGGCAAGACGACGACGACGGCGAAGATCGCGAAGCGACTGAAGGACCGGGAGGGCAAGAAGGTCCTCATGGCCTCGCTGGACGTGAACCGCCCCGCGGCGATGGAGCAGCTCGCCATCCTCGGCATGCAGGTCGGCGTCGACACGCTCCCCATCGTGAAGGGGCAGGACCCGGTCGCCATCGCGAAGCGCGCGAAGCAACAGGCGACGCTCGGCGGCTATGACGTCTACCTGCTGGACACTGCGGGTCGGCTCCATATCGACGAGGCGCTGATGGAGCAGGTCGAGGCGGTGCGGGACGTGGCGAAGCCCCACGAGACGCTCCTCGTGGTCGACGGCCTCACCGGGCAGGACGCCGTGAACGTCGCGACCGAGTTCGACGGGCGCATCGGCGTCACCGGCGTGGTGCTGACGCGGATGGACGGCGACGGGCGCGGCGGCGCCGCGCTCTCCATGCGCGCCGTCACCGGCAAGCCGATCAAGTTCGTCGCCACCGGCGAGAAGATGGACGCGCTGGAGGAATTCGTCCCCTCCCGCATCGCGGGCCGCATCCTCGGCATGGGCGACATCGTCGCGCTCGTCGAGAAGGCGCAGGAGACGGTCGAGCAGGACGAAGCCGAGCGCATGATGAAGCGGTTCCAGAAGGGCCGCTTCGACATGAACGACCTGCGCGGACAGCTCGAACAGATGATGAAGATGGGCGGGCTCCAGGGCCTGATGGGCATGCTGCCCGGCATGGGCAAGATGCAGAAGCAGATGGAGAGCGCGAATTTCGACGACCGCGTGATCCGCCGGCAGATCGCGCTCATCCAGTCCATGACGAAGAAGGAGCGGGCCAACCCGGACCTCATGCAGGCCAGCCGCAAGAAGCGCGTCGCCGCCGGCGCCGGGCTCGAGGTGCAGGAGCTGAACCGGCTGCTGAAGATGCACCGGCAGATGGCCGACATGATGAAGAAGATGGGCAAGATGGGGAAGAAGGGCCTGATGCGCGGCGCCCTCTCCCAGATGTTCGGCAAGGGCGGCATGAGCCCCGGCATGATGGGCGGCCCCGGCGGCGGCCTCACCCCTCCGGGCGGGATGCCGGGCGGCGGGCTCCCCGGCCTCGGCGGCGGCGCGCTGCCACCCGGCCTTTCGGGCTTCGGAAAGAAGAAATGACGATGGCCTTTGCGGAGCCGGCGACGGTCACGATCCCGTCTCTGACGACCGCGAGGCTGCGGCTTCGCGCGCCCGGCCCGTCCGACTTCGAGGCCTATGCCGAGTTCAGCGCCTCCCCGCGCGCCGCCGGCGTCGGCGGACCGATCAGCCGCACGGAGGCGTTCGGAAAATTCTGCGCGCTCGTTGGCCACTGGCGGATGCGCGGCTATGGCCGCTGGGTAATCGCTGATCTGGAAAGGGACGTGCCGCTCGGCGTTGTCGGCCCGATGTATCCCGAGGGCTGGCCGGAGCCCGAGATCGCCTGGACCGTGTTCGAGGCGGCGGAGGGCAAGGGCGTCGCCTTCGAGGCGGCGCAGGCGGCGCGCGCCTTCGCCTACGGAACGCTCGGCTGGCGCACGGCGATCTCCTGCACGCTGCCGGGCAACACCCGCTCCGAAGCGCTGGCGCGGCGCATGGGCGCGGTCGAGGAAAGCCTCTTTGCGCATCCCGAAGGGTTCGAACTGAAGGTCTGGCGGCATCCCGCGCCGGAGGCCGTTCAGTGACCCCGGTCCTCGAAACCGAACGGCTCATCCTCCGGCGTCCCGAAGCGTCGGACCTGCCCGTCTGGCTCGACTTCTTCATGAGCGACCGGGCGCGCTATGTCCGCACGCCCGAGCCGACCCGGGCGCTCGGCTGGCGGGCCTTCGCCACCATCATCGGCCACTGGGCGATCCGCGGCTTCGGCTCCCTCGTCTTCGCGGAGAAGGCGGCGCCGGAGGCCCCGCTCGGCGCCGCGGGGCCGTGGTTCCCGGAAGGCTGGCCGGAGCCGGAGCTCGGCTGGACGCTCTGGCGCGAGGAGGCGGAGGGCAAGGGCTTCGCCTTCGAGGCGGCCTCGGCGGCGCGGGATCATGCGTTCCGCGATCTCGGCTGGGAGACGGCGGTGAGCTATGTGGACGCGCGGAACACTCGCTCCGCCCGGCTCGCCGAACGGCTCGGCGCGCGGCCCGACTGGTCGGCGAAGACGCCGGAAGGCCTGCAATGCGTCGTCTTCCGCCATCCGAAGCCGGAGATTCATGCATGACCGACGACACCGCCCGCGCCGCCGGGCTCCTCGCGGAGCAGCGGCATCACATCGACAATCTCGACGCGATCCTCGTCTACACGCTCGCCGAGCGGTTCAAGGCGACGCAGGCGGTCGGCCGGCTGAAGGCGGAGCATGCGCTCCCGCCCTCCGACCCGGCGCGCGAGGCGCGGCAGGTGGAGCGGCTGAGGAAGCTGGCGGCCGACGCCGACCTCGATCCCGTCTTCGCGGAGAAGTTCCTGAGCTTCATCATTTCGGAAGTCATCAGGCATCACGAACAGTTCCAGAAATAGGGGCGCGGCCCCGGAGACATGACCAAAGGAGACTGACATGGCTGTGAAGATCAGACTGGCGCGCGGCGGCTCGAAGAAGCGGCCCTACTACACCATCGTGGCGGCGGACGCGCGCGCGCCGCGCGACGGGCGGTTCATGGAGCGTCTCGGCGCCTACAACCCGCTCCTCGGCAAGGACGACGAGAACCGCGTGAAGATGAATGTCGAGCGGATCATGGAGCTGATCGGCCAGGGCGCTCAGCCGACCGACCGGATCCGCCGCTTCCTCGAAGCCGCCGGCGCGGTGGAGAAGACGGTGCGCAACAACCCCGAGAAGGCGAAGCCGGGCCAGAAGGCGCTGGAACGCGCGAAGGAAAAGGCCGACAAGGCCGCCGCAGCGGCCGAGGCGCCGGCGGAGTGACGCCGCGTGCCTGGCGGGCCGGATGAGCTGATCTGCGTCGGCGCCGTCGCCGGCGCCTTCGGCGTTCATGGCGAGGCGCGGATCAAGTCCTTCTGCGCCGAGCCGGAGGACATCGCCCGCTACACCCCTCTCCTGACGGAGGACGGCGCGCGGAGCTTCACGATCCGCATCACGCGGCCCGTATCCGGCGGCTTCGCCGCGCGGCTCGGCGGTGTAGCGACGCGGGAACAGGCGGAGGCGCTGCGGGGCCTGCGTCTGCACGCCCCGCGCGCCCGCCTCCCCGCGCTGCCGGACGACGAGTTCTACCATGCGGACCTGATCGGGCTCGACGCCGTCGATACGGGCGGCGCGCCGCTCGGGCGCGTCCGGTCGGTCGAGAATCACGGCGGCGGCGATTTCCTCGAGATCGCCTGCCCGCCAGCGCCGCCGCTCCTCGTGCCGTTCACGCGGGAGGCGGTGCCGACCGTGGACCTCGCCGCGCGGCGCGTGGTGATCGACCCGCCGGAGGAGATTATCGTCGAAGGGGCGCCGGATGAGTGAGCCCCCCTCCCGCTCCCACGGCCGGATCGCGCCTCGCGTCACGCTGAAACCGCGTGCGCTGATGGAGGAGGCGGAGGTCATCGGGGTGTGGACGGCGCGGATCGTCACGCTCTTCCCCGAGCTTTTCCCCGGCCCGCTCGGCGCCTCGCTGCTCGGCCAGGCCTTGAGAACCGGGCTCTGGAACCTTACGACGCTGGACCTTCGCCGCTTCGGCGAGGGGCGGCACCGCAATGTGGACGCGCCGCCCGCCGGCGGCGGGCCCGGCATGGTGCTGCGGGCCGACATCGCGGCCGCGGCCGTTGACGAGGCGATGCGCGGCGCGCCGGAGGACCGGGCGCGTTGGCCTCTCGTCTATCTCTCGCCGCGCGGCAAGCCCTTCGACCAGACGATGGCCAGGCGATTCGCGGCCTGTGACGGCGTCACCCTGATTTGCGGCCGGTTCGAGGGGATAGACGAGCGGCTGATCGAGGCGCGCAGCGTCGAAGAGGTATCGCTCGGCGATTTCGTGATGACGGGCGGCGAAATCGCCGCAATGGCGTTGATCGACGCCACAGTTCGGCTTATACCCCGCGTCCTCGGAAACGCCGCCAGCGTGGCCGAGGAAAGCTTTTCTGCGGGGCTTCTCGAAGCGCCGCACTACACGAAGCCGCAGCTCTGGGAAGGGCGCGCGATACCGGAGGTCCTGCTCTCCGGCCATCACGCCCGGATCGCCGCATGGCGAACCGCGAAGAGCGAGGCGCTGACGAAGGAACGTCGCCCAGATCTCTGGCGGGCGCATGAGGCGAAGGCCTCCTCTGCGGACCCGGAGGCGAGGACAGAGCAATCGGGCGCGCACATCACCGCCGCCACAGGCGGGCTTGAAAAGGACTGAGACGATGAACCTGCTGCAGCAGATCGAAGCCGAGCACATCGCCGAGCTTGGCAAGAAGATTCCCGATTTCGCGCCGGGCGACGTGATCCGCGTGGGCGTGAAGGTGACGGAAGGGACGCGCAGCCGCGTCCAGGCCTATGAGGGCGTCTGCATCGGCCGCAAGGGCGGGATGACGCTCGGCGCCTCCTTCACCGTCCGCAAGATCAGCTTCGGCGAGGGCGTGGAGCGCGTCTTCCCGCTGCACTCGCCCGCCATCGACTCGATCGAGGTCGTGCGCCGCGGCAAGGTGCGCCGTGCGAAGCTCTACTACCTCCGCGACCGCCGCGGGAAATCCGCGCGCATCGTCGAGAAGACGAACTATCGCCCGCTCAAGGGCGCCACAGCCGAGTGACCTTCCGCTTTTCGTCCCCGCCGGAATGCGGGGGCGTCGAACGCCGTGACCGGCGTCACTTGCGGCGCTGCGCTTCGCCGGCCTAGTCTTGCGCGCGGCGCAACGACAGGCGGGTGGTTTCTCATGACGTTGACCCTTCGCGCACTCGCACTCGGCCTCGCGACACTGCTCGCGGCGGGCGCCGCCGCCGCGCCCATGGCGCTCATCGTCGACAGCCGCGGCGCCATCATCCCGCCGGCGCCCGCGCTGACCGAGGCCGAGGAGGGCGCGACCTTCACGCTCGACGAGGCCGCCGAGCTGATCGTCATCCATTACGCCAGCTGCGTCGAAAGCCATTTTCGCGGCGGCGAGGTCGCCATAGGCGCGCTCGGGGCCACCGGCGGGGCGGAGATCGTGGCGGAGACCGAGATCGAGTGCCCGCGCAAGGTCGCCCTCGCCGAGGCGCCGGACGCCGCGGCCTCCGTCGTCCTCCGCGGCGGGGAGGCGCGGACGGTCGTCAACGCGCGGCCCTTCTTCGTCGTGCTTGGCGAGGGACTGACCGAAATCTCGGTGGAGCGGGGCGGGGCCGTCGTCGGCGCGATGGACGTGCGCGGCGGCATCGCGCGCTGGCCGGCCGGGCTCGCGGCGCTGGAGCCGGGGGCGGAATACGAGATCGCCTTCACCGGCGGCGGCGTCACGCGGCGCGCGCCCGCCGCCGTCTCCCCTGCGGCCGGCGTCACCATCGTCCAGCCCTGAGGCGGCGATGAGGCCGCTGCGCCGCCTCCTCGCCGTCCTCTTCGCGGCGGCGGCGGGCGGCGGGCTCGCCGCGCTTGCGCCGCCCGCCGCGCTCGACGGCGCGGCGGGGGACGGCGCGGCGGCGCTGCGCGCTCTCGCCGCGCCGGGCGGCTTCGAGACGCCGCATGTCGCGCTTGTCCTCCTCGACGAGACGAGCGTAGCCGATCCCCGGCTCGAATCGACACCGCGGGCGCTAATGTCCCCGGTCTGGGCGACGCTGGCGGAGACGGCGCTCGCAAGCGGCGCGGTCTCCGTCGGCTTCGACTTCATCTTCGCCTTCGACGCCGCCGCCTTCCGCATCGGCGAAGAGGCGCCCCTCGCCCGGCATGACGACGCCTTCCTCCAGCTTCTGCGGCGGGAGGGGCGCGCGGGGCGCTTGGCGATCGGACGGAGCGCCGCGCTCGCGCCTGCGCGCCGCTTCGCGCTGATGGCGGGCGGGGCCAGCCTCGCTCATGTCGATATCGAGACGGAGCCGGACGGCGTGGTGCGCCGGGTCAGAACCGCCTTTCTCACGGTGGAAGGCGGCCTCGCGCCCACACTTTCGGGGGCGCTGACGGGCGCCGCAGCCGCGCCGCAAACGCTGAACATCATCCCGCCCGCACCGCTCGATTCGCTGCCCGCCGCCCGGCTCGCGGACGTGCTGGCCTGCGCGGAGGAGCCGGGCGGCGCCGCGGCGCTCTCCGCCTTCTTCGGCGGCCGCGTCGTGCTGGTCGGCGGCGCGCTGCCGGGGGAGGACCGGTTCCGCGCGCCGGACCGGTTCTTCCCCGTGCAGGAAGCCGCGCCGGAGGCGGAAGGCGGCCCCTGCGCCCTTGCCCCCCCGCCCGTGCGCGGGCCAGGGGGGGACCTGCCCGGCGTCTTCCTCCACGCCGCGGCGGCGGACGCCGTCCTCTCCGGCTGGGCGCCCGCGCCGACCGCGCCGGCGGTCGACGCTGCGCTCGCCGCGCTCTTCGCGGCGCTGGCGGCGCTGGCCGGGCTCCGGCTCGCCCCCGCGCGTGCGGCGGCGGCGGCGGGGGGGCTCGCCGTCCTCGGCTTCGCCGGAGCGGCGGCTGCGCTGGAGGCGGGGGTTCTCGCCCCGGCGGCGCGGCCCGGCCTCGCCGCGCTCCTCGGCTTCGGGATCGGCTGGGCTGGCCGGCTCCTCCTGCTGGACCGTCGCGCCCGCGCGCTTCGCGACAGCTTCTCCCGCTACCTCGCCCCGTCGCTCGTGGACCGGATGCTGAGCCAGGAGCGGCTCCCCGCCCTCGAAGGGGAGCCTCGGGAGGTGACGGTGATGTTCGCCGACCTTTCCGGCTTCACCGCGCTCTCGGAAAAGGTGAACAGCGGCGAGCTGGAGGCGACGGTGCTGACGGCGACCGTCAACGCCTATCTCTCGATCATCGCGGCGGAGGTCGAACGCTCCGGCGGCTATGTGGACAAGTTCATCGGCGACGCGGTGATGGCGCTCTGGAACGCGCCGGTCGAGGCGCCGGACCATGCGCGCGCGGCGGTGCGCGCCGCGGTGGCCATCAGGGAGCTGGTGCCCGCCGCCGGGCGGCGGGACCGCGCGCGGAACCTCCCCGCCTTCGCCGTGAAGATCGGGGTGAACGCAGGGCCGGCCATCGTCGGAAATGTCGGCACGGAAACGCGGATGAACTACACCGCGATCGGCGACGCCGTGAACCTAGCCGCCCGGCTCGAAGGGCTCTGCTCGACCTTCGGGACGGAGATCGTCCTCGGCCCGGGCGTCGCCGCCGCGTCGGCGGAAGACTTCGACATGCTGGAGATCGCCCCGATCCGCGTGAAGGGCCGGCGGGAGCCCGCCAGCGTCTTCACGCCGCTGGCGAAGGGGTCGGAGCCGGCGCGAATCGCCGCCTTCGCCGCCGCCCTCGCGCTCTGGCGCACGGCCCGTTTCGGGGAGGCTAGGGCCGCTTGGGAGGCGCTGACAGAGGGGGCGTGGCCAGGCGCCGGGGCCGCGGCGGCGATGGCCCGCTTCGCGCGCGAGGCCGAGGCCGGCCCGCCCCCGCCGCCGGATTGGGACGGGGCCGTGACGATGACGGCGAAATGATCCCGCGCCCTACCGCATCGTGTAGATCGGCGTGACGCCGATCCGGTGCCCGCCCTGCGCCGCCTCGGCCTGCAGGAGCGCCACGAACGCCTCCGCATCGCGCCCGCCGCGCTCCAACGTCTCGCGCAGCGCGTCCGGCCGCTCATCCGAGAGGATGGCGACGACGTGATCGGCGCCGACGGGATGCGTCACCTCCACATCCCCGATCCGCTGGCGGCCCTCCCCCGCGCGCACCAGGTCCGCGCCGGAGGCCACGTCGCGGACATCGGGGAAGACGAACTGCACCCGCCCGTCCGAGGCGAGGTTGACGATGGTGAGCCACGCGTCCGCCTCCGCCGGCCGCGCAACGGAGAGCGTGACATAGGCGCCGAGCCTGTGGCGCCCGTGATCCGGCTCGATCAGAAGCTCCGCATGCCTGCGCGCGCTCCAGCCCGTAAGCCGCCGCGCCGCGCGCCATGTCGTCAGCGCGCGGGCGAGCGCCGCACGGTCATGCACGGTGGCGACGAGATCGGCGCTCCGAAGGTCGATCAGCTCGCCCGCCTCCGCGTCCCAGATCAGGTCCGCCGCCTCCCGCGCCTCCGCCCAGGCGCCGCCGGGGCCGGGATCGCCCTCCGCCGCCGCGCCAAGCGGATGGACGAGCGCCGGCCGGTCCGGCTCCATCGATCCGGAGGCGGGCGGCGCGGCCAGGTTCGGCGGGCGCGCCGAGGCTGGGATGACGGCCGCCTCCGCGCCGATCCGGGCGGAGCGGAAGGTGACCGAAGGGGTCTGCCGCCCGGCGGAAAGCGCCCGCGCCTGCGCGCGCACATAGACGCTGAACTCGGAAAGCGGCATGTCCGGCCCGCCGAATCCCTCCGCCCCGTCGATGGCGCGCGCCACGGTCCAGCTCAGCGCGCCGCGGGGGACGCCGTCGATCTCCACCTCCGGTATCTGCTCCTCGTCCCGCGCCGCGGCGACGAAGACGATGTTGTCCGCACCCGACAGGTCCAGCCCCTTCGTCTCCGCGCCCGGCTTCGGCAACGGGTCCTCCCCGATTCGCCCGATCCCGCCGAACCGGGTCACGAGCGGCGCGCCGCGCGGGTCCCCCGCGCGAGTCATCGTCCCGCTGTGGCAGGAATCGACGATGACGAGCGCGCGCGCCCCGGGATGCACCTTCGCGAGAAGGGCGCCGATCTCGTTGTCCCGGAGCCGTTCGCCCGCCGCCAAGCCCGTGAAGTCAAATCCGGCGAAGACGATGGTCTCGTCGAGCCCGTCCTTCTCGTCGCCGGGGATGGCTTCGGGCTCCTGCAGACCGTGGCCGGCATAGGAGAAGACGAACATGTCCCCCGGCCCGGCCTTCGCCGCCTGCCGCTCGAAGGCGGCGATCACGGCGGCGCGCGTCGCCTCCCCGTCGACGAGGAGTTCGACTTCGGCGCCGAGGCGGCGGAAGGTCTCCGCCAGGTCCCGCGCGTCGTTCGCCGCGCCGCCGAGCGGGGGGAGCGTGCGATAGGCGTCCACTCCCACCACCACCGCATGGATATCCGCCGCCGCCGGAGCGGCCGCGAGGCAAGCGAGAAAGGCGAGGGGCCGGAACGCGCGCATGGGTAGAGAGTGCCAGCCCCGCGCCGCGCCGCCAAGACCGGGGCCGGCGCGAACGTGATGGATCGGGCGCCTGGGCTCGGGCATGGTCCCGCTATGATCCTCCTCCGCGCGCTCCTCTTTCTCTTTCTCGTGCCCCTCGCCGCCGAAGCCTGCGGCGCGGAGGCGCCCTGCGAGGCCGGGGGCGGCGCCTATCTGGCGGAAGTCCCGCCCAGCGCCGGCCCGCATCCCGCGATGATCCTCCTTCACGGCTACGGCGGCACGGGCGCAGGGATGCTCCGCGACCGGGCTCTGGTCGAGGCGGCGCTCGCGCGCGGCTACGCCGTCGTCGCACCGCAGGGCGCGCCGCGGCAGGAAGGCGACCGGGGCGGCGCCTGGAACAGCTTCGCCAGCCATGAACGGCGCGACGACGTCGCCTTTCTCTCCGCGGTGGCGGACGACGCCGCCGCGCGATTCGCGCTCGACCGGGGGCGGATGCTCCTCTCCGGCTTCTCCGGCGGGGGCATGATGGCCTGGCGCGTCGCCTGTGATGCGCCCGCCGCCTTCGCCGCCTATGCGCCGGTGGCGGGCCTCCTCTGGCGGCCGCTGCCGGTGGGCTGCGCGGGGCCTGTCTCGCTCTTCCATGTCCACGGCTGGGCTGACGAGGTCGTGCCGCTCGAAGGGCGCTCCGTCGCCGGGGGCCGAATCACGCAGGGCGACCTCTTCGCCGGGCTCGCCCTTCTGCGCGCCGCACTCGGCTGCCCGAAGGACGAGCCGGACGGATACGCCGCCTCCGGTCCCTTTCTCCTCCGTTCGTGGGAGGGCTGCGCCGCGGGCGCGCGCCTCGCCCTCGCGCTCCATCCCGGCGGCCACCGCATCCCCGAAGGCTGGGCCGCGCTGGCGCTCGACTGGTTCGAGGGGAAGGCGGCGGACTGAGCCGCAGGCTGGACAGGCCGCATCCGCTCCGGAAAGACTGCGAGCCGTGCGCGGCGAAGAGGAGCGGAAACGATGACGGACCTGCCGGAAAAGGGCGCCGGGCGGCCCGACCCGATGGCGTTCGGCCGGGCGCTGCAGGCGGGGCTCGGGCTCAATCTCCTTGTCGGGGACGTGGAGCGCGCAGCCCGCTTCTCGGCGGAGGTTCTCTCCGCCCGGGTCGTCTATCTCGAGCAGCATTTCGCTGTCGTCACGCTCCTCGGCGCGACATGGCAGCTCCATTCCGACTGGTCCTATCGCAACCATGAGATGCGGGGCGTCGTCGCCGGGGTGGAGGCGCGGGGCGCCGGCGCGGAGTTCCGCCTCTACGGGCTCGACCCGGACGCGGCGGAGGCGCGGGCGCGCGCGGCGGGCGCCATCGTCCTCTCCGGAGCCGTGGACAAGCCGCACGGCCTCAGGGAGGCGCATCTGGTCGATCCGGACGGCTATGTCTGGGTTCCCTCGGCGGCGTTGCGTGAAACGTGAGGGCGCACGCCCGATTCACCATTTATTCGCCTCACGGTGGCAGCGTTGGCATATCGGCGGGTTGACCAGAAGGCGCCGCCAGTGAGCCGCGAAAGCCGGAAAATCCGGCCGACGCTTCAGCAACCGGAGAAGGCGCGCGCCGGGCCTCGGCCAAAGGCGAGACGACCCGCCGCGCGCGGAAAGGCGTGACCCATGAAGATCCGCTTGTCCCGTGCCGTGAAGACCACCAGCCTCGGCGCCGCCACCTGCATCGCGGCGCTCCTTGCCTCCAGCCTCGCCGCCGCCGCGCAGCAGGGCGCGTTCTGCGGCCCGCGGGAGCGGATCGTCGCCCAGCTCGCAGACAAGCACGGCGAGACGCGGCGCGCCGTCGGACTCCAGCAGAACATGCAGGTGATGGAGACCTACGCCAACAGCGAGACGGGGAGCTGGACGATCATCGTCGCCATGCCGACCGGCGTCGCCTGCCTCGTTGCGGCGGGCGAAGCGTTCCAGACCGAGGCGGGCGCGGCGCCCGTCGCCAAGAAAGACGAGCCTGCCTGAAGAAACGGCGCGCCTCTCGCCCGATGGGCGCGCCGGACGGCGTTCAGTTCAGCCCGGCCATGTGCGGGTAGGACCAGGTGTATTCCGTATCCGCCAGCGGCTGATGGCATTCGCGGCAGGCTGTCGTATCCCGGTTCAGGTTCTCGCCCGCAGGGCTGAAGGCCTCGAACTCCCAGCCGCCGACCTTCAGGTCGTCCGGATACTGGTCTTCCCAGCCCGACTTCCGCTCCATCACGAGGATGACCGACAGTTCCCCCGGAATGCGGCGGCCAAGCTGCGATTCGATCACCTCGCCCGATTCGTCCTTCCTCGCCTTGTAGATTTCGGCGACGAGGACGGAACCGTCCGGCAGCGGCTCGCCGGCCTGCGCCGCCGTGCGGGCGATGTCGTTGGCCCAGAAATTCATGATCTGGTCCTCCTGCCCCAAGCGGTCCGAAATCAGGTAGTTGCTGAAGCTGGTCCGGTAATCGGCCGGAAAGGCGAGGCTGCGATCCTCCAGCGCGGCGGCGCCGAGGGCGAGCGCGGCGGGGAGGGCGAAGGCGGCGAAGGCGAAGCGGCGGGTCATGGCGGGTCCTTCCTGTCAGGTGGGTGCGCCCCACAGGCATCCTACGTCAACGTCGGCGCTCCGGTTTCAGGGATTCGCAGCGCCGCGCCCCATTTCGCGCAGTTCGCGGAATTTCCATAAAATTTCGCCTGCGGCCTTGAACGAAAGTGACGACTGAACAATATGAAAAAAATTCATTCGTCGCTATTCCGCGGCGAGGCCGGGTGGAGACGCGCATGGCGAGAGACGGCGTTGAGCAGCAGGGCGGCGTGACCGCCCGGATCGCAACCTTCATCGTCCGATGGCGCTGGGCCTGGCTTGCGCTCACAGTGATCCTGGCGGCCGTCTCGGTCGCCCGGCTGGACCGGATCGTGCCGATCGACCCCGACGCGCGTATCTTCTTCGCACCCGAGAATCCGGACCGGCAGCGCCTCGACGCATTCGAGGCCATGTTCTCGAAGGACGACAACCTCGTCTTCCTCGTCGAGCCGCTAGACGGCAAGGTGTTCACACCGAAGACGCTCGCCCTGATCGGAGAAATGACGGAGGAGATGTGGCGCCTGCCCTTCGTCCGCCGCGTCAACTCGATCACGAATTTCCAGCACACCTACGCCGAGGGCGACGAGATGATCGTCCGCGACCTCGTGGAGGATCCCGCGAACGTGACGCCGGAAGAGGCGGCCGAGGCGCAGGAGATCGCGCTCTCCCGCATCGAACTCCGCAACTCTATGATCGACCCGGCGGCCTCGATCACCCAGGTGCAGGTGCTCTTCACCCTTCCTGGCGTCAACCCCGAGGTCGAGGGGCCGAAGATCTACAACGAGGCGCAGGCGCTGATCCAACGGGTGGAGGCCGCCAATCCCGGCGTCGATCTCCGGCTCACAGGCTCCGTCGCGCTCAACCAGCAATTCGCCGATTCGGGGCAGAATGACGCCTCCTCGCTCACGCCCCTCATGTTCGCGGCGATCCTCCTCATCGTCGGGCTCGCGCTCCGGTCCTTCTTCGGGGTGGCGAGCGTCCTCCTGATCATCATCCTTTCCGCCCTCGGCGGGCTCGGCGCGCTCGGCTGGATGGGGGTGCAGCTCAATTCCGTCACCGTGCTGGCGCCACTCTACGTGATGACGCTGGCGGTCGCCTCCGCGGTCCACATCCTCGTCTCGGTGCGCCAGCACATGGTGGATACCGACGACCGGCAGGAATGGGCGCGCCGCGCGCTGACGGAACATATGGGCCCCATCGTCGTCGCCTGCGTGACGACCGCGATCGGCTTCTTCTCACTCAACTTCTCGATCTCGCCGCCGTTCCGGCAGCTGGGCAACATCACCGGCTTCGGCGTGCTGGCGGCGATGATCTACACGCTTACGCTGCTCCCGGCGCTCGTCGCCATCCTGCCCTTCCGGCGGCAGACGACGCGGCCCGCGGCGGGGCTGGCGATGGACCGGCTCGCCGAGTTCGTCATCGCGCGCCGCCGACCGATCCTTCTCGGCGGGTTTGCTGTCGTCGCCGCTGCGGCGGCGGGGGTCAGCCAGCTCAAGCTCGAGGACAATTTCGTCGAGTATTTCGACGAGAGCTACGAGTTCCGGCGCGACACCGACTATGCTGAGGAACGACTGGCGGGGCTCTACCAGCTTGAATTCAAGGTCGACAGCGGGCGCGAGCAGGGCATCAACGACCCGGCCTTCCTCAAGACGGTGGATAGCTTCGCCGAATGGCTGCGCGCGCAGCCCGAGGTCGTCAACGTCCGCACGCTCACCGACACGGTGAAGCGGCTGAACATGAACATGCACGCGGACGATCCGAGCTACATGCGGATCCCGGACGATGCGAACGAGGCGGCGCAATACCTCTTCCTCTACGAGCTCTCCATCGGCTACGGCATGGACCTGACGGACCAGATCGACGTCTCCCGCCAGTTCATGCGCGTCACCTTCAACATGCGGGACGTGACGACCTCGGACATGAGGGACCTGACCGGCCGGGCGGAAGCCTGGCTCGCCGAAAACGGCGACCAGTCGCTGACCGCGGCGCCGACCGGGATCGTCCATGTCTTCAACCTCATCTCCTATCGCGACACCCGCGCGATGCTGACCGGCACCGCCATCGCCCTCGTCCTCATCTCCGCCATCATCATGCTGGCGCTGAGGGACATCAGGATCGGGCTCATCTCGCTCATCCCGAACGTGCTGCCCGCCGTCGTGGGCTTCGGGCTCTGGGGCTACGGCGTCGGCGCCGTCACGCTCGCCATCGCGGTCGTGCTCGCGGCGACGCTCGGCATCGTGGTGGACGACACCGTGCACTTCCTCTCGAAATACGCGAAGGCGCGGAGAGAGGGGAAAACGGCCGAGGATTCGGTGCGCTACGCCTTCTCGAAGGTCGGCATGGCGCTTCTCGTGACGACAGTGGGTCTCGTCGCCGGCTTCGGCGTGCTCGCGCAATCCGGCTTCGCGGTGAACGGCGACCTCGCCAAGCTCACCGCCATCACCATCACCATCGCGCTCGTGGCGGATTTCCTGCTGCTGCCGGCGCTTCTGATCCAGCTCGACCAGAGGAGAACGCCCATGCGGATCCCCGCTCCCGCCCCCGCCCTCGTCGCCGCCGGCCTGATCGGCCTCGGCCTCGTCGCCTTCGCGAAGGACGTGATGGCCGAGACGCCGGAGGAGAAGGGCCTCGCCATCGCCATGGAGGCGGACCGGCGGGACCTCGGCTTCGGCGACTACACCGTTCAGGGCCAGATGATCCTGCGCGACAGCCAGGGCCAGAGCTCCACCCGCGTCTTCCGCAACATGATCAAGGAGCGGCCGCAGGGCGGGGTCGGCGACCTCGCCGTGATCGTCTTCGACGAGCCGCGCGACGTGAAGGGCACCGGCCTCCTCACCCACGCCAATATCGAGCCCGCGGATGACGACCAGTGGCTCTACCTCCCCGCGGTGAAGCGGGTGAAGCGCATCTCCTCCTCCAACCGGACGGGCAAGTTCGTCTCCTCCGAATTCTCCTACGAGGATCTCGGCGGGCAGGAGGTCGACGACTTCACCTACAAGTGGCTGCGGGACGAGCCCTGCCCCAATCTGGACGGGACCTGCTATGTCTCCGAGCGGACGCCGAAGAATTCGAAATCCGGCTATTCGAAGACCATCGTCTGGATCGACCAGGCCGAATACCGGCTCGATCAGGTCGAGTTCTACAACCGCCGCGGCGAGTTCGAGAAGGTGATGACCTTCGGCGGATACCAGCAATATCTCGGAAAGTTCTGGCGGCCCGACACGATCAACATGCAGAACCGCCAGACGGGCAAGAGCACCGAGCTGGTCTGGTCCGACTACGTCTTCAACGCCGGGCTAGAGGAAGGGGATTTCGATGCGCAGCGTCTCGACCGCATGGCGCGCTGAGCGCTTCGGCGCCGGCGCCGCGCTCTCCGTCGCAGCGCTCGTCCTTGCGGGGTTCTCGCCCTGCGAGGCGCGGGCGGAGGAGGCGGATTTCGGCCCCTTCACGCCTGAATACGCTGAGTTCTTCGGCAAGATCGAGGGCGAGGCGACGCTCTTCGGCGAGGGGCCGCGCTTCGCCGGGCAGCGGCGGCACGACCTTTCCGTAGCCATCGAGCCGACGATCCGGGCCGAATGGCTGGACGGCGACCTGCAGTTCACATTCACGCCCTTCGCCCGCGCCGCCGCGGCGGACGAAGACCGGAGTCATTACGACATCCGCGAGGCGAAGTTCGACGTCCGGAGCGGCGACTGGGAGGCGACGGTCGGGCTCGACCGCGTGTTCTGGGGGAAGACCGAGGCGAACCACCTCGTCGACATCATCAACCAGACCGACGCGGTGGAGGATATCGACGACGAGGACAATCTCGGCCAGCCGATGGTCCGTATCTCCCGCCTCACGGAGATCGGGGAATTCTCCGTCTTCTACCTTCCCTATGTCCGCACAAGGACCTTTCCGGGGCGAGAGGGGCGGCTCCGCTCCGCGCTGGTGGTGGACGAGAGCGCGCGGGTGATCGAGCGGGATGGCGGGCGCTGGGCGCCCTCCTTCGCGGCGCGCTTCGCGGGCGTCTTCGGCGACGCCGATATCGGCCTCTCCGCCTTCAACGGCGTGGCGCGGGACCCGACACTGCGCCCCGGCGGCTTCGTCGCGACGCCGGGCGGGCCGGCGCCGACCCGGCTCGTGCCCGTCTACGAGACGATCACGCAGTTCGGCTTCGACGGCCAGTATACGAGCGGCGCGACGCTCTGGAAGGCCGAGGCGATCTGGCGCGACGGGCAGGAGGATCTCCGCGGGCGCGAGCGCGCCTTCGTCGGTGCGACGGGCGGGCTCGAACACACGCTCTTCGGCGTCGGGGAAGGGACGGGCTTTCTCGAAAACGCCGATCTCGGCCTCATCGCGGAATATTCCATCGACAGCCGGGGGCGGAACGCGACGACGATCTTCCAGAACGACGTGATCCTCGGCGCCCGGCTCGCGCTCAACGACATCGCTGACACGTCCTTCCTGCTGACCTCCGCGATAGACCACGAATTCGGCGCGGCCTCGATCCGGCTTGAGGCGGAGACGCGGGTGACGGACGGCTGGATCGCCTCTCTCGAAGGCGTGCTCTTCGTGAACGGTGGCGAAGATCCAGTCGCTGCGGACCTGCGCGACGACAGTTTCATCCGCATGAAACTGGCCTATTATTGGTGAAGGAGGAACCATCCTGACCGATACTCTGGCGGATCTCCGCCCGTCCGACCATGCGGACGAGACGCGGGCGATGATCCTCCGCCATGCGGAGGACCTCTTCGCGCATTACGGTTTCTCGAAGACCTCGATGGCCGACATCGCGGAACGGGCGGGCATGTCGCCGGGCAACCTCTACCGCTATTACCGAAACAAGCAGGCGATCGGCGTCGCCGTGATCGAGGCGTTCTTCGCCGACAGCCGGTCCGCCATGCTCGCCGCGGTCGCCTCCGAAACCGATCCGGAGGAACGGGTCAAGGCGTTGTTTCGGGCGGGGCTGCTCAACATGCTGGCGATGATGGACCGCACGCCGAAGATCATGGAGCTTTGCGAATTCCTCTGCGCCGAGGACGGACCGCGCCATGTGCTCGACCGGCACATCGCCTGGAAACGCGCAAGGGTCGAGGCGGAGCTTGCAGAGGGGATGGACGCAGGCGCTTTCGCCCGCGCGCCCATGCCGGAGACGGCGGTGGACCTGATGCACTGCCTGAAGGCCTTCCAGATGCCGCAATGCCTCGCCGAATGGCGGGACAAGTCCACGATCATGCCGGAATTCGAGGGCGTGCTTCAGCTGGTCTTCCGCGGGGTGCGGGCGAAAGGCTGAGCAAACGGTTTCGCAACTGCGAAATCCTCGTTGCCGGTCAAGACGCCCCGTGCTTCACTTCCGTGACGCCAACCGGGAGACAGACATGAACCGCGCCGCCTTCGCCCTGCCCCTCATCCTCCTCGCCTCGCCCGCGCTCGCGCATCTGCCGCACGGGGAATACGGGTCGTTCATGGCGGGGGCGACGCATCCGCTCTTCGGGCTCGATCATGTCCTGGCGATGGTCGTGGTCGGCCTCTGGGCGGGGATGATCGGCGGGCGGGCGACGCTGGCGGCGCCCGCGACCTTCGTCCTCGCGATGGTCGCGGGCTATGCGCTCGCGCTCGCGGGCATGGCGCTGCCGGCGGCTGAGCCGATGATCCTCGCCTCCATCGTCGCCTTCGGACTCGTCGCCGCGCTGGCGCTGAAGCTGCCGCCCGCCGCCGCGGCGGGGCTCGCCGGGCTCTTCGCGCTCTTCCACGGCCATGCGCATGGCGGGGAGATCGGCGGCGCCGGCGCGCTGGCCTTCGGGCTCGGCTTCGCGCTTGCGACGGCGGGCCTGCATCTCGCGGGGTTCGGGCTCGCGCGGGCGCTGTCGGGAGCCGGCGCGCGCGCGCTCGGCGCGCTCACGGCGGCGGCGGGCGCGGCGCTGGCCCTCAGCTGAGAAGGCCCATCGCCCCGTCCCAGGCCAGCTTCGCGCCGGTGACGCCGAGGAGGACGACCATCATCCCGAAGTAAAGCCGCTCCGGCACATGCCGGTGCGCCCAGACGCCGATCAACACCCCGGCGAAGGCGGCCGGGGCGAGGCTGAGCGAGCGCGAGAGCGTGGAGAGGTCGAGCACGCCAATCGCGGCGTAGGGCCCGATCTTCATCAGGTTGATCGCCCAGAAGATGAGGATCGTCGAGGCCTGGAAGGCCGTCTTCTCCAGCCGCTCGCCAAGGAGATAGAGCGTGATCGGCGGGCCGCCGGCATGGCTGATCGTCGAGGTGAAGCCCGCCGCCCAGCCCCAGATCGCGGCGCGGAGCGGTCGCCGCCCCCCGGCGCGCGGCCGCCAGCCGGCGCGCTGCGCGAACTGGAAGGCGACGAAGGTCAGCGCGATGAGCCCGAGCGCGAGGCGCAGCGCGTCCGGCGGCACGGAACCGAAGGCCAGCGCCCCCGCGCCGATCCCGAGGGCGGCGGCGGCGATGGCCGGGAGCGCGGCGGCGAGGCTCCAGCGCCGCCAGTAGGAGACGATCCCGACCTGGTCCATGAGGATGAGCAGCGGCAGCATGATCGCCGCCGCCGCCGCCGGCCCGGCGGCGAGCGCGATGAGCGGCGTGGCGGCGAATCCGAGCCCGCCCCCGAACCCGCCCTTTGAGATTCCGGCGAGGAGGACGGCCGGAATCGCCGCCGCCCAGAAGGCGGCTCCGGCTTCGACCATGCCGCCGGCTTCTCACTTGCGAGCGCGGGGGGCAAGGCGTATTCAGGCCCGCGACCTTCACGGAGTCCAGGAAAGGCCCGCTTCCATGTCACGACCGAAAATCGCGCTCATCGGCGCCGGCCAGATCGGCGGCACGCTCGCCCACCTCGCCGGCCTGAAGGAAATGGGCGACATCGTCCTATTCGACATCGCCGAGGGCACGCCGCAGGGCAAGGCGCTCGACATCGCGGAATCGAGCCCGGTGGACGGGTTTGACGCGAAGCTGAAGGGCGCGAATTCCTATGCGGACATTGCGGGCGCCGATGTCTGCATCGTCACCGCCGGCGTGCCGCGCAAGCCCGGCATGAGCCGTGACGACCTTCTCGGCATCAATCTCAAGGTGATGAAGGCCGTCGGCGAGGGCATCGCCGAACATGCGCCGGGCGCCTTCGTGATCTGCATCACCAACCCGCTCGACGCGATGGTCTGGGCGCTGCGCGAATTTTCCGGCCTGCCGAAGCACATGGTCTGCGGCATGGCGGGCGTGCTCGATTCGGCGCGCTTCCGCTATTTCCTCGCCGAGGAGTTCGAGGTCTCGGTGAAGGACGTCACCGCCTTCGTGCTCGGCGGGCACGGCGACACGATGGTGCCGCTGACCCGCTACTCCACCGTGGCCGGCATCCCGCTCCCCGATCTCGTGAAGATGGGCTGGACGACGCAGGAGAAGCTCGACGCGATCGTGCAGCGTACGCGCGACGGCGGGGCCGAGATCGTCGCCCTGCTGAAGACTGGCTCCGCCTTCTACGCCCCCGCCGCCTCGGCCATCGAGATGGCGGAAGCCTTCCTGAAGGACCAGAAGCGCGTCCTGCCCTGCGCCGCCTGGGTCGAGGGCGCCTACGGGCTCGACGGCATGTATGTCGGCGTGCCGACGATCATCGGCGCCGGCGGCGTCGAGAAGGTCATCGACATCAAGCTCGACAAGGCCGAGCAGGAGATGATGGACAAGTCCGTCAACGCCGTGAAGGGCCTCGTCGCCGCCTGCAAGGACATCGACGGCGCGCTGGCCTGAGCCGCCGCCGCCCGCTCACCGGCGGGCGGCGCGCCGCCTCTCGAACGGGGCATGATCCGCGGCGTGGAAGTCGCGGATCGCCTGTCCGGTCTCCGGCGAACAGACGATCGCCGCAGGCAGGTCCGGCTCTACCGGATCGTCGCCTCTTCCGCCCCGATACCAGCCTCTCCGCAATGCGGCCGACCTTCGTCTCCGGCTGTCACGGCGTCTTCGCCGCGCTCTCCCCGGTGTAGCCGAGCTTGGCGAAATCCGCGGCGTAGACCCGGCGCAGGATCTCGAGGCAGCGCTCCGTCGTCGGCGGTGGGCGGCCTCCCGGATGGGCGGCGCCCGTGTTCTTCTCCGGCAGGTCGGGCGCCAGCCCGTGGGCTTCGGCGAAGGCGGGCCAGTCCGCGCGCAGCGACTCGATCCGCAGGACGTGGTCGACGGCGATGTTCCCCGCCCCGTCGGTCAGCATCGGCGCCTGCGGCTGCAGGTGCAGTTGGCGCAGGTAGTCCGGCCGCTCCGCCAGCCGTTCGGCGAAGGCGTTGTGGTCCATCTCCGGCGGGATGTGGCGGGCGGCCCAATGGGCGTCTTGCGGGTTGATGCCGCCTCCGCGCAGGAAATAGAAGGCCGAGATGTAACGGTCGACCGGATGGCGCACCACGGCGAAGGTCACGGGCATCTTCACGCCCTTCGGACGGTGGCGCAGGTAGAAGGACAGCGGCTTGTGCCCCGGCGTCGACTTGACCCCGGTCGCCAGGATGCTGGACCCGGCCGCCTTCGGGACATGGATGAAGATCGGGCCCGCCCAGACCTCCGGGTCGGGCCCCTCGATCTCGAGCATGGCATAGAGGATCTCGCGGCGGACCACGCCCTCATTCACGCCGCGGAGCCGCGCGACAACCGGAGACAGGAACCGGACAGAGGCTCTCCGGACGAGGCGCAAGACTTTCTGAACGAGAGGAGTGGGCATCGTGTTTCGTTCGGTTTCCGCGCGGGTCTCAGTCAAGCGCATGGTGGCGGCGCGTGAGCGCGGCGTATGGCGGCGAGCACGGGACCCGCCGCAGCGCGAAGTCGCTCCGGAACCGCAGGCCCCGAACTCTGCGCTTCTCACGGCGCCGTTTCGGGCCGTTCGGCGCGCGTGCGCCATGCCGGGCGAGAAAGCCCCCCGCGCTGGCGCCGCCGCATTTCGGGACATGGATGAAGAAGACCTGCCCGTTGATCGTCGCCAGCGGCATGAGCGTTTCCTTCGTCATCCAGCATGGTTTGTGTTTCAGACGCTTGCCGGGCTGTCAACGACGCGCGCCCGGCGCGCGCCCCGGAGGGTCTGATACCGCCCGAACGGGTAGTTACCAAAAAATCACGGTCATTTTCGTTGCGAACTGGCGGCGAGCGGCTTATGCGATGCGGACACGGCGCGCTGCGGGGCGCCGCCGAGTGGCGCTGGCCCCGCGGGGTCGATGATCTGGCGACGGACCGAACCCCATGAACATTCACGAATATCAGGCGAAGCACCTCCTCAAGGAATACGGGCTGCCCGTATCCGACGGCCGCGCGGTGACGCGGGCCGAGGAGGCCAAGACACAGGCCGGCGCGCTCGACGGGCCGATCTGGGTCGTCAAGGCGCAGATCCATGCGGGCGGCCGCGGCAAGGGCTCCTTCAAGGAGGACTCGGCCGGGCCGAAGGGCGGCGTCCGCATCGCCAAATCGGTCGAGGAGGCGGCGGAGGAGGCGGAGCGGATGCTCGGCCGCACCCTCGTCACGCATCAGACCGGCCCGGCGGGCAAGCAGGTCAACCGCGTCTACATCGAGGACGGCTCGGACATCGAGACCGAACTCTACCTCGCCCTGCTGGTGGACCGGGAAACCTCCCGCGTCTCCTTCATCGTCTCCACCGAAGGCGGGATGGACATCGAGGCGGTGGCGCATGACACGCCGGAAAAGATCCTGACCTTCTCCGTCGATCCCGCCTCCGGCGTGCAGCCCTTCCACGGCCGCCGCGTCGCCTTCGCGCTCGGGCTGACGGGCAAGGCGGTGAAGCAGTGCGTCACGCTCGTCACGAAGCTCTACCAGCTCTTCACCGAGAAGGATTGCAGCCTGCTCGAGATCAACCCGCTGATCGTCAACAAGGCCGGCGATGTCGTCTGCCTCGACTGCAAGATGAACTTCGACTCGAACGCGCTCTACCGCCACCCCGAGATCATGGCGCTCCGCGACGAGACGGAGGAGGACCCGAAGGAGCTTCAGGCCTCGAAATTCGACCTCAACTACATCGCGCTCGACGGCGAGATCGGCTGCATGGTGAACGGCGCCGGCCTCGCGATGGCGACGATGGACATCATCAAGCTCTACGGCTCCGAGCCCGCCAACTTCCTCGATGTGGGCGGCGGCGCGACGAAGGAGAAGGTGACGGAAGCCTTCAAGATCATCACGTCTGACCCGAACGTGAAGGGCATCCTCGTCAACATCTTCGGCGGGATCATGCGCTGTGACGTGATCGCCGAGGGCGTGATCGCCGCGGTGAAGGAGGTAGGCCTCCAGGTCCCGCTCGTCGTCCGGCTCGAAGGGACGAATGTGGAGCTCGGCAAGAAGATCCTCGCGGAATCCGGCCTCAACATCACCTCGGGGGACGACCTCGCGGATGCGGCGCAGAAGATCGTAAAGGCGGTGAAGGGCTGAGGGCCCGCTCCGGACCGGCAGTGATTTGAACAGGGGGCCCTCATGGCCGTTCTCGTAGACAAGAACACCAAGGTGATCTGCCAGGGCCTCACGGGCTCGCAGGGCACCTTCCACTCCGAACAGGCGATCGCCTACGGCACGAAGATGGTCGGCGGCGTCACGCCCGGAAAGGGCGGGACGACGCATATCGGCCTCCCCGTCTATGACACTGTGGCGGACGCGCGGGAGGCGACGGGCGCCAACGCCTCGGCCATCTACGTCCCCCCGCCTTTCGCCGCCGATGCGATCCTCGAAGCCATCGACGCGGAAATCGAGCTCATCGTCTGCATCACCGAGGGCATCCCGGTGATGGACATGATGAAGGTGAAGCGAGCGCTGCAGGGCTCGAATTCGACTCTCATCGGCCCGAACTGCCCCGGCGTCATCACGCCGGACGAATGCAAGATCGGCATCATGCCCGGCCATATCCACCGCCGCGGGCGGATCGGCATCGTCTCCCGCTCCGGCACGCTGACCTATGAGGCGGTGGGGCAGACGACGGCGGCGGGCCTCGGCCAGTCCACCTGCATCGGCATCGGCGGCGACCCGATCAAGGGTTTCGAATTCGTCGACGCGCTGGAGCTGCTGCTGGCGGATGACGAGACCGAGGCGATCATCATGATCGGCGAGATCGGCGGCTCCGCCGAGGAGGACGCTGCGGACTTCGTTAAGCAGAACCGTGTCAAGAAACCGATGGCCGGCTTCATCGCCGGCCGCACGGCCCCTCCGGGCCGGCGCATGGGCCATGCCGGGGCGATCATCTCCGGCGGCAAGGGCGGCGCGGAGGACAAGATCGAGGCGATGAAATCCGCCGGATACACCGTGGCCGACAGCCCCGCCGGGCTGGGGGCCGCGATCCTGAAGGCGATGGGGCGCTGACCTGACAAAGGGCGAGAGAGCGACATGACCGAGCAATCCCCGAACGAGCTCTTCCAGAACTCGTCCTTCCTGCAGGGGCATAACGCCCTTTATGTCGAACAGCTCTACGCCCGCTACCAGGCGGACCCCGGCGCGGTGGACGAGGCCTGGGGCGCCTTCTTCCGCTCGCTCGGCGAGGATGCGGCGCCCGCCGGCCCCTCCTGGGCGCGAAGCGACTGGCCGCCGACCCGCGGCGGCGATCTCGTCTCCGCGATGGACGGGCAGTGGCCGACGGAGCGGAGCCCGAAGGAGCTGGCCGACAAGGTCGCCGCCAAGGCGCAGGCCAAGGGCGCGGCGCTGACCGAGGCGCAGGTCCGCACCGCGGTGCTCGACTCTCTCCGCGCGCTGATGCTGATCCGCGCCTACCGCATCCGCGGCCATCTCGCCGCCGATCTCGACCCTCTGAAGCTCACGCCGCCCGCGAGCCACCCCGAGCTCGAACCGGCGAGCTACGGCTTTTCGGCGGGGGACATGGACCGCCCGATCTTCATCGACAACGTCCTCGGGCTCGAATTCGCCTCGATGCGCGAGATCACGGCGATCGTGAAGCGCACCTATTGCGGCACCTTCGCTCTCCAGTACATGCACATCTCCGACGGCGAGCAGGCCGGCTGGCTGAAGGAGCGGATCGAGGGCTACGGCAAGGAGATCGCCTTCACCAAGCGGGGCCGGAAGGCGATCCTGCAGAAGCTGGTGGAGGCCGAGGGCTTCGAGAAGTTCCTCGGCGTCAAGTATCTCGGAACCAAGCGCTTCGGCCTCGACGGCGGCGAGGCGCTGATCCCCGCGATGGAGCAGATCATCAAGCGCGGCGGCGCGCTCGGGGTGAAGGACATCATCATCGGCATGCCGCATCGCGGTCGGCTCTCCGTGCTCGCCAACGTGATGGGCAAGCCCTATCGCGCGATCTTCAACGAGTTCCAGGGCGGCAGCTTCAAGCCGGACGACGTGGCGGGCTCGGGCGACGTGAAATACCATCTCGGCGCCTCCTCCGACCGGGAGTTCGACGGCAATTCCGTCCACCTCTCGCTCACCGCCAACCCCTCGCATCTCGAGGCGGTGAACCCCGTCGTCCTCGGCAAGGCGCGCGCCAAGCAGGAGCAGATCGGCGACCGGGAGCGGACGGAGGTCCTGCCCATCCTCCTCCACGGCGACGCGGCCTTCGCCGGGCAGGGCGTGGTCGCGGAATGCTTCGGCCTTTCCGGCCTGCGCGGGCACCGGACGGGCGGGACGATCCACCTGATCGTCAACAACCAGATCGGCTTCACCACCGCCCCGCACAATTCCCGCTCCTCCCCCTATCCGACCGACATCGCGCTGATGGTGGAGGCGCCGATCTTCCACGTGAACGGCGACGATCCGGAGGCGGTGGTGCACGCCGCGCGCATCGCCACCGAGTTCCGGCAGAAATTCCACAAGGACGTGGTGCTCGACATCTTCTGCTATCGCCGCTTCGGCCATAACGAGGGCGACGAGCCGATGTTCACGCAGCCGGAAATGTACCGGCAGATCAAGAAGCACAAGACGACGCTGCAGCTCTACGCCGAGACGCTGGTGAAGGACGACCTGATCGCCGAAGGCGAGGTCGACCAGATGAAGGCGGAGTTCCAGGCCCTGCTGAACGAGGAGTTCGAGGCCGGGAAAGTCTATCGCCCCAACAAGGCGGACTGGCTGGACGGCCGCTGGAAGCATCTCGGCGCCGGGGCGGAGGAGTATCAGCGCGGCGTCACCGGCGTCCCGCTCGACCGGCTGCGCGAGGTCGGCGCCGCGCTCTCCCGCATTCCGGAGGGCTTCAACGCGCACAAGACCGTGGAGCGCATCTTCGCCGACAAGGCGAAGATGTTCGAGACGGGCAAGGGGATCGACTGGGCGACGGCGGAGGCGCTGGCCTTCGGCGCGCTCCAGCTCGAAGGCTTCCCCGTGCGGCTTTCGGGGCAGGACTGCACGCGCGGCACCTTCTCCCAGCGCCATTCCGGCATCATCGACCAGCAGACGGAAGAGCGCTACTACCCGCTGAAGAACATCCGGGAGGGGCAGGCCGAGTTCGAGGTGATCGACTCGATGCTCTCCGAATACGCCGTGCTCGGCTTCGAATACGGCTACACGCTGGCGGAGCCGAACGGCCTGACGCTCTGGGAGGCGCAGTTCGGCGACTTCGCCAACGGCGCCCAGATCATGATCGACCAGTTCATCTGCCCGGGCGAGCGGAAATGGCTCCGCATGTCCGGCCTCGTGATGCTGCTGCCGCACGGCTACGAGGGCCAGGGGCCGGAGCATTCCTCCGCGCGGATCGAGCGGTTCCTCCAGCTTTCGGCGGAAGACAACTGGATCGTGGCCAACTGCACCACGCCCTCCAACTATTTCCACATCCTGCGCCGGCAGCTGCACCGCAACTTCCGGAAGCCGCTGGTGCTCTTCACGCCGAAGAGCCTGCTGCGGCACAAGCTTTGCGTCTCGAAGATCGAGGAGATGGGGCCGGATTCGAGCTTCCACCGCGTCCTCTGGGACGATGCGGAGATGGGCGGCGGCTCGACCGTGAAGCTCAAGAAGGACGACAGGATCAAGCGCGTCGTCATCTGCTCCGGCAAGGTCTATTACGATCTTCTCGAGGCGCGGGACGCGGCGGGGCTGGACGACGTCTATCTCCTCCGGCTCGAACAGCTCTACCCCTTCCCCGCGCTCTCCCTCACCAAGGAGCTGACCCGCTTCAAGAAGGCGGAGATCGTCTGGTGCCAGGAGGAGCCGAAGAACCAGGGCCCGTGGAGCTTCGTCGAGCCGAACATCGAATGGGTGCTGGAGCGGATCGGCGCGAAGCAGGGCCGCGCCCGCTATGCCGGCCGCAACGCCTCCGCCTCGCCGGCGACCGGCCTCGCGGCGCAGCACAAGCATGAACAGGAAAAGCTCGTCTCCGACGCGCTGACGGGCTGAGAGAGGATCACGGCATGAGCATCGAAATCCGCGTGCCGACGCTCGGCGAGAGCGTGACGGAGGCGACGGTCGGCAAGTGGCTGAAGAAGGCGGGGGACGCCGTCGCCGCCGACGAGCCGCTGGTGGAGCTGGAGACCGACAAGGTCGCCATCGAGGTGCCGGCGCCCGCCGCCGGCCGGCTCGACGAGATCGTGGCGAAGGAAGGCGAGACGGTGGGGCGGGACGCCCTTCTCGCGCTCCTGATCGAGGGCGCCGAGGGCGCCGCCCCTGCGCCGAAGGCGGAGGCGAAGCCGGAGCCGAAGGCCGAGGCCCCCGCGCCCGCCCCGGCCCCAGCCCCGGCGGGCGACGCGAAGTCCAAGACGGAAGTTCTGGCCGAAGCCGCGCGCGGCCCGGCCCCCGCCGCCGCCTCGGCCCCCGTCCACGCAACCTCCGCGCCCGCCCCGGCCGCGACGAGCGCCCCGCGCGCCCCGGTTCCGGCGGAGGACGCGGCGCGGGAGGAGCGTGTGCGGATGACGCGCCTGCGCCAGACCATCGCCCGCAGGCTGAAGGACGCGCAGAACACCGCCGCCATGCTCACCACCTACAACGAGGTGGACATGGGCGCGATCATGGCGCTTCGCAACGAATACAAGGACGAGTTCCTGAAGAAGCACGGCGTGAAGCTCGGCTTCATGTCCTTCTTCACCAAGGCCTGCGTCCACGCCCTGCTGGAGGTTCCCGCGGTGAACGCGGAGATCGACGGGACGGATGTCGTCTACAAGAACTTCGTCCATATGGGCGTCGCCGTCGGCACGCCGACGGGCCTCGTCGTCCCCGTCGTGCGGAACGCGCACGAGATGGGCTTCGCCGCGATCGAGAAGACGATCAACGATCTCGGCGTGAAGGCCCGCGACGGCAAGCTGACGATGGGGGATATGCAGGGCGGGACGTTCACGATCTCGAACGGCGGCATCTACGGCTCGCTGATGTCCTCCCCGATCCTCAACCCCCCGCAATCCGGCATCCTCGGCATGCACAAGATCATGGACCGGCCGATGGTCGTCGGCGGCCAGATCGTCGCGCGCCCGATGATGTATCTCGCCCTCTCCTACGACCACCGGATCGTGGACGGGAAGGAGGCGGTGACCTTCCTCGTCCGCGTGAAGGAGGCGCTGGAGGATCCGCGCAGGTTGCTGATGGATTTGTGATGACGGCGCATGAAACCGCCGCAGAGGACGTCGCGGCGATACTCTCGACGCAAGGCGACATAGCGAGTCTCCTCGGGGGAATGCCGTTCTTCAACGCGCTGCAGGTCGAGATCGTGAGCGTGGAGCCGGGCTCCGTGACGCTTGAAGCTCCGCTCACGCCCGCCTTCGAGGCTCCGCCCGGCGCCTTCGCCGCAAGCTCGGTCGGAGCGCTTGGCGACATGGCGGCGATGACGTCTGTCTCCTCCGCGCTGCCGCGGGGCTCCGCCATGTCCACAATGGATTTCACCGTGAAGATGCTCGGCCTCAGCCGCGGCTCAAGGCTGCGCGCCGTCGGCCGCGTGCTCCAGACCGGCAAGACGACCTGCGTCGGCGCGGCGGACGTGTTCGTTCTCGACAGGGGCGCCGCAACGCTGTGCGGGACCGTGCTCGCGACGGGCCGGAGGCTCGACCTCGCAATGCTTACGGCGGGGTCGCGGCGATGACCCCCGAACTCACCGCCCTCGCCCTCGCCGCGCTCCTCCAGGTCGTGCAGTTCATGCTCATGGCCGTCCCCGCCAACCGGCAGCTCGGGCCGGACAAGACGATGGGGCCGCGGGACGAGCCGCTCGCGCTCAAGGGCGTCGCCGGGCGGATGCAGCGGGCGATGAACAACCATTTCGAGGGGTTGATCCTCTTCACCATCGCGGTCGTCGTGGTGACGCTCGGCGGGCAGGCCACGGGCTACACCGCCGCCTGCGCCTGGATCTATCTCGCCGCCCGCGTGCTCTACGTCCCGGCCTATGCCTTCGGCTGGGCGCCCTGGCGCTCCGTCATCTGGGCTGCCGGGTTCTTCGCCACCGTCGCGATGCTGGCGTCTGCGCTGGTCTAACGCTGAACCGAGGGAGGCCGACATGGCCGAATACGATCTCATCATCATCGGCGGCGGCCCCGGCGGCTATGTCGCTGCGATCCGCGCGGCGCAGCTCGGGCTCAAGGTCGGCTGCGTGGAGGGCCGCGGCGCCCTCGGCGGCACCTGCCTCAATGTCGGCTGCATCCCCTCCAAGGCGATGCTCCATGCCTCGGAGATGCTGCACGAGGCGGAGACGAGCTTCGCGAAGATGGGGATCGTCGCCAAATCTGTCTCCGTCGATCTGCCCCGGATGCACGCCCACAAGAAGGGCGTGATCGAGGCGAACACGAAGGGGATCGAGTTTCTCTTCAAGAAGAACAAGGTCGACTACATCAAGGGCTGGGCCTCCATCCCCGCCCCCGGCGAGGTGAAGGTCGGGGAGGAGACGCACAAGGCGAAGAACATCGTCATCGCCACCGGCTCCGAACCCGCGACTCTCCCCTTCCTCGAGATCGACGAGGAGCGCATCGTCTCCTCCACCGGCGCGCTCGACCTGCCGAAGGTTCCGAAGAAGCTCGTCGTCATCGGCGGCGGCGTGATCGGGCTCGAACTCGGCTCGGTCTGGAAGCGCCTCGGCTCCGAGGTCACCGTGATCGAGTATCTGGACGAGATCACGCCGGGGCAGGATGGCGAGGTCGCGCGGGAATTCCGGAAGATCCTGAAAAAGCAGGGCATCGCCTTCGAGCTCGGCGCCGCCGTCACCGGGGTCGAGACGCTCAAGACCAAGCTGAAGGTCGCCTTCCAGCGCCGGAAGGACGGGTCCGAGCATCAGCTGGACGCCGACGTGGTTCTCGTCGCCACCGGGCGGCGCCCCTACACGAAGGGCCTCGGGCTCGAAGAGCTGGGCGTGGCCATGGAGCGCGGCGTGGTGATGACCGACGCACGCTTTCGCACCAACATCCCCGGCCTCTACGCCATCGGCGACGTCACCGAGGGCCCGATGCTCGCCCACAAGGCGGAGGACGAGGGCATGGCCGTGGCGGAGGAGATCGCGAAGGGCAAGTCACACGTCAACTACGCCGTCATCCCCGGCGTCATCTACACGATGCCCGAAGTCGCCTCGGTCGGCGTGACGGAAGAGGCGCTGAAGGCGCAGGGGCGGGACTACAAGGCCGGCAAGTTCCCCTTCATTGCCAACGGCCGCGCCAAGGCCAATCTCGTCTCCGACGGTTTCGTGAAGCTGCTGGCCGACGCGAAGACGGGGCAGCTCCTCGGCGCCCATATCATCGGCCCGGCGGCGGGGGACCTCATCCACGAGATCTGCGTCGGCATGGAGATGGGCGCGACGGCGGCGGACATCGCCCGCACCTGCCATGCGCACCCGACCTATTCGGAGGCGGTGCGCGAGGCGGCGCTGGCGGCGGGCGACGGCGCGATTCATTTCTGAACCTCACGCGATCTTGCGCGCGCCGCGGCGCGACAGCGACCAGATCGCGCGGGCCAACCCGAAGGACCTCGCCATGACCTATCGCCTGCTCGGCATTTCCGGCGCGCTGCGGCGCGCCTCCACCAACACCGCGCTCGTCCGCGCCGCGGGGGAGCTGGCGGGGGACGACGTCGCCTTCACCCTCGCCGATATCGACCTGCCGCTCTACAACGGCGATGTCGAGGATGCGGGCTATCCGCCGAAGGTCCTCGCCTTCGTCGAGGCGATCCGCGCGGCGGACGGGGTGGTGATCTCCACGCCCGAATACAACAAGAACCTCTCCGGCGCGCTGAAGAACGCGCTGGACTGGCAGAGCCGCTTCAGCCCCGGCCCGCTGAAGGGCAAGCCCGTCGCCATCATGTCCGCCACCGCGGGCGCGGCGGGCGGGCAGCTCTCGCAATTCTCGCTCCGGCATTGCCTCACGCCGTTCGACTGCCGCGTGCTCGCCGCGCCGCAGGTCCATGTCGGATCGAACGGGTCCGAGGGCCTCTTCGCCGAAGGCCGGCTCGTGGACGCGAAGACCCGCGGCTACGTCGCCGGCCTGATGGCGGCGCTCCGCGCGATTTCCTGAGCGCCGAGATAGGCGGCGAGCGCGGGCGGCGGCGCGTCCAGCAGGGCGGAGACCGGCGCGGGGCCCGAAACCTCTCCCTCCACCACGAAGGAAGCGAGCCCGCCCGCGCGCCGCGCCTCGTCCGGGTCATGCGTGGACATGACGACCGTCATGCCCCGCCCCTCCCTGAGCGCGGCGACGAGCCCCAGCATCTCCGCCCGCATCGCCGGGCCGAGCGCGGCGAAGGGCTCGTCCAGCAGCAGGATCGGCCGGTCCCGCAGCAGGGCGCGGGCGATGGCGACGCGCTGGCGCTGCCCGCCCGAAAGGTCCGCCGGCATCCGGGGGCCGAGCCCTTCGAGCCCGACCTCCGCCAATGCGGCGGAGACGCGCGCCCGGTCCGCCGCGGATAGCCGGAGGCCGGGATGGACGCCCAGCCCGACATTCGCCGCGGCGTCGAGATGGGGAAAGAGGTTGTGCTCCTGAAAGAGCATCGTGACGGGCCGCTCCGCCGGCGCCGCCCGCCCCATCTCCCGCCCGTCGAGAAGAAGCCGCCCCGCCGAGAGGGGGACAAAGCCGGCGACGAGGTTCAGGAGCGTGCTCTTGCCCCCGCCCGAGGGGCCGATGAGCGTCAGATGCGCGCCGCGAGCGAGCGCGAAATCGGCGCGGAGCCGGAACGCGCCCCGCCGCGCCTCGGCGCCCTCAAGCCGGATCACGGGCGCGCCCCCATGCGTCGAAGGCCGCGAAAAGCCCGAAGCTGAGCCCGGCGAGGAGGAGCGCGACTCCCCCGGCCGCCTCCAGCCGGTGCGCAGAGATCAGGCCGTACATGTAGAGCGGCAGCGTCGGCGCCCCCGGCGCGGAAAAGAGCGCGACGACCCCGAGATCCCCCATCGCCAGGGCCGCCGCCACCCCGCCCGCGAAGCCGAGCGGCCGGCGGAGCCGCGGCAGCCAGACGAGCCGGAGCCGCGCACCCGCCCCCATGCCGAGCGAGGCGGCGAGCGGCCCGTAGTCCCGCGCCGCCTCCCGGAGCGGCGGCAGCAGGAGCCGCAGCGCGAAGGGCAGCGCCATCAGCGCGTTGACGAAGGCGACGAGCGGCAGCGCGGCCGAGACCGGCGATATGAAGGGCCGGAGCGCGAGAAAGAGCGCGACCCCGGCGACGAAGGGAGAGACGGCGAGCGTCAGGAGCCCAAGCGCCTCCGCCAGCCGACCCGCCGCCGCCCATCGCGCTTCGAGCGCGACGATGAGCCCGGCCAGCGCCCCCGCAAGCGAGAGCGAAAGCGCCGCCGCCACAAGCGCCACGATCAGCGACCGCCCCGCCGCCGCCCATACGCCCGCGCCCATCGAACCGAGCCCCGGAATCCCGTGGAGGAATGCGGCGAGGAGCGGCGAAAGGAGAAAGACCGCGCCGAGCCCGATCAGCGCCGCATCCGCCGCGCGGGCCATCCCGCCCCGCCCGTCCCACCGCTCCGGCGCCGCGCCGAAGCCCGGCCCGAAGGCCGCGGGCGCGGAAAGCCCGGCGGCGAGGAGCGCGAGGCCGAGGCAGAGCGCGAATTGCAACGCCGCCAGCAGCGCCGCCCGCCCGAGGTCGAAATCGAACCGCATCGCCTGGTAGATCGCCAGCTCCAGCGTCGTCGCCCGCGGCCCGCCGCCGAGCGCGAGGGCGACGGCGAAGCTGGTGGCGCAGATCAGGAAGACGAGCGCGAAAGCCCCCGGCGCCACCGCGCGCAGCATCGGCGCTTCGAGCAGGCGGAAGAGCGCGCGCCCCTCGATCCCGAGCTGCGCGGCGAGGCGCCAGCGCTCCGCCGGAATCTCGGCGTAGCCCTGCAGGATCAGCCGCGTCGCCAGCGGCAGGTTGAAGAAGACATGGGCGAGCAGCACGCCCGGCAGTCCGTAGACGTCGATCCGCGGCGCCCCGAGCGCCCCGAGCCCGTCATTCACCCATCCCGAACGCCCCCAGATCGCGATGACGCCCAGAATGGCGACGATGACCGGCAGGAGGAACGGCGCGCCCAGAAGGCTCACGAGCGCCCCCCGCCCCGGAAAGCGCCGCCGCGCCAGCGCCCGCGCGAGCGGGATGGCGAGCAGAACCGAAAGCGCGGCGGAGAGGAAGGCCTGCCAGGCGGTGAAGCGCAGCGCCCGGAGATCGGGCGCAGTCAGCGCCCCCGCCCCCTCCGCCCGCAGCGCGACGAGCGCCACCGCTCCGAGCGTGAGCGCGAGGACGAGGGCGAGCGCCGCGCCCCCCGCCAGCCAGACGAGCGGCCCGGCCGGGGGGCGCGCGGCCGCGATCACCGGCTCAGCGCCTCCAGCCATTCGGCCAGCGCCTCCTCCCGCATCGTTCGGGCTTCCTCGGGCGGGAAGGCCAGCGTCTTCGCCGGAACCGGCAGCGCGGCGAAGCCTTCGGGCAGGCCGCCCGGCGGCGTCTTCGCCGGATACATCCAGTTGGTTTCCGGGATGACGGACTGGAAGCCTTCCTCAAGCATGAAGGCCATGAAGCGCGCGGCAAGCTCCGGCTGGTCTGTCCCCTTCAGCACGCCCGCGACCTCGACCTGCATGTAGTGCCCCTCCTCGAACATCGCGGCGGCCTTCGTGTCGTCCCCCTCCGCGATGGCGTGATAGGCGGGCGAGGTGGTGTAGGAGAGCGCCATCATCGCCTCCCCTTCGAGGAACATCGAATAGGCCTCCCACCAGCCCTTCGTCACGGTGACGATGCGGGGCGCGAGCGCCTCCCAGATTTCCGGCGCCCGGTCCCCGTAGGCGGCCTTCACCCAGAGGAGGAGGCCGAGGCCGGGGGAGGAGGAGCGCGGGTCCTGGATCACAATGGTCACCTCCTCCGGCGCCGCGATCAGCGCCTCGAAGCTCGTCGGCGCCTCCGGGAGCCGGGTCTTGTCATGGACGAAGGCGAACCAGCCCCAGTCATAGGGCAGGAACAGAGGGTCGGCCCAGCCGCCCGGCGTGTCCGTCTCCGGCGTGAGCCCGTGCGGCGCGAAAAGCCCGGTCTCCGCCGCGGCGGCGACGAGGTTGGAATCGAGGCCGAGCACGATGTCCGCCTCCGTCCCCGCGCCTTCGAGCTGCACGCGACCGAGGAGCGCGGCGCCGTCCCCCGCCGCGACGATTTCGAGGTCGCAGCCGCATATCGCCTCGAAATTCGCCTCGATCTTCGGGGCGGGGCCCCATTCGGTGACGAAGCTGTCATAGGTGTAGACGACGAGCTTTTCCTGAGCGGCCGCTCCGCCCGCAAGGGCGAGTGCAAAAGCCGCAGCGGCGAGATTCATGGTCTTCAAGGAATCCTCCATTCGCTGCGGCGCAAGGAGGTTCGGGACGGGATGATCGCCACGCCTTCCCTACGCCGGCATGATCCGGTTCAGGTTCATCGGGTTCGCTTGCGCATCTCAGCGGCCTTCGCCGCACCCCGAGGCGAGGCCGAAGCTAGGGCAGGCGGCGGGGTGCGTCAATCCGGGCCCTCCCGCGCTCTTGCGGACCGGGCGCCACGGGCAGAGCATCGCCGAAAAAAGGAGGATGCGCGATGATCCCGGAGAAATCCCCCCGCACCGAGGCGCTGGAAGCCCGCCTGCTGGACTTCATGGAGGCCCATGTCTACCCGAACGAGGCCCGCCATGCGCGGGAGGCGGAGGAACTCGGCCCCTGGGCCGTCCTCCCCGTCGTCGAGGCGCTGAAGCCGCTGGCGCGCGAAGCCGGTCTCTGGAACCTCTTCCTGCCGGAATCGGAACATGGGCCGGGCCTGACCAATCTCGAATACGCCCCGCTCTGCGAGATCATGGGCCGTTCCCCGCTCGCGCCCGAGCTTTTCAACTGCTCGGCGCCCGACACCGGCAACATGGAGGTGCTCGCCCGCTACGGCACGAAGGAACAGCAGGAGCGCTGGCTGAAGCCGCTTCTGGCCGGCGAAATCCGCTCCGCCTTCGCGATGACGGAGCCGGACGTCGCCTCCTCCGACGCCCGCAACATCGAGAGCGCGATCGTGCGGGACGGGGACGAATACGTCATCAATGGCCGGAAATGGTATACGACCGGGGCGACCGACCCGCGCTGCGAGATCATCATCTTCATGGGGAAGACGGACCCGGCCGCCCCCACCTACAGCCAGCAATCCATGATCCTCGTCCCGAAGGCGACGCCGGGCGTGACGGTGACGCGCGCCCTGCCGATCTTCGGCTTCTACGGCGTGCCGGACCGGGCGGCGGAGGTGGTGTTCGAGAATGTCCGCGTGCCCGCCTCCAACATGCTGCTGGGTGAGGGGCGCGGCTTCGAGATCGCGCAGGGCCGGCTCGGGCCGGGGCGCATCCACCATTGCATGCGGCTCATCGGGCTGGCGGAGCGCGCGCTGGCGAAGATGTGCCTCCGCACCTCCCAGCGCGTCGCCTTCGGCAAGCCCGTCTCCGAACAGTCCGTGACGCGGGAGCGGGTGGCCGAGGCGCGGATCTTGATCGAGCAGGCCCGCCTCCTCACCCTCCGCGCCGCGCACATGATGGATACGGTCGGGAACAAGGCGGCTAAGGCCGAGATCGCGATGATCAAGGTCGCGGTCCCGAACATGGCCTGCCAGGTCACGGACTGGGCGATCCAGGCCTTTGGCGGCGGCGGCACGAGCAACGATTTCGGCATGGCGAACGCCTACGCCACCGCCCGCCTGCTGCGGCTCGCGGACGGGCCGGACGAGGTGCACAGGGACCAGCTCGCCCGGCTCGAATATCGCCGCCAGGCGGAGGCGAACCAGCGCGGCGGCGTCTCCAACTGGGTCCCGGCGGACTGGGGCCGCGCGGCTCCCGCCTGAGCCCGGTCGTTGACAGCGGCGGGGCCGCGGCTAGCATGTTAGCATGCCAAGCGCGCTGGAGAGAGAACCGGAGGGCGGCGCGGAAGCGCCCGCGATCCGGCCGCTTTCCGCCTTCGCGGGCTCGCTCGGGCAGCGCGTCCACGCCACGCTTCGCGAGGCGATCCTGACCCTCGCGCTCGCGCCGGGGGAGACGCTGCGGAAGGCCGAGCTTTGCGCCCGCCTCGGCGTCTCCCGCAGCCCGGTCTCGGAGGCCATCGCGAAACTGGCCGGGGAGGGGCTCGTCGTCGTCGCGCCGCAGGCCGGAACCTATGTCGCCCGCTTCTCCCTTGCCGACATAAGGGAGGGCGCGTTCCTCCGCGAGGCGCTGGAGGTCGCCGCCATCCGCCGCGTCGCCGCCGCCGCGACGGAGGCGCAGCTGACGGAGCTGCGCCGCGTCCTGCGCCTTCAGGAGCTTCTGGTGGCGGACGGGGACCTTTCGGGCTTCTTCGCCGAGGATGCGGCGATGCACGAGCTGATCCTTTCCTTCACCGGCTTCCGCCGGCTCGTCCCCCTCACCCGCTCCGCCTGGGTGAACGTGGACCGGGCGCGGCGGATGATGCTGCCGGCGCCGGGGCGCGCGGAGGCGACGATCGCGGAGCACCGCGCCATCCTCGCCGCGCTCGAAGCGCGGGACCCGGAGGCGGCGGAGGCGGCGACGCGCGCGCATCTCGGCCAGCTCCTCGCGCAGCTCGAACGCCTCGCCGAAACCGATCCGGGCCTCTTCGCGCCCGAATGAGCCGGAGACAGACATGACAGCCCCGCCCGAGCCGAAGCCGCTTTACGCCGCCCGGCTCAACGCCTTCCGGATCGGCCTTCAGGGCCGTCCCGGCCTCGCCGAGATGCTGGCCCGCGCCGCCTCTGTGGAGGGAATCGACGCGGCGGACCTGAACTATCCCGACCATTTCGCGGATCACGCGCCCGCCGAGGCCGCCGCCCTGCTGGCGCGGGAGGGGCTGGCGCTCAACGGCCTCGCCATGCGCTACGGCGCGGACCCGGCGCTCCGCCTCGGCGCCTTCACCAACCCGGACCGGACGGTGCGGGAGGCGGCCATCGACCTCACGCGCCGCGGGCTCGACGCGCTGGCGGAGATGGGCGGGCGGCTGATGACGCTCTGGATGGGGCAGGACGGCGTGGATTACTCGTTCCAGGGCGATTACGGGCGGATGTGGGACGATGCGATCGACGCCCTCCGGCGCCTCGCCGCGCATGACCCGGCCCTCGACCTCGCCATCGAATACAAGCCGAACGAGCCCCGCGCCTATTCGCTCATGCCCGATATCGGAACGACGCTTCTGGCGGTGAAGGAGGCCGGGGCGCCCAATCTCGGCGTCACGCTCGATTTCGCGCATGTGCTCTATGCGGACGAATTGCCGGCCCACGCCGCGCGCCTCGTCGCCCGCCATTCGCGGCTTCTCGGCGTCCATCTGAACGACGGCTACGGGAAGCGGGATGACGGGCTGATGGTCGCCTCCGTCCATCCCGTGCAGACGCTGGAGCTTTTCGTCGAGCTTCGACGCATCGGCTATTCCGGCGCGATCTATTTCGACACCTTCCCCGATCACGGCGGCGCCGACCCCTGCGCCGAGGCGGCGGCGAATGTGGCGATGGCGGAGCGGATGCGCCGCATCGCCGCGCGGCTGGAGGGCGATGCGCGCCTCGCCGCCGCCATCGCGGCGCAGGACGCGCCGGCGAGCCTCCGCATCGTGGCCGAGGCGCTCTACGGGCCGGAACCGTGACCATCCTCGTCTGCGGCGCCCTCCATCTCGACATCGTCGTCTCCGCCCCCCGCCTGCCGCGGCTGGACGAGACGGTGGCGGGCGGCGCGGTGCGGGAGGTGGAGGGCGGCAAGGGCGGCAACCAGGCCCGCGCCGCCGCGCTCATGGGCGCGCCCACAGCCTTCGCCGGCCGTATCGGGGCGGACGGATGGGGGGAGCGCCTCCTCGCCGGGCTCGTCGCCGCGGGGGTGGACGCCTCCCGCGTCGCGCGCGATCCGGGCGCCTCGGGCATGAGCGTCGCGATCGAGGAGCCGGGCGGCTATGGCGCGGTCATCGTCTCAGGCGCCAATCTCAGGATCGACCCGGCGGAGATCGAGCCGCCCGCCGGCCTCCGCCTCCTCCTCCTCCAGAACGAGATACCGGAGGAAGCGAACCTCGCCCTCGCCCGGCGCGCCCGCGCGATGGGCGCGCGCGTGCTCCTGAACGCAGCGCCGGCCCGCCCGCTCTCCCCCGCGCTCCGGGCTGTCACGGACATCCTCGTGGTCAACCGGGTGGAGGCGGAAGACATGGCGGGCGCCGGGGCGGCTCCCGAGGCCGCGGCCCGCGCCCTCGCCGCCGAGGGGCCGGGCGCCGTGATCGTCACCCTCGGCGCGGCGGGGCTCATGCTCGCCGCGGAGGGGGCCGTGGCCGCCTCGCCCGCCTTTCCCGTAAGCGCGAAGTCGAGCCACGGCGCGGGGGACATGTTCGTCGGCGCCCTCGCCGCCCGGCTCCATGGAGGCGCGCCGCTCGCGGAGGCCGCGCGCTTCGGGCAGGCCGCCGCCGCGCTCTTCGTCTCGGGCGCGGCGCCCGCGCCGGAGGCGGCGGCCGCCCTCGCCGGTCAGAGCCTGTAGAACGCCGCCGCCGTCCCGCCGAAGACCCGCGCGCGGTCCGGCGCGGAAAGATGCGCCGTCAGCGCCTCCGCCGCCGCGCGCCACTCGCCATATTCCGCCCGAAGCCGGCAGACCGGCCAGTCCGACCCCCACATCACCCGCTCCGGCCCGAAGACGGAGAGGACATGCGCGGCGTAGGGACGAAGGTCCTCGACAGTCCAGCCCGGCTTCGCCTCGGTGACGAGGGCGGAGAACTTGCAGAACGCCCCCGTCTCCCCGGCGAGCCGCGCCATGCCCTCCGCCCAATGCGCGAAGCGTTCGGGCGAGTGGTTCGCGATGTCGGGCTTCATGCAATGGTCGATCACGACCCGCATCTCCGGATACCGCTTCAGGAGCGCGAGGAAGGGCGCGAGATGGCGGGGAAAGCCGAGCGCGTCGAAGGTCAGGTCATGCTCGATGACGGCGCGATAGCCCCATTGCACGTCGTCCCGGTGCATCCATTTGTCGTCCGGCAGGTCCTGGATCATCGGGCGCACGCCCCTGAACTTCGGATGCCCGGCGAGGCGCTTCAGCACGGCTTCGTGGTCCGCCCGCTCGAAATCCACCCAGCCGACGACGCCGCGGACGAAGGGCGCGGCGTCCGCGATGCCGAGCATGTATTCCGTCTCCTCGACGGTCGGCGCGGCCTGAACAAGCACCGTCCCCTCCACCCCAGCCGCCTCCAGCGCGGGGAGGAGGTCTTCGGGCCCGTAAGGCCGGAAGAGGATCGGCTCGTCCTCCGGCATCCAGCCGTAATCGCCGCGGCCCGGGTTCCAGAAATGCTGGTGCGCGTCGATCCTCATGCCGCGCCTCCGGTCGGCGCGTCTTCGCGCATCAGCCCCTCGGCCTTCAACTCGGCCCAGAGCGCGGGCGGGATCGCAGCGGAGGCGGCGCGGGCGTTCGCCGCCATCTCCGCCGGGCTGGCCCCGCCGGGGATGACGGAGACGACCGCCGGGTGGAGAAGCGGGAACCGGAACGCGGCCTCCGCCAGCCGCACGCCATGCCGGGCGCACACCGCCTCGATCCGCGCGACGCGGTCGAGGATCGGCTGCGGCGCGGGCGCGTAGTCGTAGAAGGCGCCCGGCTTCGGCCCGGTGGCGAGAATGCCGGAATTGTAGGGCCCGCCGAGCACGATCCCGATTCCCCGCGCCTCCGCCATCGGCAGGAAGCTCGCCAGCGCCTCTTGCTCCAGCAAGGTGTATCGCCCGGCGAGGAGGAAGAGGTCGAAATCCCCCCGCTCCGCGAGCCACTGGCAGGGCTCCCATTCGTTCACCCCGGCGCCGATGGCGCGGATGACCCCTTCGTCCCGAAGGCGGAGAAGCGCCTTGTAGCCGCCGGCCATGAACTCCGCGAGCCGGGCGTCGAGCGCCGCCTGCCCACCCTGGTTCCGCATGTCGATGTCATGGACGAAGAGGATGTCCACCCGGTCCGCCCCCAGCCGCTCCAGCGAATGCTCGAAGGAGCGGAGCACGCCGTCATGCCCGTAGTCGTAAACCTCCTTGCGCGCCGGCGTGTCGAAGAACTTGCCGATCCCGTCCCGCTCCTCTCCCTTCGCGCAGGGGCGCAGAAGGCGGCCGACCTTGGTGGAAAGGACATAATCGTCCCGCCGCTTGCCGCGCAGGAAGCGGTTGAGCCGCGTCTCCGCGAGCCCGAAGCCATAGAGCGGCGCCGTGTCGAAATAGCGGACGCCCGCCTCCCAGGCCGCGTCCAGCGTCGCCTCCGCCTCCGGCTCGGGAACCGGGCGATAGAGATTGCCGAGCGGCGCGGTGCCGAAGCCGAGCTCTGTGAAGCTCAGGCCGCCGTCGCCGCGCCGGTCCCAGCGCCTTGTCTTCAATTGCATGTCCGCCTCCGTGACGGCTAACATGCTAGTGTGAAACAAGGCCCGGCGCATCCCCTTCGCGCCCGGCGATGGAAGATCGGGGGGAGGGATGGGGAACTTCACGCGGGTCTTCGGGCCCGGCAAGCCCGTGATCGCGATGGTCCATCTCGGCGCCCTGCCGGGCGCGCCGCTCCATGATGCCGAGGCGGGGCTCGAAGGCCTCGTGGAGGGCGCGCGGCGCGACCTCGCCGCGCTGCAGGCGGCGGGGTTCGACGCCGTGATGTTCGGGAACGAGAACGACCGGCCCTACGAGCTGAAGGTCGACCCGGCCTCGACCGCGACGATGGCCTATGTCATCGGTCGGCTGCGGGGGGAGATCGCCCTCCCCTTCGGCGTCAACGTCCTCTGGGACCCGATGGCGACGATGGCGCTCGCCGCCGCGACCGGCGCCGCCTTCGTGCGGGAGATCTTCACAGGAACCTATGCGAGCGACATGGGCCTCTGGTCCCCCGACGCCGGCGCAGCGATGCGCTACCGCGCCCGGCTCGGGCGGGGGGATCTCGCGACGCTCTTCAACGTCTCCGCCGAATTCGCGGACAGCATGGACCGGCGGCCCCTGCCGGACCGGGCGCGCTCCGCCGTCTTCTCCTCGATCCCGGACGCGGTGCTCGTCTCCGGCCAGATCACCGGGGAGGCGGCGGCGCTTTCCGATCTCGAAGCGGTCAAGCGCGTCCTGCCGAAAACGCCCGTCCTCGCCAATACCGGCGTGAAGCACGAAACGGTGGCCGACGTCCTCCGCGTGGCGGACGGCTGCGTCGTCGGCTCCGCGCTCAAGGTCGGCGGCGACACCTGGAGCGCGGTGGACCCGGAGCGGGCGGCGGACTTCATGGCCCGCGCCCGCGCCGCCCGCGGGGGCCGGTGATGCGCGAAGGCCTGCGGGACGACCTCAAGGCCCTTATGCTCACGCCCGGCCTCTCGGGCCACGAGGAGCGGGTCGCCGCGCTGATCCGCGCGAAGCTGGGCGAGGCGGGCGTGGAGAGCCGGGTCGACCGGCTCGGCAATGTCGTCGCCACCTTCGCGGGGGATGAGGCGGCGCCCTCCGTCATGGTCTTCGCGCATATGGACCAGATCGGCTTCTTCGTCCGGCGGATCGAGACGGACGGGCTGATCCGGGTCGAGCGGATGGGCGGCGTCTCCGAACGGGCGATGGCGGCGCAGCCCGTCCTCCTCTGCGTCGGGGAGGGGCGGGACGTGCCGGGGATCGTGATGAACAAGGCCCATCACGCGACCGGGCCGGAGGAGAAATACCGCGTCCTCACCGCGCCCGAAATCCTCATCGACACGGGCCACGGCTCGAAGGCGGCGGTGGAGGAAGCCGGGGTGCGGATCGGAACGCCGGTGATCTACCGGCCCTCCGTCATGGAGCTCGCGGGGGACCGGATCGCCGGCCCCTCGGTGGACGACCGCGCGGGCTGCGCCGCGCTCCTCGCCCTCGCCCGGCTCCTCGCGGCGCGGGCGAGCGGGCCGACCACCCATCTCGTCTTTTCCGTGCAGGAGGAGTTCAACCTCCGCGGCGCCGTCGTCGCCGCGCAGGCGCTGCGGCCGGACATCGCGATCCAGATCGACCTCATGCTCGCCTCCGACACGCCGGACATGGTTGACCGCGGGGAGATGCGGCTCGGCGCCGGGCCGGGGATGAGCCTCTATTCCTTCCACGGCCGCGGCACGCTGAACGGCGTCATCCCGCATCCCGCGCTGGTGCGCCTTTTCGAGGAAACGGCGGAGGCGGAGGGGATCGGCCTCCAGCGCTCGGCGCAGGTCGGCGTCCTCACCGATCTCTCCTATGTGCAGATCGTCGGGGAGGGCGTCGCGTCGCTCGATATCGGCTTCCCGATGCGCCATTCGCATTCCGCCGTCGAATGCTGCGACCTCGGGGACCTCGAAGGGCTCGTCCGGCTCACCGCCTCGGCGCTGGCGCGGATCGGGCCGGGCTTCCGGCTGGAACGGGGCTAGGGCGATGGACTGCTTCCTCGGCATCGACATCGGCACCTTCGAATCGAAGGGCGTGATCGTGGACGCTTCGGGCCGCGTGCTGGCGCAGGCGGCGCGCCCGCACGAGATGATCGTCCCCCGCCCCGGCTGGGCCGAGCACCGGCCGGAGGAGGATTGGTGGGGGGATTTCGCCTTCCTCTCCCGCGCGCTGCTGGCGCAGGGGGTCGAGGCGCGGCGCATCGCGGGCGTCGCCGTCTCCGCGATCGGCCCCTGCATGGCGCCGGTGGACGCTTCGGGCGCCCCTCTGATGAACGGCGTGCTCTACGGCGTCGACACGCGCGCAACGGCGGAGATCGCTTCGCTGAACGCGGAGATCGGCGAGGCCGAGGTTCTCGCCCGCGGCGGCAACGCGCTCACCTCGCAATCGGTCGGCCCGAAAATCCTCTGGCTCCGGCGCAACCGCCCCGAACTCTGGGCGAAGACGGCGCGCATCCTGACATCGACGAGCTTCCTGACCCTGCGGCTGACCGGGGAGGCGGTGATCGACCATTACACCGCCGCCAACTTCACCCCGCTCTACGACATCGAGGCGCAGGGCTGGCGCACGGACCTTGAGGGCATCTGCGACGCGGCGATGCTGCCCCGGCTCATGTGGTCGAACGAGATCGCCGGCCGGGTCACGGAAGCCGCCGCTGCGGAAACCGGCCTTCTCGCCGGAACGCCCGTCACCTGCGGCACGATCGACGCGGCGGCGGAGGCGGTCAGCGTCGGCGTGCGGTCGCCGGGCGAGATGATGATGATGATGGGCTCGACCATCTTCATCATCCTCGTGACGGAGCGGCGCCTCTCCGACCCGCGGCTCTGGCACGCGCCCTGGCTCTTCCCGGGGCGCCATGCGGCGATGGCGGGGCTCGCCACATCCGGCACGCTCACGCACTGGTTCCGCGACGCCTTCGCCCGCGAACTGCCGCGGGAAAGCGCCTTCGCCGCCCTCGGCGCGGAGGCGGAGGCGGCGCCGCCCGGCGCGCGGGGGCTCCTTTGCCTCCCCTATTTCTCGGGCGAGCGGACGCCGATCCACGATCCGAAGGCGAAGGGCGCCTTCTTCGGGCTCGACCTCACGCACGGGCGGGGGGAGATGTATCGCGCGGCGCTGGAAGGGATCGCCGCCGCCACCCGCCATGTGACGGAGACCTATGCGGAGGCCGGCGCCGCGCCCGAAGCCGTCTTCGCCGTGGGCGGGGGGGTGAAGAACCGGGTCTGGCTGCAGGCGACGGCGGACATGACGGGCCTGCCCCACCGGCTCCGCCGCATCAGCCTCGGCGCCGCCTATGGCGACGCCTTCCTCGCCGCCCTCGCCCTCGGCGCCGCCCGGCCGGAGGACATCGAGGACTGGAACCCGTCCGAGGCGGAGATCGCCCCGGTCCGCCGCCCGGAATACGAGGCGCAATACCCGCTCTTCCGCGCGCTCTACGAGCGGACGAAGGAGATTGCGGCGGCCTTGGGCGGCGAAGGCTGACGGGAGAGGGTGCGAACGCTGCCGGGCGGGTGTTGCCTTCCGGTCAAGTTATTGCTCTGTAACGATAAAATACCGGTTTCCCCTGTTGCGGGCGGCCCGGCGCAGGCTCGTTCTTCCGGGCTTGTCCGCCAACCATATGATTTATATGGGATATTCACGACCATTAATGTATTACAAACGTATTACAAGCGTATTTCACGTCTGCTCGCACACCGGATGTTAAATATTCCCCGATATGCTCCCTCTCCGATCATCAAAAATGCTTTCTATCGCGAAGACCTGAAGATCGGGTGAGCGCGCGCCCCTATTTCACCGCCCCCGCCGCCATCCCCCGGATGATGAACCGCTCGAGCAGGATGCCGACGAGGATCAGCGGCGCGATGGAGGCGGCCGAGAGCGCCGCCATCGACCACCAGCTTATCCCCTGGCTCCCGGTCTGGCTCGCCACCATCACGGGCAGCGTGTTCGCATGCGTGGAGGTGAGGAGCGCGGCGAAGAAATATTCGTTCCAGGTCAGAACGAGGCTGAGGATCAGCGCCGCCACCATGCCGGGCAGCGCGATGGGCAGGATGATCGTCGCGAAGGCGCCCCAGATCGAGAGCCCGTCCATCAGCGCCGCCTCCTCCAGCTCGGTCGGGATCGCGGCGAACTGGTCCCGCATGATCCAGATGACGATGGGGAGCACGGTGAGCGTGTAGAGCAGGATCAGCCCGATCCGCGTGTCGAGCATCCCGAGCTCCCGGTAGAGCACGAGGAACGGCAGGGCGAGGACGACAGGCGGCAGGATGAGCTGCGAGAGGAAGAAGAAGGAGATGTCCCCGTTCCGCATCGGCCCGAAGCGGTAGGCGAAGCGGGAAAGGCCATAGGCCGCGAGGCTCCCGAGGATCACGGCGAGGACGGAGGCCGAGACGGAGGTGATCAGCGAGTTGACGAACCGCTTCAGGAACTCCTCCCGCACCGTCGATTCCTCGAGGATCGTCTCCGGCGAGAGGCCGAGCGAGCGCCAGCCGAGCCAGGCGGGCCGGAAATCCCACCAGGGCAGGATGTTGCCCTTCATCACGTCCGGCGCCGTCTTGAACGAGGTCGTCAGCGTCCAGAAGATCGGGAAAAGGCAGATGAAGGCCCAGAGCGCGAGCGCGCCATAGATCAGCGCCCGCCCCGTCCACCATTTCGCGCGATGGGCGAGGTCCGCCTCCCCGTCATGGAAGATCTGCCCGCTCATCCTTTCGGCCTCATCCACCGGTCAGCCGCCTTCATCAGGATCGTCATCGCGACGACGATGAGCACGAGATAGACCATCGCCAGCATCGTCCCGTAGCCGACATTCGATCGGTCCCGGTATTCGCGGAAGATGAAGCTCGTCACGCTGTCCGTCGCCCCGCCCGGCCCGCCGGCGGTGACGTTGATGATGACATCCGCCAGCTTCAGCTTGAAGATGATGCGGATCAGGATCGCCGTGATCGAAACGGGGATCATCAGCGGAAAGGTGATCTCCCGGAAGCCGCGCCAGCCCCCCGCGCCGTCCACCCGCGCCGCCTCCTGCAATTCCTTCGGAATCGCCTGCAGGCCGGCGAGCAGCATGATCATCATGAAGGGGATGAAGGTCCAGGCGTCCATCACCATGATGGTGAGCCGCGCGATCTCCGGCGAGCCGAAGAAGGAGGGATTTTCCCACCCGAGTTCGCGCCCGAGCCTCGCGACGGGGCCGAAGCGCGGCTCCAGCATCGACTTGCCGATCATCCAGCTCACCGCGACGGGGGAGAGCATCAGCGGCAGGAGGAAGGCGACGCGGAAGAACCGCCGCGCCCGGATTTCGGAGTTCAGGAGAAGCGCGAGGCCGAAGGCGATGACGTATTCGACGAGGATCGCAAGCGTATACCAGACCATGTTGCGGAGCGCGTTCCAGAAGAACGGGTCCCCCCACATCTGCACGATGTTGTCGAAGCCGTTGAAGCGCCGCCCGTCGGGCGAGGAGAGGTTCCAGTCGGAAAAGGCGATGCCGAGCCCGAAGATCAGCGGAAAGACGACCATGGAGCCGACGAAGAACGCCGCCGGCAGCACGAAAAGGAGCCGCTTGCCCCCCTCACCCCGGATCAGCACCTGCGCCCAGCAGAAGGCGGTCATCCACAGGAGCCAGGCGTAGAGCGTCGGCCGCCAGGTGGTGAAGCCGAGATCGGCATGGCCGAGCGCCTGCATCGCCTGCGCCCCGGCGACGAGGAGGAGGATCGCCCCCGCCCCCCACATCGCCGCGCGCCCGATCAGCGCGCGGCGGGGCGAGAGCCCGTCGGGCTCCACGACATGGAGGAGGTCGCCCGATGCGCTCATCGCCGCCTTTCAGGATGCGGGCCGGGCGCGAACCCGGCCCCGCCTGCGCTCAGAGGCCCAGAGACGCCTTGTAGAGCGCCACCTGGCTCTCCCGCCCGATCTGGTCCGTGATCTTCTCCCAGGCCGCGGCGATGGCGTCCGCCGTCTCCTGCGCGGAGCCGTATTGCCCGGCGAAGCCCTTGGCGAGTTCGTCCTCCGCCACCGAGTAATACTGGAAGATGCCGGGAATCCGGGGCTCGATCGCGGCGTTGGGGTGGTTGTAGCTGTCCGCGTTGGAGCCGAGATAATCCTCGACGAAGGCGCGGTCGTATCCCGCCTCCTCCCATTCCCCGAACTGGAAATGCGAGTTGCGATAGGGCTGGAAGCCGGAAGGATAGGCCGAGGTCCAGAGCGAAAGGTCCTTGCCGCCGAGATGCGCGGCGGCGGACCATGCGGCCTTCCGCTTCTTCTCGTCGCCCGAGACGCGGGAGGTGACGTAGATCCCCCAGCCGATATAGGCCATGTTCGGGGCCTCGTTATAGCCCTCCTCCCAGGCGCCCGTCTTCGAATTCCAGACGCGGGTCGCGCCCGGATTGATCCCGAAGCCGACCACGTCCCCCACCACCGAAGTGTCCGATGTGCGGGCGGAGGAGCCCACGTCGCCCCACCACATCAGCATCGAGCCCGTGCCGGCGAGGAACTGGGAGAAGGCCGTCGTCCCCGGGTCGGCGTTGATCTGGTCGGCGGGGTAGACGCCGGGCGTCGCGATCAGGTCCATCACGTCCTGGATCGCCTGCACCCAGGCCGGGTTGTTGACGCGCGGCTTCATCGTATCCGGGTCGAAGAGCCAGGCCGGGTCGTCCGGATGCTTGGCGTAGGCCGCGGCCCGGTTCTCGAGGAAGTAGAAGCCGAAGCCGCCCCAGCCCTTCAGCGGGTCGAGATAGCCGTGGGCGGGCAGGCCGGTCAGCGGGTCCTCCTTGCCGACGAGGGCCTTGGAGGCGGCGTTGACCTCCTCCCAGGTCTTCGGCGGCGCGTCCATGCCGGAGATCGAGCCCGGCCCGAAATAATCCGTCCGATAGGCGAAGGTGTGGCAGTCGCCGTCGATGGCGACGCGATAGGTCTTGCCGTCCCAGGTCCCGACCGGGGCCTTCAGGTAGCCCACGTAATCGTCCATCTCGATCATGTCGGCGACCCATGAGGGCATCTCGTCCAGAAGCCCGCGGCCCGCCGTGTCGCCCTCGAAGGGCGCGCCCATTTCGAGGATGTCGAAATCCACCGTCCCCGTCGCGATCGACTGCTGGAGCCGGGCGTTGTAGTCGGCCTGCGCCAGGTCGATCCAGTTGATCTTCGCGCCCGTGTACTCCTCCCAGGGCCGCAGGAAGCCGCGGAAGAGGAAGTTGTGCAGGTTCTGGTTGTTGAGCCCCATGAAGGTCAGCTCCACGCCCGCAAACTCGCCCGGCTGGACGGAGGCCTTCGTCCCCCCGAGGCAGAGCTCGCCGACCTTCCGCCAGTCCGCATCCGTGGGGGAGCCGCGGCCGACGCCGGGGATCTTCAGGATCTCCGCGCGGAGCCCGCCCTGCGCCCGCGCGAGCGCGGGGAGGCCGCCAAGCGCGGCGGCGGAGGCGAGACAGGTCGCGCCCCGCAGCATTCCGCGGCGGGTCAGCCCGGCGCGCATGGCGTGTTCGTAGAGTTCGACTTTCATGGCGTCCTCCCTTGCGGCCGCCGCATCGACGGGCCGTCATTTCCTCTTGCGCGGGATCATTCCGCGCCGCGCCGCGTCGAGTCAAGCGCCTGACATGTTAGCATGTTCGGATGATGGACAGGCCCCGCCCGCCGCGCTAACGCTTGCGAAAAGCCGCCCGAAGGCAAGGCGGGGAGGATGGATGGCCGAAGTCGAGATACGGGGGCTGGTGAAGGCCTATGGCGCGCAGGCGGTCGTCCACGGCGTCGACATCGACATAGAGGACGGGCAGTTCGTCGTCCTCGTCGGGCCCTCGGGCTGCGGCAAGTCCACCCTCCTCCGCATGATCGCCGGGCTCGAGGCCGTGACGGGCGGGACGATCCGGATCGGCGGGCGCGTGGTGAACAACCTCCCCCCGGCGGAGCGGGACATCGCGATGGTGTTCCAGTCCTACGCGCTCTACCCGCACAAGACGGTGGCGGCGAACATGGGCTTCCCGCTGAAGATGTGGGGGATGGCGAAGGCCGAGATCGAGGAGCGGGTGGCGCGGGCGGCGGAGATTCTCGGGCTCACCCCCTATCTCTCCCGCTATCCCCGCGCGCTTTCCGGCGGGCAGCGGCAGCGCGTGGCGATGGGCCGGGCGATCGTCCGCGCCCCGCAGGTCTTCCTCTTCGACGAACCGCTCTCCAATCTCGACGCGAAGCTGCGCGTCCAGATGCGCGCGGAGATAAGGGAGCTGCACCAGCGCCTCGCGACGACGACCGTCTACGTCACCCACGACCAGATCGAGGCGATGACGATGGCGGACCGCATCGTCGTCATGCGCGACGGCCATATCGCGCAGGTCGGCGCGCCGCTCGACGTCTATGACCGGCCGGCGGACAGTTTCGTGGCCGGCTTCATCGGCAGCCCGTCGATGAACCTCCTCCCCGCCGTCGCGCTCGGCGGCGGGCGCGTGCGCGCGGCGGGCGCGGAGCTCAGCGCGCCGGGGGCGGAGCGGCTCGCGCCCGGCGCGGCCGTCACCTTCGGCGTCCGCCCCGAACATCTCGACATCGCGCCGGAGGGGGCCGAGGGCGCCATCGAGGCCATTGTCGCGGTGGTGGAGCCCACGGGCTCTGAGACGCATCTCGTGGCGCGGGCGGAGGGCGCGGAGCTGACCGTTGTGGCGAGGGACCGTCTCTCCGTCGCCCCCGGCGCGCGCCTCCGCCTCGCGCCGCGGCCCGGCCTCGCGCATCTCTTCGACGCCGGAACCGGGCGGCGTATCGACTGACCAAGGGGAGGGACCCATGCTGAAAGGGATCGACCATCGCCTGAACGCGGAGGTGCTGCACACGCTCCGCGCGATGGGCCACGGCGACGCGCTGGTGATCGCGGACGCGAACTTCCCCTCCGATTCCGTGGCGCGGGCGACCGTGCGCGGCGCGCTCCTCCGGATGGAGACCGCCACAGCGGCGGAGGCGGTGCGCGCCATCCTCTCCGTCCTCCCGCTCGACACCTTCGTGGAGGATTTCGCCGGGCGGATGGAGGTGGTCGGCGCGCCGGAGGAGATCCCGCCCGTTCAGGCGGAGGTGCAGGCGGAGATCGACCGGGCCGAGGGCCGGCCCCGCCCGATGGTGGGGATCGAGCGCTTCGCCTTCTATGACCGGGCGCGCGAGGCCTACGCCGTGATCCAGACCGGGGAGCGCCGCTTCTACGGTTGCTTCATCCTCAGGAAGGGCGTGATCCCGCCGGAGGGGGCGGCGTGAGCGTCGTGATCCTCGGCGTCTTCGTCGCCGACACCGCCTATCGCGCCGCCCGCCCGCCCCGGATGGGGGAGACGATCCTCGGGGAGAGCTTCGCGCTCGGGCCGGGCGGCAAGGGCTCCAACCAGGCCGTCGCCGCCGCCTGCGCCGGGGCGGAGACCCATTTCGTCAGCCGCCTCGGGCGGGACCCGTTCGGGGAGATGGCGCTCAGGACATGGGAAAAGGCCGGCGTGCGCCCCGCCATCTCCTTCCAGGAGGACGGCTATACCGGCGCCGCCTATATCTTCATCGAGGCGGCGACGGGGAACAACGCGATCATCGTCTGCCCCGGCGTCGCCGGAGAGATCGGGCCGGACGACGTGGAGGCGCAGGCCGCGTTGATCGGCGGCGCCGCCGTCTTCGTCACGCAGCTCGAACAGCCCATTCCGGCCGCCGTCAGGGCGCTGGAGATCGCCCGCGCGGGCGCGGCGCTCACCGTGCTCAACCCCGCGCCCGCCGCCCCGCTCCCCGCGGGCATGCTGGCCCTCTGCGATTTCGTCACCCCGAACGAGAGCGAGGCGGAGGCGCTGACCGGCCTTCCCGTCCGGTCCGTCGCGGAGGCCGAAGCCGCCGCCCGCGCGCTCCGCGCCGCGGGCGCCGGCGCCGCCATCGTCACCCTCGGCGCGGAGGGCGCGCTCTTCCATGACGGGAAGCGCACCGCCCACATCCCCGCCTTCGACGCCGGGCCCGTGGTGGAGACGACCGGCGCCGGCGACGCCTTCACCGGCGCCTTCGCCGCCCGGCTCTCGGAAGGCGCGGACCCGCTGGAGGCGGCGCGCTTCGGCTGCGCCGCGGCGTCGATCTCCGTGACGCGGGCGGGGACGGCGCCGGCGATGCCCGCGCGGGCGGAGATTGATGCGTTGGTGGCGCGGGGGTGAGGGGGGGGCAGTGAAGGCGTTCGGCCAGGAGCGGACTTTGGAGCGAGGCGCGACGAACGGCGGGTTCGAGCCCAAACTAGTCGCTCATGCCTGCCGCAGAGTTAGCTGCAGGCTGACTTCGTTGACACGTGGGGTGGGGACTCTACATGTCCGATATAATGGCACCGGTTGATACTTGGCTTTCCTGCACACACCTGGGTATTCTATGCCAAAGCCGGAAAATTTTGGTGATCATCGCGCATGACCTTTAAGCTGATCAACTCGCATTCGATTGGTGCATGGCTCTCCGAAAGACCATTTTATCTCAAATCGCCGTTGTACATGGCTTGTGAAGACCACACTTGGGAGCATTTCTGGGTTTCATTTGATGCCTCAATGGGCCTTCACAAGGCAACCGATTTCCCTTTGACTTCGTTCGAATCATCTCGACAGGCCTGTTTTTCGTACCTTCGCAGCGCGTGCCAATTGCTTGGCCGGAACATTCCCCAATGGTCGCCAGACCATGAAGGTCGCCGAAGAATTCTGAAAGAGCTAGGACCACCACCACTCAACGCCTATACGATCTACATGATGACCGTTTCTGATCTTAAGACCAATGACGAGAGGATCGTGTACATAGGAAAAACAAATTCAAATTCTCATCGCTTCCGCGGCGGCCATGCTGCCATTTCAAAGCTTCATTCGCCGGAATATGACGGCATGTGTAAAAAAATATACTTTGGTTGCATTGTCGGCTTCAACGATGATGAAGATCATATTCCGATCGATTGGCTGCTGCCAGCAACAGGCAGGGATACAACACTTTCTGATATTGAGTTGCAACTGATATGGCACGTTCAGCCAGAGCTAAATGATTATGGAAGGAAAGAATGCAAGGCAAGGGAGCGAATCTCAATTCATATCCAGAACTTTTGTTCTAAAGTGCTTGACGGTGTTATCTTTGATTAGGAATCCTAAAGTCAATCCCTTTTTTATGCTTTCTTATTCGACGCACATATCATCTCAATGATTGAAACGGTGCATGATGTGAAGGTCCGCTTCGTCCGCACACCGGCCCTTCGCGCCGGGCGCGACGAACTGCCGGCTCCCGCGCCTCCCCCCTTACACCAGCCGCGACTGCTCCATCGCAGCCCTCACAAAATCCGCAAACAACGGATGCGGCGCAAACGGCTTCGACTTCAGCTCCGGGTGGAACTGCACGCCGACGAACCACGGATGGTCCGGAATCTCCACGATTTCCGGCAGCGCCCCGTCCGGCGAGAGGCCGGAGAAGCGGAGGCCGGTCTCCTCCAGCCGTTTCATGTACTTGCTGTCCACCTCGTAGCGGTGGCGGTGGCGCTCGCTGATCGTCAGGGCGCCGTAGATCTCCGCCACCCGGCTCCCCGGCGTCAGGATCGCGTCATAGGCGCCGAGCCGCATCGTGCCGCCCTTGGCGTCCCCCGCCTTGCGGCGGACGACCGTGTTGCCCTCCACCCATTCGGACATGTGATAGACGACATGCTCGAACCGGCCGCCCCCGGCCTCGTGGTCGAATTCCTGGCTCCCGGCCCGCCCGAGCCCGGCGAGGTTTCGCGCCGCCTCGATCACCGCCATCTGCATGCCGAGGCAGATGCCGAGATAGGGCACGCGCCGCTCCCGCGCGAACTGCGCCGCGCGGATCTTCCCCTCCGTCCCCCGCTCGCCGAAGCCGCCGGGCACGAGGATCGCGTGGAAGCCCTGGAGATGCGGCGCCGCATCCTCCCGCTCGAAGATCTCCGCGTCGATCCATTCCGCGCGCACTTTCACCCGGTTGGCGAAGCCGCCATGGGTCAGCGCCTCGGCGAGGGACTTGTAGGCGTCCTCGAGCTTCACATACTTGCCGACGACGGCGATGCGCACTTCGCCGTCCGGGTTGTCGATCCGCTCCGCCACGTCGCGCCAGCGGTCGAGCTGTGGCTTCGGCGCGGGGGAGATGCCGAAGGCGTCGAGCACCGCCTGGTCGAGCCCGACCTCGTGATAGGCGATGGGCGCCTTGTAGATCGAGGGGAGGTCCATGGCGGGGATCACCGCCTCCTCCCGCACATTGCAGAAGAGCGCGATCTTCGCCCGCTCCGATTCGGGGATCGGATGCTCCGTGCGGCAGACGAGGATGTCGGGCTGGAGCCCGATGGAGCGCAGCTCCTTCACCGAATGCTGCGTCGGCTTCGTCTTCAGCTCGTGGGAGGCGGCGAGATAGGGCAGGAGCGTGAGGTGCATCAGGATGCAGTCGCCCTTCGGGCGCTGCTGCATGAACTGCCGGATCGCCTCGAAGAAGGGCAGGCCCTCGATGTCGCCCACCGTGCCGCCGATCTCGCAGAGCATGAAATCGGTCTCGTCCTCGCCGATGGCGAGCCAGTCCTTGATCTCGTTGGTGACGTGGGGGATGACCTGGATGGTCTTGCCGAGATAGTCGCCGTTCCGCTCCTTCTCCAGCACGTTGGTGTAGATGCGCCCGGCGCTCACGCTGTCCGTCCGCCGGCAGGGAACGCCGGTGAAGCGCTCGTAATGGCCGAGGTCTAGGTCGGTCTCCGCCCCGTCATCGGTGACGAAGACCTCGCCATGCTCGAACGGGCTCATCGTGCCGGGATCGACGTTGAGATAGGGGTCGAGCTTCCGGAGCCGCACCGAAAATCCCCGCGCCTGCAGGAGCGCGCCGAGCGCCGCCGAGGCGAGGCCCTTGCCGAGGGAGGAGACGACGCCGCCCGTGATGAAGATGTATCGCGCCACCGCCGGCCCCCGCGTTCCGCTGGTTATCCATCATCTCGCGGTCGGCGAAGCCGCAACCGCAACATGTCGTTCCACGGGAGTCGAGAGATAGCGGATTCGCGCCGGCGCCACAACTGCCGATCCGCCGCGCCCGCTCCTGTCTTCAGGCTGGCCCGTGGGCCCGGATCAATCGGCCGCGGGCGGTTCGGTCGGCGCGGAGGGGAGCGTCGGCAGGCTGAAGCCGCCGGCGCCCGGCAGGGCGGGCGCATCGTCCGCCTCCGGCACGCCCGTGGAGACGCCCTCGATCACCGACCGGCCGCCGGAGGACGTGGCCGCGATCACCGTCAGCGTCAGCGAGGTGGCGATGAAGGCCGCGGCGAGCGCCCAGGTCACCTTCGCGAGCGCGCTGGTGGTCCCGCGGGAGGAGACGAGCCCGCCGCCGCCCCCGCCGCCGATGCCGAGCGCGCCGCCCTCGGAGCGCTGCAGCAGCACGACGGCGATCAGGAACACCGCGATCACGAGGTGGACGATCAGGATGACGTTTTCCATGCGCGGCGGCTCCCTTTCGGGCGTGATCTGTGTCGCGCCGGGGGATAGCGCAAGGGGGAAGGCATGTCGATAGCCGGGCGTCAGGGCTCCGCCGCCGCCTTCCGCATCATCACCGCGTCGATTCGCGCGCCGCCGGGGCGGAGGTAATAGCGCGGCCGGCGCCCGGCCTCCTCCCAGCCCGCGGCGGCGTAGAGCCGGCGCGCGGCCTCGTTGTCCTCCGCGACTTCGAGATGGAGACGCCGCGCCCCCTCCGCCCGCGCCGCCGCCTCCGCCGCCGCGAGCAGCCGCGCGCCGAGCCCGCGCCGCCGCAAGCCGGGAGCCACCGCGATGGTCAGCAGCTCCGCCTCGTCCGCCGCGCGGGAGAGGAGGGCGAAGGCGGTCCCGTCCTCCGCCGAGAGGAGGAGCCCGCCTTCGGCGAGCGCCGCGATCTCCGCCGCGCTCCAGCCGCGCTCGGGGGCGAAGGCTTCCGCATGGAGCCGGGCGAGGGCTTCGAGATGCTCCGGCGAGGGCGCGGCGCGGCGGGCGATCATCCGATCATCGGCGGCGGCGGCGCCATCGGCGCGGCGGCGGGCGGGCGGAGATAGCGCGGCGTCGGGCGCGGCGCGGCGCCCCTCAGCCTGAGCGCGGCGGCGGCGTAGGCGTCGAGCGGCGCCTCGAGGCCGTCCCCGGCCTCGCCCTCCCCGGTCGCGGAGACGAGCGCGGCCGCCCCGTCCCCGAGCACGAGCGCGCCCCGCGCCGCCGCGCCGCCCTCCTCCGGGCGCAGGGTCGCGGCGAAAACCTCCGCGCCGCCCTCGAACCGGGCGACATGCAGCATCCCCCCCGGCGCGAGCAGCGCGGCGCAGACGATCCCCCGACGCCCCTCCGCCAGCGCCGCGAACCGGTCCACCCCCACCGCCTCCGCCCCGGTCGAGAGCGCGAGCCCCCGCGCGGCGGAGACGGCGAGGCGCGCGCCGGTGAAGTTGCCCGGCCCGGTCCCGACCGCGACGAGATCGAGGTCGCCATAGCCGCGCCCGGCTTCCGCCAGCGCCTCGTCGATCATCGGGAAGAGCCGCGAGTCATGGCCCCGCGCCATGATCTCCTCGCGCCCGGCGAGGCGGCGCGCGCCGTCGAAAACGGCCGCCGCGCAGCGCCCGGCGGCCGTGTCGAAGGCGAGGATGAGGGGCATGACCCCTCAGACGTTGACCGGGCGAACCTCGGTCACTTCCGGGATGTAGTGCCGGAGGAGATTCTCGATCCCCATCTTCAGCGTCATGGTGGAGGAGGGGCAGCCCGCGCAGGCGCCGCGCATGTGGAGGTAGACGACGCCCTCGTCGAAGCCGTGGAAGGTGATGTCCCCCCCGTCCTGCGCCACGGCGGGGCGGACGCGCGTGTCCAGCAGTTCCTTGATCTGGCCGACGATGGCGGAATCCGGCCCGTCATGCTCGGCATGGCCGGCGCGGGCGTCCGTCTCCATCACCGGCTGGCCGGAGGTGAAATGCTCCATGATGACGCCAAGGAGGGCGGGCTTCAGATGCGCCCAGTCCTGCCCGTCCTTCGTCACGGTGATGAAGTCGGGCCCGAGGAACACGCCCTCCACCCCGTCCACGGAGAAGAGCCGCTTCGCGAGCGGGGAGACGGCGGCGCTCTCCTCGTTCGGGAAATCGGCGGAGCCGGTCGCGAGCACGGTCTGCCCGGGCAGGAATTTCAGCGTCGCGGGGTTCGGGGTCGACTCGGTCTGGATGAACATGGCGGGCTCCTTTGCGCCCCGTTGATGTGGACCGGCGCGGCGCGGAAATCAAGAATCATTCTAAACTAAGCCGGGCCCAGCAGCCCGTCGAGGAGCCTTCGGAGGGCCGCGCGCCGTCGCGTCTCCGGCAGGGAGGCGAGCGCGGCGCCTGCGCCCCCCGCCGCGCCGTCGATGATCGCGAGGAGGATCGCCGCCGAAGCCTCCGCGTCCGCCCCCGGCTCGCCCGCGCGCCCTATCGCCCCGGCGAGCCGGGCCGCGCTCTCCGCCCGCCCGGCCTCGATCAGCGCGCCGATCTCCGCATCGCGCGCGCCCTCTGCGCCGATCTCGAGCGCGAGGCGCCCGTAATCCGGGTCGGCCGCGGCGAGGATCGCGGCGTCGAGCGCGTCGAGCAGGCCGGCGCGCAGGTCCGCCGCCGCGTCGAGCGCGTCGAGCCGCGCCGCCGCGTCCTGCCGCTCCTCCTCCACGATGGCGCGGATGATCGCCGTCTTCGACGGGAAATAACGGTAGAGCGCGCCGGGGCTCATGCCGACGGCCGCGCAGATCGCGGCCATGCCCGTCTGGTGAAACCCAGCCTCGACGAAAAGCCCCTCCGCAGCGCGGAGAATCTCCGTCCGCTTCGCCGCATGAACCGTCTCGTTCCTCACCCGTCCCATGACCGCAATGTCCCCTTCGCGCGCCCCTTGCGCCGGCGCCGCCCTCCATCTATTTAGAGCGAACGTTCACTCTCATTATGGAGATGCAGAATGTCCGAAGCCACCGCCCCCTCCCTCTTCGATCTCGGCGCGGAGACCATCGCCGGCGCGCCGGCTCTGCTCCTGCCCGCGCTCGGCCTCGCCGCCGCCGGCATGGCGCTGGTCGGCCTGCCGCTTCTGGCCATCGAGGCGATCCGTCTCCGCCGGCGCGGCGAGCTGACCCGCAGGCGGCTCGCCGGCATGGCGACGAGCGCCTTCTGCGCCCTGCCCGCGAGCCTCGTGCAGGCGCTGTTCGGCGGCGCGCTCATGGCAGTCTTCCTCGCCGCCTCCACCCTCGCGCCCTGGTCGATCCCGACCGGCTGGGCGACGGCCCTGCTCTGCCTCGTCGCCGTGGATTTCTTCTATTACTGGGAGCATCGCCTCGGGCACCGGGTGAACGCGCTCTGGTCTCTCTATCACTCGGTGCACCATTCCGCCGATCATTTCGACCAGACGATCGGGCTCCGCATCAGCTTCGTGGACTTCTTCTTCGCCCCGCTGATCTACCTGCCGCTCGTCATCGTCGGGTTTCACCCGCTGCTCGTCTTCGCCTGTTTCGGCGTCGTGCTGGCCTGGCAGCAATGGATCCACACGGAGCTCGTCGGCAAGCTGCCGCTCCTCGACCCCTGGCTGAACACGCCGGCGAACCACCGCGTGCATCACGGAAGGAACGACATCTATCTCGACCGGAACTATGGCGGCGTCCTCATCCTGTGGGACCGTCTCTTCGGCACCTACGCGCCGGAGAGCGAGGCGGTGGATTACGGACTGGTCGAGCAACTGAAGAGCCGCAATCCGCTCGCAGTCCACTTCGCGGGTTTCGGCAAGCTCTTCGCGGCGCTGGGCCGCGCCCGCTCGGCCTCCGACGCGCTGAAGGCCGCGTTCGGGCCGCCGGAAGCGCAGCCGGGCGAGGCTGCGAAACCGGCGGAGTGACCCCGTCAGCAGATCGAATCGATCCGCTCCATCGAGAGCGAGCCGGGAACGACAGTGACGGGGACGGTCATCGTCCCCGCCAGCCGCCCGGCGAGGGCGGAGACGAGCGGGCCAGGCCCCTCGCCGGAGGCGCCCGCGCCGAGGACGAGGACGCCGATCTCCGGGTCTTCCCTGATCTGCGCCAGAACCTCGTCCCGCGCCACGCCCTCGCGGATCACGAATTCGGGGAGCACGCCGGAAAGAGCCTTCACCTCCCCGGCGAGCTGTGTGAGCCGGGCCTCCGCCGCCTCCCGCGCCTCCGCGCGCATCATCTCGCCGACGCCGATCCAGTGCTGGAACTCCTCGGGCCGGATCACATAGAGCATGACGACGCCGCCGCCCGTCTTCGCGGCGCGGCGCGCGGCGAAGCGCAGCGCGTTGCGGCATTCGGGCGAATCGTCCACCACGGTCATGAACTTGCGCAAGGCGGGGCTCCGTCCGTCCTCTCCGGCCGGGCAACATCGCTCAAAGCGGCGCCGCCCGCAATGGCGCCCTCAGCCCGCCGACGGCTCCGCCAGACGCGCCAGCGGCTCGCCGCGAGCCCAGCGCGCGACATTGTCGAGGAAGAGAGCGTCCCACCGCCCGCCGGCCCCGTCCCCGGCATAGGAGGTGTGCGCCGTCATCCGCACCCCGGGATGAGACCAGAGCGGGCTTTCCACGGGGAGCGGCTCCTGATCGAAGACATCGAGGATCGCCGTCGAAAGCCGCCCGCCGTCGAGCGCGGAGAGGAGCGCCGGCGTCTCCACCAGCGCCCCCCGCGCGACGTTGACGAGGATCGCGCCGGGCTTCAGCGCGGCGAAGAATTCCGCCCCGGCGAGGCCCCGCGTCTCCGGCGTCAGCGGGCAGGCGAGGATGACGATGTCCGCATCGGGCAGGAAGCGCGGCAGGTCCGCCAGCGTCCCCGCCCGGTCGGCGTCCGCCGTCCCCGCCGGGCTCCGCCGCACCACGTCCACCGCCGCGCCGAAGGCCTTGGCCCGGTGCGCGAGGGCGGCGCCGATGGGCCCGTGGCCGAGGATCAGCCAGCGCGTCCGCGAGATTTCCCGGAAGGGCGTCAGCTCCCATTTCCGCTCGGCCTGAAGCGCCCGGCGCCGCTCCGCCGGATGCAGAACGGCGAGCAGCTCCGCGAAGACATATTCCGCGATGGCGACGCCCTGCGCGCTCGAATTGCAGATGCGCGCGCCCTTCGCGGCGATGGCGGCGTAGAACGGATGGTCGAGCCCGGCATTGTAGGTCTGGAGCACGTCGACCGAGCGGAAGGCGAGCGCGGCGTCGAAGAGCGCGGGCTGCCCCATCGCCGCCGTGGCCTGCCGGCTGAGCCAGAGATAGCCGGCGTCGTGTTCGCCGGGCGCGAGCGTCGCGCCGCGGAAGGCGACGGCGCCGTCATTCCCGAAGGTCGCGATCTCGAGCGGGAGGCGGAGCGCCTCGAGCCGTTCGCCGATATGGGCGAGGGCGTCTTCGTGGAGGGTCAGGGTCCTGATCATGCGGCGAGCCTCTCCGCCGCGCGGCCAAAGTCAACCGGGCTTGAAGCGCGGCGCAGGCGCGGCGAAGCTCCGCCCATGGCCAAGCTCTACTTCAACTACTCAACGATGAACGCGGGGAAGACGACCATCCTCCTCCAGGCGTCCCACAATTATGTCGAGCGCGGCATGGCGACGATGCTGATGACCGCGGCGCTGGACGACCGGGCGGGCGCGGGGCGCGTCGCCTCCCGCATCGGGCTCTCCGCGACGGCGGAGACCTTCGGGCCGGATGACGACCTCTTCGCCCGGGTGGAGCGGCGGATGCGCGCCGGGCCGCTTCATTGCGTGCTGGTGGACGAGGCGCAGTTCCTCTCGGAGGAGCAGGTCTGGCAGCTCGCCCGCGCGGCGGACGACCTGAACGTCCCCGTCATGGCCTACGGCCTCCGCACCGATTTCCGCGGCGCGCTCTTCCCCGGCTCCGCCGCCCTCCTCGCCATCGCGGACAACCTGCGCGAGGTGCGGACGATCTGCTGGTGCGGCGCGAAAGCGACGATGGTGGTGCGGCTCGACCCGGCGGGCGCCGTGGCGGAAGAGGGCGACCAGATCGCCATCGGGGACGACATCTATGTCTCGCTCTGCCGCAAGCACTGGCGCGCGCGGCGGCTCGACCCGTAGGGCGGAGGCTGATCCGGCGGAGACCTGACGAGGCCGGCCGGCCTCCGAACGGAGCGCGAAGGGCCGCGGCCTCCCTCCGGGGGGCCGCCTCGGAACGATTGGTCGGCGCGGTTTATGGCGTCAGGAACCCAAACGATTGCGCAACTTGCGCCGTTGCGATGCGGCCTCCCTTGGGGGGAGGGAGGCCGCGGCCCGTGCTGGACGCACGGGCCAAGGGGCGTGGGGGGAGCGCTGCGCCTCCGCCCGGCCGAGTCCACAAGGTCGGCTTCCGCACCAAAGGGGGGCCCTTACGCCCCGAGGCACCACTTCAGGATCGCCTTCTGCACATGCAGCCGGTTCTCCGCCTCGTCGAAGATCGCCGATTGCGGGCCGTCCATCACCTCCGCCGTCGCCTCCTCGCCGCGATGGGCGGGGAGGCAATGGAGGAAGACCGCGCCCGGCGCGGCGCCCGCCATCAGCCGCGCCGTCACCTGATAGGGCGCGAGCTGGTTGTGCCGGCTCTCCCGCGCGGAAGGGTCGTCGCCCATCGAGAACCAGGTGTCGGCGATGACCGCCTCGGCCCCTTCCACCGCCCGCTCCGCATCCCGCTCCACCCGCACCTTCGCGCCCCGCTCCGCCGCGAAGGCCAGCGCGCGGGGGGAGGGCGGCAGCGTCTCCGGGCAGGCGAGGACAAGCTCGAAGCCGAACAGCGCCGCCGCCTCGATGAAGCTGGTGGCGACGTTGTTGCCGTCCCCCGTCCAGGTCAGCTTCCGCCCGGCGACAGGGCCGCGCTTCTCCTCGAAGGTGAGGATGTCGGCCATGATCTGGCAGGGATGGCTGTCATCCGTCAGGCCGTTGACAACCGGAACCTTCGAATGCTCCGCCAGCTCCATGAGGTTGGCGTGGCTCGTCGTGCGGATCATCACCGCATCGACATAGCGGGAGAGGACGCGCGCGGTGTCCGCCACGCTCTCCCCCCGGCCGAGCTGCATCTCCGCCCCGTTGAGGAGCAGCGAATGGCCGCCCATCTGCCGCATGCCGATGTCGAAGCTGACGCGGGTGCGGGTCGAGGGCTTCTCGAAGATCATGGCGAGCGCGTGGCCCGGCAGCGCCGGCTCCGGGTCCGGCGCGCCCTTCGGCAGGCCGGCCCGCGCCGCCTTCATCGCCTTCGCATCGTCGAGGATCGCGCGCAGGGTCTCCGGCGCGTGATCCCTGATGTCGAGGAAATGGCGGGGGCGCGCGCCCCCGCTCATGCCGCCTCCAGCCTTGCCGCCGCCGCGTCGAGCCGGGAGAGGGCCTCGTCGATCTCCGCCTCCGTCACGTTGAGCGGCGGCAGGATGCGCACCACGTTGTCCGCCGCCGGCACGGTGAGGAGCCCCTCGGCATAGGCCGCCTTCACCACGTCGCCGTTCGGCGCGGCGCAGCGGAGGCCGAGCATGAGCCCCTCTCCCCGCGTCCCCTCGAAGACCGCGGGATGCGCGTCCACCAGCGCGCCGAGCTTCTGGCGGAGCCGCCCGGCGAGGCGATTGACGTTGTCGAGGAAGCCCGGCGCCGTCAGTTCGTCCAGCACCGCCATCGCGACGGCGCAGCCGAGCGGATTGCCGCCATAGGTGGAGCCGTGCGTGCCGGCGACCATGCCGGCGGCCGCCTTCTCCGTCGCGAGGCAGGCGCCGATGGGGAAGCCCCCGCCGATCCCCTTGGCGATCGCCATCACGTCTGGCGTGATCCCGGCCCATTCATGGGCGAAGAGCTTGCCCGTCCGGCCAACGCCGCACTGGATCTCGTCGAGAATCAGGAGCGCGCCGGCCTCGTCCGCAATCGTGCGGAGCGCGCGGAGGAAGTCCCGCTCGATGGGGATGATCCCGCCCTCGCCCATCACCGGCTCGATGCAGATCGCCGCGGTCTTCTCCGCGCTCACCGCCGCCTTCACCGCCTCAAGGTCGAGCGGGACACGCACGAAGCCGGGGAGAAGCGGGCCGAAGCCCTTCACCATCTTCTCCGCGCCGGAGGCGGAGATGCCCGCCATCGTCCGCCCGTGGAAGCAGCCTTCGAAGACGACGATCTCCGTCTTCTCCGGGAAACCCGCATGGTGCTGGTATTTCCGCGCGAGCTTGAAGGCGCATTCCATCGCCTCCGCGCCCGAATTGGTGAAGAACATCGTTTCCGCGAAGGTCAGCTCAGAGAGCCGCTTCGAAAGCGCCTCCTGCCAGGGCGCGCGATAGAGGTTCGACGTGTGCCAGAGCTTGCCCGCCTGCTCCGTGAGCGCGGCGACGAGCTTCGGGTGCGCATGGCCGAGGCAGTTGACCGCGATGCCCGCGCCGAAATCGAGATGGCGTCGGCCCGACCCGTCGATCAGCCAGGCGCCTTCGCCGCGCACGAAGTCATGTTCGGTGCGCGCATAGGTCGGCATCACGGTCGGGATCATCGGTCGGGCCCTCCTTCCGGGGCTGGGGAAACGGCGCCGCCCCGCCCGGAACCGTCCGGGCGGGGCGCGGAAGCATATCGGGGGGCGTGGCGGGGAATGTCAATCGGAGGCCCTTGCCTGAGCGCGCCTCCAAGGCTATCCGCGCGAAAGGAGGGCGCTCGATGCGGGTTCTGGTCACCGGCAGCTCCGGCCATCTCGGCGAGGCGCTGATGCGCATCCTGCCGGCCTTCGGGCACGAACCCTCCGGGCTCGACATGCTCCCCGGCCCCTTCACCGCCCATGTCGGCTCCGTGGCGGACGCCGCGCTCGTCCGCCGCGCCATGGCGGGGATGGAGGGCGTGATCCACGCCGCGACGCTGCACAAGCCGCAGGTCGCCTCGCTCCGCAAGCAGGACTTCATCGACGCCAACGTGGCCGGAACGCTGACCCTGCTGGAGGCGGCGGCGGAGGCCGGCGCGCGCCGCTTCGTCTTCACCAGCACGACGAGCGCCTTCGGCGACGCGCTCGTCCCCCCGCCCGGCGCACCGGCGGCCTGGATCGACGAGGATGCGCCCGCCGTGCCGAAGAACATCTACGGCGTCACCAAGACGGCTGCGGAGGATCTCTGCGCCCTCTTCGCGCGCGACGGGCGGCTTTCCGTCGTCATCCTCCGCACCTCCCGCTTCTTCCCCGAGCCGGATGACGACGCCGCGGCGCGGGAGGGCTTCGCCGATGCGAACCTGAAGGCAAACGAGCTTCTCTACCGGCGCGTCGACATCGAGGACGCGGCAGAGGCGCATGAACTCGCACTCCGCCGCGCGCCCGAGATCGGCTTCGCGAAATTCGTGGTGAGCGCCACGACGCCCTTCGCGAAGGCCGACCTGCCGGAGCTGCGGCGCGACCCGGCTCCGGTCATCGCCCGCACGCATCCCGAATGCGCGGCGATCTACGCCGAAGCCGGCTTCCGCCCGCCGGCCTCCATCGACCGCGTCTATGTCAACGCCCGCGCCCGCGCCGCGCTCGGCTGGGCGCCCCGCTGGGATTTCGCCGCGGCGCTCCGGGCCATCGCGGAGGGGCGGCCCCTCGGCTCCGATCTCGGCCGGGCGGTCGGCGCGAAGGGCTATCCGGGGGCGAAGGGGGTTTACGGGGCGCGGTGAGGGGGCGGGAGCCTAACCTTCAACTTGTTGCGGGCCGTCTTCACAAGCGCCCGGCCGATCTGACCCGCGTCAGATCGGCCCGCGGCCTTCGGCCTTCGCCTCCGGGCGACGGCCTCTGCATCTCTCCCCCGGAGAGATGCTGATCGAGGCCGGGCGCGCAAACTGACCGCGGACGCCCAACGCCGCCCCCCGGCTTTCCCGCCCCCCGCCCTTGACGGCGCGCGAATCGGGTGGCAACCGCAATCCGCGAAGTCCGGAGCCGATGACGACGATGACAGACGAGACGCCGCAAGGCGGCCCAGCCCTCTCCGTCGTCATCCCCTTCTACCGGGACCAGGTCTATCTGGACGAGGCCGTCGCCTCCGCCGCGGGCCAGCCGATCCCCGATCTCGAGATCATCGTCGTCAACGACAATCCGGGGGAGGAGAGCGACGCCTTCCTCGCCTCCGTCGCCGCGCGCCACCCCGTCCGCATCGTGCGGCACGAGGTCAACCGCGGCCTCGCCGCCGCCCGCAACACCGGGATCGAGGCGGCGACGAAGCCCTTCGTGACCTTCATCGACGCGGATGACGTCTTCGTCGCCGGCGCGCTCGCCGCCAATCTCGCCTTCGCGGCGGAGACGGGCGCGGAACTGACCCATGCGCCGACCCTCTCCATGTTCGTCGGCCGCCTCCACCCGCAGCCGCTGCGGCGCGACCATCTCCTCTTCGGCCGCCGCATCCCGAAGGCGACGCTGGAGACGCTGCCGGAGTCGCAATACGTCGTCTCCTCCTGGTCCTCGATCTACCGGCGCGATTTCCTGATCGGAAAGGGCGTGCGGTTCGACGAGGCGCAGCGGCGGTTCGAGGACAGGCTCTTCGTGCTCGACGCCGTCTTCGCCGCGCGCCACATGGCCTTCTCCGACATTCCCGCCCGCATCTGGCGCCGCCGCCTCGGCTCCATCACGACGGGCGAGCGGGAGATGGCGGACATCGCCATGCAGCTCGACCTCCTGACGAAATGCGTCCTCTCCGCCCGCGCCTATGCGGAGGGGGCGCCGGGCCGGGAGATGGCGCTCCAGCGCGAGCTGCACCATTCCATCTCCCGCGTGATCTGGGACGTGCGCGTGCTCGAATTCACGCCGGAGGAGAGCCCGGCGCTGGACGAGGCGCGCGCCCGCTTCTCCGCCTCGCTTCAGGGGCTGACCTTCCGCCGCGCCGTTTACGCCGACCTCGCCACCATGAAGATCTCCCATCTCTGGAAGGCCTCGGGCGGCTACGGCCCCGTCACCTGGCGGGGGCTCATCGAAGCCTTCGCGCTGGCGCAGGCGGGGCGCTGGGCCGATCTCGTCGCCTGGCGGCGCGCGCAGCGCCTGCCCGCCCCGGCGAAGATCGCGCCGCCGCGGATCGACAAGGAGCTGATCCTCCATATCGGCCTCCACAAGACCGGCTCCACCTTCCTCCAGCGGATGCTGGAGCGGGACAGGGATCGCCTCGCCGGGGCCGGAATCCTCTTCCCACGCACCGGCTTTCTCGGCGCGGTGGCGGACAACCGGAGGGGGGACGCAACGCCGGGCCATGTCGGCTTTCCCGGCGCGCTGCGGCATGGCGGGGCGGGCGTGTTCGAGCGTCTGCGCGCCGAGGCGGCGGAAAGCCCCGGCGACCGCGTGCTCATCAGCGCGGAGAACCTGAGCTACCCCTTCGACACGCCGGAGGAGCGCGCCGTCTTCCTCGCGCGGGCGGAGGAGGCCTTCGCCGCCTTCCCCCGCCGCCGGATCGTCGCCGTCTTCCGCCGGCCGGACGAATATGTGGAGCGCTACTGGCGCGAGCATGTCTTCCTCGCGACCGGCTGGGCGCGGCGGACGGCGGAGCAGTTCGCGGCCGAGCTCGGGCCCCAGATGACCGATCTCGAATTCCTGACGGGGGACTGGCGGGCCTTCGCCGGCGGGAACCTCACGCTCATCGGCTACGAGGCGGCGGGGCGGGGGCTCCACCGCGAATTCTACGCCGCGCTCGGCCTCGCGCCGCCCGAAGGCGAGGCGGGCGGCGCCGCCTATCCCTCCCCGACGGCGGAGCAGGCCATCGCCGCGCGCGCCATCGCCATGGCGCGGATCGGCAAGGGGCCGAAGGCGGATGCGCTCGGCGCCTTCCTCGCCGCCACCGCCGGGCTGCCGGCGGAAAAGGGGGCCTCCGCCCTCGGGCGGGAGGCGCGGCTCATGCTGATCGACCGCTTCGCCGCCCGCTCGCTGCCCTGGCTCCACGCCCACGGGGCGGATGCGCCTGTGGCGGACTGGCGAAAGGCGGCGGAGGCGGCGGGCGAGCCGCCCGCGCTCGATCCGCGCTACGCGGACGCGGCGATCGCGGCGCTCGCCTCGGTCTGGGAAGAGGGGTTCGAGACGGCGGCGAATCCGTGGTGGCTGCGCGCCTACCGGTTCGGGCGCGGATTGGCGGGCAGAATCTGGTGAGATACGGTCTGGCGGGTTTCAGCGGCGCCGGACAGAGGGAGGCGCGGATGAAGACGGGGTTCTTCTGGGACGAGAAATGCTTCTGGCATTTCGGCGGCAATTACGTTTCCGTCGCGCGGGTCGGCGGGCTGGTGCAGCCGCTCCCCTCGGGCGGCCTGCCCGAAAATCCGGAGACGAAGCGCCGGCTGAAGAACCTGATGGACGTCACCGGCCTCTCCGCCGAGCTCGACTGCCGGAGCGCGCCCGCGGCGACGGAGGAGATGCTGCTGCGCATCCACCCGCCGCATTACCTCGAACGCTTCGCCGCGCTTTCGGCGAAAGACGGCGGCGAGCTTGGCCTCCGCACGCCCTTCGGGCCGGGCGGATACGAGATCGCGGCGCTTTCCGCAGGGCTCGTCGTCGCCGCGGTCGAGTCCGTGCTTTCCGGAATCCATGAAAATTCATACGCCCTTTCGCGCCCGCCGGGGCATCACTGCCTGCCGGACAGCCCGATGGGCTTCTGCCTCCTCGCCAACATCGCCATCGCCATCGAGGCCGCCCGCGCCGCCCGCCCCGACCTCCGCATTGCGGTGGTGGACTGGGACGTGCACCACGGTAACGGGACCGAGGCGATCTTCTACGACGATGCGGACGTCCTCACGATCTCCCTCCATCAGGAGGGCAATTTCCCGACCGACAAGGGCGGGGCGGAGGACCGGGGCGCGGGCGCCGGGCTCGGCTTCAACGTCAACGTCCCTCTCGCCCCCGGCGCGGGGGACGACGCCTATACCTACGCCTTCGACCGCATCGTCGGGCCGAAGCTGCGGGAATTCGGGCCCGACCTCATCATCGTCGCCTGCGGTTTCGACGCCTCCGGCATCGACCCGCTCTCCCGCACCGTCGCCGGCGCCTTCACCTTCGGCGCGATGACGGAGCGCATCCTCGCCCTCGCGGCGGAACTCTGCGGCGGCAGGCTCGTCATGGCGCATGAGGGCGGCTATTCGGAGCTTCACGTCCCCTTCTGCGGGCACGAGGTCATCCGCCTCATGGCCGGCAGCGCGATCTCGGCGCCCGATCCGATCGAGGCGCGGATGCGCGCGCACCAGCCGCGGGGCAAGGCGCTCGCCTTCCACCGCGGCTGGATCGACGAGGTCGCCGCCGTGCACGGATTGTGACCGCCCAGGCCGCCTTTCCGGAAAGGCCAATGAATTCAATGAAAAAACGCCCATAACCATGGTTATGGGCCGCGACGAAGCGGCGCGCCCGCATTGACCGCCCCTCCGGCGCCGCCCTAAATGCGCCGCAGCCGCGCAACCGAGAAAGGCCAGCCATGACCGAGACCGCCCGCGAAGCGATGGAATATGACGTCGTCATCGTCGGCGCCGGCCCCGCCGGCCTCTCCGCCGCGATCCGCCTGAAGCAGCTCGGGGGCGACGACATCTCGGTGGTCGTGCTGGAGAAGGGCTCCGAGGTCGGCGCCCATATCCTCTCCGGCGCCGTGCTCGACCCCTCGGGCCTCGACGCGCTGATCCCCGACTGGAAGGAGCGCGGCGCCCCGGTGACGACCCCGGTGACCGAGGACCGGTTCTACATGCTCGGCGAGGCGGGGGAAATCCGCATCCCCAACCTGCCGATGCCGCCGCTGATGAACAATCACGGCGCCTACATCGTCTCGATGGCCAATGTCTGCCGCTGGATGGCGGAGCACGCCGAGGAGCTGGGGGTGGAGATCTTCCCCGGCATGTCCTGCTCCGAGCTGGTCTATGGCGAGGACGGCGCGGTGAAGGGCGTCGTCGCCGGCGAGTTCGGCATCGAGAAGGACGGGTCGAAGGGCGACGGCTACGAGCCTGGGATGGAGCTGCACGGCAAATACGTCTTCCTCGCGGAGGGCGTGCGCGGCTCCCTCTCCAAGCAGGCCATCGCGAAATTCGGCCTTTCGGAAGGCCGCGAGCCGCAGAAATACGGCCTCGGCATGAAGGAGATCTGGGAGGTGAAGCCGGAAAAGCACCGGCTCGGCCAGGTCACGCACACGATGGGCTGGCCCCTCGGCGGCAACGCCGGCGGCGGCTCCTTCATGTATCACCTCGAGAACAACCAGGTTTATGTCGGCTTCGTCGTCCACCTGAATTACAAGAATCCGCACCTCTTCCCCTACATGGAGTTCCAGCGCTTCAAGCATCACCCGTTGATCGCGGAGGTGCTGGAGGGCGGAAAGCGCGTCGCCTACGGCGCCCGCGCGATCACCGAGGGCGGCTGGCAATCCCTCCCGAAGCTCGCCTTCCCCGGCGGCGCGCTGCTCGGCTGCGCCGCGGGCATGGTCAACGTCCCCCGCATCAAGGGCAACCACAACGCCATGCTCTCCGGCAAGGCGGCGGCGGAGGCGGCCTTCGCCGCCATCGCGGAGGGCCGCGGCGGCGACGTGCTGGCGGAATATGAGGACGATGTCCGCTCCGGCCCCATCGCGAAGGACCTGAAGCGCGTGCGGAACGTGAAGCCGCTCTGGTCCAAATACGGCCTCGTCGCCTCGCTCATCGGCGGCGGCGTGGACATGTGGACGGCCAACCTCACCGGCTTCAACCTCTTCGGCACGATGGGCCACGGCAAATCCGACGCCGAGGCGACGGAGAAGGCCTCCGCGCACCAGCCGATCGACTATCCGCGCCCGGACGGGAAACTCTCCTTCGACCGGCTGACGAACGTCGCCTTCTCCTTCACGAACCATGAGGAGAACCAGCCCGCCCATCTCCACCTGAAGGACGCGTCCGTCCCCATCGGCGTCAACCTGCCGACCTACGCCGAACCGGCGCAGCGCTACTGCCCGGCGGGCGTCTACGAGGTGATTTCGGAGGAGGGCGCGGCCCCGCGCTTCCAGATCAACGCGCAGAACTGCGTCCACTGCAAGACCTGCGACATCAAGGACCCGTCGCAGAACATCGAGTGGCGAACGCCCCAGGGCGGGGGCGGGCCGAACTACCCGAACATGTGAGGCGGTTCCGTCAAGCTTCCGGAAACTATTCGTCCGGGTCGTGGACGCGCCCGCAATCGGCCCCATATCCCCGGTTCGACGAACGGAGGCCTGACATGAACATGATCGTGAAGCCGATGGCGCCCGACGCCCCGACCATCGAGGACGGGGAAGCCGCGCTCGAAATCCTGCGCCGGCTGCGCGAGACGGACCCGGCCGCCGCAGCGGCGCTCGGCCTTTCCTCCGGCGCCGCGCTCCGGCGCGACTATCCGGAAGGCTTCGTGGCGGACGAGGCCTATCGCGCGACGCTCCCCGATCTCCAGAACGGCCCGGCGAGCCTCATCAAGGGCGCGCGGGCGGAAATCCAGCATGTCGGCATCTCCAACTTCCGCCTGCCGCTCGCGATCCGCGCGCGCGAGGGCGGGGACAAGGTGCTGGAAGCGTCGGTGACCGGCTCCGTCTCCCTCGCGGCGACGAAGAAGGGCATCAACATGAGCCGCATCATGCGGAGCTTCTACGCCGAGGCGGAGGCGCCCTTCGACATCGACGCGATGGCCGCGATCATCGACCGCTACAAGCGCGACCTCGGCAGCTTCGACGCCCGCCTCGCGCTCCGCTTCCGCTATCCGATGCTGAAGGAGAGCCTGCGCTCCGGCCTCTCCGGCTGGCAATATTACGACGTCGCGCTGGAGACGGCGGAGCGGAACGGGGAGCGGCTGAAGGCGCTGCATCTCGACTATGTCTACGCCTCCACCTGCCCCTGCTCTCTGGAGCTGTCCGAACACGCCCGCATCTCCCGCGGTCAGATCGCGACGCCGCATTCGCAGCGCTCCGTCGCCCGCATCTCCACCGCGCTGACGGGCGAGGGGACGCTCTGGATCGAGGAACTCGTGGAGATGTGCCGCGAGGCGATCCCGACCGAGACGCAGGTGATGGTGAAGCGGGAGGACGAGCAAGCCTTCGCCGAGCTCAACGGCGCCAACCCGATCTTCGTGGAGGACGCCGCGCGCCTCCTCGCCGGGGCGCTGGAGCAGGACCTCCGGGTCGGCGATTTCCGCGTCGCCGCCAGCCACCAGGAATCGCTCCACAGCCATGACGCGGTTTCGGTCCTGAGCCGGGGCGATGCCTTCGCCGCGCCGGGCGTCGAGCCGCATCTCTTCGAAAGCCTGATCCACCGCGGCTGAGCCGGCTTGACGGGCTCGCCCGCGCGGGCGAGCCTCGCGCCATGACCGACCTCGCCCCCCTCATGTCCCGCTTCGCCGCCGCCGCCGAGGCGGGGGACGGCGCAGCGCTAGCCGCCTGCTTCACGGAGGACGGCGTCTATCACGACGTCTTCTACGGAGACTTCGCGGGCCGGGCGGAGATCGCCCGGATGCTGGAGGAGGTCTTCCATCGGGACGGAGAAGATTTCCGCTGGGACATGATCGACCCGGTGGCGGCGGGGGATCGCGGCTATGTCCGCTATCTCTTCTCCTACCGCTCGAAGCTGCCGGGCGCGGAGGGGCGGCGCGCCCTCTTCGAAGGCGTGGCGGTGCTCAGGCTCCGCGACGGCCTGATCGCGGATTACGACGAGGTGGCGAACGCCGCCACCGGGCTCTCGCTCATGGGCTTCGCCGACGCGCGCATCGCGAAATTCGCGGCGCGGCAGGCGTCGGCGCTGCTCGCCCGGCCCGAGGCGGCGCGCCACCGCTAGAAAAGCGCCGCCAGCGCCCCCGGAACGCTGACCCGCGAAAGCCAGCCCGCCGGAACCCCGCGCGCCCCGTCGCCCGCGAACGAGGCCCCGAGGATCGCCCCGAGCGGAATCGCCCGCCCGCAGGAATCCCCGCCCGCGCGGATGTTCGCCTGTGCGGCGGAGGCGAAGTCCGCCGCCGTCGCAAGCATTTGGAGGATTACGGGGAAGGCGACCTCCAGCTGGCAATGAAGCCCGAAATCCGCCGCGACGGCCTCCGGCGTCTCGCCCCGCCGCGCCAGCGCCGCCTCCGCCTGCGCGTCGATCCGGGCCGAGATCCCGCGCGCCGCCGCGGCGCAGTCCGCCGGCGCTGCGCCCTCGATCGCCGCGGCGAGCATGGCGGCGAAGGCCGCGCCCCATTCCGCTGCGTCATCCCGGTCATTCGTCACGCGCACCGCGCTCTCGACCATCCCCGGGAGCGCCGCCTCGCCGTGATGGCGCACGAGGAGCGGCGGCAGCTTCGAAAGCGCGGGGAGCTGCGCATCGTCCGCCCCGCAGGCGGAAAGCGGCGCGCCCTCCGCGGCGCCATCCATCGAAACGAGCACGGCCCGCGTCGGCCGGTCGATATAGCCGGTCCAGCCGCCGCCCGCCCCGAACGCCTCCCGGAACGCCCTCGCATAATCCTCCGCGTCATAAGCCCCCGCGCGCGCGAGGCTCGTCGCCATCGCCAGCATCTGCGCGCCGTAATGCGAGGGCTCGCCCGCCCGCTTGCCGCCATGCGCGAAGTAGCCGAGCGGTTTCCCCTCCGGTCCCGTGAAATCCGCCGCGTTCGGCGCCCTGAACTCCGGCGCCGCCCCGGCGACCTCCTCGATACGCCGCTGGTCATAGAGCCAGTGCAGCCCCATCGCCGCCGCATCCGCCGTCAGCGCCCCGAGGAGCGCGCCCGTCTTCCGGTCCATCCCGTCCTCCCGTTTCGGGCGGAGCCTGCGCGCGGCGCGCGCAATGCGCAAGATTGACGGGCGCCGCGGCGGCGTGGGACGAAATCCGGGGCAGGGGAGGATGGCCGCCATGCGGATCGAGGCGAGATGGCGGGCGCTGGCGCTCCTCTTCGCCGTCCGCGCCGCGATGGCCTTCCAGTTCCAGACGGTCGGCGCCCTCTCCCCCCTCTTCGCGGAGCGCTACGGCGTCGGCCTCGCCGAGATCGGCGTGCTGATCGGGCTCTATGTCGCGCCCGGAATCGTCTTCGCCGCGCCCGGCGGCGCGCTGGCCGGGCGGTTCGGGGACAGGCGGATCGTCCTCCTCGCGCTCGGCCTGATGGCCGCGGGCGGCGCGCTCGCCCTCGTCGCGCCGACATGGGAGCTGGCGCTGGCCGCGCGGCTCATCGCGGGAACGGGCGGGGTGATCGTCAACGTCGTCCTCTCGAAGATGGCGGCGGACTGGTTCGCGGGGCGGGAGATCGCGACGGCGATGGCCGTCTTCGTCAATTCCTGGCCCGTGGGCATCGCCGCCGCGCTCTCCGTCCTGCCGCTGGTCGCGGGGGCGGGCGGGCTCGGCGCCGCGCTCGGCCTCTCGCTCGGCTTCGTCGTCCTCGGCTTCGGGCTCATCCTCCTCCGCCATCGCCCGGCGCCGCGCGCTCCGGGCGCGGCGGCGCCGGCGGCCTTTCCGCGGGGACGGGCGCTCGCCGTCACGCTCATGGCCGCCTCGATCTGGGGGCTCTACAATGGCGGCTTCTCGATGGTGTTCAGCTTCGGCCCCGCGCTGCTGGCGGAGCGGGGCTTCGCCCTCGCCGCGGCGAGCGGGGCGACGAGCCTTTCGATCTGGGCGCTCTGCATCGCCGCGCCGCTCAGCGGCCTCGTCGCGGACCGGACGGGGCGGCGCGACCTGATGACGGCTTTCGGCCTCCTCCTCTTCGCGCTCGGCCTTCTCGCCGCGCGGGCCGGCGCGCCGCCCGCCCTCGCCTTCGCGCTGATCGGCGTCGCGGCGGGCATCCCTGCGGGAACGGTGATGGCGATGCCCGCCGCTGCGCTCCGGCCAGAGACGCGGGCGGCGGGGATGGGGCTTTTCTACGCGATCTTCTACGCCCTCTCCCTCGCCGCCCCGGCGATCGGCGGCGCGGCGGCGGAGGCGGCGGGAACCGCGGCGGCGAGTTTCGACGCCGGGGCGCTGATGATTCTCGCCTGCCTGCCGATCCTCCTCGCCGCGCGGCTGACGCTCAGGGCGAAAGGCGCGCCCTCAGCTCCCGGCGCATGATCTTCCCCGTCGCCGTCATCGGCAATTCCTCCACGAAGTCCACCGAGACGGGGGCGAGATGGGGGGAGAGCCGCAGGCGGACATGGGCGATCAGCGCCGCGGCGGTCCTGTCCCCGCCCTCGGCGCCGGGCGCGAGTTTCACGAAGGCGCGGATCGCCTCCGTCCGCACCGGGTCCGGCGTTCCGATCACGGCGGCGACGGCGACGGCGGGGTGGCCGGCGAGGCAGTCCTCGATCTCGGTCGGTCCGACCCGATAGCCCGAGGAGGTGATGACGTCGTCCGTCCGGCTGTCGAAGCGGAAGCGGCCCTCCGGATCCCGGCTCGCCTCGTCCCCCGTCAGCATCCAGCGCCGGCCGCCGGGCCCCTCGACGAAGCGCTCCGCCGTCTTTTCCGGCTGGTTCCAGTAGCGGAGGAACATGCCGAAATCCGGCGCGGCGACGGCGAGCTCCCCGACCTGCCCGACCCGCGCCTCCGCCCCGTCCGGCCGCAGCACGGCGACGTCATGGCCCGGCATGGCGAGCCCCATCGCGCCCAGCTTCGGGCGCATGAGCCGGGCGTTGTTGCCGATCACCATGTTGCATTCGGTCTGGCCGTAGAATTCGTGAATCGTCAGCCCGAACGCCTCCCGCCCCCAGTTGAGGGTCTCAGCGCCGAGCGATTCGCCCGCCGAGCCGAGCGCGCGGAGCCGCGTCTGCGCCGGGTTCGGGACGCGGCGCATCAGCTTCAGCGCGGTGGGCGCGAGGAAGGCGAGCCGCACCCCCTCCTCCGCCATCAGCGCGAAGGCGCGCTCCGGGTCGAACTTCGCCATCCGGTGCGCGACGAGCGGAACGCCGTGGAAGAGCGCGGGCGCCATCGCGTTCATCGAGCCGCCCATCCATGCCCAGTCCGAAGGCGTCCACATCACGTCCCCCTCATGGGGGAGGAAATCGTAGGCGATGCGCGCGCCCGTCACATGCGCCGCCAGCACGCGCTGCGCGTGGAGCGCGCCCTTGGGCGGGCCTGTCGTGCCGGAGGTGTAGGAGAGGAGCGCCGCGTCGTCCGGCCCCGTGCGCGCCACGGGCGCCTCGTCCTTCGCGCGGGCGAGGGTTTCGGGCAGGCTGTCCGCGCCTTCGCCCGCCCCCTCGACGCACCAGACGGCGCGGAGATCGGGGAGCCGATCCCGGATCGCGGCGACCTTGGGCATGTTCGCCGCGTCCGTCACGAGCGCCTTCGCCCCCGAGTCGCGGAGCCGAAATTCGAGCGCGTCCTCCCCAAAGAGCGTGAAGAGCGGGCAGATCACCGCCCCGCGCCGGATCGCGCCGAGCCAGACGATGAGCGCCTCGGCCGATTGCGGGAGGAGGACGGCGACGCGGTCCCCCGCCTCCACGCCCGCCGCCTCCAGCGCGTTGGCGAAGCGGGCGGAGGCGCGCCAGAGCGCGCGAAAGGGCCAGACGCGCCGCCCCTCCGCGCCGATGGCGATCAGCGCCGTCCGCTCCGGCGCCGCCTCCGCCCAGCGCCCGCAGATCAGCTCCGCGATGTTGTAGCGGGCGGGCGGCGCCCAGCGGAAGCCGGCGCGGGCCGCGGCCCAGTTTGTCGCCTCCGGCATCTCGGGGAAGGCGATCACTCCAGCACCTCGGCCTCGATCACGGCCGTTCCGGGCGGAAGGCCGAGCGCCTCGGCCGCGGCGCTGGAGAGCATCGCCTCCTTCGCCGCCCCGTCCCGCCAGAAGAGGCGGGCGACGACCGCCTCGCCGGTCTCAGGATTGCGGATCAGCACGCGCTCGAAGGCCGGGAGGTAGGGCAGCGCGACCCAGAGCCCGCCCGCCGTCGCCTCCCCGTCCCATTCGGCGGGAAGGTTGGAGATGCGGAAGGCGGCGCCGGGGGCCGGTTCGGCCCCGCTCTCCACGAGGACAGGGGCCGCAGCGGCCGGAGCTTCGACCGGCGGCGGAGCGACGGCCGAGGGTTGCGGCGCGAACGCAGGAACCGCCTCGCAGCCCGACAAGGCCAGCGCCGCCAGGATCGCCGCCATTCGCCTCATGCCCCGCTCCTTTCATCCCGCGCCGCAGCATCACGCCGCGAAGGCGCCGATTGCAAGCGGAGCGGCGCCGGCTTACCTTTCGTTCATGGTCCAGACAGCCCCCATCATCGACCCGTTCGGTCGCCCGATCACCTATCTCCGCGTGTCGGTGACCGACCGCTGCGATTTCCGCTGCGTCTACTGCATGTCGGAGGACATGACGTTCCTGCCGAAGCAGGAGCTTCTGACGCTGGAGGAGCTCGCCCGCGTCTCCAACGCCTTCATCGACCTCGGCGTGAAGAAACTGCGGATCACCGGCGGCGAGCCGCTCGTCCGCCGCGACATCATGAAATATTTCGAGGCGATGGGCCGCCGGCTCGGAGACGGGCTGGAGGAGCTGACGCTCACCACCAACGGCTCCCAGCTTCGCCGCTTCGCGAAGCCGCTGGCGGAGGTCGGGGTGCGCCGCGTCAACGTCTCGCTCGACACGCTGGACGAGGCGAAATTCGCGAAGATCACCCGCTGGGGCCGCTTCCACCAGGTGATGGACGGGATCGACGCGGCGGCGGAGGCGGGGCTGAAGGTCAAGATCAACGCCGTCGCGCTGAAGGGCGTGAACGACGACGAGATCCACCGCATGGTCGAATGGTGCGGCGCGCGCGGCTTCGACCTCACCTTCATCGAGGTGATGCCGATGGGCGACATCGGCAACGAGAACCGGCTCGACCAGTATTATTCGCTCCGCCAGCTCCGGGAGGACCTCGGCAAGCGCTGGCGCCTTACGCCGCTGCCGCTCAACACCGGCGGCCCCGCCCGCTATCTCCGCTGCGAGGAGACGGGCGGGCGGATCGGCTTCATCACGCCGCTGACGCACAATTTCTGCGAAGGGTGCAACCGCGTGCGGCTCACCTGCACCGGGCAGCTCTTCATGTGCCTCGGGCAGGAGGACGAGGCGGACTTGCGGGCTCCGATGCGCGCGCATCCCGATACGGACGCGCCGCTGAACGAGGCGATCCGCGCCGCCATCGCCCGCAAGCCCAAGGGCCACGATTTCGACTATTCGCGCCAGCGCGTCTCGGGCGAGGTCTCGCGCCACATGTCCCACACGGGCGGATGACGCTCGACGAAGCTCTGGCGAAGTATCCGGGCGCGGCGACCTTCCGCTTCGCAGACGGCGACCCGGGCCTCAACGCGGAGCTTCTTGCGCTCGTTCGCTCGGGCCTGAAGACGGCCACCTGTCAGGCGCTGTCCGTCTACGAATCCGGCGGGGAGACGGCGCCGGCGGTCGGGCGGCGCGACATTGCGCTCGGCTCTGACGGCGCCCCCGCGCTTGTGATCGAGACGGTTTCGCTGGAGACGCGTCGCTTCGACGAGGTGGACGAGAGTTTCGCCCTTGCCGAAGGCGAGAACGACAGCCTCGAAGGCTGGCGCCGAGACCATGAAGGATGGTTCCGCCGCACCTGCGGCTTCTCGCCCGACATGCTGCTCGTCTGCGAGCGGTTCCGCCTCGTGGAGGACTTCGGATGAGCGGCGGCGGCGTGAACGCGATTTTTTCATTCGTAACTCTTCCTTAAGTTGAGTATGCCTTCGTGATGACGCGAATCGTCAAGACCTGCGGCTCCTATTCCCGATCCGCCGAGGATCTGTTCGCCGATGCGCTCCACTGGCGCGATCTCCGGCAGGCGATGGACGGCCTCGCCATCTACGAGGGTCTTCCCGACGCGCCGGTGCGCGAGGGCGAGGATTTCGAGATCGTCATCACCTGGCTCGGTCGCCTTCCCGGCGGGTCGCATCGGATCAGGGTCGCGCGGCTGGACCGCGACGCGCGGAGCATCGTCTTCGCCGAATCGAATCCCAGCATTCCGCGCTGGGATCACGTTCTCTCCATCACCCCCCGGCCGGAGGGCGGCGCGATCTGGACGGACGAGGTCGTGATCGAGGCCGGGCGCAAGACCTTTCTGGTCTCCCTCTTCGCGGCCTACATGTACCGGCGGCGCCATCGCCGCCGCGGCGCCGAGGGCGTCTCGGTGCTGCACGAGGCGCATCCTTGACGAGCGTCGCGGAGATCCGCCTCCCCACCGCCGATCTTCATCAGGACCTCCCCTTCTTCGAGACGCTCGGCTTCCGGCTCGACCTGATCCACCCGGCGGACGATCCCGCCGTCGCCGTCATCTCCGGCCACGGGCTCCGCATCCGGCTCCAGCGCGGGGCGGCGGAGGCGCCGGGGACGATCCGTATCCTTACGGACGATCCCGCGCTTGCGGGCGGGGTTCGCGCGCTGCTCTCGCCGAGCGGCCACCGCATCGAGATCGCCCCGCCGGGGGAGGAGCTGCCCGCCCCGAAGGCGGAGCCCGCCTTCCTCGTCCAGCGGCTCAGCGACGGCGCGCCCTGGGTGATCGGACGGGCGGGGATGCACTACCGGGACCTTGCGCCCGGGAGGCTCGGCGGCGCCTTCATCGCAAGCCATATCCGCATCCCCGAAGGCGGGCCGGTGCCGGACATGGTGCATTTCCACGAGGTCGGCTTCCAGCTCATCTTCTGCCATGCCGGCTGGGTCGATCTCGTCTATGAGGATCAGGGGCCGCCCTTCCGCCTTCATGCGGGGGATTGCGTGATCCAGCCGCCGCGCATCCGCCACCGCGTGCTCCACGCCTCCGACATGCTCGAAGTGGTGGAGATCGGCGCGCCGGCCGATCACGTGACCCGGATCGACCACGCGATGACCCTGCCGACCGAGGCGCATCGCCCCGAACGCGTCTTTGACGGGCAGGTCTTCCTCCTCCATCGGGAGGCGGGGGCGGAATGGCGGCCGGCGGCGCGGCCCGGCTTCATCCATCGCGATACGGGCGTGGCGCGGGCGACGGGCGGGGTCGCCGCCGTTCATGTCCTCCGTCCCACGGGCGAGGGCGAGGCGGCGCCGCTCGCGTCCGAGGCCGACATTCATTTCACCTTCCTCCGCGCGGGCTCGATGCGGCTCGAAGCCGCCGGGCAGGCCCCGCGCTTGCTTGAGGCGGGGGACGCCTTCACCACGCCGCCGGGCCTCGCCACCACCTACGCCGCGCCGAGCGCCGATCTCGAACTCCTCGAAGTGACGATGCCCCGCGCCTGACGCGCGGCTGTCGCAAAGGTTTCACAATCGGGAACTGGTCGCGCCTCCATATTTCAACTATCCATGAAATATGGAATCGACAGCCGAAACCGACGCCCTCTCCGCCCTCGCCCATCCCGGCAGGCTCGCCGTCTTCCGCCTCCTCGCGCGGCGGGCGCCGGGCTCCGTTCCCGCCGGGGAGATCGCGGAGGCGCTGGGGCTGAAGCCCAACACGCTCTCGGTCCATGTCGCCGCGCTCGCCCGCGCCGGCCTCGCCACCTCCCGGCGGGACGGGCGGTCGATCCTCTACGCCGTCGATCTCGAACGGGTCGGCGCGCTCCTCGCCTTTCTCGTCAACGATTGCTGCCGCGGCCGCCCCGAGCTTTGCGCGCCGCTCGCCGCCCAGGCGCTCCGCCGCCTCGACGAAGGAACCGGAATCATGACCGACCGCATCTTCAACGTGCTTTTCATATGCACCGGCAATTCCGCCCGCTCGATCTTCGCCGAGGCGATCCTCGCGAAGGAGGGCGCGGGGCGCTTCCGCGCCTTCTCCGCCGGCACGCGCCCCTATTCGGAGCTGAACCCGGAGGCCGTGGCGGTGCTGAAGCGCCTCGGCCATGACATCTCGGGTCTCCGCTCCAAGAACGTTGAGGAGTTCCAGCAGGCCGATTCGCCGAAGATGGATTTCGTCTTCACCGTCTGCGACAGCGCGGCGAACGAGGAATGCCCGCCCTGGCCGGGCCAGCCGATCACCGCGCATTGGGGGATGCCCGACCCGGTGAAGGCCGTCGGCACGACGGCCGAGAAGGCGCTGGCCTTCACCGAAGCCTATCGCACGCTCCGCCACCGGATGACCGGCTTCCTCTCCCTCCCCGTGGCGACGCTGGACCGGATCTCGCTCCAGAAGCGGCTCGACGCCATCGGCCTGAGCGCCGCGACGGATGAGCGGCGGGCCGGATGAGCGCCGCGGAGGCGGAAGGCGGAACCGGCGGGCTCGGCCTCTTCGAGGCCTGGCTCTCGCTCTGGGTCGCGCTCGCGATGGCGGCGGGGATCGGGCTCGGCTTTCTGGCGCCCGGTCTCTTCGCCGCGCTGGCGGCGCTCGAATACGCCTCCGTCAACCTTGTCGTCGCCGTCCTAATCTGGGCGATGGTCTTCCCGATGATGGTCGGGGTGGACCCGGCCGCGCTCCGCCATGTGGCGGCGCGGCCGAAGGGGATCGTCGTGACGCTCGGCGTCAACTGGCTGGTGAAGCCCTTCACCATGGCGGCGCTCGGCGTGCTCTTCTTCCACCATGTCTTCGCCGGGCTGATCCCGCCGGAGGACGCGGATTCCTATCTCGCCGGGCTCATCCTCCTCGGTGCCGCGCCCTGCACAGCGATGGTCTTCGTCTGGTCCAATCTCACGAAGGGCGACCCGACCTACACGCTCGCGCAGGTCAGCCTCAACGATGCGATCATGGTCTTCGCCTTCGCGCCCATCGTCGCGCTCCTCCTCGGGCTGACGGAGCTCTCCGTCCCGTGGGAGACGCTGCTGCTCTCCGTCCTCCTTTATGTCGTCATCCCGCTCGCCGCCGGGCTTACGGTGCGCGCGCGTCTCGTGAAGCGGGGCGGGGAGGCGGCGGTGGCGGCGTTCAAGGAGCGGGTGAAGCCAGCCTCCGTCATCGGCCTGATCGCCACCGTGCTGATCCTCTTCGGCTTTCAGGGCGGGGTGATTCTCGACAGGCCGCTGGTGATCCTGCTGATCGCGGTTCCGCTTCTCCTGCAATCCTACGGCATCTTCGCGCTGGCCTATTGGGCGGCGAAGCTCTGGCGCATCCCCCACAAGGTCGCCGCGCCCTGCGCGCTGATCGGCACGTCGAACTTCTTCGAACTCGCCGTCGCCGTCGCCATCGGGCTCTTCGGCGTCAATTCCGGGGCCGCGCTGGCGACGGTCGTCGGCGTGTTGGTGGAGGTGCCGGTGATGCTCTCCCTCGTCGCCTTCGCCAACCGGACGCGCGGCTGGTTCCCCGCCTGAAAGGAGTCTCATGGCCCGCATCGCGATCAACGGCCTCGGCCGCATCGGCAAGCTCCTGCTCCGGGCGCTGATCGAGAACGGAACGCCGGGGGAAATCGTCCTCCTCAACGATCCGGGCGGGGACCCTGAGCAGCATGCCCTTCTGCTCGAGTTCGACAGCGTGCACGGCCGCTGGCCCGCCGCCTTGGCGCACGACGCGGAGAGTCTCTCCGTCAACGGCCTGCGGATGCGGCTGACGCAGGAGAAGCGGATCGAGGACCTGCCGCTGGCCGCGCTCGGCGTCGATCTCGTGCTCGACTGCACCGGGGTGTTCAAGACCGCCGCGAAGGTGGAGCCTTACTTTGCGGCGGGGGCGAAGAAGGTGGTCGTCTCCGCGCCGGTGAAGGATGGCGGCGCGCTCAACCTCGTCTATGGCGTGAACCACGATCTCTACGATCCGGCCGCGCACCGGCTCGTCACCGCGGCGAGCTGCACGACGAACTGCCTCGCGCCGGTGGTGAAGGTGCTGCACGAATCCATCGGCATCCGCCACGGCTCCATCACCACGATCCATGACGTGACGAACACGCAAGTCATGGTGGACCGCCCGGCGAAGGACCCGCGGCGCGCCCGCTCCGCGCTGACCAATCTCATCCCGACGACGACCGGCTCCGCCACCGCCATCACGCTCATCTACCCCGAGCTGAAAGGCCGGCTGAACGGCCACGCCGTCCGCGTGCCGCTCCTCAACGCCTCGCTCACCGATTGCGTGTTCGAGATGGAGCGGGAGACGAGCGCGGAGGAGATCAACGGCCTCTTCGCCGCCGCCGCCGATGGCCCCCTGAAGGGCATTCTGGGGTTCGAGACGCGGCCGCTCGTCTCCTCCGACTTCCTGAACGACCCGCGCTCGGCCATCGTGGACGGGCCCTCGACGATGGTGGTGAACGGCACGCAGGCGAAGGTCTACGCCTGGTATGACAACGAATGGGGCTACGCCCGCCGCATGGCCGACATCGCCCGGCTCGTCGGGGCCGGGCTGTGACCGCGGCGACGCGGCCCGCGGGGCTCCCGGCCTACATCGCCGTCACGGCGGCCTACTGGGCCTTCATGTTGACGGACGGCGCGCTCAGGATGCTGGTGCTCCTGCATTTCCACGTCCTCGGCTTCACGCCGTTCCAGCTCGCCTTCCTCTTCCTCCTCTACGAATTCATGGGCGTGGTGACGAACCTCTCCACCGGCTGGATCGCGGCGCGGTTCGGGCTGACCTCCACGCTCTATGCCGGGCTCGCGCTCCAGATCGGCGCGCTCCTGCTGCTCGCCGCGCTCGACCCGGAATGGGCGCTCCTCCTCTCGGTCGTCTATGTCATGGTCGTGCAGGGGCTTTCCGGCGTCGCCAAGGACCTCTCGAAGATGAGCGCCAAGAGCGCGGTGAAGCTCCTCGCGCCGGAGGGGGAGGGCGCGCTCTTCCGCTGGGTCGCGGCGCTGACCGGCTCGAAGAACGCGGTGAAGGGTGCGGGGTTCCTGATCGGCGCCGCCTCGCTCGGCCTCTTCGGCTTCGAGGCCTCGGTGATGGCGATGGCGGGGGCGCTCGCGTTCGTGCTGGCGGCGGTCGCGCTCTTCATGCCGGCGGGGCTGCCTGCGGGGCGGAAAGAGGCCAAGTTCCGCGAGGTCTGGTCGAAGGACCGGGACGTGAACCGCCTCAGCCTCGCGCGGATGTTCCTCTTCGGGGCGCGGGACGTCTGGTTCGTCGTCGGCATCCCTGTCTATTTCTACTCGGTCCTCTCGGACGGGACGGCGGAGGGGAACCGGGAGGCGTTCTTCCTCATCGGGGCCTTCATGGCATGCTGGATCATCGGCTACGGCGCGGTGCAGGGCTTCACCCCGGCGATCCTGAAGGCGAAGGGGAAGCCGCTGGCGGAGATCGTCAGGCTGGCGCGGCGCTGGGTCTTCGTTCTCGCCTTCATCCCGGCGGGGCTCGCCGGGCTCGCGCTGGTCGGGGGGGAGTGGCTGCCGGGCGCGGTCGTCGCCGGGCTCCTCGTCTTCGGCGCCGTCTTCGCGCTCAACAGCGCGCTCCATTCCTACCTCATCCTCGCCCTCTCCCCGGCGGGGCGGGTGACGATGGATGTGGGCTTCTATTACATGGCGAACGCGGTGGGGCGCCTCCTCGGCACGCTCCTTTCCGGCCTCTCCTACCAGGCCGGCGGCCTCCCGCTTTGCCTCGGGACGGCGGCGGCGATGGCCGCGCTCAGCTGGCTCGCGGCGCGGGGAATCGCGGGGTCGGAGCGCCCATAACCATGGTTATCGAGGCCAAGCGGCTGATTCCATGAGACAAAAGAGTTAACGCCCTCACCGCACGAAGGAAGGCAGCCAGAGCGAAAGCGCCGGGACCATGACCAGAAGCGCGAGCCGGAACAGGTCCGCCACCCAGAACGGCGTCACGCCGCGGAAGATGGTCGAGGTCCGCACGTCCGGCAGCACGCCCTTCAGCACGAAGACGTTGAGGCCGACGGGCGGGGTGATGAGGCTGATCTCCGTCACAACGACCACCACGATCCCGAACCAGACCGGATCGTAGCCGAGCTCCATCACCAGCGGGAAGAAGATCGGCACGGTGAGGAGGATCATGGAGAGGCTCTCGAACACCGTCCCGAGCAGGATGTAGATGACGAGGATGGCGAGGATCACCAGCCACGGCGTCTCCGCGAACTGGCCCGCGATCTCCAGCAACATTTGCGGGAAATCCGTCAGGTTGATGAAATTCGCGAACAGCAGCGCGCCGATCAGCACGGCGAAGAGCATCGCCGTCGTCATCGCGCTTTCGAGCAGCACCTCCTTCAGCGTCGTCCATGTCAGCGCGCCGCGGAAGAGCGCGAAGAGGAAGGCGCCCACGGCGCCGATCCCCGCCGCCTCGGTCGGGCTGAAGACGCCGCCATAGATGCCGCCCATCACGATGGCGAAGAGCGTCAGCACGCCCCAGACCGAGCGAAGGAGGCGGAAGCGCTCCGGCCAGCCCATACGCTCGCCCGCCGGGCCCTTGGAAGGGTCGCGGAAGGTCACCCAGCGCACGGCGGCGAGGTAGAAGAGGACGGCGATGAGGCCCGGGATCACCCCGGCGGCGAAGAGCTTGCCGATGCTCGTCTGCGTCAGGATGCCGTAGATCACGAGGATCACGGAGGGCGGGATCAGGATGCCGAGCGTCCCCCCCGCGGCGATGGAGCCCGCCGCCAGCCCGTCATCGTAGCCGTAGCGGCGCATCGAGGGCATTGCGACCTTGGACATCGTCGCCGCCGTGGCGAGCGAGGAGCCGCAGATGGCGGAAAAGCCGCCGCAGGCGACGACCGTCGCCATGGCGAGCCCGCCCTTCCGGTGCCCGAGAAAGGCGTTGGACGCGTCGTAAAGCTCCCCCGCCAGCCGCGCGCGGGCGACGAAATTGCCCATCAGCACAAAGAGCGGGACGACGGACAATTCATAGGAAATCGCCGCGTCGAAGGCGGTCTGCCCGACATTGGCGAGGGCGCCGCGCGTGGAGCCCACATACATCATCCCGAAAAAGCCGGTGACGATCATCGCGAAGGCGATGGGCACGCGCAGGAAGGCGAGGCCGAGCAGCGCGGCGAGGCCGATCAGGGCTTCGGTCATGTTTCCGCCCGCCTCCGCGCGCCGGTCGCCCAGGCGAAAGCCGCGGCGAGGCTGGCCAGCGCGGCCACGGCGCAAAGGGCGGCCATGGCGAGGCTGAACGGCCAGAGCGGCAGGAACAGCGCCTCCGTCACCTCGGAAAACCGCGCCTGATCCGAGGAGCGGACCCAGAGTCGCCAGGCGACGAAGCCGGTCGCCCCCGCGACAACGAGGTTGACGATCACGCCCTGAGCCCGCTTCACGAGGCCGGGCGTCACACCGTCCAGCAGGTCCACCGTCACATGCTCCTCCCGCAGGTTGGCGAGCGGCAGGGCGCAGAAGATGATCGCCGGCATGCAGAGCGAGACGAGCTCATAGGCGGAGGGCAGCGGACTGGAGAAGAAGTAGCGGCCGACCACGTCCAGAAAGGTGATGATCATCATGACGAAGAGCATCAGGCATGCGACGAGCGAAAGCGCCTTCGCCGGCGCCTCCGCAAGCCGCATCGCGGGGCCGGAAGCCGGCCCCGCGCCGTGTGCGGCTTCGCTCACTCAGTTCGTCCCGGCGGCGAGCTTCGCGGCCTCTTCCTTGAAGAAGGCGTAGATCGCCTCCCCGTCCACGCCGACGGCCTTCGCCTGCTCGAAATAATCGGCGACGAATTTCTCGTTCAGCTTCTCCACCTCGGAGATCAGCTCCGCGGGGGCCGTGACGATCTTGTTGCCCGCCTTCTCGGCCTCGCCGAGGCCCCAGGCGTTGATCTTGTCCCATCCCTCGCCGGCCAACCTCGCGAAGGCCTCGCCGGAGAACTTGTCGATCACCGCGCGGTCCTCGTCGGAGAGGCCGTTATAGACCTCCTCGTTGATCACGAGGAAATGCGAGGAGGAATAGAGCCCGCCGGGGATGTAGGTGGAATAGGGCACCAGCTCCGTGATCTTGAAGCTCGGCAGCGATTCATAGGGGAAGGTGATCCCGTCCGCCACGCCGGTGGAGAGGATCTCATAGCTCTTCGGCGCCGGCTGCGCGACGGAGACGCCGCCCCAGGCCTCGACCACCGCCTTGGGGATCGGGCCGCCCGTCCGCATCTTCTGCCCCGCCATGTCCTCCGGGGAGAGGATGTGCTTCTTCGAGTGGTGGATCACGCCCGGGCCGTGCGTGTTCATCCCGATGAGATGCGTGCCCTCGTAATAGCCCTTGTCGGCCAGGAACTTGTCATGCGTCCGCTGGAGCGCGATCGAGGTCGCCACCGCGCTGTCGCCGAGGAGCGGCAGCTCCGCGAAGAGATAGGCGGCGAAGCGCTGCGGCGCGTAGCCGTGGACGGTGAAGGCGACGTCCGCCTGCCCGGTGCGCACCGCGTCGAGATGCGCGGGCGGGGAGGCGACGGGCTTCGGCAGCCGCTTGAAGGTGATGCGGCCCTCGCTCTCCTTCTCGATCGCCTCCATCCACGGGATGTAGATCGCCTCGTTCACCGGGTGGGTCCAGGGGAGCCACGAGGAATAGGTCAGCTCCACATCGGCCTTCGCCGTCACGGCGAAGGAAAGCGCCAGCGCGCCGAGCGCGGCGGACTTGAGGATATTCATTCACGCCTCCTGTTGACGGGTCGCCGGGTTTCTCATTCCGCCGGCGTTATGGAGGCAAGTCTTACCGCCGCGCCGCAACAAGACAATGGGAATCCTGAGCGGAGGATGCGCCGGGGCGGGAGCCGGGCGCGGCCGCCGGCGGCGCCGACGACCCGGGGCCGCGGCCCCGGCGAACGGTCCCGCCGGAGCGATTTCCGGTCTGACAGGCCCGGTCAGACCGGAAAACGCGTCAGGCCCTCACCCCTTCTTCAGAACGCGCCGCCCGAGCAGCTCCGCGATCTGCACGGCGTTGAGCGCCGCGCCCTTGCGGAGATTGTCGGAGACGCACCAGAAGGAGAGGGTGTTGTCCTGCGTCGGGTCGGTGCGGATGCGGCTCACATAGGTCGCATAGTCGCCCACGCACTCGACCGGCGTGACGTAGCCGCCCGGCTCCCGCTTGTCGACGACGAGCACGCCCGGCGCCTCGCGCAGGATCTCCCGCGCCTCGTCCTCGTCCAGCTCGTCCTCGAACTCGACATTGATCGCCTCGGAATGGCCGACGAAGACAGGCACGCGCACGCAGGTCGCGTGGACCCCGATCTTCGGGTCGAGGATCTTCTTCGTCTCGGCGGACATCTTCCACTCTTCCTTGGTGGAGCCGTCCTCCATGAAGACGTCGATCTGCGGGATGACGTTGAAGGCGATCTGCTTCTGGAACTTCGCGGGCTCGACCTCCTGCCCCGGCACGTACATGCCCTTGGTCTGGTTCCAGAGCTCGTCCATCGCCTCCTTCCCCGCGCCGGAGACGGACTGGTAGGTGGAGACGACGACGCGGCGGATGCGCGCGCGGTCATGCAGCGGCTTCAGCGCGACGACCATCTGCGCGGTGGAGCAGTTCGGGTTCGCGATGATGTTCTTCTTCGCGTAGCCCATCACCGCGTCCGGGTTCACCTCCGGCACGATCAGCGGGACATCCGGATCGTAGCGATAGAGCGATGAATTGTCGATCACGACGCAGCCCTGTGCGGCCGCCCTCGGCGCGTAGGTCTTCGTCGGGCCGGAGCCGATGGCGAAGAGCGCGATGTCGAAGCCCGTGAAGTCGAACGTGTCGAGATCGCGCGTCTTCAGCGTCCGCTCGCCATAGCCGCATTCCTGCCCGAGCGATTTGCGGCTCGCCAGCGCGACGACCTCGTCGGCGGGGAACTCGCGCTCTGCGAGGATGTTCAGCATTTCGCGGCCCACATTGCCGGTGGCGCCCGCGACGGCGATCCGATAGCCCATCTTGTCGTCTCCTGAGAGGAAGCGCCGCGCTCATAAACCCCTTCGCGGGGGATGGAAAGATGCGGCGGTCCGAACGCCGCTTCCGCCGTTAGGCACGATAAGTGTAAAAGTGCATTGAAAATCAAGGCGGCGGCTGAAATGTTCCCGCCGATGCGGATTGTCGTGAATACGAACCTCGACCGGGACGAGGTGAATGCGGACGGGGGGTTGATGTCTCTGCGCGAGGCGATCCGCCTCGCGGACGCGACTCCGGGGGCGGACCAGATCGTGTTCGACCCGGCGGCCTTCGCGGGCGGCTTAAACCGGATCGACATGGAGCGGGTCTCGACCCTGCCCACAGCGGCGGCGACGACGAGCAACGCCTTCCGGATCACGTCGGGCGACGGGCTGACGATCAACGGCGATTTCGACGGAGACGGGCTCGCGGATGTCGAGATCTTCGGGGGCGGTCTCACCATCAATGGCGTCTTCTCCGTCACCCCCCATTTCGAGATCGCCGCCGGGGCGGTGGTCACGCTGGAGGCGCTGGAGCTGACCGGCGGCGGCATGGCCGTGCTCGCCCCGGCTGAGGACGGCGGCGCCGCGACCGGCGCAAACCGAAGCCCCGCAGGAGATGACGGGCGGGACGCTTACGGCTCGATCCTCAACGAGGGGACGCTGACGCTCGACCGGGTGCGCATCAACGACACGCTCGCCATCGCGCAGGACGGCGGGAATGGCGGGCAGGGGGGCGCAGGCGGCGCGGCGCCGGACGGATTCGACGGCACGGACGGCGCGCTCTTCGTCGTGGCGACCGCCGGCGGGGACGGTTTCGACGGCAACGAGGGCGCCGATGGCGGGCGCGGCGGAGCGGGCGGGAGCGCCGCCGGCGCCATCCTCAACCGCGGGGACCTCACCCTGATCGACAGCGCCTTCGGCCCGAACATGCGGGCCGAGGCCGGCGACGGCGGGAATGGGGGCAAGGGCGGCCGCGGCGGGAGCGGCGGCGACGGCGGAACCGGAGGCGACGGTTTCGTCGCCGTGGTCTTCAACACGAGCGCGAAAGAAGGCGGCGACGGCGGCTCGGCCGGGCGGCCCGGTTCCGGCGGCCGCGGCGGCGACGGCGGCGACGCGGCCGCCGGAATCCTGAACATCGGCGGGTCAGTCACCTTTGAAACGGCGCTGGCGCTGGACGATCAGGTCGCCCCGGTAATCGCGGGAACCGCGGGAGCCCTGGGCGGGGCGGGAGACCGGGGGACGGCCGGGTCGGGCGGCGACGGCGGCGAACAGACCTTTGGAGGGCGCGCCGCCAGCGGCTCGGCGGGCGGGCGACCGTTCGCCTTCAGCTCCGGCTTCCCCGGCGACCCCGGCGCCGCCTCCGACCTCGTCATCGGCGCCCCCGCGCCGCAAACCGCCGGAAACCTCGTCTTCGCCCGCGCCCTCGCGGAGGAGGCGACGGAGGGGGAGGAGATCGCCTTCGCCATCGGGCGGATCGACGCCTTCTTCTTCGGCATCCTCGATGTGGAATGGCGCGCTTTCGTCGGCGTCGGGGGAATATCCCTTGACGAGTCGGATTTCGCGGAGGGGACGGAATTCTCCGGCTCCGTCCGCCTTTCCGGCGCCAACAACGGCGCCGTGATCCGCCTCCCGACCGTGGTGGACGGCGCCTTCGAGGCGCCGGAAACGGTCGCCTTCACCATCGAGAGCGCGAGAATCCCCGGCGGAGATCCGCTGACAACGACCGGAACCGTCTCCACCCGCCTCCTCAGCGATTTCGCCGCCGACCTGGCGGAGGACAACGACCTCACCGCCCAGTTCGACGACGGCGACACGCTCGAAGGCGGGGGCGGGAACGACACCTTGCGCGGCGGGCCGGGCGGGGACCTTCTGCTCGGCGGCGAGGATGACGACCTGCTGCGGGGCGCGGGCGGGAACGACACGCTGCATGGCGGGCCCGGCGTCAACCGGATCGAGGGCGGCGCGGGGCAGGACGAAGCCGTGTTCGAGGGCGCCTTCGCGGACTACGCCGTCGTGGCGGCGGAGGGCGGCCTCCGCCTCTCCCGCGCGGGCGAGACCACGACCGTTCTGGAGGTGGAGACGTTCCGCTTCGCGGACGGCGCGCGGAGCCTTTCCGCGGTCACGCCTCCCGTTACGCCCCCCGTTACGCCCCCTGTGACGCCCCCTGTGACGCCGCCGGCGGAACCCCCCGTCACGCCGCCGTCGGAGCCCCCGGCCACGCCACGGCCGGAGCCCCCCGTGACGCCGCCCGTTACGCCCCCGGCCACCCCGCCCGCCGGGCCGACTCAGGGCGACGACGTGCTGACAGGAACCGGCGGGCCGGACCGGATCGCGGCGCTGGCCGGGGACGATACGGTCAGGGGCCGGGGCGGGGACGACACGCTGCTCGGCCAGCGGGGGGAGGACGTGCTCCGCGGCGGCGGGGGAGACGACAGCCTGAAGGGCGGCGGCCAGGCCGACCGGATGTTCGGCCAGGGCGGCGACGACACGCTGAAGGGCGGCGGCGGCGCCGACTTCATGAAGGGCGGCGGCGCTGCTGACCGGATCATCGGCGGCGGCGGGGCCGACACGATCGAGGGGAACAAGGGCGCCGACACGCTGACGGGCGGCGGCGGGCCGGACACGTTCCGCTTCAAGCCGGGAGACGGGGCGGACGTGATCCAGCGTTTCCAGCAGGGCGCGGATCAGGTCGAGTTCAAGCGCGGGGTCTCGGGCTTCGACGAGCTCCGGATCGAGCAGCAGGGCGACGACGTGCTGGTGACCTACACCCGTGGCTCGATCCTCTTCGAGAACCAGAACGCCGGCGCCTTCGGGGCGGAGGATTTCCTCTTCTGAGGACGCCGCGCGAGGCGAGGGGGACGAATGGCCGACATCATCGTCACGACGCTGATCGACGAGAACGACATGGGCGCGAGCGTGGGCGCGCCGGGGGGAACCGGGCTCTCGCTCCGCGAGGCGATGGCGCTGGCGGACGCGAATCCGGGTTTCGACCGCATCGTTTTCGACGAAGCGCTTTCCGGGACGATGAGGCTCGCCGGCCCCGCGCTCGGCATCGCCTCCTCGATGGGGATCTACGGCGACGGGCGGATCACGATCTCCGGCGATGTCGAGAACGACGACGTTCTGGTGAACGGCTTCACCGACATCCGCGCCTCCGACGCGGGCGATCTGGACGACAACAGCAAGCTCTTCTCGCTCGCCGGGGCGGCGGCCGGGCACTCCCTGACGCTCGACGGGCTGAACCTGACGGGCGGGCGGGACGGGAATTATGGCGGGGCCATCGACGCCTATGGCACGGACCTGACGATCCGCAATTCCAACGTGATCGGCAACGTCGTCTACAATTCCGCGAATGGCGGCGGCGCGATCTATACCGGCGCGGACCTGACGATCGTGAACAGCGTCTTCAGCGGCAACATTGTGCAGGACGGGTTGGGCGGCGGCGCGATCTTCGTGAGCGCGCCCGGCTCGCTCACGCTGACGAACTCGATCTTCATGAACAACGCCGCCTACAACCCGGAGGACAACGCAAGCGGCGGCGCGATCCACGCGCAAGGCGATGTCGCCATCAGCGGCGGCGAAATCGCCGACAACTACGCCGAGGGGACCGGCGGCGGCGTCTTCGTCGCCGGCGATCTCGTCATCAGCGGCGGCGCGGTCACCGGCAACAGGGCCGCGGGAGGCGACCCGGACAGCGATTTCTTCGACGCGAATTCCGAGCGCTATGGCGGCGGCGGGATCTTCGCGACCGGCGCGGTCACGATCACGGGCTCCACGATCAGCGGCAACGCGACGACTGGGAACGCAGCCCGCGGCGCGGGCGTGAAGGCTGAGGGCGAGATCACCGTCACCGGCTCCACGATCGCGAACAACACGGCGCAGGGAAACGCCGTCCACGGGGCCGGGCTTTATTCGAAGACCGGCGTCTCCGCGACCGATTCCACCTTCGTCGGCAACCGCGGCTACGGCTACGACACGCGCGGCGGGGCGATCCATTCGGGCGGGGACGTGACGCTCGCCAATGTCACCATCACCGGGAACGGCGCAGGAAACAGCGCAAATTCCGGGGGCGGGGTGTTCTTCGGCGGGATCGCGACGATCTCGAATTCGATCATCGTGGGCAATCCGGGCTCCTTCACCAATGATCTCGCGAAGAACAACTCCGCTCCCGATCCGGGGGACATCGTCTTCACGGGGCGCAACCTTGTCGGCGCGACGGCGGGCGATTTCGATACGACCGGCTTCGCGAATGTCGCGAACGCCGGGGCCGCGCTGCTCTTCGCGAGCACGGGGGTCTATGGCGGCCAGAGCTACGGGCGGCTGGCGGACAATGGCGGGGCGGTGATGACGGTCGCGCTCCGGGACGCGGCGAACAACCCGGCGCTCGACGCTTCGGGGGCCGGGGCGACGGCTTCGGGAGCGAACGGCGTGGCGGCGGCGGACTTCCCCGGTGTCGCGAATGGCGGGATTCGTGACCTCGGCGCCTTCGAGCTTGCGGCGCCGCCGCCGCCCCTGACGCCACCGGTCACCCCGCCCGTCACCCCGCCGGTCGAACCGCCCGTGACGCCCCCAACCACTCCGCCCGCCGGGCCGACCATGGGCGACGATGTGTTGAGGGGAACCGGCGGGCCGGACCGGATCGCGGCGCTGGCCGGGGACGATACGGTCAGGGGCCGCGGCGGGGACGATACGCTGCTCGGCCAGCGGGGGGAGGACGTGCTCCGCGGCGGCGGGGGCGACGACAGCCTAAAGGGCGGCGGCCAGGCCGACCGGATGTTCGGGCAGGGCGGCGACGACACGCTGAAGGGCGGCGGCGGCGGCGACTTCCTGAAGGGCGGCGGCGGGGCGGACCGGATCATCGGCGGCGGCGGGGCCGACACGATCGAGGGGAACAAGGGCGCCGACACGCTGACGGGCGGCGGCGGGCCGGACACGTTCCGCTTCAAGCCGGGAGACGGGGCGGACGTGATCCAGCGTTTCCAGCAGGGCGCGGATCAGGTCGAGTTCAAGCGCGGCGTCTCGGGCTTCGACGAGCTCCGGATCGAGCAGCAGGGCGACGACGTGCTCGTCAGCTACACCCGCGGCTCGATCCTCTTCGAGAACCAGAACGCCGCGGCGTTCGGGGAAGACGACTTCATCTTCTGAGGCCTCATGCGCTGCGGCTTTGCGCCGGCTGCGCGGCGAGGGCGCGGGCCGCCTCCAGCTCGGCGCTCTCCTCCTCCTCCGGGAAGGCGGAGAGCCGGTCGCGGAGCGCGGCCGCGGCCTCCTCGCGCCGCCCCGGCGTCTCCGCCAGCGAGAGGAGGGCGCGAAGCGAGAGGAGATGGGCGCCCATCGCGTCCGCCTCTTTCAGCGCGCGGAGAAACAGCGCCTCCGCCTCCGCAGGGCGTGAGCGGCGGCGGAGCACGCCCTTCAACCGGATGATCTCCGGCGCCCAGAACCGCTCCCCCGTCTCGGCGATGAAGCGCTCGGCCTCCGCCAGAACTTCCTCCGCCTCGTCCTTGCGCCCCTCCTTCGCGAGAAGCTCGACCGTCAGCGACAGGAGATAGGTGAGCCCGAGGCGGGAGCCGACCTCCTCCCAGTCCGCCAGTCCCTCCCGCGCATAATCGGCGGCCGAAAGGCCCGACTTCCTCTCGCCCCCCGTTGCGGCGAGGATCACCTCCGTCCAGCCGATCCAGAACTGGAAGCCGTGCTCGCGGGACATGGCGAGCCCCTTCGCCGCAAGCTCCCGCGCGCGCTCCCGGTCTCCGCAGAATTCATGGGTCCAGCACGCGAAACAGATCGAGAAAGCCTCGGAAAAGCGGTGCGACAGCCCGGAGGCGACCTTCATGGAGTCAGCAGCATAGGTGCGGGCGGCGTTCGGCCGCCCCTCCGCATATTCGACCCAGGCCATGTAGGCGTTCGCCGCGGCGCGGAAATCCACCACGTCGACCTGCCGCGCGAGCGAGTAATCCGCCTCGACGAGGCCGGAGGAGAGGACGGCGAGCAGCATCTCCCGCGCCTCCGTGAACCGGCCGGTATAGAACCGGATCGAGCCGAGGATGCGCCGCCCCGCCGCAAGGAAGATCGCGTCGCCCGCCGCCTCCGCCGCAGCGAGCAGCTTCTCCCCGCCCACCAGCGCCTTTTCGTAATCCGCGCTCAGCATGTGATAGCGCGACATGCCGTAATAGAGCGGCATCAGCTCCGCCGTCGCGCCGAGGCTGGTGGCGAGCGCCTCCACCCGGTCGTAGTTCTTGCGCACGCTGGCATGGGCGTAGCCCCGAAGCGTCTGGAGCGGGACGCCATAGGCCATGCGGATGTCGAGCTCGAGCCGCCGGCGCCCGGGGTCGTCCGGCATGTCCTCCAGATGTTCGAGCGCGGCGGCGAAATGGCCGATCGCCTCGCGATGGGCGGAGGCGTCGAGCGCGCGCTGGCCGGCGGCGAAGGAGAAGGGCGCCGCCTTCACCGGCGCGCCGCTGGCGAGATGATGGCGGGCGATGATCTCGGGCTCCAGCTCCCGCGATCTCGGATTCGCCTCCAGCGCGGCGGCGATGCGCGCATGGACCCGGTGGCGCGAGGATTTCAGCATCGAGCCATAGGCGGCGTCCTGCACCAGCGCATGGCGGAACTCGTATTCGACATCGGGCGGGAAGCCGAAGCGCTGGAGCAATTCGGCGTCCACCAGCTTGGCGAGCGCCGCCTCCAGCTCCCCGTCCGGGTCGCCCGTCACCTCCGCGAGCAGCGAGTGGCGGAAGCGCCGGCCGATGGCCGCGGCGATCTGCGCCACCTCCTTCACCGTCGCCAGCCGGTCGAGCCGGGCCATGAGCGAGTTCTGCAGGCTGTCCGGAATCGCGAGCGGCGGCAGCGGGCCGGTGAGGCGGTATTCCGCCGCCGTCTCCTGCATCAGCCCGCTTTCCAGCACCATCTTGGTCAGCTCCTCGATGAAGAGCGGCACGCCGTCCGTGCGCTGGACGATGGTGGATACGACCTCTTCCGGCAGAGGCTTCCGCGCGACGAGGCCGATCACCTCCCGGCTCTCGACCCGGCTGAGGCGGTTGAGGTTGAGCGTGGAGAGATGGCTCTCGTCCCGCCAGCCATGGTCGAAACTGGGCCGGAAGGTGAGGATCGTCAGGCAGCGCCGGCGCGCCGTCTCGGTGATCCACTGGTCGATGAATTCGAGCGTCGAGGGGTCCGCCCAGTGCAGGTCCTCCACGAGGAGGAGGAGCGTCCGCCCCTCGCCCGCCTTGTCGATCATCGCGGCGCAGGCGGCCTGGAAGCGATGCTTCACCACCGAGGCGTCGGCCGCCTTCGTGTAGCGCCCGCCGAGGTCCACGCTGAGCGTGGAGGCGAGCGGCGGCATGTAGATCTCCCGGTCGAGGCCGAGATCGTCCACCAGCGCCTCCAGCTTGTCGAGCCGGGCCGCATCCGGCTCGCCATCCGCGAAGCCCGCGCGGCGCACCAGCTCCCGGATCAGCGGCCGGAAGGCGGTGGCGGTGTGGACTGCGGCGGCGAAGAGCTTCAGCTCCGCGAAGTCCGGCTCCCGCCGCAACTCCTCCAGCAAGGTCTCCACCACGCGGGACTTGCCGATGCCGGCCTCCCCCGTCAGCAGCACGGTCCGCCCGTCGCCGCCCGCGGCGCGGCGCCAGTTCTGGCGCAGCACCGCGATTTCCCCCTCCCGCCCGACGAGCCGGGTGCGGGAGCCGGGCGCATCGGGCTCGCGCTCCGCCCGTTCGGCGAGGACGACATAGCATTCGAGCGGCTGCGCGACGCCCTTCAACCGCTTCGGGCCGAGCGGGGCGAAGACGAAGTCGTGGCTGACGAGCCGCCACGTCGCCTGGCCGATCACCACCTGGCCGGGCTCCGCCACCGCCTGGAGCCGCGCGGCGACGTTCGGCGTGTCGCCGATCACGCCCTGCTTTTCCCGCAGCGCGCCGGCGCCGACGTCGCCGACCACGACGAGCCCCGTATTGATCCCGATTCGCGCGGAAAGCGGCGCGGCGAGGCCCGGGAACCGCCCGCTGAGGAAGGGCACGGCGGAGGCGATTTCCAGCGCGGCGCGCACGGCGCGGGCGGCGCTGTCCTCGTAATCCACCGGATAGCCGAAATGCGCGTCGAGCCCGTCGCCGACCAGCTTGGTCACCGTCCCGCCCTGCCGCTCCACCGCCTCCGCGCAGATCTGGCGATAGGCGGCGAGAAGCTCGCGCAGCATTTCCGGGTCCACGCTCTCGGAGAGCGCGGTGGAGCCGACGAGATCGGAGAAGAGAACGGTCATCTGCCGCCGTTCCGCCTCCCCCGCCAGGGTCAGCGCGTCGGGCGCCGCGGGAGGCCGAGCGGCGGCTGACGCCCCTGCGGGGACGCCGCACATGTGGCAGAAGCGCGCGTCGGGCGGCAATTCGGCGCCGCAGCCCGCGCAGACGGGGGCGAGCGCCGCGCCGCACAGATGGCAGAAGCGCGCTCCCGCCACGGGCTCCGCGCCGCAGGCTCCGCAATCGGGTCGTTTCGACAAGGCCATCCCCCGACTTCCCGCGGGAGATGCTTAACGCATCCGCGCCGCCCGCGTAAGTGGCGGGAGGCGTTCAGGCCGCTTCGGCTTTTTCCTCGGCTCCGGCCGCGGGCAGGGAGACGATGACGGAGAAGAGCGCGCCGCCCTCGGGCGCCTCCGAAACTTCCACCGAGCCGCCCATCATCTCGAGCAGCGACCGGGTGATCGAAAGGCCGAGCCCGACGCCGCTGGCCGCGCCGCGTTCCGCCGCCTCACCGCGCTCGAAGCGCCGGAAGATGCGGGCGCGCCAGGCTTCGGGAATGCCGGGGCCGGTATCGGCCACTTCGAGCCGGAGCGAAACGATCGCGCCGCTCCGCGCCGCGGAGAGCCCGATCCGGACATGGCCGGCTTCCGTGAATTTCAGCGCGTTTCCGATGAGGTTCACGGCGATCTGCCGAAAGGCGAGAGGGTCGCCGGTCACGAGGCCGCTCTCGGCGACGCCTGAATCGCGCAGGGTCAGGCCCTTGCCCTCCGCCTCGGGCCTCAGCATGGCGATGACGGAGAGGAGCTCCGTCGACGGGTCGAACGGCGTCTCCGCGAGGCGCCGCGCGCCGCCTTCCATCCGCGCCATTTCAAGGATGTCGTTGATGAGCGCGAGCTGATGGCGCGCCGAGGTCATCAGAACGTCGATCAGGCGGCCGCTTTCGGCGTCTCCCGTCCGGAGGCGCAGAAGCTGGGCGATGCCCATGACGCCGTTCATCGGCGTCCTCAGCTCGTGGCTGACATTGGAGAGGAACGCCGTCTTGGCCCGGTCCGCCGCCTCCGCCTCGAAGAGCGCGCCCTGGAGGCGTCCGGTCGCCGCCAGCATCCGGCGCGTGACGAGCCATCCCGCCAGCGCCGCGGCGAGGAGCGCGGCGAGTACGGGCGGAAGGAGGTTTCCAAGAATGTCCGCGCCCGAGGCCGGCGGCTCCCAGACGATCCAGGCCAGCGGCGCCCCGGCCGGATCGGGGACGATCAGCCCGTCCAGACCGTCTCCGGGCGCGGCGTCCGAAAGCGTCGCGCCGGAAATGAGGAACTTCTCGCCGAGCGCTTGCAGCAACTCCGGCGTCAGCTTGCGGCCGGAGACGAATCGCGGCGTCTCGGCATCCGTCACGCCATCGAGCGCGCCCTCCGTCGGCGTCATCCGGATCGCCGCCAGCAGCCAGACTTCGCCGCGCGACCGCACATAGAGCGTGAGCGCCTCGCCGAACGCCTCGGGCGCCGCATCGAAGGCCTCGTTGACGACGGCCAATGCCTCCGGGTCGAGAAGGCCCGGGGTCGGCTCCGCGCCCGTCTCTTCCGTCCAGCCATATTCGACGACTCCGCCCGGCTCGAAGATCACGAAGAGATCCGCGATCGTCCCTTCGCCGTCATAGACGCCGGAGCCCATGTTCTCGGCCAGCCACGGCCAGTCCCTCGCCCGCGCCGCCTCCCATGAAGCCGTCCAGACCGAATAGTCTTCCGTCGTCACGGAGAGGCTGACCTCCAGATCGTGGACACCGCCCCAGATCATCCGCTCCGCGCTGGTCTTGCCGAGATCGTCATAGGCCGCCGCCATCCAGAAGACCGCGACGAGCGCGCCCGAGACGAGCGCGACGAGCGCCGCCGCCATGAGCAGCGCGAGCCGCCTGGCGGCGACGAGTGCTGACGGCCTTGGGTCTCGCTCGGACGACATGGATATCCCGCGTGAACTCAGGACATATGGAGTCGCAATCGCTAACTTACGTTTAAATGCCGTCCCGGCGCTGGACAATCCTCCGGCCGAAACGGAAACTGCCGGCAATGCGACGCGGCGGTGCGAGATGGGCGAAGGCGTGAGGTTCATCCTGAACGGCGAGCGCGTCGCAGCGCCCGGCGCCGCGCCGACCACGACCCTGCTCGACTGGCTGCGGGAGGCGCGGGGGCTCACCGGAACCAAGGAAGGCTGCGCCGAGGGCGATTGCGGGGCCTGCACCGTCATCGTGCGGGAGCTGGCGCCGGACGGCGCGCTCCGTCAGCGCACGGCGAACGCCTGCATCCAGCTGCTGCCGATGCTCCACGGCCGGGAGGTCGTGACGGTGGAGGCGCTCGGCGGCGCCCATCCCGTCCAGCGCGCGATGGCCGAGGGGCATGGCAGCCAGTGCGGCTTCTGCACGCCGGGCTTCGTCATGAGCCTCGCGCACGCCTACGAGACGGGCGCGAGCGCCGCGCCGGAGGCGGTGGCGGACCAGATCGCCGGCAATCTCTGCCGCTGCACCGGTTATGGCCCGATCCTCGCCGCCGCCGCCGCCGCCCGCGCCGAGCCGGCCGCCGCCCCCGACCATGACGCCGCGCTCGCCCGCCTCAGGGCGCTCCGCCGCGACCTGACGCTGACGCTCGACCATCGGGCGGCCGGCGCGCGCTTCCTCGCCCCGCGCAGCGCGGAGGAATTCGCCGCCGCCCGCCTCGCCCATCCGGAGGCGACGATCCTCGCCGGGGCGACCGATATCGGCCTCTGGGTCACGAAGCGCGGCTTCCGGCCGGCGATGTTCCTCTGGGTCGGCGACGTCGCGGAATTCGACGAGATCGGGGAGGATGAGGCCGGCCTCCGCTTCGGCCCCGCGGTGAGCCATGAGCGCGCGATGGCCGCCCTCGCCCCGCTCGCGCCCGATCTCGGGGAGCTCTGGCGCCGTTTCGCCTCGCCGCAGGTCCGGGGCGCGGGCACGCTTCTCGGCAACATCGCCAACGGCTCCCCGATCGGGGACGCCGCGCCGGCGCTGATTGCGCTCGGCGCCCGGCTCACGCTCCGCCGGGGGGAGGCGCGGCGCGAGATTCCGCTGGAGACCTTCTTCATCGAATACGGGCGGCAGGACCTCCGGCCCGGCGAGTTCGTCGAGTTCGTCGACGTTCCCCGCCCCGCCGACCCGATGGACCTCCGCTGCTACAAGATCTCGAAGCGCTTCGACCAGGACATTTCCTCCCTCCTCGCCGCCATCCATGTGCGGGAGGAGGCGGGAATGACGACGCTCGCCCGCATCGCCTTCGGCGGCATGGCGGGCGTGCCAAAGCGGGCGCGGGCGGCGGAGCGGGCGCTGCTCGGAAGGCCGCTCGACGAAGCCGCCATCGCCGCCGCCGCCGCCGCGCTGGAGGAGGATTTCGCACCGCTCAGCGACCATCGCGCCGGCGCCGCCTACCGGATGCGCGCGGCGCGGAACCTTCTCACGAAATTCTATCTCGAACGGCGCTTCGGCGATATCAGGGTTGCGGGACGGGGCCGCGCGAAGCCCCTCGAAGATGCGGGAGAGAGACATGTCTGATGCGGCTGCGGATATGGCGGAGCGGGTGATCGTCCGGCGAGTCGGGCGCGTCCTGCACCTCGTCAACAACGCGCCGCAACAGCGCAACGCCTTCGGGATGGATTTCTATGACGGGATGATCCCCGCCATCGCCTCGGCCTCCGCGCCGGATGTCGGCGCCGTCGTGATTTCCGGCGCCGGCGGGTTCTTCTGCGCCGGGGGCGACGTGAAGCGCCTCGCCGTCGCCCACAAGGAGCCGTTCGAGAAGCGGCGGGAGGGGGTGGACCGGCTCCACGAGCTCATCCGCGCGATCCGCGATTGCCCGCGCCCCGTCATCGCGGCGGTGGAGGGCGGCGCCGCGGGCGCCGGCGCCTCGCTCGCCGCTTCGTCGGACCTCATCGTGGCGGCGCCGGACGCCTATTTCATGCTCGCCTATGTGAAGATCGGCATCACGCCGGACGGCGGCGCGACCTGGAGCTTCGCGCGCGCCCTGCCGCGGCACTTCGCGACCGAGATGGCGCTGACCGGCGGGCGCGTCCCCGCCGCCCGCCTCCACGACCTCGGCATGGTCAACCGCCTCGCGCCCGATCCGGTGGCGGCCGCGCTCGCCTGGGCGGCGGAGCTGGCCGAGGGGCCCGCGGAGTCCATGGCGGGCATCAAACGGCTGATCCGGCAGGCGGAAGGCGCCGGGCTCGACGCGCAGCTGGAGGCGGAGGCGGTCTCCATCGCCCACGCGCTCGGCGGGGCGGAGGGAATCGAGGGCGCCTCGGCCTTCCTGGAGAAACGGCCCGCGAGGTTCCGATGACCCCCGGAAAGGCCTTCCTGACGCCCGAGGAAATCCGCCCCCTCGCGCGGCGGTCCGACCTCTGGGGCGCGCTCCTCCTCCTCCATTGCTGGGGCGTGATCGCCGCCGCGCTCGCGCTCTTCGCGCTCTGGCCGAACCCGCTCACCTTCCTCCTCGCGGTGGTGCTGATCGGTTCGCGCCAGCTCGGCCTCGCGATCCTGATGCACGAGGCGGCGCATTCGGCGCTCTTCCGCAACCGCGCCCTCAACGAATGGGCGGGCGAATGGCTCTGTGGCCGGCCGATCCTCGCCGACATGCTGGAATATCGCCGCTACCACCTGAAGCATCACCGCTTCACGCAGACGGAGGAGGACCCGGACCTCACGCTCTCCCGCCCCTTCCCCTGCACCCGCGCCTCGCTCCTGCGGAAGCTCTGGCGCGATATCTCCGGCCAGACCGGCGTGCGGCAACGGGCGCAGCAGATCATGTTCGCCTTCAAGATGGCGGGGGAGAGCGAGGGCGCGACGAGCCAGGACCTCGCGCAGGCCTTCTCCGGCCCGGTGCTCGGCCGCGCGCTCGTCGCCAACGCCGCCCTCTTCGCGGCGATGTGGGCGGCGGGCGCGTGGTGGTGGTGGTTCGCCTTCTGGCTCCTGCCGCTCCTCACCTGGTTCCAGCTCGTCCTCCGCGTCCGCAACATCGCGGAGCACGGGGCCGTGGAATTCTCGGACGATCCCCTGCGGAACGTGCGGACGACGAAGGCCGGCTGGCTCCTCCGCCTTCTCCTCGCGCCCTACTGGGTGAACTACCACCTCGAACATCACCTCGTGATGCACGTCCCCTGCCGGAACCTGCCGAAGCTCCATGCGCTGATGCTGGAGAAGGGGCACGGGCCGCGGATGGAGATCGGCCGCAGCTACTGGCAGGTGCTGCGGCTCGCCTCGTCCCGGCCGGCCTGACGCCGCCTAGAAGTGGATCACCGCGTCGAACATCGCGCGCCATTCCATCAGATGGTCCGCACTCTCCGAGACGTTGTATTCGAACGCCCCGCCGAGGATCACGTTCTCCGCCGGGCGGTAGCGGAGCCCGCCCGCGACCGTGACGCTGTTCTTCGGGTCTGACGAGCCGAAATCCGCCACGTCCACGCCCGTCAGCTGCGAGCCGGGCAGGCGGTCCCCGCCGTCATAGGGCAGGAAGACGTTGAGCTCCGCGAGCGGATAGAGGCCGGGAAGAATCTCGTAGCTCACATGGGCCGAGCCATAGGCGAAGGAGGTCGCATCGCCCGAAAGCGCCTGCTGCACGCCGACATTGCCCTGGAGCTGCCAGGGCCCGCTCTGCTTCAGCCCGCTGGCGAAGATGTGGAGCGAGCCGGCGCCGTAGCCGGTGAGGTCGATCGTCCCGACATCGAGGTTCCCGCTCGGCAGCGTGTAGCGGAGGCCGAGGGTCAGCACCTCGCCGGCCGAGGGGTCATAGACCACGGCGTATTTGAGCCCGACGGCGAGGTCGGCGAAGCCGGAGGAATCCGGCAGCGCGGCGTCGAAATCCGCCCAGGCGTAGCCGTCCGTCGTCGCGAGGAAGCCGAGCCGGTTGGTGATGGCGACGCGGAGCTGCGCCGCGACGACGTCGATATCGCCGCCGCCCGAGGGGAAATCCGAAGGGATCTTCTGGCGGAAATAGATCGGCCGGATCTCCGTCGTGATCAGCGGCGTCTCGTTGAAGATCGGGTTGGTCACCGGCGGCACGTAGCGGGTGAAGCCGCCCTCCCCGAGCGAGCCGCTGAAATCGAAAGGCGCGGCGACGGCGCTGTGGAGGGGGAATGCCGCCGCCGCGATCAGGAAGCCGGCAAGGGATCGTTTCTGCCCCACTGGGAACATGGTTTTCGCCTCGTCTGCATGCGCGGCGCCCTTGGCCGGCCCGCCGATGAAGCGCGGCGCGGGGGGCGCGCGCCTTGATCGAGGTCAAACCTCGCCCCAGATCGCCTCCGCGCAGGCGACGACGAGGTCGAGCTTCCGCCGCTGGTCGTCCTCGGTGATCGCGTTGCCCTCCTCCGTCGAGGCGAAGCCGCATTGCGGCGCTATGCCAAGCTGGCCGAGATCGGCGTAGCGCGCCGCCTCGTCGAACTTGCGGCGGAGATCGTCGAGGCTTTCCAGCGCGCCGGTCTTGGTGGTGACGAAGCCGGGCATGACGCGCTGCCGCCCCTTCGGGAGGAGCCGCAGCGGCTCGAGCCCGCCCGCGCGCTCGCTGTCATATTCCATGAAGAAAACATCCACCCCGGTGGAGAAGATCGCCTCCGCCGCCAGGTCATAGGCGCCGGTCGCGGCGTGGGTGGAGCGGAAATTGCCGCGGCACATGTGCATCCCGATCACCATGTCGGAGGGCCGGTCCCTGATCGCCTCCCGCATCATCGTGGCGTAGCTGGCGATCAGCGCGTCCGGGTCGAAGCCCTCCGCCGCCTTGTCCGCCCTGTGCTTCGGGTCGCAGAGATAGGCGAAGAAGATGTCGTCAAGCTGGAGATAGCGGCAGCCGGCCTCGTGGAACTTCGCCACCGCCTTCCGGTAGACCCCGGTGATCGCGACGAAGAGCGCCTCCGGGTCCCGGTATTCGGGCGGCGCGATGTCCGCCTTCGCCGTGCGGAAATGGAGGCAGGAGGGGCCGGGGATGGAGATTTTCGGCGTCACGGACGTATGCGCCGCGACGAAGCGGAAATGCTCCAGCATCGGGTGATCGTCGGGGAAGGCGAGGGGGCCCGTGATGGTCGGGAAGATAGGGCGGAGCTTCACGCCGGCGAACTGGACGCCTTCGGCCCGCTCCACCAGCTCCATCCCCTCCAGCATCCCCATGAAGTCGTAATGCCAGAAGGAGCGCCGCGCCTCCCCGTCCGTCACCGCCTTCAGCCCGGCGTTTTCCTGCATGCCGATCAGCGCGGGGATCGCCGCATCCTCCGCCTCACGGAGCCCTGCCCCGTCGAGCCGACCCTCGGCGCGCGCCTTCCGCGCGGCGGCGATGGAAGCGGGGCGGAGGAGGCTGCCGACATGATCGGCGCGGAACGGGGCTGTGGCGGGCATGGCGGGCTCCCTCGGATTTTTCGCGAGGGTAGGCGAGGGGGCGGGGCGGGGGAAGGGGCGCGGCCCCGTCAGAACGCGTCCACATAGCGGGGCCCCGGCCGCGCCGGGCCCGCCGCCGCCAGCGCGCGAAGGATCGCCGCGCGCGTCTCCGCCGGGTCGATCACCGCGTCGAATTCGAGGAGGGAGGCGGCGTTGAGCGCCTTGCCCCGCTCGTAAAGCTCGTCGACGAGGCGGCGGAACTCCGCCTCCCGCTCCCCTTCGTCCGCAATCGCCGCCAATCGCTCCCGCGCGCCGAGGCGGACGGCGCCTTCGAGCCCCATCGCGCCGACCTCGCCCGTCGGCCAGGCGCAGCAGAAGGCCGGCCGGTCGAACCCGCCCCCCGCCATCGCCATCGCGCCGAGGCCATAGGCCTTCCGCAGGATCACCGTGACCAGCGGCTGCGAGAAATGCGCGCCCGCGAGGAAGAGGCGGGAGACATGGGCGACCTGCCCGGTCGCCTCCGTCTCCGGCCCGACCATGAAGCCCGGCGTGTCGCAGAGCGTCAGCATGGGCAGCCCCCAGCGGTCGCAAAGCTGGAGATGCCGCGCCGCCTTCGCCGCCGCCTCCGCGTCGATCGCGCCGCCGAGATGGAGCGGGTTGTTGGCGAGGAGACCGAGCGCGCGGCCGCCGATCCTGAGGAACCCGGCGATCATCCCGGCGCCGAAGCCGCGGCGGAATTCGAGGAACTCGCCGCCATCCGCCAGCGCGGCCACGGCCTTCCGCATGTCATAGGCGCGGGTCCGGTCCGTGGGCACGACGGCGCGGAGCGCCTCCCCGTCGCCCTCTCCGGGCTCGGAGGGGGCGGAGAGGGTGAGGAGGCGCCTCGCCGCCGCCACGGCCTCCGCCTCGTCCTTCACCAGAAGGTCGATCACGCCGGTCTTCGCCTGAACCCCGGAGGGGCCGACCGCCTCCGGCGCGACCTTGCCGAGCCCGCCCCCCTCGATCATCGCGGGGCCGCCCATGCCGATGAAGCTCCGCTCCGTCGCGATCCGCACATCGCAGACGCCGAAAAGCGCGGCGTTGCCGGCGAAGCAATAGCCGGCGGCGATCCCGATCTTCGGCCCCTCATGCGCCGCGAAATGGCGGAAGCTCGTGACGTTGAGCCAGGCGGCCATGATCTCCGCCACGTCGCCGTCATTCGGCCGCCCGCCGCCGCCCTCCGCGAAGAGCACGATGGGCAGCCGCTCCCGCCGCGCGACCTCGATCAGCCGGTCCATCTTCCGGTGATGGTGAAAGCCCTGCGTGCCGGCGAGCACCATGTAATCCACCGCCATCGCGGCGACGGGGCGGCCCGCCACGGTTCCCGTCCCTGTCACGATCCCGTCCGCCGGGGTGCGGGCCTGAAGCTCCGCGAGGGGGCGCGTGCGGCGCATGGCGGCGACGGCGAGGGCGCCGTATTCGGTGAAGCTCCCGGCATCGAAGAGATCGGCCAGATTCTCCCGCGCCGTGCGGAGCCCGAGCGCCCGGCGCTTCGCGACCGCCTCGGGCCGGGCCTCGTCCGCGAGGAGCGCCATCCGCGCCTCGAACTCTATGAGGTCGGCCCGCGGCGCGGCGGGCGCGGCCTTGGCGGGCGCGGCCTCCTCCTCCAGCCAGCGGAGGCGGACGAGCGGCTCCCCGCCCGCCAGCGCATCCCCCGCCTCGACCAGCACCGCCTCCACGGAAGCCGCCCGCTCCGCCCGCAGCTCATGGCGCATCTTCATCAGCTCGGTGACGAGGATCAGCGCGCCAGCCTCCAGCCGCGCCCCCTCGACGGCGTGAACCTCGGCCACGATGGCGGCCCCTTCGGCGCGGAGCGTTACGGTCTGCATCGGCGGCCCTCCCGAGAGCGTTGTGGCGGAAGGGCGGGGGCGGCGCCAGAGGGGATGGGGGCGGAGGGTGCGCACACGCGTGAGCGGTGGGTTATGTATTTGATTTTATTTTATATTTATCAGGTATGGCTAACTCCTTTCTCCGCTCAGATCGAAATCTGAACGCGCTGAAATTTGACTACTAAGAGTTGGTCCACCACTCTTTGAGTGTGTCGTAGCTTGCGACTCATGACGATCCTGCCGTCTTGACTCGAATGACGGTTCTCTATATGTTCTTATTTCCCAAAAAATACGGAAGACAAATGACACGTATAACGAAGGAGAATGTGCTTTCTATGTTGGGTGATGGAGACACCCACAGGAAGCAATTTTCTCAAAGTTCAGGTGTTCAAAAGCAAAAAGCAAGGCCTACTTTCTCAGTTCCATTTGACAATGGTCTTTGTAAGCACTTTTTTGATGGTACTGGCCTGTCTCTTAGACACAATGCTGAGTACAAGCAATTTTATTGCTTTCTTGACACACCCCAGAAGATTTCTATGGCGGAAGATTGGGAGCGCAGTCAAGGTTCCAGAGTTTTCATTAGAAATCTATTGCGGTCTAGCTTGGCGTTAGATGTGAATTTTTTCGACAACGTATCTGGCGCAAAGACAGATATTGGAAATTTGGAGGAGAGAGCAAAGCATCATCAAGATGCAGACGCAATAAAGCGTTTGGCAGAAATTAGCAGCATCACAATTTCAGGCGTATCTTATTTGCATGAAACACATGCCATATGCGCCGTTCCAGCGCTTAAAGATAAAATTTTCGACCTGCCAAGAGAGATTACTCGAATTGCATCGCGTATTACTGGAAAGTTTGATGTAACAGGGTTTTTTGATTTAGACGGGAAAGATTTTTCTTCGAAGGAGAATGCTCTTTCCGAAAAATGGGACAATTGGGAGAGGTGTATTTTCAAATACAGCGGGCCCAGCCTCGCAGGTCTAAGCGTTATTATATTAGATGACAAATATCAATCAGGAATTACGCAGCAATTTTTTGCAAGTAAGCTGTTAGAGCTTGGCTGTAGCAGTGTGCATGGACTGTCTATGGTGAAGACACTCCGAGATACTGATAACAATACGGTAGTCGATGTCTGATGTACAGCAGATCAGGAGGGGTCAGCGTGGTTATCCGCGTTCTCTATCCGATATATTGGGGGGTAAGGCGCCTGGTAACATCTACTGTATGGGCAACACCGATCTATTGCAGAAACCTAGTGTTGGCTTTTGTGGTTCACGCAGAGCATCTGAGCAAGGTCTCGCCGTTGCAAATGATTGCGCCTCTCAGGCCGCAGAACTAGGATTAAATGTTGTCTCGGGAAACGCAGCTGGGGTAGATGAAGTTGCGCACTACATGGCGCTCGCCTCTGGTGGTACAACGATTTTAGTTCTTCCAGAAGGTATAAATAATTTTCGAATTCGTAAGTCGTTTTCGTCTGTTTGGGACTGGAATCGTGTCTTGGTCGTTAGCCAATTTGAACCGAGTAGCGTGTGGCAGGCATATCGGGCAATGGAGCGAAATAAAGTTATCATTGGTCTCAGTGGGGCGATGATAGTGATTGAGGCCGGCGAGAAAGGGGGCACCCTTGATGCTGGAAATGCGACTCTTTCGATGGGAGTGCCTTTGTTTGTGGCTCACTACGATAGCCTGTCGGCAGACGCAAAAGGGAACGCGATATTGATAAATAAAGGAGGTATTCCGCTTAATAAGCTCAGGTCTACGGAGCGAGCAAACATGAATAAAGTTAAGGATTCTCTATACAAGAGATTTATAAATGAAATTAACCCGAAGCTAATCTAGCAAATCATTTTAAGGGCTTTCAAATTTGCGTGCTCCATTGCGCGCCCCCCTCACTCCTCCACCGCCTCAAACACCCCCGGCAACTCCGCCTTCCCCCGCGCCAGAAACCCCGGCAGCGGCAGGCCCTTCGAGCCCAGATACTCCGCGTTGAACAACTGGCTCTGATACCGCGTGCCATAATCGCACAGGATCGTCACGATGGTATGGCCCGGCCCCATCGCCTTCGCCATCCGGATCGCGCCGGCGACGTTGATCCCCGAGGAGCCGCCGAGGCAGAGGCCCTCTTCCTCCAGCAGGCGGAAGGCGAGGGGGATCGCCTCGGAATCGGGGATCTGGAAGGGCATGTCCACCTCCAGCCCTTCGAGGTTCCTGGTGATGCGGCCCTGGCCGATGCCCTCGGTGATGGAGGAGCCTTCGGCCTTCAGCTCGCCATTTGCGTACCAGTTGTAGAGCGCCGCCCCCATCGGGTCCGCCAGCCCGATCTTCACCGCGGGGTTCCGCTCCCGCAGCGCCATGGCGACGCCCGCGAGCGTGCCGCCGGAGCCGACGGCGCAGATGAAGCCGTCCACCTTCCCCCCCGTCTGCTCCCAGATCTCTGGCCCCGTCGTGTCGATATGCGCCTGGCGGTTCGCCACATTGTCGAACTGGTTGGCCCAGATCGCGCCGTTCGGCTCCGTCTTCGCCAGCGCCTCGGCCAGCCGCCCGGAATAGCGGACGAAGTTGTTGGGATTGCGGTATGGCTTCGCCGGCACCTCCACCAGCTCGGCCCCGGCGAGGCGGATCATGTCCTTCTTCTCGCGGCTCTGCGTCTCGGGGATGACGATGACGGTCCGAAAGCCCATCGAGGCGCCGACAAGGGCGAGGCCGATGCCGGTGTTCCCCGCCGTCCCCTCCACGATCACGCCGCCGGGGCGCAACTCGCCCGAGGCGACGACGTGGCGGATGATGGAGAGCGCGGCGCGGTCCTTCACCGACTGGCCGGGATTCATGAACTCGGCCTTGCCGTAGATCTCGCAGCCCGTCTCTTCCGATGCGCGGCGGAGGCGGATGAGCGGGGTGTTGCCGACGGCGTCGGCCAGGTCTTTGTACACGCGCATCCTGTGGTTCCTCCCGATCCTCGCTTCGGCGCAAGGTCTATCGCCGGGGCGCGGGCCGGCGCAAGGGCGCTCCGCCCTGTGAAAACGTTCACGCGGCGGTGATCCGTTTGCATCGAGATCGCGTATTCTCGCTTGAAACGCATCGACGACGGAACACATCGCCTGTCATGGAAACTGGACATCCTTCCAAGCGGCTCCTCGCCGCCTACGCTCTCGGCCGCGCGACGGAAGGGGCGGAGCTCGCCGTCTCGGCGCATCTGACCTATTGCGCCGCCTGCCGCGCCGAAGTCGCGCGGTTGGAGGCGCTCGCGGGCGCGCTGGTGGAGACGGAGGGGCCGGAGGGCGAGCCCGATCTCGAAGCCGCCCTCGCCCGGCTGGACGATGCGGAGACGGAGGGCGCGGCGCCCGCGCCGCTCCGCCGCGGGCCGCTCCCCGCGCCGGTGGCGGCGGCGGTGGGCATGAATTTTGACGAGATTCCGTGGCGCTTCCGCCTTCCCGGCGTCCACGAATATTCCTTCCGCAACGAGGAGGGGGAGAGCGTGAGCCTCCTCCGCGTCCGCCCCGGCGCGGCGATCCCCCAGCATACGCACGAGGCGGAGGAACTGACCGTCGTCTTCGACGGCGAGCTGGTGGACGGGGACCGGCGCTACGGCCCCGGCGACGTCGCCTTCGCGGACCCGAGCGTGGACCATCACCCGCGAGCGGGGGGCGACCGTCCCTGCATCTGCCTTGCGGTTCTCTCGGGCGGTCTTACATTTACCGGCAGGTTCGGGCGCGCGCTCAATCTTTTCTCCTGAGGAGGACGTGATGACGCCGACACGGAGGTCGCTGATCCTTGGGGTCGGCGCTGCAACGCTTGTTTCCCCGTTCCCGCTTCTCGCCGCCGGCGGCGGGTCGCGGACATTCACCGTCTATCGGGACGGGAGCGAGATGGGCACGCACCGCATCGACGTCCGGCCGGGGGCGGACGGCGCGGCGGAGGTGGATATCGACATCCAGCTGCAGGTGAAGATCCTCGGCATCACCGCCTATCGCTATTCCATGCGGAACCGCGAGGTCTGGAAGGGCGGGCGGCTCGTCTCGATGGACAGCGAGACGGACGATGACGGGGACGCGGATTTTTCCCGCGTCCGCCAGGTCGGGGACGAGCTGGAGATCGAGGGCTCGATGTTCTCCGGCCGCGTGCCGGGCGATACGGTGAGCACGACCTACTGGTCGATGGACTTCCTGAAGCGCGGAATCTGGATCAACACGCAGACCGGCGTGCCCATCGAGGTGACGACCGCCGCGATCGGGCCGGGGGAGATCGGCGGGCCGAACGGGCCCATCGCCACCGAACGCTGGACGGCGAAGGGCGAGAAGCTGGACGTGATCCTCCACTACGCCGGCGGGGAATGGCTCTCCGTCGAGTTCACGGCGGGGGGCGAGCCGGCGGTCTATGCGCCGCAATCCGTCGCCCCCGCCTTCGCCCCGGTCTGGACCGCCTCCCTGTGAGGCTTTCGTGAGCGTCTGGTCCAAACGGATGCGGCCCGCTGACGGGGCCGCCTGGGTGACGGGCGCCTCCGCCGGCATCGGCCGCGCCGTCGCGCTGCGGCTGGCGGACGAGGGCTGGACGGTCTGGGCCACGGCGCGGCGGGCCGACGCGCTGGAGGCGCTCGCCGCCGAGCGGCCGGGGAAGATCCTGCCGCTCCCCTGCGACGTGACGGACCGGGGCGGCATGGCCGCCGCCGTCGCCGCGATCACGGCGGAGGGGCCGCTCGCCCTCGCGATCCTCAACGCCGGGCTCTACATCCCGCTACGGGCGCAGGAATTCGACGCGGGCAAGGCGGCGAAGACCTTCGATGTGAACCTCAACGGCGTCGCCAACGGGCTCGACCCGGTGCTGAAGCACATGATCGGGCGGCGGGACGGGCATGTGGCGATCACCGCCTCCGTCGCCGGCTATCGCGGCCTGCCGCGGGCGGCGGCCTACGGGGCGACGAAATCGGCGCTCATAACGATGGCGGAGGCGCTGGCCTTCGACCTGATCGACCTCGACGTCCGCATCTCCGTCATCAACCCCGGCTTCGTGAAGACGGATGCGACTTCGGTGAACGATTTCGAGATGCCCTTCGTCATCCCGGCGGACGAGGCGGCGAAGCGGATCGTGGAGGGATTGAAGAAGCCCGGCTTCGAGATCGCCTTCCCGCGCCGGTTCGAGATCCTCCTCAAGACGATCGGCCTCCTCCCCAACCGCGCCTATCTCGCCGTCATGCGGAAGCTGATGGGGTGGGACGAGAGGGTGAAGTGAGGCCGGATTCGGGAGGTTTTCGGCCCATAACCATGGTTATCGGGGTCGGAGGTTTGATTCGGAACGATTTTTCCCGTGATCGGTTTTGAAACAATCGCGGGCGCTCCCCCTGCATCCCTTGGCCCGGGCGACCAGCCCGGGCCGCGGCCTCCCTCCCCCGTGGGAGGCCGCATCGCAACGGCGCAAGACGTGCAATCGTCCGAGGCCGTGACGCCATAAACCGCGACGACCAATCAGTCCGAGGCGGCCCCCCGAGGGAGGCCGCGGCCCTCCGCGCTCCGTTCGGAAGGGTTTCGCCCTACCCCACATCCGTCGCCGCGATGATCGCCATGTTGAGGATGTCCGATACGGTCGCGCCCATCGAGCAGATCTGCACGGGCTTCTCGATCCCGGTGAGGATCGGGCCGATCACCGTCGTCCCCTCCAGTTGCTGGAGCATCTTGGTGGAGATCGAGGCGGAATGGCGGGCGGGCATGACGAGGACGTTGGCGGGGCCCGAGAGGCGGCAGAACGGGTAGGCGGCCATCGCCGCCGGGTCGAGCGCCACGTCCGCCGCCATTTCCCCGTCGAACTCGAAATCGACGCCGCGCGCCTCCAGCAGCTTCACCGCCTCGCGGAGGTTGCTGGAGCGTTCCGAAGTCGGATAGCCGAAGGTGGAATAGGAGAGGAGCGCGACGCGCGGGTCGAGCCCGAGCCGGCGGGCGACGCGGGCGGCCTGCTCCGCGATGTCCGCGAGCTCCGGCCCCGTCGGCATCTCGTGCACCATCGTGTCGGCCACCAGCACGGTGCGCCCCCGCGCCAGCACGGCGGAGACGCCGACGACCTTCCGCCCCTGCCGCGTCTCGAACACGCGGCCGATATCGTCCAGCACGACGGAGGACTTGCGGGAGACGCCGGTGACCATCGCATCGGCGTGGCCGGCGGCGAGCATGCAGGCGGCGAAGATGTGCCTGTCCCGCGCCACGCGGCGATAGCAATCCCGCTCGAGGAAGCCGCGGCGCTGCAGCTTGGCGTAGAGCGAAGCGACATAATCCGCGAGGTAGGGCGTCGTCTCGGCGTTCACGACCTCGATCTCGCTGATGGCGTCGGCCTGCCCGGCCTTCGCCAGCATCTCCGCCACCTCGTCCTCCCGCCCGACGACCACCGCCTCGCCATAGCCGCCGCGCGCCCAGGCCACGGCGGCGCGGAGCACGCGCTCGTCCTGCCCCTCGGCGAAGAGGACGCGCTTCCGCTCCCGCCGGGCGCGGGCGGCGAGGGCTTCGAGCATGTTCGCCGTCGGGTCGAGCCGGGCGCGGAGGGCGCGGGCGTAGCCCTCCATGTCGATGATCGGGCGGCGGGCGACGCCGCTCTTCATCGCCGCCTCCGCCACCGCGGGGGGGATGACGTGAATAAGGCGGGGGTCGAAGGGCGCGGGAATGATGTAGTCCGGCCCGAAGACGGGGCGGCGGCCATAGGCGGCGGCCACTTCATCGGGCACATCCTCCCGCGCCAGCATCGCCAGCGCCTCCGCCGCGGCGATCTTCATCTCCTCGTTGATCGTGCGCGCGTTCACGTCCAGCGCGCCGCGGAAGATGAAGGGGAAGCCGAGGACGTTGTTGACCTGGTTCGGATAATCCGAACGCCCCGTCGCCATGATGACGTCGCCGCGGATCGCCGCCGCCTCCTCCGGCGTGATCTCGGGGTCCGGGTTCGCCATGGCGAAAACGATGGGCTTCGGCGCCATGGAGGCGAGCATCTCCGCCGTCACCGCCCCCTTGGCGGAGACGCCGAGGAAGACGTCCGCCCCCTTCATCGCATCCGCCAGCGTGCGCGCCTCCGTCGGCGCGGCATGGGCGGATTTCCACTGGTTCATGCCCTCTTCCCGCCCCTGGAAGACGACGCCCTTCGTGTCGCAGAGAAGGCAGTTCTCCGGCTTCGCGCCGAGCGACTTCACCAGTTCGACGCAGGCGATTCCGGCCGCGCCGGCGCCGTTGACGACGATCCGCGCTTCCCCGATCCGCCGCCCGGTGAGGTGCAGCGCGTTGATGAGCCCGGCCACGCAGATGATCGCCGTGCCGTGCTGGTCGTCATGGAAGACCGGAATGTCCATCGTCTCGCGCAGGCGCTGCTCGATGATGAAACAGTCCGGCGCCTTTATGTCCTCCAGGTTGATGCCGCCGAAGGAGGGGCCCATCAGCCTGACGGCGTTGAAGAATTCGTCCGCGTCCTTCGTGTCGAGCTCGAGGTCGATGGCGTTCACGTCCGCGAAGCGCTTGAAGAGCACGGCCTTGCCCTCCATCACCGGCTTCGAGGCCAGCGCGCCGAGGTCGCCGAGGCCGAGGATCGCGGTGCCGTTCGAGATGACGGCGACCATGTTGCCCCGGCTCGTATAGTCGAACGCCGCCTCCGGGTCCGCCGCGATGGCGCGGACGGGGGCGGCGACGCCGGGGGAATAGGCGAGGGAGAGGTCGCGCTGCGTCGCCATCGGCTTGGTGGCGACGATGCCGACCTTCCCCGCCGGGGCGAGGAAATGATAGGCGAGCGCGTCTTCGTCGAGCTGCGATCTGTCGGACATGTCAGCCTCCCCGCCCCGCGCGCGGCCCTTGCGTCGGGCGCTTCCTGCGGGGAGGCCGGTTTATACTGGGGGGCGGAAGGGCGCGCAATGCGACCGCGGAGCGGGGCGCGAAGGGGCGCGGCCTCCCTCGGGGGGCCGCCTCGGGCGGGTTGGGCCGCGTGCTCTATGGCGTCAGGAACTTCCGCGGTTGCACGTCTTGCAACGTCGCAATGCGGCCTCCCTGGGGGGAGGGAGGCCGCGGCCCGGTCTGGTCGACCGGGCCAGGAGGCGAGCGACGCACGACTCCCCTGTTTCAGCCGAATTCTTGATTATCTCACAAATTCAATCATATAACCCCCCTGCACAGCGTGTGCGCACACCTCACCCCGCCCCGATCATCGCCCGCACCTCCGCGGCCACGACCTTCCCCATCGCGTTCCGCGGCAGCGCATCGACGAAGACGACGGCGCGCGGGTGCTTGTAGCGGGCGAGGACGCCGTTGAAGGCGGAGAGCGCCTCCGCCTCCGTCATCGGCTCGCGCGGCGCGATGACGGCGACCGGGACCTCCCCCCATTTCGGGTCTGGCCGGCCGACCACCGCCACCTCCCGCACCTTCGGATGCGGGCGGAGCACCCGCTCCAGCTCCGCCGGATAGATGTTCTCCCCGCCGGAGATCACGACATGCTTGATCCGGTCCGCGAACCAGAAGAGCCCGGCCTCGTCCCGCAAGGCAATGTCGCCGGTATGGAACCAGCCGTCGACGATGGCGCGCGCCGTCTCCTCCTCGTTCCGCCAGTAGCCGGAGAGGATGTTCGGCCCCTTCACGAGGATCTCCCCCGGCTCGCCGGGCGCCGCCTCGGAGCCGTCGGGCCGCGCCAGCCTGATCTCGCAGAGCGCGCCGGGCCGGCCGATGGAGCCGGGGTTCTCCATTGCGTCCGCAACCGTCTGGTAGATCGCGAAGGGCCCCGTCTCCGTCGCGCCGTAGATCTGCGGCATCGGCACGAGGCGGGCGTGGACGGCGTCGATGATCTCCCGCGGCACGTCGGTCGAGCCGATGGAGAGGGCGCGGAGGCGGGAGAGGTCCGCCGCCGCCCAGCCGGGCTGCGCCATGATCGCCTGGGCCACGGTCGGCACCATGATGGCGTGGGTGACGCCCCCGGCGAGCGCCGCGAGCGCCGCCGCCGGCTCGAACCGCTCATGGATCTCCACCGCCGCGCCGATGGAGAAGGAAGGCGTCGGCAGGATGTTGAGCCCCCCGACATGGAAGAGCGGGAGGACGACGAGCGCCCGGCTCTCCCGCGTCAGCCCGTGCGCCGCGACGCTCATCGCCGCGTTCGCCGCCACGGCGCGGACGGGGAGGACGGCGCCCTTGGGCCGCCCGGTCGCGCCCGAAGTGTAGACGATCAGAAGGGGGGCTTCGGCCCCGTTCTCATGCGCGAACCCCTCGGGGCCCCGGATCGGGTCCGGGGCCGGGAAGGCGCGCGGCTCAGGATCGTGCTTCAGCGGCGGGATCGCCCGCGCATGATGGGCGATGACCCGCCCCGGCCCGGCGAGCGCCGCCGCCTGATGCGCGAACTCGTCGTCATGGAGGATGAGCCGCGGCCCGCAATCCTCGGCAATGCGCGCCAGCTCCGCCGCCGCCAGCCGCCAGTTGAAGGGGACGAGCACGGCGCCGAGCCGGGCGCAGGCGAAGAGGAGGGTGAAGACCTTCGGATGGTTGAGCCCGAGCCAGCCCACCCGGTCCCCCCGCCTCAGGCCGATGGCCTCCAGCGTCTCGGCCAGGTCGTCGATCCGCCGGGCGAAGGCCTCATAGCTCCAGGTCTCGCCGCGAAAGAGGATCGCCGGGCTCGAGGGCGCCGTGGCCGCGGCGCGCGCGGGCCAGAGGTCGATCCGCGCGTCGAACCCGGCCTCACTCCTCATCCGTCTCGCCCCGCTCGTAGAGCGCGGCCTTGCCCAGCATGTCCATGCAGAGCTCGGCCGTCCAGGGCAGCATCAGCGAGCCGCAGCGGCTGTCCCGGTAGAGGCGTTCGAGCGGGAGCGAGCGGAGCATGGACTGCCCGCCGCAGGTGCGGATGGCGAGCGCGGCGAGGGCGTTCGCCGTCTCCATCACCGTGTTCTGCGCCGCCCAGGCGCGCATGAGGGAATCTTTCGAAGGGTCGGGCCGCGCCTCGGAGATCGCGGCGAACCAGAGCGCCTTGGCCTGTTCGAGCTTCACCCGCATTTCGGCGACGGCGAGCTGCTTCGTCGGATACATCCGCCGCTTGACCGGCGGCGTCCCCGGCGCCTCGCCGCGGAGGTATTTGACCGTGAAGTCATAGGCCGCCTGCGCGATGCCCATATAGGTCGGCGTCAGCGTCATGAACATGTGCGGCCAGCGCGTCGCGGCCTCGGGGTAGATTCCCCGCGGCATGAGCTGCGCGTCCTCGCCGACGAACACGTCCTTGAAGAGGAGGGTGCGGGAGACGGTGCCGCGCATCCCCAGCGGGTCCCACTCGCCCACAACCTCCACGCCCTCGGCATCCGCCGGAACCGCGAGATACATCGTGTTGCGGCGGGACGGGTCTTCATCCGGGTGGTCAAGCGCGGTGCAGAGCGCGCCGTAATAGTCGGCATGGCCGGAGAGGGAGGCGAAGATCTTCTTCCCCGTGATCCGCCAGCCGCCCTCGACCTTCAGCGCCGTGGTGCCGAAGGCCTTGAACCCGGCGGCGGCGGCGCCGCCCTCGGAGAAGGGCTGGGAATAGATCTTCCCCTCCCGGACGATGCGGGCGTAGTGCAGCTTCCGCTTCTCCTCATGCTCGGCGCGGAGCGCCGGGGCGATCTCCAGCGCGTCGAGCAACGCGCCCGTCCAGAGACAGGAAGAAACGTGCATGTTGAAGGTCAGCGCCGTCGCCCCGCAATAGCGGCCGATCTCCGCTGCGGTGAGCATGTAGGTCTTGAGGTCGGCGCCGCGCCCGCCCTGATCCTCCGGGATGCAGATGCCGAGGAGCCCGGCCTCCGCCATGTCCCGGTAATTCTCGGTCGGGAACCGCGCCTCCCGGTCGATCTCCGCGGCGCGGGGCGCGAACTTCTCGGCGGCGAGCGTGCGGGCCAGCGCCGTCAGCTCCGCCTGTTTCGGGGTGAGGCCCCAGGCCTCCGGCTCGAAGATCGGCGCGTCGCCTGTCGCGGTCTTCACCTGCACGGGCTTGTTCATGCGAGCCTCCCGTAAAAGGCGGAGAGGATGGCGTTCACCCGCTCCGGCGCTTCCTGGTTGATCATGTGGCCGGCGCCCTCGATGAGATGATATTCGGCGTCCGGCATGGCGGCGGCCATCTTCTCCATCGTCTTCGCCGGGGCGTTCCTGTCCTCCGACCCGGCGATGAGGCAGGCGGGCATGGTCAGCTTCCCCGTCTCCTCGCGCCGGTTGAAGGTCGTGAGGCAGGCGAGGATGTCCCGCCACACCGGCTCCGGCACGTTCGCCATCGGCCGCTCCACCGCGGCGTGGACTTCGGGCGGCGCGTCGGGGCCGCAGACGAGCGGCGCCGCGGCGCGGGCCATTTCCGCCATGCTCATGCCGGCGTCGAGCGGCGCGAGCCGGTCCTTCAGGAAGGCTTCGGCGAAGCTCGGGTCCCTGCCGCCGAAGGCCGGCGTCGTGCCGATCAGCGCGAGGGAGCGGACGCGGGCGGGATGCCGGAGCGCGAAATCCTGCGCGATCATGCCGCCGATCGAATGGCCGACGATATGCGCGTCTTCGAGCCCGAGCGCGTCCATGAACCGCTCCAGCGCGCCGGAAAGCCCGCCGAAGGTGAGCTTGCCGGGGAGGGACTGGCGATAGCCCGGCATCGACCAGGAGATGACGCGGGCGGGCAGGGCGCCGAACTGCGGCCCGAAGCTGGTCGCGTCCCCGCCGATGCCGTGCAGGCAGATCGCGGCGGGGCCGCTCCCCGCCTCTTCATAGTCGATCCCGGCCAGGATGGGCATGTCTCAGGCTCCCTTCGCCGTGCGGCCAGCGGCGCCGGATTCCGGCGCGTTAACTGTTTTATTGTTTGTTTTCAGGGACATGACTTCGATTTCCATGGAAATCTCCATGAATTCGGTCAGACGAGCCGCCCGGAGGCGACCACCGGGACCCCGTCCAGCGCGATGTCGCAGCCCATCATCGGCAGGTCGAAATGCCCGCGCGTGAACCGCCCGGCGAACTCGTTCGCCCCGGTCGAGAAGAGGAAGTTGCCGGCCACGGCGCGCAGCTCCGTCCCGTTCGTCTCCCGCCGGTCATACATCGTCAGCGCCTCGTAGCGCGCGCCCCGGTTGAAGCCCCAGCCGACATGGGAGACGGCGTAGGCCTCCTTCTCCCCGAAGGCGGCATAGTAATCCCGCATCAGCGCGGCGTCGGCGCCGGACCCTTCGATCCTCGTCACGTAGTCGTTCTCGAGCGTCAGATCGACCGCGCTCTCGAAATAGCGCTTGAAGGTCAGGTTCACGTCCCCCGGCCGATAGGCCATGCGCCCCTCGACCGACCCCGCCTTCGGGAAGGAGACGATGATCCCCCCCGGCCAGTGCGCCAGAGTCCCCGGCCGGTCCGTCCAGCCCCAGACGCCGACGGTGGCCGCCCCCTCCATGTTCACCCGAAGGTCGGTTCCGGCGGCGGAGCGGACCGTCATCGCCTTCGCCGCCCGGCAGCGCGCGACAGCCTCCTTCGCCTGCTCCCGCAGTCCCGGCGTCGGAACGGTGCGGGCCAGCGCCTCCGGATGCTCGTTGGAGACGTTCATGATCCGGGCGCCGCCCTTCAGGATCTCGGCGGTCTCCTTCGCATGCATCAACCCTTCGAGCGTGAGATCGACCACCACATCCGCCGCGGCGAGGGTGCGGACGGCGAGCCCCTGCCCCGTCAGCGCCATTGAGGCGCCCGTGGAGCGCATCACCGGACCGGCGGGCGAGGGCGGCGTCGGCACCTCCAGCTTGAAGAACGGAACCTTCATCCGCGCCAGCGCGAGTTCCGCCAGATGGCGCGTCAGCGGGCGGGACTGGGATTCGGAGAGGATGACGACCTGCTCCTCCGGCCGTATGCGGCAGAGCGAGAAGACCTCCTCGAACGCGTCGATCCAGGCGGGTTCGATCCGGTCGGTCAGCATGGCGATCCTCCTGCCAATGAGGTTATATGAAAAATCATAGGATGCAATTTCATTCTCTTGCGCTAGGATGACGGCATGGGCCGCTTCACCGACGACTATCTCCTCTATCTCGCCGCGCAGGCGAGCGCCGCGCTTTCGGCCGAGTTCCATGGCTGGCTGGCGTCACGGGGGGTGCCTGTCTCGACCTGGCGGATCCTCGCCTCGCTCTATCCCGATGCGGCGCTGACGATCGGGGAGCTTTCCGAGGCCTGCCTCGCGAAGCAGCCGACCATGACGCGGATCGTTGACCGGCTAGTGGCGCAGGGCCTTGTCCGGCGTGCGGACGACGCCGCTGACCGGCGGCGCGTCTCCGTCTCGCTCACGCCGGAAGGGCTTGCGCTGGCCGAGGGGCTGGTGGCGGAGGCGCGGGAACACGAGGCGCGCGCGCTTTCCCCCGCGAAGGCGGCGGCGCTGAAGCGGACGCTGCGGGAAATTCTCAGGCGCTGATTGCGCCGCTCACTCCCTTGGCGGCCGGGCGAGATCCAGCGCGCCGCGCCCCTCTTCGGTGTCGATCAGGACGCCGCGCGGGCCGGCGATGCGGTCCGGCAGGCAGAGGATCATCGCGAACCGGCAGAGCCATGCCGCCGCAGAGAGAACGAGCAGGACGCCGAGCGGCGTGTCAAAGGCGAAGACGGCGAGGGATTCCAGCATCTCGGATACGCTCCCACAACATACGCATGCGCCGCAGACTATCCGATTCGGTAGCCGCGCGGCGACGGCCGGGCCTTTCGGCTTCGCCTCAAATCATCGGAGAAAGCCGGCGGAGCCGCGCGATCACCGCCTGGCCGACCGCGTCTTCCGGCGCGCCGGCGCCGTCCAGCGCCGCCGCGACGTCCTTCTGCAGGATGCCGATCGTGTTGTCCGTCGAGTATCCGTCCCGCGAGAACTCGATCCGGTCGAAATTGGAGCCGAACCAGGTCTGCCCGGAGGAATCGTTCATCAGGGCGAGGAGGCGCGCCCGGTCCATCCCCGTCGCATCCGCCCATTCGAGCGCCTGCCGCGTTGCGGCGACGGCGGCGCCGGCGACATAGTTGTTGAGGACCTTCGCCGTCATCCCGGCGCCGAAACCGCCCATGACGTGGATGTTGCGCCCCATCGCCTCGAAGAGCGGGCGGAGGCGGGCGAGCGCCTCCGACTCCCCGCCGAGCATGAAGGAGAGGCGCCGCTCCTCCGCCGCGACCTGGGCCCCCGACATCGGCGCATCGACGAGGGCGAGGCCCGCGGGCGCCCGCGCCGCGATTTCCGGCAGGAGGCGCGGCGAGAGGGTGGAGGAGATGACGAGCGTGCGCAGGCGCGGCGCGGAAAGCGCGCGCTGATCGGAGAAGAGCAGGCCCTCCGTCTCCGCCGCATCGCGGACGATGCTGAAGAGCGTCTCCGTCTCGGCCAGCATGGTCTTGGCGTCGATCATCTCCTCCGGCGCGGCGCCGAGATCGGCAGGCGGGCGGATGTCGAAGCCGCGCGCGTCGAAGCCGGCGGCGCGGAGCGCGCGGAGCATCGGCAGGCCCATGCGGCCGCATCCCGCGACCGTGATTCTTCCCGGCATGGCGAAGCCCCTCCTTGACCTTACGCGCGCGGGGACGGAAGCAGGGTTCATGCTGATCTTCAAGATATTCGCGGCGGCGGAATGGGCCGCGCTGGAGCGGGACGGGGAGACGGCGGGCGCGCCGGTGGACCTCGCCGACGGCTTCATCCACTTCTCCACCGCGGAACAGGCGCCGGAGACGGCGGCGAGGCACTTCGCCGGACGGGAAGGCTTGATGCTCGTCGCGGTAGCGGCGGAGACGGTTGGCGATGCGCTGAAATGGGAGCCTTCGCGCGGCGGCGCGCTCTTCCCGCATCTCTATGCGCCGCTCCGGCTCGACCGGGTTCTCTGGGCGAAGCCGCTGCCGCTCTCGGCCTCCGGGGCGCATGTCTTTCCGGACATGACGTGAGCCTCGCGGAGCGCGCCGCCCTCGCCGCGCTGCGGCGGCTCGACCCGGAGCGGGCGCACGGGTTGGCGCTCGCCGCGCTGCGGCTCGGGCTCGGGCCGCGCCATGAGCCGGACCCGATCCTTGCTGTGACGCTGTTCGGGCTGCAACTTCCCTCGCCGGTCGGCGTCGCCGCCGGGTTCGACAAGAACGCCGCGGCGCCGGAGGCGATGCTGCGGGCGGGCTTCGGCTTCGTCGAGATCGGGGCGGTGACGCCGCGCCCGCAGGCGGGCAATCCGCGGCCGCGGCTCTTTCGGCTCGCGGAGGACCGGGCGGCGATCAACCGGTTCGGCTTCAACAACGAGGGGCTCGACGCGGTCGCCGCGCGGCTCCGGGCCTTCCGGGGGGACCGGGCGCGGCTCTGGGCCAATCTCGGCGCGAACAAGGAGAGCGAGGACCGGGCGGGGGATTATGTCGCCGTGATGCGAGGGCTGCACGGGCTTGTCGGAGCGATGACGCTCAACGTCTCCTCCCCGAACACCGAGAAGCTTCGGGACTTGCAGGGGCCGGCGGCGCTTTCCGCCCTGCTCGCCCGCGCGGCGGAGGCGCGGGAGGCGCTCGGCGCGCCGCGCTTTCCGCTCCTCCTGAAGATCGCGCCGGACCTGACGGACGGGGAGATCGGCGCGCTGGCGGCGGCGGCGATGGCGGGGGGGATCGACGGGATCGTGGCGACGAACACGACCCTCTCCCGCGAGGGGCTCCACTCCCCCCATGCGCGGGAAGCGGGCGGGCTTTCGGGCGCGCCGCTGAAGGCGAAGGCGCTGCATGTGCTTCGCCGGCTCCGGATCGAGACGGGGGGCGCGCTGCCGCTGATCGGGGTCGGCGGGATCGCGAGCGCGGAGGATGCGGCCGAGCGGCTCGCGGCCGGGGCCTCTGCGGTGCAGCTCTATACGGCGATGGTCTATGCCGGCCCCTCGCTCGGCGCGGAGATCAACCGGGGGCTCGCGGCGCGGATGCGCGCCGGCGCATTCAGCGCGCCCGCTTGAGATAGACGTAGAGCGCGCCGCCGCCGCCATGGCGCGGATGGGCGGGGGTGACGTTCACGACGATTTCAGAGAGCGGCGGCGTCTCCAGCCAGAACGGCGTCTCGCGGCGGAGGACGCCCGGGGCGCCTTCGCCGAAGCCGCCCTTGCCCGTGATGACAAGCACGCAGCGCCGGCCGGCGGCCCGGCTTTCGAACAGGAAGGCGGAGAGGGCGCGGTGGGCCGCGAGAGCCGTCATCCCGTGCAGGTCGATCCGCGCATCGGGCGCGCGCCGGCCCTTGCGGAGCCGCGCCTCGGTGGCGCGGTCAAGACCGCTCGGCGGCGCGGGGCGGGGGCGGGGCAGGGAGACGGGCGGTTCGGAGCGGCCTTGCGGGCGAAGGATGACCGGGGCCGCGCGCGGGGCCTCGGCCGTCTCCTCCGTGGCGGAGGGCGGGCGCGCGAGGCTCACGGGCTTCGGCGGGGCGGGGGGCGGAGCTGTTTCCGCCCGCCGGTTCCAGGCGCCGGCGACCGCATCCCAGAGCGCGCGTTCCTCCGCCGTGGGCCGGCGGCCGCGGCGGCTCACGCGCCGATCCGCCGCGCCGCCCCGCGCGGCAGAAGGGTGACCAGCCGGCCCGGAGCCTTGATGCGGCCGGCCCGGCGGCCGGCCTCCGGCCCCGCGCCGATGAAGAGATCGGCGCGGCCCGGGCCCTTGATCGCGGCCCCGACATCCTGCGCCACCATGAGCCGCCCCGCGAATCCCTCCGCCGCCGCCTCGACCCAGAGCGGCGCGCCGAGCGGCTGGAGCGAGGGGTCGACCGCGGCGCTGACCATCGCGGTGAGCGGCACGCCGAGCGCGCCGACCGGCCCTTCATCTTCGGCGAGGCCCGGCCGCTCCTCGAAGAAGATGTAGGACGGGTTCTCGTTCATCAGCGCCTGCGCGCGGGCGGGATTGGCGCGGAGCCAGCGCCTGATCCCGCCGGCGGATGCCGCCTCCCCCTTCAGGCCGCGACGCGCGAGCGCCTGCCCGATGGAGCGGTAGGGATGGGCGTTGCGGCCGGCGAAACCGACGCGGACGAGGCCGCCGTCCGGCAGGCGGATGCGGCCCGATCCCTGGATGTGGAGGAAGAACGCCTCGACCGGGTCGGCCAGCCAGAGCAGTTCGAGCCCGCGCCCGTCCAGCCTTCCGGCCGCGATCTCCCCTCGCGTGAGGGAGAGAAGGGCCCGGTCGGACGGCTTTCGGCGGATCGGGTGGCGGTGGCGCGAATCGGGGGCGCGCGCGCCCGCGATTTCGGGCTCGTAATAGGCGGTGAAGAGCGCGTCCGGGGCGAGGGCGACGGGAACGAAGAGCGCCTCGAAGACCGAGCGCGCCTCGCCGGCGCCAGGAGGAAGCGCCGATGCGATCTCGGCCCAGTCCTCGCCGCGGACGGCGCCGGCGGGGCGGGCCTTTTCGAGCGAGACGCGGAACGCGCGAAGCGCCGCCTCGTGATCGGCCTCCGCCCAGCCGGGAAGTTCTCCGAAGGAGAGACGACGGGGCGCGGCGGCGGCGGGAAGGGCGGCCAAGGCTGCAAGCCCCGCGAGCAGCGCCCGCCGATCCGGACCCCGGCTCATTCCCCCGTGGCGATGAGGAGCCAGTTCGGATCTGGCGCGCCGAGGCGACGGCCGAAGGTCCACTGATCCGTCTCGCGCCGGATTTCGTTCGGATCGCCCTCGACGATTCGATGCTCGGCGTCGCGGACCACGGTGACGAGTTCGCCGACGAAGCGCATGTCGATCTCGGCGATCTGCTCCTCCTCGTCGAAGCGGGCGGCGACGATCTTCGCCTCGCGGACGCCGACGAAGCGGGCGTCCACCGTCAGGCCTTCGTCGGCGCGCTGGTCGATCGCGGCGGCGAAGTCGCGATACACATCGGGAGAGAGGTAGGATTCGAGCGTTTGCTTGTCGCCGTTCTCGAAGGCCATCAGCAGCATCTCGTAGGCGCGCTTCGCGCCTTCGGTGAAATCGCGGGGCGAGAAATCCGCCTCGACGGCGCGCATGGAGGCCCAGGTCTCCGACAGCGGGTCGTTCGCGGCGATGGGCTCGGGCTCCGCCTTCTCCTCGAGCGCAGGAGCGGGGCGGGAAGCCGAGCGGTCCCCGAACACGGGCTCGGGCTTTTTCTCCAGCCCGGTCTTCGTGCCCAGCACGTTCTTCAGCCTCATGACGAGGAACACCGTGATCCCCGCGAGGATGAGAAGCGTGAGCAGGCCGTCGCCCATGAGATCGTCTCCTGTAGCGGCCAGGTTGGCGCAGGCCGCGTTCCTCCCCTATTTAAGGGCGAGGGCCGCCCCTGTCCACGCCGCCGCCCGAACCGCGGCGTTGCGAAGGGGGGCGCCCGGTCAGGAGGCTTCATGTGGCTGCTCGCCGTGCTCATTCTCGTTCCGCTGATCGAGATCGGGCTCTTCATCGAGATCGGCGGAGCATTGGGGCTGTGGCCGACGCTGGCGCTCATCCTCGTCACGGCCGCGCTCGGCGCGGGGCTGATGCGGGCGCAGGGCTTCGCGGCGATGATGAAGATGCGCGACGCCACGGAGCGGGGCGAGGACCCGCGCGGGCCGCTCGCCGAGGGCGCGATGATCCTCGTCGCCGGGGCGCTGATGCTGACGCCGGGATTCTTCACCGATGCACTGGGGCTTATGTTCCTCCTGCCGCCCGTCCGGCATGCGGTGATCGCATGGGCCGGGCCGCGCCTCGCCGCGCGCGCGACCGCGCACCGGGCGGGCGGCGCGACGCGGCGAGAGGCGCCGATCTCGGCGGAGTACGAGGTGATCGACGAGGCGGAGCCGCGCGGCGAAAGCGGCTGGACACGCCCGCCCGGACCGCGGCCCGAATCCCGGGACGGACCTCGGCCCGGACCCCGGGACGGCTGAGCCGCGATTGCTCCGACGGGACCGCCGTGCTAGCGGAACCGGGGAAAGGCCCGTGCTTTCGGGCCGGAAAACCGATTTCGGGGGATGTCATGGCGGAAGCGGACAAGGTCGCGGGCGCGGGCGCAGTTCAGGACGGCGCGGCGACGCCGCGGGTTTCGATCAAGGCGCAATATGTGCGCGACGCTTCGTTCGAGAACATCGCCGTGCGGAGCGGCGACGGGCGGATGGACGTGAAGCCCGAGATTCAGGTCGCCGTGAATCTCGACGCCAAGAAGCGCTCCGCCTCGCTCTTTGAGGTCATCCTCAAGGTCACGGGCACGGCCCGCGCCGGCGAGGAGACGATGTTCGTCGTCGAGGTCGAATATGCCGGGCTCTTCGAGCTGACGGGCGTGCCGGAGGCGCAGGTTCATCCCTATCTCCTGATCGAGTGCCCGCGGCTCCTGTTTCCGTTCGCGCGGCGAATCGTCGCCGACCTGACGCGGGACGGCGGCTATCCGCCGCTGATGCTCGACCTCGTGGATTTCGCGGCGCTCTATCGGGCGGAGGTCGAGCGCCGGCGCGCGGCCGAGGCGGCGACCGCCGGGAACGCCTGAGGCTTCACCGCCGCCAGAGCGCGCCTTCGCCGAGCGTGGCGATGAAGGCGGCATGGCGCGCGAGATCCGCCTCCGTCAGACGGGGGCGGAGCGGGGCGGGCCGGGGCCCCGGACGCCAGTTTCCGGCGACCTGGGCCGACCCGCCCTGTTCCGGCCGTGCGGTGGGCGCGAAGGCGGCGACGAGGTCCGGCTGCCGGCCTCCGATCAGTTCGAGATAGACTTCGGCGAGGAGCTCGCTGTCCAGCAGCGCGCCGTGCTTCTCCCGCGCCGAATTGTCGACGCCGAAGCGCCGGCAGAGCGCGTCGAGCCCGGCGGGCGAGCCGGGAAAGCGGCGCCGGGCGATGGCGAGCGTGTCCACCGCCCGCTCCACCGGCAGGGGCGAGAGGCCGAGGGCGGAGAGTTCCGCATTCAGGAACTTCATGTCGAATGACGCATTGTGGATGACGAGCGGCGCCTCGCCGATGAAGGCGAGGAACGCTTCGGCGATCGCCGCAAAGACGGGCTCGCGGGCAAGGCGCTCGGCCGAGAGGCCGTGGACCGCGAAAGCTTCCGCCGGCATGTCCCGCTCGGGGTTTATGTACTGGTGGTAGATCCGGCCGGTCGGCAGATGGTTGAGAAGCTCGACCGCGCCGATCTCGACGATCCTGTGGCCTTCCGCCGGGTCCAGCCCGGTCGTCTCGGTATCCATCACGATCTCACGCATCGCCGCCCTCCTGCTCCAGCCGCTGCATCAGCGCCCTGACCTCCGCCCGGGCGGCCTCGATCCCGGCCCCGGTGTCGATCACGACATCGGCGCGCCGCCGCTTCTCCGCGTCAGGGGTCTGTTTCGCGAGGATCGCCTCGAAGGCGGCCGCGGTCATCCCCGGCCGGGCGAGGACGCGGGCGCGCTGCATCGGTTCCGGGGCCGAGACGACGACGACGAGATCGAAGGCGCCCTCGCCGCCCGTCTCGAAGAGGAGGGGAATGTCGAAGACGGCGACGCGCGCGCCCGCCGCCTCGGCCTGCGCCCGGGCCGCCGCGCGATCCGCCGCGACGAGCGGGTGGACAGCGGCCTCCACGCGCTTCAGGAGGGGGGGGTCGGCAAGAATCGCCTCCCGGAGGCGCGTGCGGTCAACGGCGCCGTCTAGGATCGCCCCCGGGGCAAGGGCGGCGATGGCGGGAACGGCGGCGCCGTCAGCCGCGTAGAGGCGGCGCACGGCCTCGTCCGCATCCCAGACCGTCGCGCCCTCTTCCCGGAAGAGGGCGGCGGTGGTGGATTTTCCCATGCCGATGGAACCGGTGAGGCCGATGGAGATCATGGTTCGAGCATCACCGCGCGGAGCGCGTCGTCAACCTCGGGCTCAACGCCGAACCAGGCGGCGAAACCGGGGCGGGCCTGGTGGAGCAGCATCCCGAGGCCATCCACGATGGCGAGATCACGGGCGGCGGCGGCCCCCAGAAACGGCGTGATGAGCGGGGTGTAGACGATATCCGTCGCCAGCGCGTCGGGCTCGGCGCCGGCGAGGTCAAGATCGAGGGGCGGCGCGCCCTTCATGCCGAGGCTCGTCGTGTTGACGATGAGGCCGGCCCCGGCGAGGTGCGAGCCCGCTTCCGCGAAGGGCAGGACGCGGACCCGGGGGCCGAAGGCGGCGGCCAGCGCCTCGGCGCGCGCGACGGTGCGGTTCGCGAGGCGGATCTCGGGCGCGCCGGCCTCGAGCAGGGCGTGGATCACCGCGCGGGAGGCGCCGCCGGCGCCGAGGACCAGGGCGGGCCGGGCGGGGCGCCATGCAGGCGCCCGGTCTTTCAGGTTTTCCAGAAACCCGAAGGCGTCGGTATTGTCGGCGAGGATGCGGCCTCCGGCGCCGAAGAGGAGCGTGTTCGCAGCGCCGATGGCCCGGGCGCGGGGCGTCGCCTCGTCCGCCGCGGCCAGCGCCGCCTCCTTGTGCGGAATGGTGACGTTGGCGCCGCGCCAGCCCTCTTCGACCAGCCGGCGGAGCTCGCGTTCGAAGGTTCCGGGCGGGACGGGGACCGGATCGTAGGCGCCGTCGATCCCGTAGCGGCGAAGCCAGAAGCCGTGAAGGCGCGGCGATCTGGAATGCGCGATGGGCCAGCCCATGACGCCGGCGCGGAGACCCGGCCCGCTCATTCCTCCAGCGCTCCGGTCACCCTCAGCCAGGCTGCGAGTTCGAGGAGCGGCAGGCCGAGGATCGCGAACCAGTCGCCCTCGATCCGCGAGAAGAGCTGAACGCCCCGGGCCTCGATACGGTAGCCGCCTACGGTGGAGAAGACCGCGTCGCCTTCTTCATCGAGGTAACGTTCGAGAAAGGGGTCCGAAAAGGCCCGCATCGTGAGCGTGGCGCGGGCGATGTGGCGCCAGATCGGCGCGCCGTCGCGGGCGACGACAGCGGCGCTGTAGAGGTGATGGCGCCCGCCGCGGAGACGGAGGAGCTGGTCGCGCGCTTCTTCCCGGGTCCGCGGCTTGTCAAAGGCCTCCCCTCCGAGATCGAGGACCTGGTCGGCGCCGATGACGAGCGCGCCCGGCGCGCGGGCGGAGACGCGGCGCGCCTTCATCTCGGCCAGCGCGTCGGCCTGGTCGCGGGGGGAGGCGCCGGCGGCGCGCAGGGCGACTTTCGCTTCCTCCTCATCGACCCGCGGCGGAACGCTGGCGACGACGATCCCGGCGCGGGCGAGCATGTCCGCCCGCGTGGCGGAGGTGGAGGCGAGGATGAGTGATGCGGAGGCTTCGGTCATGCGCGGCCGGCGGCGCGAAGCATGGCCATGATCTCGGCCGCCGTCTCTTCGATCGAGCGGCGCGTCACGTCGATCACGGGCGCGCCGATGCGCTCGAACAGGAGCCGGGCCTCCGCCACCTCGCGGCGCACCTGATCGAGCATCGCGTATTCCGCGCCGCGATCATGGCCGATCACTTCGAGCCGGTGGCTGCGGATCTGGGCGAGGCGGGTCGGGCTGGCCGTGAGGCCGACGACGGGGACGCCCTTCGCCGCCGCCTCGAACAGCGCCTCGGGCGGCTCGACCCCGGGGATCAGAGGCACGTTCGCCGCCTTCACCCCGCGCACGGCGAGGTAGATGCAGGTCGGCGTCTTTGAGGTGCGGCTCACGCCGGAGAGGATCACATCCGCACGCGAGAGACGCTGCGAGAGGGCGCCGTCATCCATGGCCATCGCGTAGTCTATCGCATCGACGCGGCGGTAATAGAGATCGTCCACCACGTATTGGCCGCCCATGCGCGGACGCGCCGGGGCGCCGAACTCCGCTTCGAGCATCGCGATGACGGGCTGGAGGACAGGGGTGGCGGGGACGCCGATTTCCGCCGCCGCATCGAGCACCCGGCGGCGAAGCGCCTCGTCGACCATGGTGACGATCACGGGGCCGGGCGCTGCGCGGATTTCGTCGATGGCCGCGTCGATCTCCGCCGGACTGCGCAGGAAGATGTGGAGACGCTTCTCGACTCTCTCCTCGAACAGGGACAGGGCGGCGGAGCCGATCCGCGATACGGTTTCCCCGGTCGAGTCCGAGAGAAGATGAACGGTCTTCGCCATGAACCAAGCCGGGCTGAGGACGGCGCCCGCCGCCGACCGGCGTTGAGGATAAGGGCTCGGAACGGGGACAACAAGCCGGCCCCGGAGCGGCCATGCGAAAAGCCGGCGCCGTTCCCGAACAACCCGGTCTCTCCCCCATCGGGCTGCGCGAAACGGTGACGAACAGCTCGGCGACGGCGTCATCGCTTTCCGTCCCGGACGGCGGATGAGGGGAAACGAATGACGCCGGCTGGACTTCCCGCGACCATCCCCGTTATCCCCGGATGCCGGAGCCGACAGGGCGGAGCGATCCGGCGAACGGATAAGCCTGTGAGTCATCCGGGGATTATGTTAATCCCCGCTTTGCGCACCCCCAACTACAATCACTCAATATAAAGAAGACTATGAACGAGACAGAAAAGACGAGCCCGAAGCTGCTTCTGAGAGCGCTTGCCGGCGAAACGCTCCCGCGCCCTCCGATCTGGCTGATGAGGCAGGCGGGCAGATATCTTCCGGAATATCGCGCGGTGAGGGAACAGGCCGGGGGCTTTCTGGACCTTTGCTACAATCCGGAGCTGGCGACGGAGGTTACGCTCCAGCCGATCCGGCGGTTCGGTTTCGATGCGGCGATCCTTTTCGCGGACATTCTCCTGATCCCGGACGCGCTTGGCCAGAAGCTGTGGTTCGAACCGGGCGAGGGCCCGCGGCTGGATGCGGTCTCCGACGCCGGAGCGCTTCGGCCCGCGGACGAAGTCCATGAGAAGCTTGCGCCGGTCTACGAGACAGTTTCGACGGTGCGCGCGGCATTGCCGGTAGACGTGGCGCTGATTGGCTTCGCCGGGGCCCCGTGGACCGTGCTCAGCTACATGATCGCCGGGCGCGGGACGCCTGACCAGGGCCCGGCTCATGCGCTCATGCGCGAGCGGCCCGAGGCCTTCGCCGCGCTTCTGGAGCGGGTGACGGATGCGACGATCCTCTACCTTTCCCGACAGATCGAAGCCGGCGCAGAGGCGGTGAAGATTTTCGACAGCTGGGCGGGCTCGCTGCCCGACCCGTGGTTCGAGATGGCCTCCGTCGAGCCCTGCCGGCGGATCGTCTCGGCGCTCAGGGCCCGACATCCCGGTGTGCCGGTGATCGGTTTCCCGCGGGGCGTTGGCGCGCGGGCGGTCAGGTTCGCCGAAGCGACCGGCGTGGACGGGGTGGCGATCGGGCAGGACGCCGATATCCTCTGGGCGAGAGACGCGCTGCAACCGGTCGCGACGGTTCAGGGAAACATGGACCCCTCGCTTATGGTCACGGGCGGCGAGGAGATGGACGCCGCGGCCAGACGCATCGTCGAGGTTCTGGGCGGCGGCCCCTTCATCTTCAATCTCGGCCACGGGATCACGCCGGACGCCGACCCGCGCAATGTGGAGCGGCTCGTGCGGCTCGTGAAGGGATGAAGGCATGATCGGGGACAGCCTCGCCGCGCTTTATCCCTGGACGCTGGCGTTTCACGTCATGTCCGTCCTCGCATGGATGGCGGGGCTGTTCTATCTGCCGCGGCTCTATGTCTATCATGCGGAGAAGGCGGCGGAGCGGCCCGAGATCGACCCGGTTTTTCAGGAGATGGAGCGCAAGCTCCTGCGGGCGATCATGAATCCGGCGATGATCGCGACATGGGCCTTCGGGCTGATGCTGGTCTTCACACCGGGAATCGTCGACTGGTCCGAAGGCTGGCCGTGGGTGAAGGCGGCGATGGTGCTCCTGATGACCTGGTTCCATCACGCCGCATCGCTCTGGCGCAAGGACTTCGCCGCGGGGCGGAACCGGCGCTCCGGGCGGTTCTACCGGCTCGCCAACGAGGCGCCGACGCTGCTGATGGTGGTGATCGTCATCATGGTGATCGTCCGTCCGTTCTGAGCCGTTTCGGGACGGAACATTTGACAAACCGGCTCCGAGCGCACATAGGAGACGTGCGCGTTCGCGCCTCAGCTTTCCTGCGCGTATGCGCGCGGCCCCCCACCGCCATGCGGCGCTCCATCCAGGACCATCGATGGATATCTCACAACTGAAACTCTCCGAACTTAAGGCGAAGAGCCCGACGGAACTGCTCGCCTTCGCCGAGGAGCTCGAGGTGGAGAACGCCAGCTCCATGCGCAAGCAGGACATGCTCTTCGCGATCCTCAAGGAGCTTGCGGAACAGGATGTCGAGATCATCGGCGAGGGGGTTCTCGAAGTCCTCCAGGACGGGTTCGGATTTCTCCGCTCGCCCCAGGCGAATTATCTGCCGGGCCCGGACGACATCTATGTCTCGCCCAACCAGATCCGCCGCTTCGCGCTGCGCACGGGCGACACGATCGAAGGGCTGATCCGGGAGCCGAAGGAGGGTGAGCGGTACTTCGCGCTCACCAAAGTGCACACGATCAATTTCGAGGATCCGGAGAAAGCCCGCCACAAGGTGCATTTCGACAATCTGACGCCGCTTTATCCGGACGAGCGGCTGAAGATGGAGGTCGAGGATCCGACGATCAAGGATCGTTCGGCGCGGGTGATCGACCTTGTGGCCCCGATCGGCAAGGGGCAGCGCTGCCTCATCGTCGCGCCGCCCCGCACCGGCAAGACCGTGCTCCTGCAGAACATCGCCTATTCGATCGAACGCAACCATCCGGAATGTTTCCTCATCGTGCTCCTGATCGACGAGCGGCCCGAAGAGGTGACGGACATGCAGCGCTCGGTGAAGGGCGAGGTCGTCTCCTCCACCTTCGACGAGCCGGCGACGCGGCATGTCGCCGTCGCCGAGATGGTCGCGGAGAAGGCGAAGCGGCTGGTGGAGCATGGCCGGGACGTTGTGATTCTGCTCGATTCGATCACGCGGCTCGGGCGCGCCTTCAACACGGTCGTGCCCTCATCTGGCAAGGTGCTTACGGGCGGCGTGGACGCGAATGCGCTGCAGCGGCCGAAGCGGTTCTTCGGCGCGGCGCGCAATATCGAGGAGGGCGGTTCGCTCACCATCATCTCGACCGCGCTGATCGATACGGGCAGCCGGATGGACGAGGTGATCTTCGAGGAGTTCAAGGGAACGGGCAATTCCGAGATCGTGCTCGACCGCAAGGTGGCGGACAAGCGCGTCTTCCCGGCGATGGATATCCTCAAGTCCGGGACGCGGAAGGAGGATCTGCTTGTGGAGAAGAGCGATCTCACGAAGATGTTCGTGCTCCGGCGCATCCTGAACCCGATGGGCACGACGGACGCGATCGAATTCCTCCTCGGCAAGCTCAAGCAGACCAAGAGCAATTCCGAGTTCTTCGACTCGATGAACGCCTGAGGATCGTCAGGGCTTCAGAAGCAGCGAACCGGAGGTCTTCCTCGCTTCGAGGTCGCGGTGCGCCGCGGTCGCTTCTGCGAGCGGATAGGTCGCGTGGATGTTGAGCTTCACGCTCCCGTCGAGCAGGGCGCCGAAGAAATCGTCCGCTGCCCTGTTCAGGGTCTCCGCCGTCGCCGTATAGTCGAACAGCGTCGGCCGCGTGACGAAGAGCGAGCCCTTCGCCGCCAGCACGCCGAGATTGACGTTCTCCACGGGGCCGGAAGCGTTTCCGAAGCTGACAAGCAGGCCGCGACGGCGAAGGGAGTCGAGCGACATCGGCCAGGTTGTCTTCCCCACGCCGTCGAAGACCACGGGGAGTTTCTCGCCGTTCGTGATTTCCGAAACGCGCGCCGGCACGTCCTCGATGTCATAGCGGATGACATGGGCGCAGCCCGCGGCTTTCGCAGCCTCCGCCTTGGATCCGGAGCCGACCGTCCCGATCACGGTGACGCCGAGAGCGGCGAGCCATTGACAGGCGATCAGGCCGACGCCGCCTGCGGCAGCGTGGAACAGCACGGTCTCGCCTGCGGCCACCGGGTAGATCTGACGGATAAGATACTGAACTGTAAGGCCTTTCAGCATCGAGGCTGCGGCATCCTCGTAGGAGATGCGTTCCGGCAGCCGGATTGCCCGGTTCGCCTTGATGACGTGGCGCTCGGCATAGGCGCCGATCGGCCCGGAACAGTAACCGACGCGGTCCCCTTCCTTCAGGTCGGCGACCTGAGGTCCGACAGCCTCGACGACTCCGGCGGCCTCCAGCCCGATCCCCGACGGCAGCGGTATGGGATAGAGGCCGCTACGATGATAGGTGTCGATGTAATTGACGCCGATAGCGTGGTGGCGGATCAGGATTTCGTCGGGCCCAGGCGTCGGATCCGGCCGTTCCGCGATGAGCATCTGTTCCGGGCCGCCGAACCCGGCGATCTCGATCCGCTTGACCATTCTGGACGTCTCCCCTGTTATCGCGCCGAAAGTGGGATGGATGATGCGCCAAGGTCAAGCCGCCTCTGTGTCGGATCGTGAAACGATCTTCGCCCTGGCGACCGCGCCGGGACGGGCGGCGCTCGCCGTCGTCCGGATCTCCGGCCCGAAGGCGGATGAAGCCTTGCGACTCCTTGCCGGCGATCCGCCGCGGGCGCGGTTCATGGCGTTGCGGACCTTGCGGGCTCACGATGGCGAGCCGCTCGACCAGGCGCTTGTCGTTCGCTTCAGGGAGGGCGCCAGCTTCACCGGGGAGTCCCTCGTGGAGTTGCACCTTCATGGCGGGCGCGCCAGCGTTTCCCGCATGCTTCGGGAGCTCGCCGAGATCCCCGGACTTCGGATGGCGGAGCCGGGGGAGTTCACGAGGCGCGCGCTGCGCGCTGGACGGCTCGATCTCGCGCAGGCCGAGAGCCTTGCGGATCTGATCGATGCCGAGACGGAGATGCAGCGAGCCCAGGCCCTGGCGCTGCTCAACGGCGAGCTTTCGCGCAAGGTCGCGCTCTGGCGGGGCCGGTTGATCGAAGCGCTGGCCGTCATCGAGGCCGCAATCGATTTTTCTGATGAGGCGGATGTTCCCGAAACGATTGGGTCCGGTCTCGACAGTTCTCTCGTTGCGCTTGCCGATGAGTTGGCTGAATTGTCGGCCACGCGCAGTTTCGGACGATCGCTGCGCGACGGATTCACCGTGGCGATCATCGGACCTCCCAACGCCGGAAAGTCTACGCTTTTGAACCGGATGGCGGGAGAAGATATGGCGATCGCTTCGCCTGTGCCGGGGACGACGCGGGACCTCATCCGGGTGCGTGTGGATGTGCTCGGGCTGCCGGTCTGGCTCGTGGATACGGCAGGTCTAAGGGATACGGGCGACGAGATCGAATCGATCGGCGTGGCGCGCGCGCGATCCGCGGCGGCGGCGGCGGATCTGAGGCTTCTTGTCGAATCGGCGGATGCGCCCTGGACGGAGGAGACGGAGCCGGCGCGAGTTGGCGACATCAGTGTCTGGCTCAAGGCCGATATCGGCGCGGGGCGGGGCGAGATCAGTGTTTCCGTCCGTGATGATACCGGTATCGATGAGTTGCGTCAGGCGATCTTCGAACGGCTCACGATGCGGGCGCCGGCATCTTCGTTGATCGCGACGGAGCGGCAGGCGGCTCATCTTGCGAGCTCGGCCGCCTTCCTTCGCGCGGCGGGTTCGGAAGACCGGCTTGAGATTGCCGCCGAGCATGTCCGGCGGGCGGCGCTCGAGCTCGAGCTTGTCGTTGGTGCGGTTGACGTGGAGCAGGTTCTTGACGATGTGTTCTCCCGCTTCTGCATCGGCAAATAGGTGTTTCACGTGAAACAATCCGACAGGCGCTTTGACGTCATCGTGGTTGGCGGCGGGCATGCCGGCGCCGAAGCGGCGCTGGCGGCCGCCCGTGCCGGCGCGCGAACGGCGCTCGTCACCCACCGGTTTGCGGCGCTTGGCGAGATGTCCTGCAACCCTGCGATCGGCGGGATTGGCAAGAGCCATCTTGTTCGCGAAATCGATGCGCTCGACGGGATGATGGCTGCGGCAGGCGATGCTGCCGCGATCCATTATCGTCTCCTCAACCGCAGCAAGGGACCGGCAGTCCAGGGGCCGCGGACGCAAAGTGACCGCAGCCTCTACCGGGCCTTCGTGCAGGATTACGTGCGGGCGGCGGGCCTCCCGGTCATCGAAGGGGAGGTGATTGATCTTGTTCAGGATGCCGGAAAGGTCGCCGGTGTTGAGCTCGCCGATGGATCGAAGCTCCTCGCCAGCGCGGTGGTATTGACGACCGGCACCTTCCTGCGAGGGGTGCTGCATCTTGGACTTCGCCGCAGTGAAGGTGGACGAATTCGCGAAGCCGCGTCTGTCCGTCTCGCCGACCGGATCCGTGACCTTGGGTTGAAGATCGGTCGACTGAAGACCGGCACGCCGCCGCGGCTTGACCGCAACAGCATCGACTGGAGCGGAATCGCCCGACAGGAAAGCGATGCGGAGCCCGTCTTTCTTTCGTTCCTCACGCAAGCGCGCAGGAATGCGCAGGTAAGTTGCGGCGTCACCGGAACAACGGCGGCGACGCATGACATCGTGCGGGCCGGCCTTTCCGAATCACCGCTCTTTTCGGGGGCGATTACCGGAACAGGGCCGCGCTACTGTCCCTCGATAGAAGATAAGGTCCATCGATTCGCGGACCGTCAGTCGCACCAGATATTCCTTGAGCCAGAAGGGCTTGAGAGCGATCTCGTATACCCCAACGGCATCTCCACATCTTTGCCTGAGGCGATGCAGGTGAGGGTGGTTCGTTCGATACCCGGGCTGGAGACTGCGCGTATCGTGACGCCGGGCTACGCGATCGAGTACGATTACGTGGACCCCCGCGCGCTTTCGCATGACCTCTCTTGTCGGGCGGCTCCGGGGCTCTTTCTCGCCGGTCAGATCAACGGGACGACGGGATACGAAGAGGCTGCGGCTCAGGGTCTCGTCGCAGGTCTGAACGCCGCGCGCCTCGCACTCGGACGGGAGAGTATCATTGTCCGGCGTGATCAGGCCTATATCGGCGTGTTGATCGATGATCTCGTCACGAAGGGCGTATCTGAGCCCTACCGTATGTTCACGTCGCGATCGGAACATCGCCTCGCCATGCGGCCGGACAATGCGGACCAAAGACTTACGCCGGTCGGTCGCGAAGCCGGCTGCGTCCAAGATGTGCGGTGGCGTGCGTTCACCTCCAAGCGGGATGGTCTTGCGGCCCTGCGGGACGCCCTCTCATTGCACCGGCGGTCGCCTGCAGAATGGAAGGTGCTTGGCGTTGCGGTAAGGGGCGACGGTGTGCGGCGGAGCGCCTACGACCTTATTTCGCAGCAGCGGCTTCAGATACGCGATGTTCGCGGGCTGATTTCCGACCTTCCACATGTCGACGCGATCCTGGAAGAACAGATCGAGGCCGAGGCGCTCTACGCTCCCTACACCCGAAGTGAAGCGTCGCGGGCTCAAGCGGTCGATTCCGACAGGGTGCGGGCCCTGCCGGAGGGGATCGCCGAATTGACAGGGTCCGGATTGTCGAACGAGGTCCTGGAGAAGCTCCGTATTCACCGACCGCGAACCATCGGAGAGGCGGCGGCGATCGAGGGCGTAACGCCTGCAGCGCTGGAAATTCTTCGGGCTCACAGCGTTCACAACTGTCATGGACCTGCGTGAGGCCGTGATCGAACCGAGAGACAGGCTCGCAGGACGTGTTTCACGTGAAACGCTCGATCGCCTCGACGCCTATGCAGCGCTCCTTCTGAAATGGAACCGGCGCATCAACCTCATCGCCAGATCGACTGTAGACGATCTGTGGCGGAGGCATATCCTCGATTCCGCGCAGTTTGCGAAGCATGCGCCGCCAGATCTGCGACGCTGGGCGGATATCGGCTCGGGCGCCGGTCTGCCCGGTCTCATAGTGGCGATTTGCCTTAAGGAGACGCATCCGGCGGCGCGTGTCACCCTCGTGGAGAAGGACGAGCGCAAGGCCGCCTTTCTGGCCGAGGTTGTCGCCTCCCTGGATCTTGACGCCGAAATCCAGCGCGTCAGGTTGGCCCCCGATATGCGGCCCCCCTTTGAAGCGAATTTTGACGTCGTTTCAGCCCGGGCTGTCGCGCCGCTGGCGGAACTGCTTTCGCTCGCCGCGCCGCTCCTGGCGCCGGGCGGCCTTTGCATTCTTGCGAAAGGGCGAAGTTCCGCGGTGGAGATCGAGGAGGCCATTCGCCTCTGGAGGATGAACCTGATATCTGTCGACAGTGAAACAGAGCGCGATTCCGTCATTCTCAAAGTGGAAGGTCTTCAGCGTGTCTGAATCGGACCATTCGTCGCCTACGGCCGAGGTCATCGCCATCGCCAATCAGAAGGGTGGCGTGGGCAAGACGACGACGGCGATCAACCTGGCGACCGCCATCGCCGCAACGGGCAGGGCGGTTCTCGTCGTGGACCTCGATCCACAAGGCAATGCAAGCACGGGTCTCGGCGTTCGACCGGAGGGCCGGGCCCCAGGCGCCTACGAGCTTCTCTTGGGTGAGGCGGACGTCGAGACCACGATCCGCGAAACTGCGGTGCCAGGCCTGTCGGTTCTCCCTTCGGTGATCGATCTGAGCGGCGTCGATATCGAGCTCCACGGCGATACGAGGAAGCAGTACCGCCTGCTAGAGGCCTTGCAGCCCGCGACCTCGCGCTTCGAGGTGATCCTGATCGATTGTCCCCCGTCGCTTAACCTCCTGACGGTGAGCGCCATCGTCGCCGCCCACAAGGTCCTCATTCCGCTCCAATGCGAGTTCTTTGCGCTGGAGGGTCTCTCGCAACTTCTGCGGACGGTCGAGCGCATCCGGCGGAGCTCCAATCCTGCGCTCGAGATCGAGGGCGTCGTGCTCACGATGTATGATCGCCGGAACAATCTTTCGACACAGGTCGAGGATGACGTACGCCAGACCCTGGGTGGGCTGGTCTACGATACGACCATCCCTCGCAATGTCCGTCTTTCCGAAGCGCCGTCTTTCGGAATTCCGGCGCTGATCTATGATCATCGCTCAGCCGGGAGCCTCGCCTATCAATCCCTCGCCGCGGAATTCCTGCGACGGCACAGGCGCGCGGGACCAACAAGGAGCGGAGCCAATGTCTGAGATGCGAAAGCGCAGGGGTCTCGGGCGTGGTCTGTCGTCTCTGCTTGACGGCGCCGGATCGGATACGACCCGCCAAGGGGGCGCGCAGATCGCCGCCATCGATCTCGTTCGCCCCAATCCCAATCAGCCGCGAAAGATCTTTCTTCCGCTCGAGATGGAAGAGCTGGCCGAGTCGATTCGCCGGAACGGGATCATTCAACCCCTTATTGTTCGCCCTCGCGACGAGGGCGGATTCGAGATCGTCGCTGGGGAGCGGCGGTGGCGCGCCGCCCAGTCGGCGGGTCTGCATGAGGTTCCCGTCATTGTCAGGGAACTCACGGATGACGAGGTGCTTCAGCTCGCGATTGTCGAAAACGTCCAGCGCGCGGATCTCAACGCGATCGAAGAAGCTCAAGGATATCAATCTCTTATCGAGGTGTTTGGCCATAATCAGGCGGAGGTCGCCCGCGCGGTCGGCAAGAGCCGGCCGCATGTCGCCAACATGCTGCGGCTTCTCGGTTTGCCCGAAGCCGTTCGCGATCTGGTCATGGATCGCCGCATCTCGGCCGGTCATGCCCGCGCGCTGATCGGCGCCGCCGACCCGTCAGCGCTCGCGATGAAGATCGTAGCGGAAGGCCTCACGGTGAGGCAGACGGAAGATCTTGCGCGGCGCGTTCCCGGGCCGCCGAAGCCGCGCGCACGGGGCGGCGCAAAGGATCCTGACACCGTCGCGCTCGAGAACGATCTCGCCGCCGCCCTCGCTCTTCGCGTGTCCATCGCACATCGGGGAGATGGCGGTGAAGTGAGGATTTCCTATTCCTCTCTGGATCAGCTCGATGGCCTTTGCCAGCTCTTGATGCGCTGAAGACGCAACGTGGCGCCGGGCCCCCTCACCTGAGATCGATCCGCTTCGAACAGAGAACCGGTCCGCCGTCCGGCCGCTGCAGGATCACCACCACGGCGTCGGCGTCTTTCGGCGCGGGCGCCTCGAGTCGTGTCGTTTCGCCGGACCAGTTGCCGATAGTCTTCCAGCCCCGCACGACGTTCCGATAGACGGCCTCGCGTCCGGCATTCTCGCCCGCCGCGATGCTGACCCGTTCGGACTCCGTGTACCACGCCATCAGAACAAGGGCGGCTTCAGGCCGACCGGAAGCCGAGGAGACTTCCACGACGATGGTATCGCCGTCCAGGGTGAGGACGATCTGCGCGTCTTCAGGCTCCGCGAGCCGGGTTTCGATGGCCGAGAGCACGGCGTCGACCTGACTACCGACCAGTCTCTCCCGGCCTTCGACGACGATCTGCGGCGTGTAGACCATCCGATCCTTCATCGCAGCCGCATAGGCGCGTTGTCGGTCCGAATGCGCGGGCGAGCCGAACCGGTCCTTCCAGCCAAGATAATCCCAATAATCGACATGGAGAGAGAGCGCGATCACGTCGCGCCGGTCGGCAAGTTCGTGAAGAAAGAGATCCGCCGGAGGGCAGGAAGAGCAGCCCTGGGATGTGAAGAGCTCCACAAGAACGGCTCCGCGGCCGGGTTCCGCAGCCGCCCCTGACGCAAGGAGGCCGATCGCCAGGCAGAAACCATGCTTCATCGTCGCCGCCATCCTCGCCCCCGAAACGCCATTTCCCAGACCGCTTCGATATCTAGACCCGGCATCGGCGCCGGGCGAGTCAAGCTTTCGGGAGATGCGTTTCACCGGTCTCGTTCGCCTGCCGCGCTGCGCGCCGCCGCGTCTCCTGCGCATAGGGCGTGAAGCCGCCGCGCTGATAGAGCGGCAAGGCGCGCGGATGGTCCAGTGTGTTGGTCTGCACCGTCATCCGCCGCATCCCGCGCCCTTCCCATCCGGCGCGTAGCGCCTCCGCAAGAAGCCAGCGAGCGAGGCCCCGGCCCTGTGCTTCCGGAGCCAGACCGAAATAGGCGAGGTCGCATACGCCCTCGACCCGCCAGTCGAGCACGAAGAAGCCGCCGCTCCAGCCATCGAGGATCAGGGAATAGAGCGCGACAGAGGGATTCTGGAGAAAGGCGTCGAGTTCGGCGGGATCGGCGCGGAGCCAGTCCGTCCATTCATGTCCGGCGCCGACGCTCTGGTAGAGATGAAGGAACCATCGGCGCGGCGGCTCCTTCGCGCGAATGAGGGCGAGGCCCCCCGCTCCGGAGGGCGGCGGCGGGGGCGCGCCCGGAGGCGACGTCATTTCGAGAAAGGTGATCGTGTATTCAAGCAGGGGGTCGCTCCGCCTCATCCGGTCTCGACAGCCAGATCGGGATAAGCGCCCCATTCCGACCAGGAGCCGTCATAGACCGACCATTTCCGGTGACCGAGCCGCTCCAGCGCGAGCGCAAGGATCGCCGCAGTCACTCCCGAGCCGCAGCTCGTAACGATCGGTTGAGAAAGATCGACGCCGGCCGCCTCGAAGATTCGCCGTGTCTCCGGGACCGGTTTCAACGTGCCGTCAGGGCCCAGAAGCGTCGCATAGTGCACGTTCTTGGCGCCGGGAATGTGTCCGGAGCGGAGCCCGGGCCTGGGCTCCGGCTCCTCGCCCCTGAAGCGGGCGGGGGAGCGGGCGTCGACAATCTGCGCCTCGCCGAGTTTCAGCGCCGCCGCGACCTGCGTGACGTCGCGGACCAGCGAGGAATCCTTTCGGGCGGTGAAGTGCCGGTCCCGCGGGGCCGGCGGCATGTCCTCCACCGGCCTGCCCTCGGCAAGCCATTTCCGCAATCCGCCGTCGAGCACTGCAACGTCCGAAACGCCGAAAACCCGGAACATCCACCAGACGCGGGCGGCCGAGAACAGCCCGTCCTGATCGTAGACGACGATCCGGTGACCGTCTCCGACGCCCATCGCCCGAACCCGGGAGACGAATTTCTCCGCGGGCGGCAGCATATGCGGCAAGGGCGACGAGGTGTCCGCGATTTCGTCTATGTCGAAGAAGCGGGCGCCCGGAACATGCGCCCGTTCGTAATCTGCTTTCGGGTCGCCACCCTGTCCTGGAAGGCGATATGTTCCGTCCAGAATTCTTACGTCAGGCGCGCCGAGGTGATCGGCGAGCCATTCGGTGCTGACTAGGAGCTGCGGGTCGCTCTCGGGCATGCGGGCCTCCGGTCCGTTTCCTCCGGTTTAGGCGGCCCTGCTCCCCTCTTCAATGGCGACGAACGGCTATGGAAGGCGCAGCCGGGCGACCCGCGTGCAGTCCTTCATTTCGGCAGGGCTCCCTCGATGCCCTCGACATAGAAGTTCATGCCGAGAAGATCCCCTTCGGACGCCGTCTCCCCGGCCGCGAGCCAGGGCGTGCCGTCCTGCCGGTTGATCGGGCCGGTAAAGGGATGGATCTTGCCCAGCATGATCCCGAACCGCGCATATTCCGCCAGCGCGACAACCTCCTTGGGCAGGACCGGGTTGTAGGGCGCGAAGGCCACCATCCCCGGCGCGATCCCGTCCCAGGTGTCCGTGCTGGCCCAGGTTCCGTCCAGAACGGCTTGCGTGCGTGCGATGTAGTAGGGAGACCAGTTGTCGATGATCGCCGTAAGGTGGGACTTGGGCCCGAACCGCGTCATGTCGGAGGCCTGGCCGAAGGCGAGGACGCCCTTCTCCTCCGCAATCGTGATCGGCGCCGCGCTGTCGGTGTGCTGCATGATCACGTCTGCGCCCTGTTCGATCAGCGCGTTCGCCGCATCCGCCTCCTTGCCCGGGTCGAACCAGGTGTTGACCCAGATGATACGGAACTTCACCGCGGGGTTGACCGACTTCGCCGCGAGGTAGGCGGCATTGATCCCGCGCACCACTTCGGGAATCGGGAAAGAGGCGATGTAGCCGATCGTGTTCGTCTTCGTCATCTTGCCGGCGATCAGGCCGATGACGTGGCGGCCTTCGTAGAAGCGGGCCGAATAGGTCGAGACGTTGTCGGCCCGCTGATACCCCGTCGCGTGCTCGAACTTCACGTCAGGGAACTGCTTCGCGACCTTGATCGTCGGGTTCATGAACCCGAAGGAGGTGGTGAAGATCAGCCCGTGCCCGCTCTGCGCCATCTGCCGGATCACGCGCTCCGCATCCGGCCCTTCGGCCACGTTCTCGACATAGGTGGTCTCCACCTTGTCGCCAAAATGCGCCTCGACCGCCTGCCGCGCGAGGTCATGCTCGTGCGTCCAGCCGAAATCGCCGGTCGGCCCGACATAGACGAACCCGATCTTCAGCGGATCGGCCGCCGCGGCGCCGAGCGCGAAGGCGGCCAGCGCCGCGCCCGCTACGGCGGCGAGCGCCTGTTTCCAGAGTTTCATTCCTTTCTCCTCTCCCTGTATCGCCCCGTCCTCCACGGTCAGGACGAAGCGTAGAACGGTTTGCCCAGGCAGGCCGGCGCGTCGAGCCGCGCTCGCGCCCTGTCGGCCGAAATCACGACCAGCACAAGGATGGTGACGAGATAGGGAGCCATCGACAAGTACTGACTTTCGATGGCGACGCCCAAAGCCTGAAGATTGAGCTGGATGATGGTGACCCCGCCGAAGACATAGGCGCCCAGCAGCGCCCGCCAGGGCCGCCAGGCCGCGAAGACGACGATCGCGAGCGCGATCCAGCCGCGCCCCGCCGTCATCCCTTCGACCCAGAGGGGCGTCTGCACGACCGCGAGATAGGCGCCCCCCAGGCCCGCCATCGCCCCGCCGAAGAGGATCGCGCAAACCCGCACCAGCCGCACCGGATAGCCGATCGCATGCGCCGCCTCATGGTTCTCCCCGACCGCGCGCAGAATGAGCCCGGCCCGGCTGCGGTTCAGGAACCACCAGACGAGCGCGGTCGCCGCAAGGGAGAGATAGACGAGGGGATCGTGGCCGAAGAGAAGGCGCCCGATCACCGGAATGTCCGTCAGCCCGGGAATGTCGAGCCGCGTCGACACCTGCAGCGTCTGTCCCGCGTAGCCCTGGCCGACCAGCGCCGCGACGCCGAGCCCGAACAACGTGAGCGCGAGCCCCGTCGCCACCTGGTTCGACATCAGATATTGAGTCATGATCGCGAAGAGCGCCGCCAGCAGCGCTCCGGACCCCGCTCCGGCGAGCGCGGCGAGCGCGAGCGAACCTGACCCGTACGCGGTCGCGAAGCCGCCGATCGCGCCGAGGATCATCATTCCCTCGACTCCGAGATTGAGGACGCCCGATTTCTCGACCACCAGCTCCCCGAGCGCGGCGAAGAGCAACGGCGTCGCCGCGATGATGAGGCTGAAGGCGAGGTCCGCCGGGTTCAGCGCAGACAAGTCCATCACACGGTCCTCCGCAGGCGGATGCGGTAGTTCACGAGCACGTCGATCCCGAGCAGGAAGAAAAGCAGCATCCCCTGGAAGACGTTGATCGCCGCGCCGGGCAGGTTCATCGCCATCTGCGCCGTCTCCCCCCCGATATAGGTCAGCGCCATCACCGCGCCCGCGAGCAGGATGCCGACCGGGTGGAGCCGCCCGAGAAAGGCGACGATGATCGCCGTGAAGCCGTAGCCGGAAGGCAGGGCGGGCACCAGTTGCCCGACAGGACCCGAGGCCTCGAACATGCCCGCCAGCCCCGCCAGCGCGCCGGAAAGGCCGAGACAGGCGGCGACGATCCGCGCCTCCCGAAACCCTGCGAACCGTGCGGCCCGCGGCGCCTGACCGAAGAGCCGGACCTGGAACCCGAAGAGATGCCGGTGGAGCAGAACATAGGCGATGACGACCGCGCCGAGCGCGGCGAGAGCGCCGACATGGGCGCGGCTCCCCTCGATGATGATCGGCAGGGTCGCGCTGTCATGGAACATCCGGCTTTCGGGGAAGTTGAATCCGTCCGGATTCCGCAGGGGGCCGCCGACCATCGCCGAGAGCAACAGCTCGGCGACATAGACAAGCATGAGCGACACGAGAATCTCGTTCGCGTTGAAGCGGATCCTGAGCCATGCCGGGATCATCGCCCAGGCCGCGCCGCCCGCCGCGCCGGCGAGAGCCATGAGCGGCAGAAGCCACATACCCTCGATATTCCAGAAGGCGAGGGCGACGGCGCCCGCCGCGAGCGCGCCGATGGTGAACTGCCCCTCCGCGCCGATGTTCCAGATGCCGGCCCGAAATCCGAAGCTGAGCCCGATCGCGATGAGCACGAGCGGCGCGCCCTTGACCAGAAGCTCCGTGCGGCTGAAAGGGTCCAGAAGCGGCTCGACGAAGATCACGCGGACCGCTTCGAAGGGATCCTTGCCGAGCAGCGCGAAGAGCGCGAGCCCGGACAGCATCGTCAGGATCACCGCCAGCACCGGCGTAAGCCAGAGCATGAACCGGGAGGCTTCCTTCCGTGCGACGAGCTCAAGCATCGGCTTCCGCCTCGGCGCGCGCCCCGCCGCCCATGAGAATGGCTATCTGCTCCACCGTGATGTCGGCGACGGGCACAGGGAAGGATAGGCGACCCTCCGAGATCACGGACAGAAGCGTCGAGATCTCCATCAGCTCGTCGAGGTCCTGCGAGACCACCATCACCGCCGCGCCGCCCGCGGCGAGCGACCGGATCGCCCCGCGGATCGTCTCCGCCGCGCCCGCGTCCACGCCCCAGGTCGGTTGCGCGGCGATGAGGATATCGGGTTTCTGCAGGATTTCCCGGCCGACGACGAATTTCTGGAGGTTGCCGCCCGAAAGCGACCTGGCGGCGTGGGAGACCCCCGCTGTTCTGACTCCGAATTCCGCCACGATGCGCCTTGCGAACGCCTCGGCCGCCGTCTTGCGCAGGAACCCGCGCGAAGCGAGGCCGGAGCGGCCCCTTGCCGTGAGGATCGTGTTTTCCGAGAGCGACATGTCGGGCGCCGCGGCGTGACCCAGTCGTTCTTCGGGCGCGACGGAAAGGCCGAGCGCACGCCGCGCCTGCGGGCCGAGCCCGCCGATCGGCGTGTTTCCGAGCCGGATGGCCTCCGGCCGGGTCCGCGTCTCGCCGGAAAGCGCGGCGATCAGCTCGTCCTGCCCGTTGCCCGCCACACCGGCGACGCCGAGGATGTCGCCCGCGCGCAGGGTCAGGTCGAGCGACCGGAGGGTGACGCCGAAGGGTTCAGCCGAGGGAAGCGTCAGCTTCTCGACGCTGAGGCGCGCCGCGCCGGGCTTCCAGTCCGTCGCCTTGGGCGCGGCGAGGGCGCGGCCGATCATCATTTCGGCGAGGCTCCGCGCGGTTTCCGCCCGCGGGTCGCATCGTCCGCTGACCTTTCCGCCCCGCAGGATCGTCGCCGCCGAGCAAAGCGTCCGGATTTCCTCGAGCTTGTGCGAGATATAGAGGATCGAGACGCCCTCCGCCGCCAGCGTCCTCAGCGTGCCGAACAGCGTCTCCGCTTCGGACGGCGTGAGCACCGAAGTCGGTTCGTCCATGATGAGGAGCCGCGGGGCCTGCAGCAACGCGCGCACGATCTCGATCCGCTGGCGCTCGCCCACCGAAAGCTCTCCAACCCGCCGGCCCGGATCGAGCGGAAGCCCGTAGGCCTCGCTCACCTCGCGAATGCGCGCGTCGAGCGCCCGGGCGCCGGGCGCGTCGTTCATGCCGAGCGCGACATTCTCCGCCACGGTCAGCGCTTCGAAGAGCGAGAAGTGCTGGAACACCATGCCGATCCCGGCCGCCCGCGCCTCACTCGGCCGGGCCGGCGCGAAGGGGGCGCCGCGCAATCGCATTTCGCCGCCGTCGGGCCGCATCAGGCCATAGATCATCTTGACGAGCGTGGACTTGCCTGCGCCGTTTTCGCCGAGAAGCGCATGGATCTCGCCGGTTCCGACGCTGAGAGAGACGTCGTCATTGGCGACGACGCCTGGAAAGGCCTTCCTGAGGCCCTTCGCTTCGAAGAGCGCCTGATCTGTCGCGCCTCGTTCGGACACCCCGCCCCCTGTCTCGTCACGGTCTGCGTCATAGCGGGCAGAGACCGGCTCGAGGTCAAGCGCGACGGCGCTGGACGGGCGCGAAAACCGTGCTACTTCGATCTCTGGCGCGCAGACGCCGCGTCGCCGAAGGGTGGATCGTGCTTCAAACGCCGACAGATCGCTACGACGAACGAACGCCAGGACAGGTGCGCGCCCTGGCGCGCGCCCTCGGGATCCTCCGGGAACTGGGGCGCGAAGCGGCGGGTCTTACGCTGACCGAACTCTCGCAGAGGGTCGGCCTTGCCCCGTCGACGACGCACCGGCTTCTGACGACGCTGGAGACGCAACGCTTCGTGCGCATATCCGCGACAGACAACCGGTGGCGAGTCGGGGTCGAGACGTTCTCCACCGGCTCCGCCTTCGCCCGGTCCCGCGACCTGGTCGAGATCTCGCGCCCGGCGCTCGAGACTCTGAGAAACCGGACGGGGGAGACCGCGGCGCTGTTCATCGCGGACGTCGCCGAAGTCGTGTGCATGGCGCAGGCGGAATCGGCGAACGAGATGCGCGCCGTCTTCGTGATCGGCGGACGCGCGCCGCTTCATGCGGGCGCGGCCGGAAAGGCGCTTCTGGCGTTCCGCAGGGATGATGTGATGATGCGTCTGATCCGGGGAGCCGAGCTCTCCCGCCTGACGGAGCGGACGATCGCCGACGCGGATTCGCTGATCGCGGAGGCGCGGGAAATCCGTGCGCGCGGCGTCGCCCTTGATGACGAGGAGCAGGCGATCGGAATGCGCGCTGCGGCCGCCCCGGTCTTCGACGAACTCGGCGCGGTGATCGCGGCGATCACGGTCGCCGGCCCCTCGGCGCGACTCAACCCTTCGGCGCACCGCGACGCTGCGGCGGAGGCGCTCGCGGCGGCGAGGGCGGCCACCGCGGATTTCGGCGGGCGCGGAGCATTGCCGGCCTGACCGGGCCACATGGCGGTCGATTCGCTCGAATCGCTTGACAGCGACTCTTCTCACCTCGTTAACTTGTCCGGACGTATGTGCCGCCACGCGACGATGAACGCGGGCTGGGAGGGAGGCGTTCATGGCCTGGTTCGTCGGCTTTATCATCCTTGTCGTCGTCGCGATCCTTCTGATCCTGTTCCTCAATCGCTACTACCGGAAGGCGACGCGGGAAATCGCCATCGTGCGGACGGGCGCCGGGGGGCAGAGGGTCGTGCTGGATGGCGGATGCCTCGCCCTGCCGTTCCTTCACAAGGTGGCAGAGGTGAACATGCGCACGAGCCGGCTCGAGATCGAGCGGCTGGGGCCGAAATCGATCATCACGAAGGACCGCCTCCGCGTCGATGTCGGGGCCGAGTTCTATGTCCGCGTGGAGGGCAGCGCCGCCGGCGTCGCCACCGCGGCCCAGGCGCTCGCCGGCAAGTCCTTCCGCCCGGCCGAGCTTGCGGAGACGCTCGAAGGCAAGCTCGTGGACGCCATGCTTTCCGTCGCCGCGCGCTATACGATGGACGACCTGCAGGACAATCGCGGCGCCTATGCGCGCGAGGTCTCCGAGATGCTCAAGGAAAATCTGGCGCAGAACGGGCTGATGCTCGAATCCGTATCCCTGACGCGGATCGACCAGACGCCGTTCCACGCGCTGGATGAGAACAACGCCTTCAACGCGCTCGGCATGCGGCGGCTCGCGGAGATCATCGCGGTCAACAAGAAGGAGCGCGCAGCAATCGAATCCGAGGCCGAGGTCGCGGTCCGGCAAAGCCATCTCGACGCGACCAAGCGCAAGCTGACCATCTCCCGCGAGGAAGAGGAGGCGATGATCCAGCAGCAGCGCGAAATCGAGATCGCGCGCGCCCGGAGCCTCGCGGAGACGGCGGAGGAGCAGGCGCAATCCGAGAAGCGGCGCGAGGCGGCGCGGATTGCGCGGGAGCGGGAGATCCGCCTCTCTGAGATCGAACGGGACCGGGAATTGCGGCGCAAGGCGCTGGACAGCGAACTGGCCACGGCGCTCGCCCGGGCCGAGAATGCGGTTCAGCTCGCCGCCAAGCGCGTCGAGGAGGCCGAGGCGGAGGCGGCGGCCGTCGCCGCCAAGGCCGGCGAGGCGAAAGCCGAGGAAGATGTCCGCACGGTGCGGGAGACGGCGGCGGCGGAGCGGCAGAAGGCCCTCGCCCTCATCCGCGCCTCCGAGCAGGCCGCGGTGGACGATACGAGGGTGAAGTCGGAGGCCGACACGATCCTTTCGATGGCCGCGGCGGAGGCGAAGGCGACGCTCGAGCGCGCGCAGGCGGCGCGGGACCGGCTGCTCGCGGAGGCCGAGGGGCGCGTCGCCGTGATCGCCGCCGAGAACGGGCAGAGCGAGGCGCTCATCTCCATGAAGCTGGAGGAGGCGCGGCTTCGCGCCCTGCCCGAGGTCGTGGAGCGGATGCTGAAGCCGGCCGAGCGGATCGAGTCCATCCGCATCAACCATATCAGCGGCTTCGGCGGAGCCGGCGGCGAGGGCGGGACATCCGGCGAGAAGAGCGCGGTCAACCAGGTGGTGGACAGCGTGCTCGCGATGGCGCTCCAGCTCCCGGCCGTGAAGAAGCTGGGCGAGGAGGTTGGCCTCAATGTCGGCGGCGGGCTCGAAGGGCTCGCCGAAGGCGTCGCGCGCCGCGACGAGGCCCGGAAACCGAAGAAAGACTGAAGCCAGAGACGACCCAACGATCCGGCCGCGACGGCCGGGCAACCCGACAGGAGAGACCAGGATGAAACTGACCCGCAGAAGCTTCGTCGCCGGCGCTTCCGCCATCGCGCTCGCGGCGCCCGCCACGATCGGCCGGGCGCAGGACGGAAAGATCAAGTTCGTGTCGATCCTCGACCAGTCGGGCGGCCTCGATATCTACGGCGCGCCGATGGTCGAGACCACGAAGATGGCGGTCGACGACATCAACGCCGCCGGCGGCCTGAACGGCCGCGAGGTCGAGCTGATCCTTTATGACGCCCAGTCGAACATCCAGCTCTACACCCAGTACGCGACGCAGGCCGCGGCGGGGGACCGGGCGGACGTTGTTCATGCCGGCATCACCTCCGCCAGCCGCGAGGCGATCAGGCCTACCTTCGCCCGTTTCAACACGCTCTACTTCTACAATACCCAGTATGAGGGCGGCGTCTGCGACTTCAACAACTTCAACACCGGCTCCACGCCGGCGCAGACGGTTGCGAAAGTCGTGCCCTATGTGATGAACAAGTGGGGCAAGAAGGTCTACATCGTCGCGGCGGACTACAATTACGGGCAGATCACTGCGCAGTGGATGCAGAAGTTCGTGAAGGACAATGGCGGCGAGACGCTGGGCGTCGAGTTCTTCCCGCTGGACGTGACGAATTTCGGCCCGACCATCCAGAAGATCCAGGGCGCCAAGCCCGACCTCGTGATCTCGGCGCTGGTCGGCGGCGCGCATGTCTCCTTCTACAAGCAGTACGCCGCCGCCGGCATGAACAAGGAGATCCCGATCGCCTCCACCACCTTCGGCGTCGGCAACGAGCAGACGCTGATCTCCGCCGAAGAGGGCGAGGGTCTCATCGCCGCCTATTCCTATTTCGAGGCGGTGGACAACCCGGTGAACAAGGCCTTCCTCGAACGGCTCACCGCGCGGCTCGGCCCTGGCCGGCCGACCATGAACGAGCTCTCCGTCCGTTCTTACGAAGGCGCGATGCTCTGGGCCGAGGCGGTGAAGGCGGCCGGCACGGCGGACCGCGCCGCGGTGATCGAGGCGCTCCGCGCGCCGCAATCATATAGCGGCCCGTCGGGTGTGGTGACGATCGATCCGCAGACCAACCATGCGGTGCAGAACGTCTACATCGCCGAGGTGAAGAACCAGATGTTCGAGATCCTCGAAAGCTTCTCGGACCAGCCGCCGGCGGACACGCAGCTCGTCTGCGATCTCAACGCCAATCCGAACCAGAACACGTTCCTGTTCGAGAACGGGCTCGAAGCCGCCGGCATCAAGCTCTGACCCCGCGCCGCCCGGCCCTTCGGGGCCGGGCCCTTTCTCTTTCGGCCCGGGAGCCCCTGCGTGGATCAAGTCGCCGCCCTTGTCATTCAGCTCGTCTATGGCGTCGCCAACCTAGCGCTCATCAGCCTGGGCCTCGCCATCATCTTCGGGATGATGCGCGTCATCAATCTGGCGCATGGCGAGTTCCTGATGCTCGGCGGCTATACGGTCGTCGTGGCGACGAACAATGGCGTCAACCTCTGGATCGCCATGTTGATCCTTGCGCCGCTTGTCGTCGGGGTGATCGGGGTGGTGGTGGAGCGATTGCTGATCCGCTGGCTCTATGGCCGGATGGTGGACACGCTCCTGGCGACCTGGGGCCTTTCGCTGCTGTTGATCGGGGTCGTCACCTCGATTTTCGGGGCGTCGACCGCCACAACGGTCTCCGTCCCGATCGGCGTGATCCGGATCGGGGAGTATTCCGTCTCCGGATACGATCTATTCCTGATCGGGGTGACGCTCGGTCTCCTTTGCGCGGTCTATGCCGTGCTGAAGCTCACGAAGCTCGGCCTGGTCGCGCGCGGCACGATGCAAAATGCGGAGATGGCGTCCGCGCTGGGCGTCTCCACCAGCCGCATCTACATGATCACTTTCGGCCTTGGCGCCGCCGTGACGGGGCTCGCCGGCGGGCTCCTCGCGCCTGTCACGGGCGTCCTGCCGACCATCGGCGCGACCTATATCGCCAAGGCCTTCATCACCGTCATCTCGGGCGGCGCCTCGATCCTTTCGGGGACGGCAGCGGGCTCGGTCCTGTTGGGGCTGGTGAACGGGATCTTCTCGTTCCTCACCGGGCCGACCTTCGGGGAGGTCGCGCTCCTTCTCGCCGCCATCGTGCTTCTGCGCCTCATGCCGCGCGGGATCACCGGGCGCTTCTTCCGGAAGTCGCTCTGACATGGGCGGGACGCTCCGCGAATTGCGGCCGACGCTTGTCTGGGCGCTGATCGGCGTGATCTTCACGCTGGCGGCGCCTTCCGTGCTCCAGCTCTTCACCATCATCAACCTGACGACGGCGATCGCCCTCGCCGTTCTCGCGCTCAGCCTCGCGCTCGTCTGGGGTTATGGCGGCATACTCTGCTTCGGGCAGGTCGCCTTCTTCGGGCTCGGGGCCTATGCCTATACGATCGGAGCGATCAATTTCGGCGGATCGACCTGGGCGATCCTCGTCGCGGTCATGGTCGCCTCCGCCTTCGCCGCGGCGCTCGGCTATTTCATCTTCTATGGCCGGGTCTCGGATGTTTATCTCGGCGTCATCACTCTGACGGTGACGTTGATCCTGTTCTCGCTGATCCGGCGGACGAGCGGGCCGGAATACAAGATCGGCAACGCTCTCCTCGGCGGGTTCAACGGCGTTTCCTCCCCGCCGCTCAATGCGCCCTGGGATGCGCGGGCGATCCTCTTCCCGGAACAGGTCTTCTATGTCGCGATGGCGGCGCTCATCATCCTCTATGTCTTCGTCGGCTGGCTGGTGACGACGCATTTCGGGCGGGTCTGCGTCGCAATACGGGAAAACGAGACGCGGGCGGAGCTGCTCGGCTATGACACGCGGCTCTACAAGCTCGGCATCTTCACAATCGGCGCGGGCATCGCTGCGATCGGCGGCGTGCTCTTCTGCAATGGGGTCGGGCGGGTGACGCCGGATGTCTTCAGCCTCTACAACGCCGCGCTGACGATCATCTGGGTGATCGTCGGGGGGCGGGGCACGCTGATCGGGCCGATCGGGGCGACGTTCGGGCTCTTCTATCTCACCGCCTCGCTCGGCGGGCAGAGCGTCTTCAACAACAACCTCGTGCTCGGGATCATCCTGATCCTCTTCGTGCTGCTCGTCCCCAAGGGCGTCGCGCCGACGATTGTCGACTGGACGCGCGGTCGTCGCCGCGCGCCGGGGCGCACGCGTCGGCGACGTGCGCGGCCGGAGGGCGGCGCATGAACCCGAAGGCGCGCCGCGGCGAAGCGGTGGTGGAGACCCGCGGCCTCTCCATGCATTTCGGCGGCGTCCGCGCCGTCGACCAGGTGGATTTCACGCTCTACGACAAGGAGCTGCGCTGCCTGATCGGGCCCAACGGGGCGGGCAAGTCGACCTTCTTCAAGTGCCTTACGGGCCAGCTCCGCCCGACGCATGGAGAGGTGACCATCCGCGGGCGGGAGACGACGGGCGCGGAGCCGCACGAGATCGCGGGCCTCGGCGTCGGCATCAAGACGCAGGTGCCGAACGTATTCGACGGGGTGACGGTGGAGGAGAATCTCTGGCTCGCCGCCCGTCGCTGGCACGGTGCGGCGCGGGCGCGGAGCCTGACGGCGGAGGTGCTCGAACGGCTGCGGCTCGGAGACATCCGCCGCAGCCTCGTCGGCCGGCTTGCCCACGGACAGCGGCAATGGGTCGAACTCGGCATGGTGGTGGCGATGGAGCCCTGGCTCGTCCTCCTCGACGAGCCCGCCGCCGGCATGACGCATGACGAGACGGCGCGGACCGCCGAGATCATCCGCGAGATCAACGAGACGGCGGCGTTGATCGTCGTCGAGCACGACATGCAGTTCATCCGCATGATCTCCCGCACCGTCACCCTGTTCCACGAGGGGCGCATCCTGATGGAGGATACGATGGACGCGATCTCCGCCGACCCACGGGCGCGGGAGATCTATCTCGGGCGGAGCGCATGAGCGCGCTGCTGGAAGTCCGGGGCCTTCGCGCCGGCTATGGCCGCGTGCCGATCCTGCACGGGATCGACCTCGACGTGGCGGAAGGGGAGATACTCGGCGTCCTCGGCCATAACGGCATGGGCAAGACGACCCTGCTCAAGACGCTGATGGGCATCGTCCCGGCGACCGGCGGGACCATGCGTTTCGACGGCGAGGACCTCGCCCGGCTCCGCCCCTCCGCCCGCGCGCAGATGGGGGTCGGCTATGTCCCTCAGGGGCGCGGGATCTTCCCGGCGCTTACGGTTCGCGACAACCTGCGCATGGGCGTCGCGGCGCAGGAGATGGACGAGGAGGAGGCGATCAGCCGCATCCTCGCGGATTTTCCGCGGCTCGAGCGGCTGCTGGAGCGGGAAGGCGGCGCGCTTTCCGGCGGCGAACAGCAGCTCCTCGCCCTTGCGCGCTGCCTGATTTCCGAGCCCGACCTGATCCTCCTGGATGAGCCGACCGAGGGGATCCAGCCCTCGATCCTCGACGAGATCGTGGACACGCTGAAGGCGCTCAACAAGCGCACGGGCGTCGCCGTCGTGCTCGTCGAGCAGAACCTCGACTTCATCACCGCGCTTTCGGACCGGGTGCTTCTGATCCAGAAGGGCGCGATCATCGGCGAGGTCTCGGGCGACGACGCCGCGGGCGCCGCGCTGATCGACGAATTCACCGGCTTTGGCGGTGGCAAGGCCGGCGCCGCGCCCGCGCCCTCCGCCGTCTCCGCGCCGGCAGCCAAGCCGGCGCAGGGCGCGCCGAAAACGGCGGCGCCCGCCCCGTCCGCGCCGATTCAGGAAAGGATCGCCTACATGACCGTCCAGCGCCCCACGCTTTCGCAGATGAAGGTCATCGTGGCGGAGCTCGGCATGAACATGTCCGATGCGCGCGTCCAGGAATTCCTCGACGTGATGCAGGGCACGCTCGACGCCTATGACGTGGTCGATTCCCTGCCGGATTACCTGCCGCCCGTCCTCTATCCGCGCACCTCGGGCTATCGCCCGACGCCGGAGGAGAACCCGATGAACGCCTGGTATGTGAAGACCGAGATCAAGGGCGCCCCGCGCGGCCCGCTTCTCGGCCGGACCGTGGCGATCAAGGACAATGTCTGCGTTGCGGGCGTTCCGATGATGAACGGCGCCTCCACGCTGAAGGGCTATACGCCCGATATCGACGCGACGGTCGTCACGCGGCTGCTGGAGGCGGGCGCGACGATCGCCGGCAAGGCGCATTGCGAGTATTTCTGCCTTTCGGGGGGGAGCCACACGAATGCGACCGGGCCGGTCCACAACCCCCACAAGCATGGCTACAGCGCCGGCGGCTCCTCCTCCGGCTCAGGCGCGCTTGTCGGCGCCGGGCTCGTGGACATGGCGATCGGAGGGGACCAGGGCGGCTCCGTGCGGATGCCGGCCTCGTTCTGCGGTTGCTACGGGATGAAGCCGACGCACGGCCTTGTTCCCTATACCGGCGCCATGCCGATCGAGACGACGATCGACCATCTTGGCCCAATGACCGGGAATGTCGCGGACAATGCGCTGATGCTCGAAGTCATCGCCGGGCCTGACGGGCTCGACCCGCGGCAATACGACGTGAAGACCGACCGCTACACCGCCGCAATCAGCCGCGGCGTCTCCGGCCTCCGGATCGGTGTCGTGAAGGAAGGCTTCGGGCGGCCGGAGAGCGAGCGCGATGTCGACGCGAAGAACCGCGCGGCGGCGGAGACGCTCCGCAGCCTCGGCGCCTCCGTCGACGAGATCTCGATCCCCTGGCACAACCATGGCTCGGCGATCTGGACGCCCATCGCCCTCGAAGGCCTGATGAACCAGATGATGGCGGGCAACGGCATGGGAACCGGCTGGGAGGGGCTCTACACCACCTCTCTGCTAGACTATCACGCGAACTGGCGCGCGCGGGCGGACGAGCTTTCCGAGTCCCTCAAGATCTCGATGATGGTAGGGCAGTATCATCTCAAGCACAATCGCGGGCATTATTATGCGAAGGCGCAGAATCTTTCGCGCCAGCTCCGCGCAGAATACGACAAGGCGCTGACCGCCTACGATCTTCTGCTGATGCCGACGACGCCGATGAAGGCGACGCCGCTGCCGCCGAAGGACGCCCCGCTCTCGCTCTACATCCAGCGCGCCTTCGAGATGCTGGCGAACACGGCGCCGTTCGACTCTTCCGGCCACCCGGCGATGGCGATACCCTGCGGCATGTCGGAGGGTCTGCCCGTCTCCATGATGCTGGTCGGGCGGCGCTTCGAGGAGGCGACGATCTATCGGGCCGCCGGCGCCTTCGAGCGGGCGGGGGACTGGCGGGGGATGTGAGGAGAGAACGATGGGCGCCGAACCGGGGGTGCGGCCGATCAGGGGCCTTTCCCATGTCAGGGGCTCCACCGAGCGGCCGCTGATCGAGGCGACGATCCCCGCCTTTCTCGCCGAGGTCGTGCGCCGGCACGGCGAGCGCCCCGCGGCCGTGTTCCGCGCTGAAGGCGTCCGCTGGACCTATCGGGAGTTCGCCGCCGAGGTGGACCGGCTCGCCGCAGGGCTGCTCTCGCTCGGCGTATACAAGGGCGAGCGGGTCGGCGTCTGGTCCCCCAACCGTTCGGAATGGCTGCTGGCCCAGTTCGCGACGGCGCGGATCGGGGCCGTGCTGGTGAACGTGAACCCGGCCTATCGGACGCATGAGCTGGAATACGCGCTCAACAAGGTCGGCGTGAAGGCGCTGCTCGTCGCGCCCGAATTCCGCGGATCGGATTACATGGCGATGATCGCGGAGCTTGCGCCCGAAATGGCTGCTTCCGCGCCCGGCGCGCTTGAAGCGGCGCGGCTCCCCGATCTTCGCGCTGTCGTGCAGTTCGGGCCGGACCCGGCGCCCGGCGCGCTCTCCTTCGCGGAGGTCATGGCGCGGGGCGGGGCCGGGGGGCTCGCGCGGCTCGACGCCATTTCCGCGTCTCTGAAGCCTGATGATGCGATCAACGTCCAGTTCACCTCGGGTACGACCGGGGCGCCGAAAGGCGCGACGCTGACCCATCGCAACATCGTCAACAATGGCGTCTCCGTCGCCCGCGCCATGCGACTTCAGCCGGGGGAGGCGCTCTGCATTCCGGTGCCGTTCTACCATTGCTTCGGCATGGTCCTCGGCAACCTCGCCGCCTGCGCCTATGGCGTGAAGATGGTCTTCCCCGGGGAGGGCTTTGAGCCGCGGGCGACGCTGGAGGCGGTGGAGGCGGAAGGCTGCAACGGGCTCCACGGCGTCCCGACCATGTTTGCCGCGATGCTCGACCATCCGGATTTCGAGCGGTTCGATCTTCGCTCGCTCCGCACGGGCATCATGGCCGGCGCCCCGTGCCCGGAGCCGCTGATGCGCAAGGTCATGGAAAAGATGCATCTTTCCGAGATCACCATCGCCTATGGCATGACGGAGACGAGCCCAGTCTCCTTCCAGTCGGCGGTGGACGACCCGGTGGCGCGCCGCGTCTCCACAGTCGGGCGCATCCAGCCGCATGTCGAATGCAAGGTCGTCGGCGAGGATGGCGGAACGCTACCGGTCGGGGAAAAGGGCGAGCTCTGGACTCGCGGCTATCTTGTGATGAAGGGCTATTGGGGCGATCCCGAGCGCACGGCCGAGAGCATAGATGACGGCTGGATGAAGACCGGCGACCTCGCGGTGATCGACGAGGAGGGCTATTGCCGGATCGACGGGAGGATCAAGGACATGCTGATCCGCGGCGGCGAGAACGTCTATCCCGTCGAGGTCGAGAACTTCCTGATGACGCATCCCGATATCCAGCAGGCGCAGGTTTTCGGCATGCCCGACGAACGCCTCGGCGAGGAGGTCGCGGCCTGGATCATCCTCCGCCCCGGCGCGAAACTGGAGGCCGAGGCGCTCCGCGCCTGGTGCAAGGGAAAGATCGCCGGCTACAAGATTCCGCGCCATGTCCGCTTCGTCGCGGAGTATCCGCTCACCGCGACCGGCAAGCCGCAGAAGTTCCGCATGCAAGAGGAGATGGCGAGGCCATGACTGCGACTCTCACCGCAATCATACGCGCGAAACCCGGGGCGGAGGACAGGGTCCGCGCCGCGCTTCTCAAGGTCGGCGACTTCGTGCGCGCCCACGAACCGGGAACGCTCGACTACTTCGTTGCGCAGGATCCTCAGGACGCGGCCCGCTTCACGACCTATGAAAGGTTCGCGGACGCGGCGGCGATGATGACGCATAACGAAGGGGAAGGCTCGAAGACGTTCTTCGCGGAGGCGGGCGGGCTGCTCGACGGCCCGGTCACCATCGTGACGGCCGAGGAAATCTTCTCGCGCTGAAGTTGCAGTTCGGCAACGATCAGAGGAATAAACAGCAGTTTTTCGCCAGATCACTGGCGTTGGCGACGATTCTGCATCAACTGCGCGCCGCGTCGGAGCGAACGCCGCCACAGACGCCCGAGAAACAACGGACCCCGCCCATGACCCGCAACCTGCGCCTCGTTTCGGCGCCGCAGCCCGTGCCGTGCGCTGAAGGATTGAACCGCTCCCTGAGCGTCGCCGCCGCGATGGAGGCGTATCGCTTCGCGGATGAACGCCTCATCGTTCTCCAGGCGCAGGCGGATGATCTTCGCCGTGTGGGAAAGGATGAAGCGTCGGAGCGGCTGGAGGCCGACGCGCACGACGCCCGGGACGCCGCCGAGCGCGATCTCTTTGCGGCGCCCGTCCGCTCGCTCGAGGATCTGGCCATGAAGATCATCGTCGCCGCGGAGACCGAATTCGAATGTGCGGAGACGAACGAGGCGCTTCTGAGGGACGCAGAGGCCATTCTTCGCGCCGCCCGTCTTGCCTGACGCACTTGCCGCTCAGTGCAGCTTGAGCCGGGGCCGCACGATCTGGTTTACATGGCCGACCGCGATCAGCGCCGTGCCGCGCAGCCAGCCGTGGATGGCGATCAGGTGGAGGCGATAGAGCGAGAGATAGGCCAGCCGCGCCAGCCGCCCCTCGATCGCCATGCGCCCGCCGACAAGATTGCCCATCAGGCTCCCGACCGTCGAATAGCGGGAGAGCGAGACGAGGGAGCCCTTGTCCCGGTAGACGAAATCGACGAGGGGCCGGCCGCTCATCGCATGGCCCAGATTGGCGAAGACGGCGCTCGCCATCTGATGCGCCGATTGGGCCCGCGGCGGGATCGGCCGCTCGGAGCCCGGCAGGATACACGAGCAGCAATCGCCGATGGCGAAGATGCGGTCGTCCTTCGTCGTCTGCAAGCTGGGGCGGACAACGATCTGGTTGAGCCGGTTGAGCTCAAGGTCCGAGAGACCGGGAACGAAATCCGCCCCCTTCACCCCCGCCGCCCAGACGATCAGGTCTGCCGGGATGTCCCCGCTCGCCTTTGTGCGCACGGCGCCCTCGGCTATTTCGGTGACCTGGGTAGATTGCAGGACGCGGACCCCGAGGGCGCGCAGTTCTTCCGTCACCGTCTCCGAAAGCTCCTCGTCGAGCGCGGGGAGAATGCGCGGGCCGGCTTCGAGCAGGGTCACCTCCAGCTTCGACTCGTCGAAGACTTCGAGGCCATAGTTCCGCAGGCCCTTGGCGGCGTTGTAGAGTTCGGCGGAAAGCTCAACGCCGGTGGCCCCGCCGCCGACAATGGCGATGCGCACGCGGCTTTCGTGGTCTCCCTGCTCGTGCCGGTAGTTCGCGCGGAGGCATACGTTCAGGAGCCGGGTGCGAAAGGAATCCGCCTGCTCCCGGTTCTCCAGAAAGAGCGCGTGCTCGCGGACGCCGGGGACGCCGAAATCGTTGGAGACGCCGCCGAAGGCGAGGACGAGCCAGTCATAGCGGATCTCGTGGCGGCCGATGATCTCCCGCCCCTCCTCGTCCAGCATAGGCGCGCAGATCACACGCCGCCTCTCCCGGTCGATCCGCTCCACGGAGCCGTTGAAGAAACGGTAGCCCCAGCGCGCCGCGTGGCCGCCATAGCCGACTTCGTCCATGTTCGCGTCGAGCGAGCCGGCGGCCACTTCGTGGAGCAGAGGCTTCCAGATATGGGTCCGGTTGCGATCGATCAGGATCACGTCGTGATTGGCGCGACCGTAGCGGGCGCCGAGCTTGCGGGCGAGCTCAAGCCCGCCCGCTCCGCCGCCGACGATCACGATCTGAACCTTCTTCTGGCCGCCCGGCATCGATGGAGCCCCCCTCAGGGTCCTGACTGAGCGTCTAGAGTTGCACGCCCTTCGTCAACGCACCGTCTATCACGAGATTCGTCCCAGTGGTGAAGCTTGAGGCGGGGGAGGCGAGGAAGACGATTCCGCGGGCGATCTCTTCCGCCGTCGCCATGCGCCCCGTCGGGTTGAGGCCGAGGGCGGTCTTGAAGAGGTCCGGGTTGCCTGTCTCGATCTGCTGCCAGATGCCGCCTGGGAAATAGGTGTTGCCCGGGGAGACAGTGTTCGCCCGGATGCCTTTCCCAGCCAGCTTGTAGGCGAGGCCCTGAGCATAATGCACCAGCGCCGCCTTGAAGGCGCCGTATGCGGGCCCCGTGAAGTCGATCTCCCGCCCCGAAACCGAGGAGACGAGCACGATCGAAGCGGCCTTCGACTTTTCGAGCCAGGGCATAGCGGCGTTCACGAGGCGGACGGAATGCATCATGTCCGTCTCGAACCCTGCTTTCCACGCCGCCTCGTCATCCGCCACGGCGAGGGCGGAGACGTTGGCGACGACGATGTCGATCCCGCCCATCGCATTCGCGGCCTCGCCGACGAAGCTTTCGAGCGCGGCCTTCTTCGAGACGTCCACCGCCTGCCCGAAGGCGGGCGTGCCGCCCTTCATCAGGGCGGAGACGGTATCTCGCACCTCGCCCTCGTTCCGCGCACAGAGCGCGACGCGCGCGCTTTCTGCGACGAAGATCTCCGCCGCCGCCCGCCCGATTCCCTTCGTGCCGCCGGTGATGACGGCGCGCAGACCTTTCAGACCCAGATCCATCTTCAGGCTCCCAGCCAGGATTTCTTCATCGACGCGCCGAGCGTGTATTTCGGGTCGACCATGTTGCCGACGCGCATCTTCCCCGCCTGCGTGCAGAGGAAATAGGCTTCGGATTCGTCGAAGCCGTAATCGTCCACCAGCCAGCGCACGAGATCGCGATAGGCCATCCGCGCGGCATCCTCCATGGGGCGGGCGGAGCCGACGGACATGATGAACTCCTCCGTCTCCAGTCGCACGCCGGGGATCGTCCAGCCCTTGATGAGGTCGATCTGCACGGTGACGGTCGCGTTGATCTCCACCGCGACGCCGCACAGCTCCCCGTCGCCCTGCCGCCCGTGGCAATCGCCGATGAAGAAATGCGCGTCCTTGCGGTTGACCGGGAAGTAGATGACGGAGCCCGGCGCGACGTCCGGCAGGTCCATGTTGCCGCCCCAGTAATCGGGCTGGAGCGAGGAGATGGCCTCGATCTCGGGGGAGACGCCCATCGTGCCGACGAAGGGCTCGTAGGGGAGCGTGATCCGGTCGGAGAACTTCACGCCCGCCGGCGTCACCTCCATCTTCTTCACCCGCTCGGGGATCGGCTTGTTGAGCATGGTGAGCCCGGTGGAGACGAGGCCGCCGAAATCGGGGATCAGCGCCGTCGTCCCCGCCGGCTGCGGCCCGCGGGGGAGCAGGGAATGGATGTAGACGGCGAGCGTATCCCCCTTCTCCGCCCCTTCCACGGCGATGGGCCCGTTCTGCGGGTTCACGAACGGCATGTTGAGAACGGCGGAAGGCATGTCCGCCTCGGACTTGATGGCGCCGCCGAAGGCGTCCAGCGTCTCCACCTCCACCACGTCGCCGGGGCGAATGTGCATCACGGGCTCGGAATAGGGGCCGTAGACGTAATGGAACGTCCCCTGCGCCTCCTCCGTCAGCACATGCCGCGCCCCCGCCGCACCCTTCGCGACGCCGCGCTTCGCCATCACCGAGTCGTTCAACCAGCTCATGGAACCCTCCCGCCTGTCCGGACAGGGAGGATGGCATGTCCGCCGCGGCGGTCAAGCGTGGCGATGAAGGCTCACCCCGTGATGAGCCCCATGCTCTCCAGCTTCAGCATCACGTCCGCCGCGCAATCGTCCGGCGTGGTGTTCACCGTCTCTACGCGGAGTTCGGGCGTCTCCGGCGCCTCGTAGGGGTCGGAGATGCCGGTGAATTCCTTGATCTTGCCTTCGCGGGCCAGCTTGTAGAGGCCCTTCCGGTCCCGCTTCTCGCATTCCTCGACGCTGGTCGCGACGTGGACTTCGAGGAAGGCGCCGTACTGCTCCACCATCTCGCGCACCGCGCGGCGCGTCGCCGTGTAGGGGGCGATGGGGGCGCAAATGGCGATTCCGCCGTTCTTCGTGATCTCGGAGGCGACATAGCCGATGCGGCGGATGTTGATGTCCCGGTGCTCCTTGGAGAAGCCGAGTTCGGAGGAGAGGTGCTTCCGCACCACGTCGCCGTCCAGCAGCGTCACCGGGCGGCCGCCGAGCTCCATCAGCTTGACCATCAGCGCGTTCGCGATGGTGGACTTGCCGGATCCCGAGAGGCCGGTGAAGAATACCGTGAAGCCCTGCTTCGCCCGCGGCGGCTTCGTGCGCCGAAGCTCCGCCACCACGTCGGGGAAGGAGAACCAGTCGGGGATCTCGATCCCCTCCTGCAGGCGGCGGCGCAGCTCCGTGCCGGAAATGTCGAGCACCGTGGAGCCCGCCGGCACCTCGTCCGCGGGCATGTATTCGGCGCGCTCCTGCACGTACGACATCTGCTTGAACGGCACCATCTCGATGCCGATCTCGCCGGCGTACTGCGTCACCAGCTCCTGCGCGTCATAGGGGCCGTAGAAGTCCTTGCCCTGGCTGTTCTTGCCCGGGCCCGCATGGTCCCGCCCGACGATGAAATGCGTGCAGCCGTGATTCTTCCGGATCAGGGCGTGCCAGAGCGCCTCGCGCGGCCCGGCCATGCGCATGGCGAGGTTGAGAAGCGACATGTGCGTTGTGGAGGCGGGATACTGGCCCAGCACCGCCTCGTAGCAGCGGACGCGCGTGAAATGGTCAATGTCGCCCGGCTTCGTCATGCCGACGACGGGATGGATCAGGAGGTTGGCCTGCGCCTCCTTCGCCGCGCGGAAGGTCAGTTCCTGATGCGCGCGGTGGAGCGGGTTGCGCGTCTGGAAGGCGACGACGCGGCGCCAGCCGAGCTTGCGGAAGAAGGCGCGCAGCTCGTTCGGCGTGTCCCGCCGGGCCTTGAAGTCGTAGTGGACAGGCGGCTGGATGCCGGTGATCGGCCCGCCGAGATAGACCTTCCCGGCCGTGTGGTGGAGATAGTTGACCGCGGGATGGGCGAGATCGTCCGCCCCATAGACCTTCTCCGCCTCGCGGGCCTTGTTCGGAAGCCACTTGTCGGTGATCGACATGATGGCGAGGATGACGCCCTCCTGATCGCGGAGCGCGATGTCCGTATCCGGCCCCACCTTCTCCGCGAAGGCCTCCGACACGTCGAGCGTGATCGGGATCGGCCACAGCGTCGCGTCGGCGAGGCGCATCGTCTCGACGACCGAATTGTAGTCGGCCTCGCCCAGGAAGCCCTTCAGCGGATTGAAGCCGCCGTTCATCAGAAGCTCGAGGTCGCAGATCTGGCGCGGCGTGAGATCCCAGGAGAGAAGTGCGCCCGCCTCGGTCTTCAGCTTCGCGGCGCTATCGCCGGAGACATAGAGTTCGGGGATCGGTGCGGTGTTCGTGGACATGAAGACGGTCCTGATATTTTCTTCGCGACGGCCGGCGCCGGGGCCGGGTTCGCGCGCCTCTTGCGCCGGCATGTATGAAAATTCAATGGCTGAAGGCGATGTTAAGGACGTCCTCGCCGCGAATTCCTCGCTTCTCCCTCTCGACGGGTCGAATTGGCCGCACTAAGCCTGTGAGGCAAACGTGTTCGATCCGGAGAAAACGTGATGAATGCGCTCCGTTCCATGATGATCCTTGGCCTCTGCGGCGCCCTCGCGACGCCCGCTTCGGCGGAAATCGGCGTGCTCGCCGCCGTGAACCGCGACATGACAGGCGCGCGGCCCGCAGAGCCGCCGCGGCCGGTCTTCATCCAGGAGCGTCTGGTCCGGAATGAAAGGATCGCGACATCGGAGCAGGGCGGCGGGCAGATTCTCTTCCTCGATCAGACCTCTCTCACGCTCTCCCCGAACTCGGACATTGTCCTCGACGAGTACGTCTATGACCCGGACGCGCAGACCGGCGCGATCGGGGTGAGCGTGGCGCGCGGCGCGCTGCGTCTCGTGGGCGGCAGGATCACCAAGACGGGCGAGGCGACGATAAGAACGCCGACTGCGACCATCGGCATCCGCGGCGGCATCGGACAGACTGTGGTGGCGCCGGACGGGACGGCGCTGCATTTCCACTTCGCCGGCATTTCCTCCACGATCACGAGCCCGCGCGGCTCCCTCACGATCACGCGGGAAGGGGGCTATGCCCGCATCGCGCTCGATGGCGCGCTCGAATATCTCGGGCTCGCCACGCCCGAGGCGCTCGCCGCGGCGCTTTCCTCCGGCGCCGGGAAGGGCGGCGGCGGCGGCGATGCGTCCGGCGCCGGCGGGGCGGTGGCCGCCGTCGCGGCGGTGGTGTCGGGGGTGGAGGGCGCGGTCACCGCCCCTGCGATCTCCACCACCGGAGAGCGCTTCGCCGCGGCGTTCGACGAGGGGCCGGACCCGGCGCTCGAGTCCCCTTCCGACGATTTCGCGACAGCCAACCTCGCGGAGGAGCTGGCGGAGCGGCCGGGCCAGGAGATGGACGTCATCGTCTTCAGCGGTCTCTACGCCGCGGACATCAACGCCGGCGGCACGCAGAACGTCACGGGTAACTTCCCGTTCTCGCTCAGCTATTCGATCGCCGGGGGGCAGGGGCTCGCGAGCGTGTCCTACCCTGCCGAGCTCGCGCCCGATCTCCAGAGTTCGGGCATCGAGGGGCAGGATTTCGTCGGCGACCTTTTCATCGTCGTGCAGGACGGGGACAGGATCGTGGAGGATCCGATCCGGACGACCGCCCTGTTCGGCTCCGTCGACAACGCCGACTTCACGATCTCGACCTCGGACCGGCTCAACGGCTCCTTCGCGATCAACTACCAGGGAACGCCGATCTTCACGGGCATAAGGTCGGCTTCCGGCCAGATCGTCGATATCGGCGGCATCCGCATCGCGATCGAGGATTTCGACCTCGCCATCGACAATCTCCGGGATTCGCTCGCGCTGATTTCGGCAAACAACTGACGGTCATCCGAGGGGGATATGCCGTGAAGAAGATCATTCTCTCCGCCGTTCTTGCGTTCGGCGCGATCTCCGCGCCGGTCGCCGCACAGGAAGAAGCCGATGCGGCGGCGCTCCGGGCGGAGCAGGCGCAGCTCTTCTCCGAGATGTTCGCGGCTCCGGCCGATCTCGACCTGATGTTCCGATACGCGCTCGTCTCGATCCGCTTGCAGGACTATGAGGCCGCGATCAGCACGCTGGAGCGGATTCTCATCTATGATCCGGCCCTGCCTCAGGTGCGGACCGAGCTTGGCGCCTCCTATTTCCGGATCGGCTCCTATCCTGTCGCGCGGCAGTACTTCTCCGAGGTCGCCGCCGATCCGGCCTCGCCGGCCGACCTGAAAGCGCGCGTCGCGCTCTACCTCGAAGAGATCGAGCGGCGGATGCGCACGGATTACTTCACCGGCAAGGTCACCGTGAATGCGCTCTTCACCACGAACGCGAACAACGGACCCGGCTCCCGCACCATCGAGTTCCTCGGCGTGCCGGCGCAGCTGACCGACCCTAACGCGACCGCGCAGACGGATGGCGGCGTCGCCGTCACCGGCCAGGTCACCTGGGTGCAGGATCTCGGCGGCCCGCTCGGCGAGGAATGGCGTTCGGATGCGGCGGTGTACGGCGTGCGCTTCGGGGAGGTGGACAGCGGCAACACCGCCGTCCTCGTTCTCCGTACAGGGCCCAGCCTCGCCTTCGATGACGAGCGGAACGGGATCAAGGGCCGCCCCTATATCGAGTTCGACCATGTCCGCTATGGCGACGACGCGCTCCACACGACGTTCGGCTTCGGCCTGGAGATGACAGCCCCTCTTGGGGCGGCGACGGTGGCCTTCTCCGACCTCAGGGTCGGCTGGCGCGACAACCACGAGCGCGCGGCCGGGATCGACAAGGACGGCGCGAACATCCGCGCCCGCGCAGGCGTCTCCCACGTGCATGACGAGCAGTTGAGCCTTGTCGGCTTCGGTCTCCTGGAATTCGATGGCGCGCGGACGGATTCCGAGAAGAACCTGTCGCTCGGTCTCGGCGGCGTAGCCACGGTCCGCTACGAGAGCGGAATGGACGTTGCGGCGCGGCCCTGGGCGTTCGACCTCGGCGCGCGGGCCGTCTGGCGCCAGTTCGACGCGCCGGGGATCTTCGACCCTGCGACGGACCGGGAAGACGTGGATCTTCGCTTCTCGATCGGCCACACGGCCTATCTGGAGCAGGGCTTCGCGGCCGTGGCGCGGGCCGAATACTACCTGCGCGAGTCGAACATCCGAACCTTCGACCTCGACAGTTTCACCGTCACTGCCGGGGTCGAATACCGCTTCTGAAGCGGCGGGCCTGGCTTCCTCGCTCCCGGCGGAAGACTGCCCAGGCGGCGGTCTTGCCCCCGGCGCAGAGGCGGATCATGCTGTAGCTCCACGCCGGCGCTCTGCTGTGCTCAAGACCACGAACTCCGAGGAAATCGCCAATGCAGCTCTTTCACGCCGGCCCTTCGCCCTATGTCCGCAAGGTCATGGCGGTGCTCGAAATCGCGGGCAAGACGGGCGATGTCGCCCTGATCGACGGCGCCACGGCGCCGAGCGCGCCGAATCCGGCCGTCGTCGCCGCCAACCCGATCGGCAAGATCCCCTGCCTCGTGCGCGATGATGGCCCGGCCCTCTATGACAGCCGCGTCATCACCCGCTATCTCGACGCCCTGTATGGAACGGGTCTCTACCCTTCGGGCGAGGCGATCTGGACGACGCTGACGCTCGAGGCGCATGCGGACGGAATGCTCGATGCGGCGCTGCTCTGCGTCTATGAGGTCCGGATGCGGGAGGAGGGGCTGCGCTCGGCGGAGTGGGTGGCGGGCCAGCGGGCGAAGATCGGGCGCGGGCTCGACGCGCTGGAGGCGCGCTGGCTCGCGCATCTCGCCGGACCGCTCGACATGGGAACGGTCGCGGTCGGCTGCGCGCTCGGCTATCTCGATTTCCGGCTGGAAATGGGCGGCTGGGGAGACTGGCGGGAAGGGCGGCCCGGTCTCGCCGCCTGGGGGGCGAAGTTCGCCGAACAGCCGTGGATGCGCGCGACGAATCCGTGAACGAAATGAACGGCGCGCAAGCCCCCCTGCGCGCCGTTCCCGATCGCCCGAGAGGCCCCTGTCAGGCGATCAGCTGGTCGCCGAGGCCGCCGACATAGGCGGTCACGGCAAGGTCGTCGTCCAGGATCGAGGCTGCGCCGTCCCCCGACGATGCCTCCATCTGCGCGATGAGCGGGGAGCCTGCCCCCGCGGCGTCGAGAAGCAGCGCGTCGAGCGTTGCGTCGAAGCCGCGAAGCTCCGCGAGTTCCGCCGCGAGCGCAGGGTTCCCGCCCGCCGTCCAGTTGAGGCCCGTTCCATCCGTCAACAGGAAGACGAGGTTGACGGTCGACGCCGCGTCGTTCGCCGTGGTCTCGGCGAAGAAGTCGTTCGCCCCGTCGATGGCCGTGTTGTAGAAGGCGAAGCCGCTCCCGCCCGTCCCAAGGAAGGAAGAGGAAAGATCGGCGCCCGCGGCGAAGATCTGGTCCCCATCCGTATCCGTTAACCGCTCGACCGGAGCGTTGGGCGTTCCGAAGCCGAGCTCCGAGTCGAAGGTCGCGATGCCGATCTCGACATCGCCGAGGCCGAGCGCGCCAAGCTGGGAGACGAGCTTCTGCGTGATGAGCAGCGAGGCGTCGAACTCGGAGTTGAAGACGCCGTCGCCATTCAGGTCGAGCACTCGCTGCTGCCCGTTCTCGTCGGCGCCGATGATCGCGGCGCCGGCGCCGGAAGAGCCAACGAGCGATGCGGAGGCGTCGAGCAGGAAGATGATGTTGTAGCTCACCGTCGGCGCCGCCGGGCCTTCTCCGTTGATCGTGATCGTCAGCGTCGCGTCGTCTTCCCCGCCATTTCCGTCCGCCGCCGTGTAGGCGAGGGTCAGGCTGTCGGTGTCGCCCTCGTTCAGGTCGTCGAACGCGCCTGCCGTGGCGAAGGAGACCGCGCCGTCCGCCGCAATCGTCACGTCCACGATGCGGCCCCCCGCCGTTGTCGCGGTGACGATCGCGGAGCCGCCTTCGAGTGCGACGCCCTCCACGGCGGAGACGCTGAGCGAGTCGCCATTCGGGTCGACGTCATTGTCGAGAAGGTTCAGCGCGAACGCGCCGACGCCGCCGATCTCATCGGCTTCGCCGATGGTGATCGAATCGTCTTCGGCGACTGGCGGCTCGTTAAGCCCTTCGATCACGACAGTGATCGTCGCCGTCGCCAGCGCCCCCTCGTTGTCTGCTGCGGTGTAGCCAAGCGTGAAGCTGTCCGAGGCGCCGAGCGGCAGATCGTCGAAAAGACCGGCGGTATCGAAGCGGAGATCGCCATTCGCTTCGAGGATGACGGATACATCGACGCCGTTCGCCGTCCGCACGGTCACGGGCGCGCCGACAGCTCCACCCTCGACAGCGGAGACGACAAGCGGGCCATTTTCAGGGTCGGTGTCGTTCGCGAGAACGTTGAGCGCGGCGGCGGCATCGGGCGCGATGGCGCCGTCCTCGTCGATCGTGATCGCGTCATCGACGGCGACCGGGGGCGCGTTCGGATCGTCGACGCCTTCGACAATGATCGTGACGGTCGCGGTATCCTCCGCGATGACCGTCTCGACGCCCGGAAGCGTGTAGACGAGATTGTCGATCGCGCCGGAGCCCGCCAGTTTCACTTCCATCCGCGCCACGCCCGACACGTTGAAATGGGAAACGCCCTGGCCGTTGTCGGCGGTCACCGGCCCGTTGATCGTGGCGATCAGCGACCCGCCCTCGTCGAAGAAGCGCATGACGGGGACCGGCTCCTCGGTGTCGAGGAAGGTCAGCGAGGTGACCTGCGCGGGGCGGTCGAAGGTGAAGATGAAGGTTCCGCCGCCTGCGTTGTCGTCCGGATTGGTGGTGCTGCCGTTCTCCGAGATGATCAGGGCCTTGCCGAGATTCGAGGTCGCAAGGTCCCAGTCACCCCCGGTCGGGTTCGCCGTGTCGAAGATCATGACCGGCTTGGACGGGTTCGCGCTCGTTACCGTCAGCCCGGCCGAAGTGAACTGGTTGGTGACGATGGTTCCGCGCGCCAGATGGTTGAAGTCGAGGCACTGATAGACCGGCGGCGCCGTCTCGATCTCCGCGATCGTGTAGGTGAGCGAGACGGTGGCGGACTCGCCGGCGTTCAGGGCGTCGAAATCGCCGCCGGCGTCGAAGTCCAGCTCTCCGTTCGCGTCGAGCCGGACCCTGCCGCCGCCTGCGAGGTCGATCCATTGGCCGACGGCGGCGCTCTGGCCGTCCACCATCAGGACGGGGCCGGCCGGCCCGAAATCGTCGATGTCGTTGGCGAGGACGTTCAGATCCGTTTCGCCGGCCCCTTCGGTCTCCAGAACCGTCAGGGTGTCGTCCACCGCATCAAGGATGAGGACGCGTGCGATACCTGCGTCGATATTGCAGAGATGTGCGCCGGCTGCGAGGTGGAAGAGGTCGGTGAGGCCCGCCGCGTCAGCATCGGAGTCGATCCCCGGCCCGCCGATATCCTTCCTGACGAACTCGAAGCCTTCGGGAGAAAAGAACTTCACGCGATAATCGCCGGCGCGGACGCCGTCGAACCGGTAGCCTCCGTCAGGGTCCGTCGTTGTGGTCGCCACCACCGCGCCCGCAGCGTCGATCAGCCGGACCTCGGCGTTCGCGACGCCCGCTTCCCAGGCTCCGGTCGCCGCGTTCCATTCCGTGTCGTCGCCGTCTGCGTCGAGGAAGAAACGGCCCTGGATCGAGCCGAGGTCCATCTTCACGCCTGCGTCGATATTCGTCTTCTTTTCGCCCGCGGCGACGTGGAAGAGATCCGTGACTCCGTTCGCATTCGCATCGGAATCCGCGCTCCAGGAGCCGACATCCTTCCGCACGAACTCGTATCCCTCGGGGGAGAAGAACTTGACCCGGTAGTCGCCCGGCGGGACGTTGAGGAAGGCGTAGCCTCCATCGGCGCTCGTCGTCGTCGTCGCGACGACCGCGCCCGACGCGTCCAGGAGCTTGACCACCGCGCCCGAAACGCCGGGCTCCCAGCCGCCTGTATCCGCGTTCCATTCCGTGGCGTCATGGTCCTCGTCGAAGAAGAACCGGCCATGAACCGCGCCCGGGGGCGACGGAGGCGGCGGCGCGTCGCCGCCGTCCATATCGCAGTAATTCAGCCAGTCGCCACAGACATTGCACGCTCCATGTACCGTCAGGACGGCCCCTGCGGGCGGCACGGAATAGCAGCCGCCGGTGTAGAAGGTGAAATAGTCGTTCAGGCCGCCGCTGACGCCTTCCTGCTCGATCTCGATCAGCACGTACCAGTTGCCATGCTGGTCGGAGACCCAGTGGTAGCTTTCGGCGTAGATCTGCCGCCCGTTTCCGAGCTCTGCGCCGTTCCCGTCCCTGATGGAGGCCGTCTGTCCCGACGTGTCGTTGGCGTTCTCGTTGCGCAGGTTGTCGCCTGAGAGAGCCTTGTCGTCATCCCCGACGACGAACAGCGTCGTCGCCTCCGCCGGCATTGTGAAGACGTCTCCCCGTCCGAGCGCTCCGTCGCCGGCGCGAAGAAGATCATCGGCTGTGAAGGCCGTGAATTTGTACGTGCGGGTGGCGGTCATCAGGCGAACTCCCCAGGAACCGGCGTGTGACAAGCCGAGTGCGCTGACAAGGCGCGAGCGTTGGCGCGCGCCTGTCTCGGAAACGAGGCGGCGGCCTCACCCGGATCGAATTCGCCGCTCCTGTTCGCCCGCCGACGAGGGGGGATGAGCGTGAACGCTGTGAAGGATGCGGATCTGGGGCGTAGCACAGACGGCGGCGCCCCCGCACCGCCGTCTGGCCCCGGCAAATCGTCTCCGCCCGGTCGGCCGGGATTCTCCCCCGAGAACCCCGGCTCCAGCGCGCACTTCGCCCCAAACACGACGCCAAGCGTCAGAAGGCGCAGCTGCGACCTGCAGAAACGCGACACACTCAACATCACCCCTCCACACACAGCGGGTTCGAGATCGTCGACATTCTCGGATGCGACCTCGCTCCCATCCCCTGAACCGACATTTGCGCATTTTTGTCGACGGGCAAAGCGAAAACCGATGGTTCAGCTCCTGCATCATGAAAGATTCATGAGTGGAGAGCCATTTTCCGCCGTCTGAGCATGAGTGGAGACATTCCTGCATGAATGGAGACAACCATAGCGGGTATACGGGATCTCATAGCCATCGAAGGGGCGAAAACACTTCCCTGGAATGACTCCCATCCATTCGCAGCGCGACAAGATTCGCGAAGAATCATACCATCCATGCAGAGACTGCGCTTCAGGCAGCACCATTCACGCCCGATGATTCGGCCAGGAGTGAGACGCCGACGCACCTGTGAGGAAGTGACGGATGGAGCTGTCCCGACGAAAGCGCTGACTTCCATACGAGAAGAGGGGCCGCGCGTTGACGCACATCACACAGGGTGCGCCCGCCGCGCATTCCGGGCTGGCCGCTACAATCAAATCGGAATCAGGGAAGGGGCAGGCACGCCGTCTGCTCCGCACGCGAAGGGACCTATGTCTCGCGTCACCGCCCCCGGACGTAGCCTGCGCCTGAGCGGAGATGAACCAGAGCGATGGCAATCCGCCGTCCCGGGCGCGCAAACCGCACCGGGATCCACGACCAGATCGGCATCAGGCCGGGGGTAGGCGCGCCGTCTGCTGCGCAAGAAAAGGGGGAAATGTCTTGGCTCGCGGTCCCCGATCCGGCCGGCGGGAGGACGATCAAGGGCGATAGGGATCCGGTGCGCTGGCGGCGAATCCCGGCAACGGCGCGATGAGCTGCCAGACGCCAGGCCAGACGACAGGCGCGCCATCCCCAGAACAAAAAAGGGCCGCGCCTTGCGGCGCGACCCCTGTCTGGCGCGCGCCGCGCGGACGGTCAGTAGCGATAGTGATCCGGCTTGAACGGGCCCGCGGCCGCCACGCCGATATAGTCCGCCTGATCCGGCCGCAGTTCCGTCAGCTTCACGCCGATGCGTGCGAGGTGAAGGCGCGCGACCTTCTCGTCCAGATGCTTCGGAAGAACGAAGACCTCGTTGGCGTACTCGTCGCCCTTCGTCCAAAGCTCGATCTGCGCGAGCACCTGGTTCGTGAAGCTCGCCGACATGACAAAGGAGGGGTGCCCCGTCGCATTGCCGAGATTGAGGAGACGACCCTGCGACAGGAGAATGATGCGGGAGCCCGAGGGCATCTCGATCATGTCCACCTGGTCCTTGATGTTCGTCCACTTGTGATTCTTCAGCGACGCGACCTGAATCTCGTTGTCGAAGTGGCCGATATTGCCGACGATCGCCATGTCCTTCATCTCGCGCATGTGCTCGATGCGGATCACGTCCTTGTTGCCGGTCGTCGTGATGAAGATGTCGGCGGTCTTCACCGCATCCTCGAGGGTGACGACCTCATAGCCGTCCATCGCCGCCTGAAGCGCGCAGATCGGGTCGATTTCCGTCACCTTCACGCGCGCGCCGGCGCCGCGCAGGCTGGCCGCGGAGCCCTTGCCGACATCGCCATAGCCGCAGACGACGGCGGTCTTGCCCGCCATCATCGTGTCGGTCGCGCGGCGAATGCCGTCCACGAGCGACTCCTTGCAGCCATACTTGTTGTCGAACTTCGACTTGGTGACGCTGTCATTCACGTTGATCGCGGGGAAGGGCAGGTGGCCCTTTTCCATCAGCTTGTAGAGCCGGTGAACGCCGGTCGTCGTCTCCTCGGAGACGCCCTTGATCATGTGGCGCTGCCTCACGAACCAGCCCGGCTCCTCCGCCATCCGCTTGCGGATCTGCGCGAAGAAGTATTCCTCCTCCTCCGAGGTCGGCGTCTCGATCAGGCTCGTCTCGCCTTCCTCGACGCGCGCGCCGATCAGGACGTACATGGTGGCGTCGCCGCCATCGTCGAGGATCATGTTCGCGCCGCCCTCGGCGAAGCGGAAGATCCGGTCGGTATAGGCCCAGTACTCTTCCAGCGACTCGCCCTTCACGGCGAAAACCGGCGTGCCGCCGGCCGCGATGGCGGCGGCCGCATGATCCTGCGTCGAGTAGATGTTGCAGGAGGCCCAGCGGACATCAGCGCCAAGGTCGACCAGCGTCTCGATCAGAACCGCGGTCTGGATCGTCATGTGGAGCGAGCCGGCGATGCGGGCGCCCTTCAGCGGCTTCGCCGCGCCGAACTCGTCGCGCAGCGCCATGAGCCCCGGCATCTCGGTCTCGGCGATCGCGATTTCCTTGCGCCCGAATTCGGCGAGGCCGATGTCCCTGACGATATGATCCTGCATCTGTGGCTCCTTGTGCGCACGGCGCGCTGGTCTCCGGTCGGCGGGCGCTATAACAGCGAAGCCGGCGACGGGCAACGCGCACGGGCGTCGCGGGCATCAGGCGGAGATAGCGATGGCGGAGCGGCGAGCCTGGCAGAGGATGCTGTCGGGCAGGCGGCTCGACCTGATCGATCCCTCGCCGCTCGACGTCGAGATCGAAGACATCGCCCATGGCCTCGCCCGCGTGGCGCGCTGGAACGGGCAGACGAAGGGCGAATGGCCCTTTTCCGTCGCGGAGCATTCCCTCCTCGTGGAGCGGCTATTCAGCGGGAGCCGTCCAGCCCCGGATGTGACCGAGCAACTCGCCGCCCTGCTGCACGATGCGCCGGAATATGTGATCGGAGACATGATCTCACCGTTCAAGGCCGCGCTCGGGCTCGACTACCGGGCTTTCGAGGATCGGCTGGAGGCCGCGATCCATCTCCGCTTCGGCCTGCCCGCGAAGACGACCGCGGCGCTGAAGGCCCGGATCAAGCGGGCGGACCGGGCGGCGGCCTGGATCGAGGCGGTGCAGCTCGCCGGGTTCGAGGCGGCGGAGGCGAACCGGCTTTTCGCGCGGCCGAAGGTGGAGGGATGGGAGTCGATCCGTCTCCGGCCCCTTCCCGCGCAGGAGGCGGCGCGAGCCTTTCTCGCGCGATTCGCCGAGCTCAGCGGCTGAAGAGAAAATGCATCACGTCGCCGTCGGCGACGACATAGGCCTTGCCCTCGGCCCGGAGCTTGCCCGCCTCGCGCGCCTTCTGTTCGCCGCCGAGATGGACATAATCGTCATAGGCGACGGTCTCCGCCCGGATGAAACCCTTCTCGAAGTCTCCGTGGATCACGCCCGCCGCCCTGGGCGCGGTCCAGCCGCGCTGGATTGTCCACGCCCGCGTCTCCTTCGGGCCGCAAGTGAAATAGGTGACGAGGCCGAGGAGGTCGTATCCGGCGCGGATCAGCCGGTCGAGCCCGGCCTCGGCGAGCCCGAGCTCGGCGAGAAAGACCTCGCGTTCCTCCGGATCGAGCTGTGCGATCTCCTCCTCGATGGCGGCGGAGATGGTGACGCAGCCGGCGCCCTCGGCCTCCGCCAGCGCGGCGATCCTGCGCGTCCAGTCATTGCCCGTCGCCGCCTCGGCTTCCGCGACGTTGCAGACATAGAGAACCGGCTTCGCGGTCAGGAGCTGAAGGCCGCGCCACGCCTTCGCGTCCTCCTCCGCGATCTCGACGGAGCGGGCGGGGCGGCCTTCCTCCAGCGCGGTTTTCGCCGCCTCGAGCAGTCGCGCCTGCTGCAGCGCCTCCCGGTCCCCGCCCTTCAGCTTGCGCTGAAGGTTCTGGACGCGCCGCTCCACGCTTTCGAGGTCAGCGATCATCAGCTCGGTGTCGATCGTCTCCGCATCCGCGACCGGGTCGATCCGACCCTCGACATGGGTGATGTCGTCATCCTCGAAGCAGCGGAGAACATGGGCGATGGCGTCCACCTCGCGGATGTTGGCGAGGAACTGGTTGCCGAGCCCCTCCCCCTTCGAGGCGCCGCGCACGAGGCCGGCGATGTCCACGAAGGTGAAGCGCGCCGGGATGATCTCCTTCGACGCCGCGATGGACGCGAGCTTTCCGATCCTTTCGTCGGGGACGGAAACCTCCCCAACATTGGGCTCTATCGTGCAGAAGGGAAAATTCGCCGCCTGCGCCGCCGCGGTGCGCGTGAGGGCGTTGAACAAGGTGGACTTGCCGACATTCGGCAGCCCGACGATCCCGCATCTGAAGCCCATGTCCGCGCCCTTCCGTTTCGACGGGCGCCTGATTAGTCCGGTTGCGGAGGCGCGGCAATGCGATAGGTTCGCATTGCGATGGCACGTGCGCGCTATGCCTTTCTTACCCTCGTCGTCTGGGCCGCCGGCGCAGCCGCTGAACATGTCGACTACGTCGTAGAGAATGCGTCGGCGATCCCCGATCCGCTCGCCGAATGGACCGGCGGCCCAGAACCCGGCGCGGCGCTCTGGCGCGAGGCCGGTTGCGCCGAATGCCACCAGCGCGGGCGCGCGCCGGCGCTGGAAGGCGCAGGCTCCCGGCTGACGGCGGGCGAGATCAGGCTCATGATCGTGGAGCCACGCGTCGTCTATCCGGAGACGGAAATGCCCGCCTACTACACGCCCGGCCTCGCCGGGGAGGTTGAGGAGGCGCTTGTGGGCCGCACCCGGCTGACCGCGCTCGAGATCGAGCAGCTCGTCGCTTTCCTTCTCTCCGGCGCGGCGAATTGAAACACGCGCTGATGCGATTGTGAGGCGACGGGGCGGCGCGGCTCCGCTAATCCGGCAAGCGACGGAGACCGGACAATGCTCGAATTCATCACCGCCTTCGCGGGCGGCGTGCTCAGCTTCCTTTCGCCCTGCGTGCTGCCGCTGGCGCCGCCCTATCTCGCCTTCATCGCCGGCGCGACGCTCGACCAGCTGACGGACGATGACGGGGTGGACGACGCGCTGGCGCGGCGCGTCTTCATCTCCTCGCTATTCTTCGTGCTCGGGCTCGCCACGGTGTTCGTCGCCCTCGGCGCGACGGCCTCCGCAATCGGTCAGGTCCTGCTGCAGAACAAGATCCTGTTCGGGCAGATCGCCGGCGGGATCATCGCCCTGCTCGGCCTCCACTTCCTCGGCGTGATCCGGATCCCGTTCCTCTATCGCGAGGCGCGGCTGGACGCGGGGCGCGCGGCGGGGAGCTATGCCGGCGCCTATGTGATCGGCCTCGCCTTCGCCTTCGGCTGGACGCCCTGCATCGGCCCGATCCTCGGGACGATCCTCGTCCTCGCCGGGCAGGAGGAGACGATCGGGCGCGGCGTCGCCATGCTCGCGGTCTATGCGGCGGGCCTCGGCCTCCCCTTCATCCTCGCGGCGCTCTTCATCCGGCCCTTCATGCGGTGGATGCGCGGCTTCCGCCGCCATCTGCCGACGGTGGAGAAGGCGATGGGCCTGCTCCTCATCGTGGTCGGCGTCGCCATGGCGACGGGGCAGTTCGAGCGGGCCGCCTTCTGGCTCCTGGACACATTCCCGGCGCTCGCGACCATCGGTTGAACGGGCCGGGCTTGAGCGCGCAGGATTTCGCCGGATAGTGACCCCGAGCGGCCGCTTTGGCCGCCGGAGGGCGCGCATGGCGGAGGCGGACGGGCGGGGACGGGTCACGCGGCGGCGCGTCTTCTTCGTCTCGGGGTTCGATCCGAACGGCCCGCGCCGGTACCACGCGCTCTACCGGGCCGAGGCGGCGCGGCAAGGCGGGATCGACGGCAACCCGATAGAGGTCGGCCCGCTTCGCCTCTCGCCCGGCGCCGCGCGCTGGAGCGTCTCGCGGGAGGGGGCGGAGGCGGCGTTCGAGATGCTCCGCTGGGACGATATCGCACGCTCGCGGATGCGAAGGCCGCTCCCGGCGCTCTATATTCTCATGGCGCGAACCTTCGCCGCCTATGTCTTCACCGGCGCTTTCTTCCGCCTCTGCCGCCTTCGTCTGGTCTCGACGCTCGTGGGCCTCTATCCGCCTCTGATGATGCTGCTCTATCTCGCCGGCGCCTGTCTCGCGGGCGCGCTGGTCCATGGTGCGGCGGCAGGCCTCGGCGCGCCGCTCTGGCTTTCCGCTCCTTGCGGCGCGGCGACGGCCTGGGGCGTCATGCGGTTCTCGAAACGGGCGGACGGCGCGACGCTCGTCTACTATCTCATGGCCGATCTCGGCTTCACCGCCGATCACGCCGCCGGGCGCGCGCCGGAGATGGAGGCGCGGATCGACGCCTTCGCCCACCGCATCGGCGAGGCGATGGCGGAGGATTGGGACGAGGTTCTGCTCGTCGGCCATTCCTCCGGCGCGGCCTATGCCGCGAGCGCCGCGGCGCGGGCGCTCTCCGCCGCCCGGCCAGGCGCCGCGCTCTCGCTTCTGACGCTCGGGCAGACGATCCCGATGCTGAGCTTCCTTCCGGGCGCGAAGCGGCTCCGCGCGGAGCTCGCCGCGCTCGCCGCGGAGCCGCGGCTCGACTGGGTGGATGTGTCCTCCCCCGCCGATGGCGGCTGCTACGCGCTTTCCGACGCTGCGGCGGTGAGCGGCGGGCCGCCCGGGCGGAATCCGAAGGTGATCTCCGCCCGGTTCGCCGACGGGCTCGCGCCCGAGACGCGAAGGGCGCTCCGCGGGCGGTGGTTCCGAAAGCACATACAATATCTCTGCGCCTTCGAGCGGCCTGCGGGTTTCGACTATTTCGCCGTGACGGCCGGGCCGGAGCGGCTGGGCCCGTGCTTCGCCGGGCGCCGCGACTCGCCGCGTGCGGACCGGCGCAACCGTTTCGGGGCCGGCTGACATGGCGCGCTTCCTCGCCCCGCGCCCCCCGCACCGGCCCGAGGGCGTATCCGTCCTCGGCCGATGGCGGCGCGCGCGGCGCGATCTCTTTTCCGCGCTCAAGCCCGGCCTCTATCGCGCGTGGATGGCCGAGGTCCGCACCCCGCTTCGCGACGCCTATCTCGTCAACCAGCCGGATCTCGTCCGTCTCGCCCTCGTCAGCCGACCTCAGGACTTCCCCAAGGCGGACGCCATCGCCACCGCCCTCGCGGACCTTCTGGGCGAGAGCGTCTTCGTCACGAACGGCCCGCAATGGGAGCGCCAGCGGCGGATCATCGACCCGGCCTTCGAGGGCGGAAAGCTTCAGGCGATCTTTCCGTCGATGCTGGAGGCGGCGGAGGCGGCGGCGGAACGGCTCGCGGCCCGGGCGGGCGAAGAGCCGGTGGAGATCGAGGCGGAGGCGAGCCGCCTCGCCGCCGACATCATCTTCCGCGCGCTTTTTTCCGCGCCGATCGGGGCGGCGGAGGCGGCGGCGGTCTTCGACGCGTTCAGCCGTTACCAGGCCGCTGGGCCGGTCGTCTCCCTCCTCGATGTGATCGGCGCACCGCGCTGGGCCCCGCGGCTCAGGCGCGGGCGGCGGGAGGCGCGGGCGATCCGCGCGCTCGTCGGCGCCCTCGTCGCGCGCCGGGCGGAGGAGATCGCCGCGGGAGCCGCGCCGGACGATCTCGCAACCCGCATCATGACGACGCCCGACCCCGGGACGGGCGCCGTTTTCGGCGCCGCGGAGATGCTGGACCAGGTGATGATCTTCTTCCTCGCCGGGCACGAGACTTCGGCCAGCGCGCTGGCCTGGGCGCTCTGGCTCCTCGCCAATGACGCGGAGGCGCAGGCGCGCGCGCGGGCCGAGATAGACGCCGCCGGCCCGCCTTCCCCTTCCATGTTGCGCCGGCTCCCCTTCACGCGGGACGTGTTTCGCGAGGCGCTCCGGCTCTATCCGCCGGTGCCGATGCTCGTGCGGGAGACGGCGCGGCCCGAGCTTCTCCGCAAGCGCGACATAAGGCGCGGCTCCTTCTTCATTCTCTCACCGTGGCATCTGCACAGGCATGAACGCATCTGGCCCGAGCCCGACCGTTTCGATCCTGAAAGATGGAGTCGGCCGGAGGAGGCCGCGCCGCGACGGGAGGCCTATATTCCTTTCAGCACCGGCCCGCGCGTGTGCCCCGGCGCGGGATTCGCGATGATGGAGGGTGTCCTCTCGCTCGCCATTCTGCTCGCGCGCTTCTCATTCGCTCCGGCGAAAGGGTCTCCGCCGCGCCCCGTCGCCCGGCTGACGCTCCGCTCGGCAAGCGGGATCAGGCTTCTGGTGGTGCCGCGGTGAAGGTCACTCCGCGGCGAAGCGCTCCGGCGCCTTCAGCGCCTCTTCGAGCACATAGACTCGGATTGCCGATGCGAGGCCCACGCCCTGCGGCCGCGTCGCGTCGATTCGCGCGGCCAGCGCATTGACGGAGACGCCTTCGATCCTGGCCGCAACCTGAAATGCGCGCCAGAACGGCTCTTCCAGAGTGACGCTCGTGCGGTGGCCGCAGAGCGTGAGGGATCGCTTCGCCGGGCGCGTATAACTTGGCATGCAGACTCGTCCCCTCCTTCCGTGGCCCCGATCCGGGCGGCGGCAGGAGGGGGGCAAATCATGGCGAAAACGTGTCTCCTGTCGGGCGAAAACCGGCGCAATCGACTATGAAGCGGCCATCCTTCGACCGAGCCGCGAAGCGCCTCGCCAGCCTCGCCGCGCGGTTGCGCGGCGGCGCCCGTCAGTCCTTCGGGCCGAGCATGTCCTTCGGCTGCACGACCCGGTCGAAGGTCTCCGCATCGACGAAGCCGAGGGCGATGGCCTCCTGCTTCAGCGTGGTGCGGTTCTTGTGCGCCGTCTTGGCGACCTTCGTGGCGTTGTCGTAGCCGATCTCGGGCGCGAGCGCGGTGACGAGCATCAGGCTCTCCCACATCAGCTTCGAGATACGCTCCTCGTCCGCGCTGATCCCTTCCACGCAATTGTCGGTGAAGGCGGCGGCGGCGTCGCCGAGGAGCTGCATCGACTGCAGGAGGTTGTAGGACATCATCGGCTTGTAGACGTTCAGCTCGAAATGGCCCTGGCTGCCGGCGAAGCCGATCGCCGCGTCATTGCCGAAGACATGGGCGCAGACCATCGTGAGCGCCTCGCACTGGGTCGGGTTGACCTTGCCGGGCATGATCGAGGAGCCGGGCTCGTTCTCCGGCAGGATCAGCTCGCCAAGCCCGCAGCGCGGACCCGAACCGAGCAGCCGGATGTCGTTCGCGATCTTGAAGAGCGAGGCGGCGACCGTCTTCACCGCCCCGGAAGCCTCGACCACGGCGTCATGCGCGGCCAGCGCCTCGAACTTGTTGGGCGCGGTGACAAAGGGAAGGCCGGTGATCCGGGCGACCGCCTCCGCCACCTTTTCGGCGAAGCCCGTCTTGGTGTTGAGCCCGGTGCCTACGGCGGTGCCGCCCTGGGCCAGCGCATAGAGATTCGGAAGGCTCGCCTCCACCCGGCGGATGCCCTGCTCCACCTGATAGGCGTAGCCGCCGAATTCCTGCCCGAGGGTCAGGGGCGTCGCGTCCTGCGTATGGGTGCGGCCGATCTTGATGATGTCGGAGAACGCCTCCGCCTTCTCCGCCAGCGCCGCGTGGAGCTTGCGGAGGCCAGGGAGAAGAACGTCATGCGCCGTCATCGCGGCGGAGACGTGCATCGCGGTCGGGAACGTGTCGTTCGAGGATTGCGACATGTTCACATGATCGTTCGGGTGAACAGGGCTCTTCGAGCCCATCACGCCGCCCAGCATCTCGATCGCGCGGTTCGAGATCACCTCGTTCGCGTTCATGTTGCTCTGCGTGCCGGAGCCTGTCTGCCAGACGACGAGGGGGAAGTGATCGTCCAGCCGCCCCTCCCGCACCTCGGTCGCGGCGGCGACGATGGCGGCGCCGATCTTCGGGTCCAGCTTGCCCTGCGCCATGTTCACCTCGGCGCAGGCCTGCTTGATGACCCCGAGCGCGCGGACCACCGCGACCGGCTGCTTCTCCCATCCGATCGGGAAGTTCTTGATGCTGCGCTGGGTCTGCGCGCCCCAGTAGCGGTCGGACGGGACTTCGAGCGGTCCGAAACTGTCGGTCTCGGTGCGGGTCGTGGTCATGGTCGCGGCTCCTCGCGCGGGTGGGTCGCCCCGCTATAGCGGGGCCTGCGAGGCTGCGTCAATTTGGCGTTCGTCGCCCCGTCAGGCGGGCACGGAGCGAAAGACGGACGCGATCAGCGCGTCGAGCGCCGCGTCGCCCGCGCCGGGCATGATCTCGCCGCGGCTCGCGATCGCGCGGACTTCCCTCGCAGCCGGGTGATCCGCCGGGCAGGCGCGCCACGCCATCGACCAGTCGGGAAACATCCGCTCCGGCAAATCGCGGTCGAGCAGCTTGATGACGAAGGAGTGGCGCGCATCCCTGCGGATGATCTCGAACCGGCGGGAGACGGCGTCCGCCTCGCCTTCCAGAACCTGAAGAAAGGAGCCGTCCACGAATGCGAGCAGCCCCGTGATTCCCTCCGCCGCATTGTTCCGGCGCGCGGCCGCGAGAATCGCGACGATCTCCTTCGGCTCTTCCCGGCTCGGACTGGAGCTGATATAAACGATCTGTCGAACCATAGGTGGCTCCGGCCTTCCGCCCAGATTGTCTCGCCGCAAGTTGTTTCGCCGCGGTTAATTGCGGCTCGGCACGGTCAGGGCTTGCGGAACTGATCCAGGCTGACGACGTCCGCCGAGCCGCGGGGTCTTTCCTCCGGCTCGGGCTCGTCGTCCGCCTCGGTTTCCGACTCTGTCGCCTCGAACTTCAGGCCGAACTCGACGGAGGGATCGACGAATGTGAGCACCGCGTCGAAGGGAACATAGATCTCCGCAGGGCGGCCTGAAAAGCTGAGGCCGACGCGAAATCCTTCCGGCGTCACTTCGAGCCCGTCGAATTCGTGCTGGAGCACGATGGTCATCTGCTCGCTGAATTGCTCGCGGAGCCACGCGGGAAGCCTGACGGCGCCATGCCCGGTCGCGAACGTGATGTAGAAGTGATGCTCGCCCGGAAGGCCGAACTCCGCTACGCGCGCCAAGGCCTGGGCCATCACGCCGCGTAGCGCCCGCTCCATCATCTGGCCGTAATTCAAGCCCTCGCGCATCGGCACTTCCCTGTCCGCCTTCCGGAACATATCCGATTCGCGGGACGAAGATAGACCGTGGCTTCGACGGGGCTTCACTTTCAAGGGTGGTGGGTGCAGGCTTCTGTTGCCAGGCGCCTGCGAGCCCCGCCCCTGACGGCTAAGCCAGGGGACTTAGGTTCGGTTTGGGCGCCGCTTACGCGGCGACGGCCACCGGAGCACGGTTGTCATTGGCAACTGTACTGTTTGCACCGATAACGGTGGTGGCTCACCGAGCGAAAGCATACACCTTTAGACGTCCGTCGATCCTGTTTCGGCCCCTCGCCCGCCAATGAACGGGGTCGTGGTGGAGCCGCCGGGTACCGCCCCCGGGTCCGATCCGTGTATTACGTGCGCGTTTATCGCCATAGTCCCCGAGGGGACAGCTTACATGTAGCGAGCCGGGGGCCGCTTGTGAAGCCCGGCGTCACGGCGAGAGCAGGCCGATGAATTGCGGCGGTTCGATTTCCTTAAGGAGCTTGCCGATCAGCAGGTCCGGATAGTCCCTGAATCCGTTGCGCGCGACCATGAGGAAGGCGCCGGGCCCGCCGATCACCTCCGTGCGGTAGTATTCCTCCGGGTCCGGATCGGCCCCCTTGATGACCAGCCCGTTAACCGTCACCCGCCCCAGCCCGCCCATGCCGCGGACGGTGCGGGGCGAGAGATCGTCATTGTTCACGCCGTCGCCCGAGACGTCGATCACCTGCCGCGCGCAGGGGACCGGCAAGCGCGCGAACTGCGCCTCGCCCCATGAGAGCGCGCGGCCGATGGCGGTGGAGAAGTCCACATAGCTCCGCCGCCGCGCCTCGACTCGCGCCGCGAGCCGGTCGATGTCCTCCGGCCCGGCGATCAGCGTCCAGTCGGCGATCAGGTCCTGTTGCTGCCAGCCCGACCATTCATAGACGAGGATGCGGACGGAGCCGGGCGCGGCGAGGAGCGCGGCGCGCACCTCCGGGTCCCGCAGGGCGCGGACGAGCCCGCCCTTCTGGATCTCGTATTCGTCTGCATTGACGGAGGAGGAGATGTCGAGCGCGAGGGCGAGGGCCAGCGCGCAATCAGCCGCCCGCGCCGGCTGGGACCAGGCCGCAAGGGCGAGGAAAAGGGCCGCCGCCGCGGCGCGGCGCGCGCCCATCATTCCGACAGCATCGAAAGCGCAGGCGCCAGCTCCCGCAGGAGCTTCAGCCGGATCGCGCGGGCGTAATCCTCGAAATCCGCCGCCGTCTCGACGAAGGCGCCGGGCCCGGCGATCACCTCGTCGATATAGTGCTGCTTCGGGTCCGGCGTCGCGCCGAGGATCACGAGGCCGTTGACCGTGACGCCCGCGGGAAGCGCGTCCCGCACGAGGTTCGGCCGCGGGCCGTCATTGGAGACCCCGTCGCCCGAAATGTCGATTACCTGCCGGCGGCAACGCTGCGGCGCCGCTTCGAGAAGCGCGGCGGCATGGGCCATCGCGGCGCCGAGGCCGGTCAAAGTGAAGCCGAAATAGCGCTGCGTCGCCGCCACGCTGTCTGCGAACGCCAGCGTCTCCTCCCCCCCGAGGAGGAGCGTCCAGTCCGTCGTCTGGCGCTGCTGCGTCCGGTCGCCCCAGATCGTGACGGTGGCGAGGACGCCACCCTGCTGCGCGCGGATCGTCTCCAGCACCTCCTCGTCGCGGAAGGCGGCGGCGAGGCCGTCCATCTGCAACCGGTATTCGCGGGAGGAGACGGAGCGCGAGACGTCCATTGCGAGGACGAGCGCGACGGCGCAGGGCTCCTGCGCCGCCGCCGTTCCGGGCGCGAGGCCGGGGAGCAGAAGCGCCCCGGCGACGGCAAGCGCCCGGATCATCCCGCGCTCACCAGTGTCCGGTATTGCCCATGCTTGCCCAGGGCTCCTTCGGAGGCTGCGCGCCGCCGGCGTTCAGGAGTTCGATGGAGATCCCGTCGGGCGAGCGGACGAAGGCCATGCGCCCGTCCCGCGGCGGGCGGTTGATGGTCACGCCGGAGTCCATGAGCTTCTGGCAGAGGGCGTAAACGTCCTCCACCTCATAGGCGAGATGGCCGAAATTCCGCCCCTCGCCATACTCCTCCTCGGAGCCCCAGTTGTGAGTCAGTTCGACCTGCGCCTCGGTCTGCCCCGGAGGCGCGAGGAAGACGAGCGTGAACTTCCCCGCCTCGTTGTCCATCCGGCGGATCTCCTCGAGCCCCAGCAGGTCGCAATAGAAGCGCTTCGAGGCTTCGATGTCCTTCACCCGGACCATCGTGTGCAGATACTTTATCTTCATGGCGCGCTCCTCATGCGGCGTTCTGTTCAGTCTCCGGCCAGCCCATGCGGCGCCGCAAGATTCGCAGCGCCTCGGCGTAGGCGTCCCGGTTCACATAGGCTTCGTGCCGCGGGGAAGCGACCATTCGCAAGCCTTTCCGCAGATCGTATCGGTTCGCGGCGATCTCCGCCCGCAGCTTTGCGTGATCGGCCCCGCCGTCCTGCGCCGCCCGTATCGCACGAGCCACGATCCATGACATTTCCCCGAAGAGGGTGATGGAGGAGCCGGCGGCCTTGATGAAGCTCATGAAGAAGAGGTCGTCCCGCGCCGGCGAGAAGACGCAGAGCGGGAGCTGCGCCTTGCCGCACGCAAACGGGTTCTCCGCGTCCGCGAGATAGGGGAGGGACCAGTTGTAGCCCGTGGCGAGCACCACGTCGTCGAACGCCTCCCGCGTCCCGTCGCGGAACATGACCTCATCGCCCTCGAATCGCGCCACGTCCGGCCGCACGACAAGATCGCCGTGACGGAGATGATGGAGAACCTGGTCGTTCATCAGCGGGTGCGTCTCCAGCAATTCGTGGTCAGGCTCCGGAAGGCCGAGCCGCGCCATGTCTCCGATCATTCGCCTCAGCCGCCGCTTCAGCACGAACTGGCGGAGGCGGAGCGGAACCTTCGGCTGCCGCGCGGCGTAGACGTCGGTCGGCATGCCCGCGAAATGCTTCGGGATGAACCAGTAGCCGCGGCGGAGCGAGATCGCGGCGAAGGCCGCCCGCTGCGCCGCGTCGCAGGCGATGTCCGCCCCCGAATTGCCGCAGCCGACGACGAGGACGCGCCGGCCCGCAAACTCCTCCGCGCCCCGATAATCGCGCGCGTGGCGGAGCCGGCCGGCGAACTCGCCGGGAATCGCGGGCGCAGCGGCGTCCCATGTCGCGCCGCTGGCGCAGATCAGGAAGCGGTAGATCTCCGCGCGCCCGTCCGCCGTCTCGACCCGCCATCCCCCGGGCGCGGGCCGGGCGGAGGAGACGGCGGCGCCGAAGC